>CACZFF010000007.1 GCA_902780385.1 uncultured Lachnospiraceae bacterium
ACCCGAGTTAAACGGCGAAAATCGCGCGCACAGCGCATTGGAATGCGATTTTCGCAACGTTACTTGTACACGCCCTCGATAGGGCGTGTACAGTAACGATTGCATTCCGAATGAATTCCGGATAAAAGAAAAGTGTTGTAAATACTGGTATGTTTGTTGTATTATAGAGTGCAATGACGAAAAAAAGACGTCATTATTTTGAATTAATCAAGATGGAGGTTTATTAAACATGAATGGAATGATGCTGAGCTCTGCAGGTATGGCCGGTTTTTCGACAATCGCCTATATGGTAGTTATCTTCGGCCTGCTGTACTTCTTTATGATTCGCCCCCAGAGAAAGCAGGAGAAGGAAAAAGCTGCTATGCTGGCAACCCTGGCTGTAGGTGATACAGTCCTTACCACTGCTGGTTTTTACGGCGTAGTCATTGATATCAATGCTGATACAGTCATTGTAGAGTTCGGTTATAACAAGAACTGCCGTATCCCCATGCAGCGCGGCGCGATCGTTCAGATTGAGAAGCCCGAGGATGCAGAAGAGAAGAGCGAATAATAAAGGATATCAGGCTCTGACCGGTGTATGTAATCGCAAACAATGCCTCAAAATTGAAAAATTTGTCAGAGGAACGTGCAGGCGTGTATTTTGGTACATGCCTGCGCTTTAATGATGCAATGTGTTGATGTATCGATGTACATTATCAAACCGGTTAAATGTTTCCTGAAGCCGGAAAAGAATGTTTACCGGCTTTCGGGATGGAAAATATTTTGAATTGTATATTTATTTATATGGTTCAGAGACGTGAGTTATCAAGAATCGAGGTAAATTATGAAGAGTGATTCTGTCAAAAAAGGTGTCTCTACAGCTCCCCACAGGAGTCTGTTCAATGCTCTCGGCTACACTGAGGAAGAGAGAAGACGTCCCATGATCGGTATCGTCTGTTCCTACAACGAGATCGTTCCCGGTCATATGAATCTGGACAAGATTGCCCAGGCAGTCAAGATGGGTGTCGCCATGGCAGGCGGCATGCCGGTCATGTTCCCCGCGATCGCGGTCTGTGACGGTATTGCCATGGGCCATATCGGCATGAAGTATTCTCTTGTCACCCGTGACCTGATCGCGGATTCCACTGAGTGTATGGCCAAGGCCCACGGTTTTGACGGCCTCGTCATGATCCCCAACTGCGACAAGAACGTTCCCGGCCTGCTGATGGCGGCCGCAAGAGTCAACGTTCCCACCATCTTTGTTTCTGGCGGTCCCATGATGGCCGGCCGCATTGACGGCAGGAAGCGCAGTCTTTCCTCCATTTTTGAAGCAGTCGGTTCCGTTGCCGCAGGCACAATGACAGAAGAGAAGCTCCGTGAGTATGAGGAGAAGGTCTGTCCCACATGCGGTTCCTGCTCCGGCATGTATACTGCCAACTCCATGAACTGCCTGACAGAGGCCATCGGCATGGGCCTTCAGGGCAACGGCACGATCCCGGCTGTCTACTCCGCCCGCATCCGTCTTGCCAAGCACGCCGGCATGAAGATCATGGAGCTTGTTGAAAAAGATATTCGTCCCCGCGACATCATGACTAAGGACGCTTTCATGAACGCCCTGGCTATGGACATGGCGCTCGGATGCTCCACCAATACCATGCTGCATCTTCCCGCCATTGCCCATGAGGCAGGCGTTGAGATCAACATGGAGATCGCCAACGAAGTATCAGACAGGACTCCCAACCTCTGCCACCTGGCTCCTGCAGGCCCCACCTACATGGAAGACCTCAACGAGGCCGGCGGTATCTATGCCGTCATGAATGAGCTGGACAAGAAGGGACTTCTGAATCTCGACCTGATGACTGTCTCCGGCAAGACCATGCGCGAGAATATCAAGGGCTGTGTCAACCTGGATCCCGAAGTCATCCGCCCCATCGAAAATCCCTACATGCCCAACGGCGGCATCGCAGTCCTCAAGGGCAACCTGGCCCCCGATACCGGCATCGTTAAGCGCAGCGCAGTTCTGCCCGAGATGATGGTCCACGAAGGCCCCGCCCGCGTCTTTGACTGCGAGGAAGATGCCATTGCAGCCATCACCGGCGGAAAGATCAATCCCGGCGACGTCGTCGTCATCCGCTATGAGGGACCCAAGGGCGGCCCCGGCATGCGTGAGATGCTCAATCCTACTTCCGCCATTGCAGGAATGGGACTTGATTCCACTGTCGCCCTGATCACAGACGGACGTTTCTCCGGCGCTTCCCGCGGTGCTTCCATCGGCCACGTCTCTCCCGAGGCGGCAGTCGGCGGCCCCATCGCTCTGGTAGAAGAAGGAGATATCATCTCGATCGATATCCCCGCCAATAAGCTGGAGATGAAGGTCAGCGACGAAGAGCTCGCAGCACGCCGCGCCAAATGGCAGCCCCGTGAGCCCAAGGTCAAAGACGGATACCTTCATCGTTATGCCGCACTGGTCACCAGCGGCAACCGCGGTGCAGTCCTGGAGCTCCCCGAGGAATAAATCGGGATTCCGGGAAAGATTTTACGAAAGAGGAGAGAAAAGCTGTCTTTACGTGAATCCTTTTTCGTAAACGGAAAGGAGCAGTAATGAAATTAACAGGTGCGGATATCATCGTCGAATGCCTGCTCGAGCAGGGCGTAGATACCGTGTTCGGCTATCCCGGCGGTGCGATCCTGAATGTATATGATTCCCTTTATAAAAAAAGCGACAAGATCCATCATTATCTGACATCCCACGAGCAGGGTGCCTCTCATGCGGCGGACGGCTACGCGCGTGCCACCGGCAAGGTTGGTGTCTGCCTGGCAACCAGCGGCCCCGGTGCGACCAATCTGGTCACCGGCATCGCCACGGCCTATATGGACAGTGTTCCCATGGTCGCCATCACCTGCAATGTGACCCTGCCTCTTCTGGGCAAGGACTCCTTCCAGGAGGTCGATATCAACGGCATCGCCATGCCTGTCACCAAGCACAGCTGGATCGTCAAGGATGTCAATGACCTGGCACAGACCATCCGCTACGCCTTTGCCATCGCCCGCACAGGCCGGCCCGGACCCGTCCTGGTAGACGTGCCCAAGGACGTCACCGGTGCGGAGTGCGAATATGAGCCTGTTGTCCCTGACCGCTATCTTCCGGTCAAGAAGCGCCCCATTAAAGATGCGGAGATCGACCAGGTCATCAGCATGATCAATGCCTCCAAAAAGCCCTTTGTCATGGTCGGCGGAGGAGCAGTGATCTCCGGCGCATCCGATGAGCTCAGGACCTTTGTCGACAAGATCGATGCCCCTGTCTGCGATACCCTGATGGGCAAAGGCGCTTTTAACGGCACAGATTCCCGTTATACGGGCATGATCGGTATGCACGGTACCAAGGCATCCAACCTGGGCGTCAGCCGCTGCGACCTTCTGATCGCCCTCGGCGCGCGTTTTTCGGACCGTGTCATCGGCAATGCCAAGACATTTGCCTCCGGGGCAAAGATTCTGCATATCGATGTAGATCCTGCAGAGATCAACAAGAATATCAAGGTTGATTTCTCCGTGATCGGCGATCTCAAAGAGGTGCTCGAGAAGATCAACGAAAAGCTCACTCAGCAGTCGCATCCCGACTGGCTCAAATATACATCCCAGCTCAAGGCGTCCTATCCGCTCAACTACGATCACAAGAAGCTCACCTGCCCTGCCATCATCCAGAAGCTGGATGAGCTGACGGAAGGCAATGCCATCATCACAACGGACGTCGGACAGCACCAGATGTGGGCGGCCCAGTATTACACCTACACAAGGCCCCGCACCCTGATCTCTTCCGGCGGTCTGGGTACCATGGGATACGGAATCGGAGCAGCGATCGGCGCAAAGATCGCCCATCCAGACCGCACGGTCATCAATATCGGCGGCGACGGATGCTTCCGCATGAATATGAATGAACTGGCCACAGCCAGCCGCTACAATATCCCGATCATTGCGATCGTCATTGACAACCACGTGCTCGGTATGGTCCGCCAGTGGCAGACCCTCTATTACGGAGCCCGTTACAGCGCCACCATCATCGAGGACAAGGTCGACTACTGCAAGGTCGCCGAAGGCCTGGGCTGCCGCGCCATCAATGTCACAAGCCTTTCTGAGCTGGAACCTGCTCTCAAAGAAGCAATCGCCTCGACAGAGCCTATCCTTGTCAACTGCGTCATCGATGAGGATGACAAGGTCTTCCCCATGGTCTCCCCCGGAGCTTCCATTGAAGAGGCCTTTGACGAGAAGGATATGATGAAATAAGTAACGACAGATATACAGGAGGAACACAACAACAATGGATAGAGTTTACAATTTTTCCGCAGGCCCCGCCGTTCTTCCGGAGGAAGTCCTTCGTGAAGCAGCCGATGAAATGCTCAACTACAAGGGGAGCGGGATGTCCGTCATGGAGATGAGCCACCGCGGTAAAATCTTCGACGGAATCATCAAAGAAGCCGAGGCAGACCTCCGCGAGATCCTCAATATTCCTGACAACTACAAGGTCCTGTTCCTGCAGGGCGGTGCCTGGACTCAGTTTGCGGCAGTTCCCATGAACCTCATGCGCAACCATGTCGCCGCTTATGTCATCACAGGCCAGTGGGCAAAAAAAGCATACCAGGAAGCCAGAAAGTATGGAGATGCCATCGCAGTCGCTTCTTCCGAAGACAAGACCTACAGCTATATTCCGGACTGCTCCGACCTGGACATTCCCGAAGAGGCTGATTATGTCTATATCTGCGAGAACAATACCATTTACGGGACCAAGTTCCATGAGCTTCCCAATACCAAGGGACACGATCTTGTGGCAGATGTTTCCTCCTGCTTCCTCTCCGAGCCTGTTGATGTCTCCAAGTACGCTGTTATGTACGGCGGTGTTCAGAAGAACATCGGACCCGCAGGCGTTGTGATCGCGATCATCCGCGAAGACCTGATCCGCGACGATGTGGTCCCGGGAACACCTACCATGCTCAAGTGGAAGACCCAGGCTGACAACGATTCCCTCTTCAATACCCCTCCCGCCTACGGTATCTATATCTGCGGCAAGGTATTCAAATGGATCAAGAAGATGGGCGGCCTTGAAGTCATGAAAGAGCGCAACGAGAAGAAGGCAAAGCTCCTCTATGATTACCTGGATGAGAGCAAACTCTTCAAGGGTACAGTCCGCAAGGAGGACCGTTCCCTCATGAACGTCCCCTTCGTCATCGGCGACAAGGACCTGGAAGCACAGTTCGTCAAGGAAGCGGAGGCAGAAGGCCTGGTGAGCCTGAAGGGCCATCGCTCTGTCGGCGGCATGCGTGCCAGCATCTACAACGCAATGCCCTATGAGGGTGTTGAAAAGCTGGTCGCTTTCATGAAGGATTTTGAAGCAAAACACCCCGCAGAATGAGTCATTGGATTGGCCGGAGCGTAACTGCCCACAGCTGCCCGCCCATTTTGTATCACTCAATACTGGTCGTAATGAACAGTTGATTGAATTGTAAAAATAGCGAGAAATCAAAATGTATAAATTTCACTGCCTTAACAATATTTCCCCCATCGGACTCAAGAACTTCACTTCCAAATACGAGCAGGTAGACGATATCAATGATGCAGAGGGCATTCTGGTCCGAAGCGCCGCCATGCACGACATGGAGTTCTCCGACAACCTGCTTGCAATCGCGCGCGCCGGCGCAGGCGTCAACAATATCCCCCTGCAGCGCTGTGCGGAAAAGGGAATCGTGGTATTTAACACCCCCGGTGCCAATGCCAACGGCGTCAAGGAGCTTGTCTTTGCAGGCATGCTGCTCGCCTCCCGCGACATCGTCGAGGGCGTCGACTGGGTCCGGGCAAACTGGAATAATCCTGATATCGCCAAAACAGCGGAAAAGGAGAAAAAACAGTTTGCCGGTATCGAGCTGGAGGGAAAGAAGATCGGTATTATCGGCCTGGGCGCCATCGGTGTCCGTGTTGCCAATGCCGCCGTCAATCTCGGCATGGATGTATATGGCTACGATCCCTATGTCTCTGTTGACTCCGCATGGCATCTGAGCAGAAAGATCACTCATGTTCTCCGGATCGAGGATATTTATTCCATGTGTGATTACATCACCATCCACGTTCCGCTCCTGGATTCCACCCGCGGCATGATCAATGCTGAGGCGATCAGCCAGATGAAGCAGGGTGTTGTCCTCATCAACATGGCACGCGATCTTCTCGTGGATGAAAAAGCCGTCGTCGAGGCGATCGACGAAGGCAAGATCCGCCGCTATGTCTCTGACTTCCCCAACCCCACCGTTGCAGGAAAGCGCGGATGCATCACGACACCCCACCTGGGCGCCTCCACTGAGGAGTCCGAGATCAACTGCGCAAAGATGGCGGTCAACGAGATGCGCGACTATCTGGAGAACGGCAATATCAATAACAGCGTCAATTACCCCCGCTGCAATATGGGTGTCTGCCAGAGCGTGGGCAGGATCGGCATCTTCCACAAGAATCAGGCCAATATGATCACCAACTTCACCAGGATCATGGGCGCCGAGGCTGTCAACATCGCCGAGATGTCCAACAAATCCCGCGGAGATGTTGCCTACACCCTGATCGATACCGATACAAAGGCTTCAGATGATGTGATCAGAGAACTGGGAAGGGTCGACGGCGTGTATCGTGTACGCGTGATCAAATAAGACCCGATCATACAGCTATACTGATCTACGAATTGTTTTGGAGGATACTACACACACATGGCTGACATTCGACCTTTTTGTGCCTGCAGACCTGCAGCCGGCCTGGAATCCGAGATTGCCGCATTGCCCTATGATGTATATTCGCGGACGGAAGCCCGTGAATATGTGGCTTCCCACCCGGGATCCTTCCTCGCCATTGACCGTGCGGAGACGTCCATGCCTCCCGAGATGGACATTTATGACGAGCGCGTCTACGAGCATGCCCGTGATCTGCTCAGGGACTGGATCCGTCAGGGACGCTTTGTCCAGGACACAGCTCCCTGCTACTATGTTTATGCCCAGACCATGGACGGGCGCACGCAGACAGGCATTGTTGCCTGCTCCTCCATCGACGATTATGATGCGGGCGTGATCAAAAAGCATGAGAATACCAGAGCGGACAAGGAGAAGGACAGGATCTGCCACGTCGACGCCTGCAGCGCCCAGACCGGCCCCATCTTTCTCTGTTATCGCCAGAATGCCTGCATCGATGAGGTTGTAAAGAAGGCAGCTGCCGGCATTCCCGCCTGTGATTTTGTTTCCGACGGCAATATCCGCAATCGTGTCTGGATCATTTCCGATCCTTCGGACTGTGAAAAGATCCGCGATGCATTTGCCGGCATTGACAGCATTTATATCGCGGACGGGCATCACCGCTGCGCATCCGCTGTCCGTGTAGGAAAAATGCGCAGGGAGGAAAATCCCGGATATACAGGAGAAGAGGAGTTCAACTACTTCCTCTCCGTGCTCTTTCCGGAGAACGAACTCAAGATCATGGATTACAATCGGGTCGTCCACGATCTCAACGGTCTCTCTGCGGATGCTTTCCTGGAAAAAACAGAGAAGATCTGTGAGATCATCCGTCCTGAGAATGATCAGACAGCACCCATTCCAGCCGCCAAGGGCCAGATCGGAATGTATCTGCAAGGCCGCTGGTATCTTTTGAAGATCCGTCCCGAATACAGGAACGACGATCCTGTTGCCGGTCTCGATGTCTCCATTCTGCAGGATTGCATCCTTGCCCCGGTGCTCGGGATCGGTGATCCCAAGACGGATTCCCGCATAGAGTTTGTCGGCGGGATCCGCGGGACAAAGGAACTGCAGGACAAGGCGGATGCCATGCACGGCGTCTCCTTCCTCATGCATCCCACCTCTCTGGGAGAATTATTCGATGTCGCCGATGCAGGCCGCCTGATGCCGCCCAAATCGACCTGGTTTGAGCCCAAGCTCCTCAGCGGACTCTTTATCCATTTAATTTGATGTATTAAAAAAGAGCAGGTCCTCCTCTTTGACCGGGAGGGAGCTGCTCTTTTTCTGTCTATTCAGCTTTTTTCTGTCTACTCTGCGTTATGGTATAATCTTCATGCTTGAAGATGATTCTTTCTTTACGTTACTTTACTTTTCTGGTTTTTATTTTGTCCGCTTGTCGCCCCAGAAGAAGAGCGCCACTGTGCCGGGGCCGGTGTGGCTTCCGATCGTCGTTCCGATATTATTGATCTCAACTTTCCCGTTGAGATTGGGGAAACGCTCCTCGACTAGACGCGCGACCTCACGAGCATCCTCTTCGCAGGCCGACTGGGAAATGTAGCATTTTCCGCTGTAGGATCTGCCGTCCTCCGCGTGCTCCTCCATCCTGTCAACGATGGCGCGGATCACTTTCTTTTTGGTGCGGATTTTGTATCTGAGAGTCAGGCGGCCCATATGATCCATGTTGAGAAGAGGGCAGATGTTCAGCAGTGTTCCGATCGCCCCTGAAGCTTTGGAAATACGCCCGCCGCGGATATAGAAGGTCAGGTCCGTTGAGAAAAACCAGTGATGTACTCGAAGGCGGTTTTGCAGCAGCCAGGAATTGAGGCTGTCAATATCCATGCGGGAAGCCTTCAATTCAGCCAGTTTATCCATGAGAAGTCCGTAGCCGGAGGAAGCGCCCAGTGAATCGACAATATAGATCTTCCTCTTCGGATATTTCAAATGAAGCTGGTCGCGCGCGATGCACGCGGAATTGCAGGTGCCGCTGATGCCGGTGGAAAGACAGACATGCAGGATATCCAGGCCCTGCCTGAGAAAGCCTTCGAAATAATCTTTATATTCCTGTACATTGACCTGGGAGGTAGCTGTTGATGCACCTGCCGCCATACGGGAATAGAATTCCGAAAAGGGGATGGTCTGCCCCAGATCATCGGGATATTCCTTTCCGTCCAACTGATAGTGAAAACAAATATAGTGGACTCCGATTGCTTCGAAGTGTTCTTTTGAGAGATCGGCTGTGGAGCAGCAGCTGAGAATATAATTGTTGTTCATAAAACAGGCTCCTTTCTATGTTAAAGCGCTTGGGAATATTCGTTACAGTTCAGACCCACCTGAAACTCGAGGTGTTTTTCGCGGGTTTTTCGCGAAAAACCCGAGTTGAACGGCGAAAATCCCATCGCGTAAGCGATTTGGAATGGGATTTTCGCAAGTTACTGTCACGCCCTCGATAGGGCGTGAACAGTAACGAATATTCTACCTAATTATAGTCGTTGCCATGAAAAAGGCAATACGCCTTAAATGAAAATGTTCCTGACTTTCGGGAAGGACTTACTGTACAGAACTGCCAAAAACCCGGGCTAAAGGGCGAAACGCGCGTGTATGCGCCCTGGGATTCGATTTCGGCAGGATACAATTTCATTACACGATGCCTGGCTACTGTACAGACCCACCTGTAACGCGAGGTGTTTTTCGCGCGCTTTTCGCGAAAAACCCGAGTTAAATGGCGAAAATCGCGCGCACAGCGCATTGGAATGCGATTTTCGCAACGTTACTTGTACACGCCCTCGATAGGGCGTGTACAGTAACGATGCCTGCGCGCTGAAGATCGCCGGCATTATTTTGAGGTTGACAGTTTGCCGGCCAGGGATTAGAATTTGGTTATCGTTTTGGGGGCTGGGTCGTCCCGGCTGAGACAGAGTAATTGATCTCTGATACCATGGAACCTGATCCGGATAATGCCGGCGTAGGAATCGAGCGAGTACATCCAGATACAGACTTATCTGTAAGCCGGTTGTATACATGCAGTGCATAAATACGTTCAGCGTAAATACGTTCAGCACAAAGGCGGTTCAGAAACAGCAGGTTCTTTCGGATGAAGGAACCTTTTTTTTGTGAAGCGGAATCCGGATTTTGAGATTCCGCTGTGAAATTTAAAGGAGCAGGAAATGAGTGAGCAGAGAAAAGTGACACAGCGTCTGCTGGATAGCAGCAGGGACCTTTGGGAGGCCTATCTGGAGCATCCTTTTGTAGAGGGGATTGCGGACGGAAGCCTGGACCAGGAGAAATTCCGCTTCTATATGGTGCAGGATTATCTGTATCTGATCGAATACGCAAAGGTATTCGCCCTTGGTGTGGCCAAGGCCAAAGATCTGGACAGCATGCGTCTGTTTGCGGGTTATGTAAAGCAGATCCTGGACGGCGAGATGGATATCCACCGGGGCTATATGGCCCGCCTGGGAATCAGCCTTGCCGATGCGGAGAGCGCGCCGACGGCTCTGGACAACCGTTCCTACACTGCCTACATGCTGCAGGTGGCTTATGAAGAGGGACCGGCGGAGATAGCGGTTTCGATCCTTTCCTGCGCCCTGAGCTATGAGCATATTGCCCGCAGGATGCTGGATAAATATCCGGAGGCGGACAGGCATCCCTTCTACGGTGAGTGGGTCAGCGGCTATGCCAGCGGGGAATATCATGAAGCGAATGAGGAGCTGATCGCGCTGACTGAGCGCCTGTGCCGGGATATGAATGAGCAGCAGCTCCGTCATATGGAAGAGATCTTCCGTATATGTTCCCGCTATGAAATGTCTTTCTGGGATATGGCATGGGAGATGCGGGGGTAATCATAAATGCTGGACTTTAAGGATGTGGTCTTTCAGTTTCCTGAGGAAGAAAAACCGATCATTAACCACCTGGATTTTCATGTGAACAGGGGCGAATTCATCTCTATCATTGGAGCTTCCGGCTGCGGAAAGAGTACCATCTTCAGACTGATCAACCGCCTGCTGGAACCGGAAAACGGAGAGATCCTCGTGGCCGGGACAAGGGTCGCCGGAAAAAATCCGGCAGCTTCCGGGAAAGAGAACTTCCGGAAGGGCACTCATGGCAGGGCCGTGGGAAACGCTCCTGTCTGCGGATACATGCCTCAGCAGGATCTTCTTTTTCCCTGGAGGACAGTCGAAGAGAACCTATGTCTGCCCATGGAACTTCAGGGAGGGATTTCCAAAGAGGAGCAGCACAGGAGAGCGCAGAAAGCGCTGGAGGATGTGGGACTTGCCGGAAAAGGGGACAAGCGTCCCTCCGAACTGTCGGGAGGCATGCGCCAGCGCGCGGCCTTTGCCAGGACGCTACTGACCGGTGCCGGGCTGCTGCTTCTGGACGAGCCTTTTTCGGCGCTGGATTATCTGACCCGCATCGAGATGCGTGAATGGCTTCTGGAGCAATGGGAGAGGGAGCAGAAAACTGTCCTTTTTATCACGCATGACGTAGAAGAAGCTATTTTTCTGTCAGGCCGCGTGCTCGTCGCGGAGAGAACACCCATCACTTCCCTGACTTCCGTAGAGATACCTCTCGGCCTGCCGCGATCGATCGAAGACCTGAAAAAACCAGAAATACAGGACATGAAGGAGGATCTGATCGGGAAGCTCAGAAATGCAGTGATCGATCTGCCTCTTCGGGCGGAAGAATAAAGGGGTAGATCACGGGTATAAATAGAGGAGGAGAAATGTCTTCTGGAAATACAAACCGGGCAAATCTGCCTGCCGCGATACTGGTCTTTGCCTTCCTGATGTTCTGGCAGATGGCTGCCCTGGGAATGGATGCAGCCTATATCCTGCCTTCGCCGATCCAGGTTGTACAGAAGCTTTGGGACCTGCGCGGGCCGCTTTTTACTGCACATCTTCCCGCCACTATGCAGGTGGTGGCCATCGGACTAATTATTTCCATCGTGCTGGGAATGGCGCTTGCCATCCTGATGGACGCCAGTCCCGTTGCGGAAAAAGCCCTGTATCCGCTTGTGATTGCCTCTCAGACCATCCCTACCACAGCGCTTGCCCCCCTTTTTGTTCTCTGGTTCGGCTATACGATCTGGAGCAAGGTGCTTGTCACTGTGCTGATAACCTTTTTCCCGATCACGATCACAGTCTTTGACGGCTTTCGGTCCGTCAGGACGGAGATGAAAGATCTTATGTTCTGCATGGGGGCGGATACCCGGCAGATGTTTTTCAAACTCAAAATCCCCGCCATACTTCCCTACTTTTTTTCGGCGCTGAAGATGGCCGTCCCGCTCTCTGTGATCGGAGCGGCGATCGGGGAGTGGCTGGGTGCCCAGAGCGGCCTTGGATACTTCAGCCGCCGAATGATGACCCAGCTGGACGGAGCAGGTGTTTTCGCGCCGATCCTGCTGCTGTCCATCGCGGCCATGCTGCTGGCGGCAGTTGTCTCTGTCATTGAGAGGCGGGTCATCACCTGGAGGAATGAATAGGTACCATAACCGGTAACCCGGAAATAACAGGTACATCACATGTGGTTTTATTCGTATATATTTGCAAACAGGAGGTCATAGCTAAAGTGAAAAGAAAAAACCAAAAAAAGTCCCTGATCAATGTGCTGACAGCTGCAGTGCTGTGCGTGTGTATGTGCGTCCTTTGCCTTGGATGCGGAGGGAATGCCGGACAGGGCACGGGAGCTGCCTCCTTAAATGAAGAAACTGCAGAAGGGGCGGCGGACGCTTCCACGGCAGCGGGAAATTCTGACCAGCAGGAAGCGGCGGATTCAGGGGAGCTCAGGGAGATGAATGTGGTCCTTGACTGGTATCCCAATGCCCTGCACGCCTTCCTTTATACTGCGATCGAGCGCGGATATTTCGCAGACGAGGGACTGAATGTCAAGATCCGTTTCCCTGCCAACGAAAATGATGCACTCGCTCTGGTGGCGGCCGGGAAAGCCGAGATCGGCCTCTATTACCAGCAGGACATTATCCAGGCAGTGGCCAACCAGGGCGTCCGCATTAAATCCATCGGGGCTGTTGTCCAGTCTCCCCTGAACGTGATCCTGTCTCTCGCAGATAAGAACATCACCTCTCCCAAAGACCTGGTGGGCAAAAGGGTCGGCTTCGCCGGAACAGCGCTGAGCGAGTCCCTGGTCTGGGCCATGATGAAGGCAAACGGCGAAGATCCTGACAGCGTGGATCTGGTCAACGTCGGATTTGAGCTCATGAGCTCCATGACCACGGATCAGGTCGATGCGACGATCGGCTGCCTGGTCAATCATGAAGTGCCCCAGCTTGAAGAGGAAGGCTTTGACGTCAACTATTTCCTTGTCAATGAGTACGGGATCCCCAACTATTATGAAGCCGTCTTCCTGGCAAACGATAAGATGATCAATGACGAGCCGGAGGTGCTGGCTGGCTTCCTGCGCGCCTGCGAAAAGGGATTTGATGATTTTCAGGCTGATCCCGACGCCTGCCTCCAGATCCTGCTCAACAATCAGAATGAAGAGAACTTCCCGCTTTCTCCCACTGTGGAGAAAAAGTCCTGCGAGACTCTGATCCCTCTCATGGAGACAGCGGATGCTCCTTTCCTTTCCCAGACAGAACAGACCTGGCAGGAAAATATCGACTGGATGTTTGAAAACGGCCTGATCGACAAAAAGATCCCCGTATCCGATGTCGTCGCCGACGTGAACTGACGGGCAGGGGTGTCACGGGGACGGTTCCTTTGACACCAGGTGATACGCCTGGTGTCAAAGGAACCGTCCCCATCGACACCCCCGGCGACACCCCATGTAAACCAGCGGCCGGGCGGCCGGCGGACTTTCAAAGATTTTTAAAAAGATTCTTGCCAAATCAGCACTGAGTCTATATAATGAATAAGTCGCCTGCCGAATAGGAGGCGTGTGTATGGTATGCTGGAATAGCGCAGTCGGTAGCGCAACTGATTCGTAATCAGTAGGTCGAGGGTTCGAGTCCCTTTTCCAGCTCTTTGTTGCGCGGATATGCATGACCGGAGAGAGGGTGGAGCATGTCCGCGCATATTTTTTTAACAGATAACGATATTGCAATCGCTGTTTCCGGAAGCAGCCGGATTATTGCACATCATTGTAACAAAGGAGAAGAGTATGGCGCAGTTATGGGGCGGCAGGTTTACAAAGCAGACAGATGAGGCAGTGAAGGCCTTTAACGATTCGATCGGATTTGACAAGCGCCTGTACAGACAGGATATAGAGGGCAGCATGGTACATGCCAGGATGCTTGGGAAACAGGGCATCCTGACCCCCGAAGACTGTGAAGCCATTGTAAAAGGCCTGCAGGGGATCCTTGATGATATCGAGTGCGGTAAGATGGAGATCACTTCCGAGTACGAAGATATACACAGCTTCGTGGAGGCCAATCTCATCGACCGGATCGGCGACGCGGGCAAGCGTCTGCACACCGGACGCAGCCGCAATGACCAGGTTGCTCTTGATATGCGTCTGTATACCAGGAGTGCGGTCGAGGAAGTGCGTACACAGACCCTGCGTCTTCTGGGAGTGATCCTGGATCTGATGGAGAAAAATACGGACACCTTCATGCCCGGCTTCACCCATCTGCAGAAGGCACAGCCCACTACCCTGGCCCATCATCTGGGCGCCTATTTTGAAATGCTGCGCAGGGACTGCACAAGGCTTGCCGACTGCCGCGTCCGCATGAACGAGTGCCCTCTGGGGGCAGGCGCAATGGCGGGTACCACATATCCTCTGGACCGCGCCTTTGTCGCAAGAGAGCTTGGCTTCGACTGCCCGACAAGGAACTCCATGGACAGTGTCTCCGACCGCGATTATCTGCTGGAGTTTCTCTCGGATCTGTCCATTTTGATGATGCACCTTTCCCGTTTTTCCGAGGAACTCATCATCTGGAACTCCAACGAATACCGCTTTGTGGAAATGGACGATGCTTTTTCCACCGGCAGCAGCATTATGCCTCAGAAAAAGAACCCTGATATCTGCGAACTTGTCCGCGGCAAGGTAGGGCGTGTCTACGGAGACCTCATGTCACTTCTGACCGCCATGAAGGGACTTCCTCTTGCCTACAACAAGGACATGCAGGAGGACAAGGAGCCGGCCTTTGACGCAATCGACACGGCCCTGGCCTGCATTCCTCTCTTCGCGGACATGCTCAGCACCATGAAATTCAACAAGGATGTCATGGAGAAGAGTGCCATGCGCGGATTTACCAACGCGACAGACGCGGCGGATTATCTGGTCGGCAAAGGCGTTCCTTTCCGGGATGCCCACGGCATTATCGGACGCCTGGTCCTCCACTGCATCGATGCCGGAAAGGGCATTGAAGAACTGACACTGGAAGAACTTCAGAAATTTTCCGATCAGTTCGAAGAAGACGTCTTTGAGGCGATTTCACTCCGTGCCTGTGTAAACCGCAGACTCACTGCCGGCGCTCCCGGCGAAGCGGCCATGGCTGAAGAAATCGCCGCCTGCCGCAGCTGGCTTCAGGCACAGTGATTTTGAAAGCTGCAGCTCCCTGGTAAAGATGCTTATGTCATAAAAAAGCAATGTCATAAAAAAGTATTGACGTAGATAAACAAAAATGGCATAAAGACAATATCGATTAGTTTGCTTTTCATAAATAGCATTATTTTATATAAGGAGAAGGAAGAAATGAGTGAAAAATTACGCGTAGGTATCCTCGGCGGCACGGGAATGGTGGGACAGAGATTTATTGCCCTCCTGGAGAATCACCCCTGGTTTGAAGTGACAACCATCGCGGCAAGCCCCCGCAGTGCAGGCAAGACTTACGGCGAGTGTGTAGAGGGACGCTGGAAACTCGAGGTTCCCATGCCCGAGTCTGTCCGCAATATCGTCGTAAAGAATGTCAAGGACGTAGAAGATGTGGCATCCGAGGTGGATTTCTGCTTCAGCGCCGTCGATATGTCCAAGGACGAGATCAAGGCCATCGAGGAAGAGTACGCGAAGACTGAGACACCCATCGTGTCCAATAACAGCGCCCACCGCTGGACCCCCGACGTTCCCATGATCATCCCGGAGATCAATCCGGACCACGCACATGTCATCATGTTCCAGAAAAAGCGCCTGGGCACCTCCCGCGGCTTCATCGCAGTAAAGCCCAACTGCTCCATCCAGAGCTATACCCCTGCACTTGCTGCCTGGAAGGAATTCGAGCCTTACGAGGTACTGGTCTCCACTTATCAGGCTATTTCCGGTGCCGGCAAGACTTTCCGCGAGTGGCCCGAAATGGAAGGAAATATCATTCCCTATATCGGCGGCGAGGAAGAGAAGAGTGAGCGCGAGCCTCTGCGTGTCTTCGGCAGCATCGAAAACGGTGTGATCCGCCCCGCGGAAGGCCTGACCATCACCAGCCAGTGCATCCGCGTGCCTGTTCTCTACGGCCACACTGCGACCGCTTTCGTCAAATTCAGAAAGAAAGTCGAAAAGGAGCTTCTGATTGAGAAACTCCGCGCTTTCCGCGGAGCTCCTCAGGAACTCGATCTTCCCAATGCACCCAGGAATTTCATCCAGTATCTGGATGAGGACAATCGTCCCCAGGTCCAGCTGGATGTCAATTACGAGAACGGCTTCGGTGTCTCCATCGGCAGACTCCGTCCCGACACCCTCTTTGACTGGAAGTTCGTCGGCCTTTCCCACAACACCATCCGCGGCGCTGCCGGCGGCGGCGTTCTGTGCGCAGAACTCCTCAAGGCAACCGGCTATATCACCCGCAAATAAGAGTTGTCAGGGGGACGGTTCCTTTGACAACATTGTCATTGTCAGCAGGGACGGTTCCTTTGTCACAATTTGATTTTTCTGTAAGATTTGGACACAGATAAGGACACTGCATCGGTTCTGCCAGGAACTGGAGGTGCGACACGAAGACAGTTTATATAGCGGAGAAACCCAGCGTGGCGCGCGCCTTTGCCTCCGCGCTGGGCAAAAACTTCCGCAGCGCAGACGGATATATGGAGGCGGAGGACGCCATCGTCACCTGGTGCGTGGGACATCTTGTTTCCATGTCCTACCCGGATGCCTACGATGCCTCTCTCAAAAAGTGGTCCATGGCCACGATCCCCTTCATTCCGTCCAAATACAAATATCAGGTGATCGACGGTGTAAAAAAGCAATTCGGCATCGTAAAGCGCATCCTGACAGACCCCCAGGTCGACAAGATCTATATCTGCACGGACTCCGGGCGTGAGGGAGAGTATATCTACCGACTCGTCGCAGCCCAGGCAGGTGTAAAGGGCAAGCAGGAGCTCCGTGTCTGGATTGATTCCCAGACAGAGGAGGAGATCCTGCGCGGGATCCGTGAGGCGAAGCCGTCCTCGGCCTATGATAATCTGGGCGCAGCAGCCTATCTGCGCGCACAGGAAGATTACCTGATGGGCATCAACTTTTCCCGTGCCCTGACCCTGCGCTACAGCGATGCCATGAGCCGGGCACTGGGAACAGAACATACGACCATCGCTGTGGGCCGCGTCATGACCTGTGTCCTCGGCATGGTGGTCAGGCGGGAGCGGGAGATCCGCTCCTTTGTTAAAACCCCCTTTTTCCGTATCCAGGCCGTGATCACCCAGGCGGGCGCGCCGGAAGGCTCCCCTTCCTTTACTGCCCAGTGGCAGGCGGACGACAAGTCCATCTGCTTCGGCTCTCCCCGTCTTTATAAGGACACCGGCTTTCTGCACAGGGAAGACGCGGAAAAGATGATCCTTTACCTGGCCGGAAAAGCCGAAGCGGACATTTTTGCAAAAAAAGAAACCGGAAAAGCGGAAACAGGCTTATCTGCTGTAAGCGGAGCCGGCAAAACAGACGCAGACACTTTAGCCGCAGACCAGCCCGGTAAAGAGAAAGCGGATCCGGCGGTCCTGCCGTCTGTTCTGGATGCGGCAGCGAGAAGCCGCAGTTCCATTCCGGCAGAGGTTTTTTCGGAAGCGGCACAGAGCCGTGTTCCTGCCGTGCTGGAACAGATCCAGCGCAAAAAGGAAAAGAAAAACCCGCCTCTTCTCTATAATCTGGCGGAACTGCAGAATGACTGTTCTCGCTTTTTCAAGATCAGTCCTGACCAGACGCTGGCCGTCGCTCAGGAGCTTTATGAAAAAAAGCTGACGACCTATCCGCGCACGGATGCGCGTGTCCTGACGACGGCGGTCGCCAAAGAGATCGGCAAAAACCTTCGCGGGATCTCGACCATCCAGATGTACCGGGATCTTCTTGTTCCGGTATTGGAGAGCGGATCCTGGAAAAAGATCGGCAAAACACGTTACACAAACGACAAGGCGGTCACGGACCACTACGCCATCATCCCCACCGGAGAGGGACTCAAGGCTCTGCCTTCGCTCTCAAAACGTTCCAGGGATGTCTATGAACTGATCGTACGCCGCTTTATTGCCATCTTTTATCCGCCGGCTGTCTACGACAGGGTGTCACTGACACTGCGGATCCGCACCGAAGCCTTCACGGCTTCCCTGCGCACCTGCGTGGAACGAGGATATCTCGACGCGCTGGAATATTCCTTTTTCCGAAAAAAGGACGCGCAGTCAGGACAGGAAGGACAGACCGGGCCGGAGGACAGTGCTTTACAGACCGGTCTGCCGGAAGATCCCTCAAGGACCGGAGAAAAAGAGTCCAAAAAAACGGAAAGCCCGGCAGAAGGAATGGCCGCGGATGTCTCCGCCATGCCGGAATTCCTCAAGACAGCCAGAAAAGGAACCAGGCTCCAGGCAGGGCCTTTTTCCATCAGGGAAGGCGAAACGGCACCGCCCAAGCGCTATACCTCAGGCAGTATGATCCTGGCCATGGAAAACGCGGGCCAGCTGATCGAAGAAGAGGAGCTTCGTGAACAGATCCGCGGCAGCGGGATCGGCACCAGCGCCACACGCGCGGAGATCCTCAAAAAGCTGTTCAACAACGATTATCTGCGTCTCAACAATAAGACGCAGGTCATCACACCGTCACAGACCGGAGAAATGATCTTCGACACCTGCAGCTGTGCCCTCAAGCCTCTGCTGGACCCCCGGCTGACGGCCAGCTGGGAGCTCGGACTTACCCAGGTGGCGGAAGGCAGTGTGACGAGTGCGGAATATACAGAAAAACTCAACAGTTTTATTATACGAAGGACCAATTATATCAAGGATACGGATTTCCACCGGATCCTGATTCAGCAGTACGCGCAGGATGCGGCCCTGTATCCGGAAAAAACGCAGGCAAAGAAAAGGCGCACGGCCTCAAAAAAGGCGGCTTCCGGATCCGCTGGGGGCGGTACACGGAAGCGCTCGTCCCGCAAGTCCGGCACAAAATCCGGCGCAAAAAGCACGAATTCAAATTAAGGAGGACCCTATGCAGCTCAACGATTTTACCAATGAGAAGATTTTTGATCTCAATGAAACCATCGCGGCGGAACTCTTCAGAGAAACCACCTATGCCTGGGAAGTTCTTCCCATGATCAGTGATTTTATCCGCAGGATCGGCCCGACTCTTCCCGCAGACCGCTTTGAGCAGAGGGGAGAGGATATCTGGGTGGCAAAGAGTGCCACGGTCTTTGACAGCGCTTATATCGGCGGCCCCTGCATCATCGATGAGGATGCGACCATCCGCCAGTGCGCTTTCATCCGCGGCAGCGCCATCGTCGGAAAAGGTACAACCGTCGGCAACTCCACTGAGCTCAAGAATGTGATCCTCTTCAACAAGGTCGAGGTCCCTCACTACAACTATGTCGGCGACAGTGTTCTGGGCTTCCACGCACACATGGGTGCAGGCTCCATCACATCCAATGTCAAAGCGGACAAGAAGAACGTCATGATCCACTGTGACGGAACACATACAGAGACCGGTCTGCGCAAGATCGGCGCCATTCTGGGCGACTGGGTGGATGTCGGCTGCAATTCCGTTCTCAACCCCGGCAGCGTTGTCGGCCCCCACACCAACATCTATCCTCTTTCCATGATCCGCGGCGTGGTCCCCGCATGGCATGTATACAAGGATAAAGACCATGTCGTAGAGAAGATCGTCGAGGAATGATCATTGCTATAGAGCCGTAAGCAGACGGATTACTTAAAATATGGGAGAATATCATTCTTTATTTTCACTGGCGGGGATCCTTGTTCTGTTTGTGATCGTCACCCTGCTTTTGGGGATGCAGGAACGGAAGAGGACCCGCGGCAGATTGCTGCGTTCACTGCGTGAAGGCTTCGGCAGACCGTCTTCAAAAAAGATGGAGCCGGAGCGCTACGCCCAGGTTCCGCAGTACTTTCTGCACCACAAAGATGGATTCGGGATCGATGACATCACATGGAATGACCTGGATCTTGACCAGCTCTTTCATGTCATGGACAGCACCTGCAGCGCCTCGGGGGAGGAGTATCTCTACTACCTTCTGCGCAGTCCTTCCATGCAGGCTCAGGATCCTGCCTTTACACAGGAACAATATGCATGGTTTGGCGGAGGCGCCCACGAAGAGGAGAGGATCCGGCTTCAGGAGATCCTCACGGAGCTCGGACATGCGGGACGCTATTCCCTGTATGATTATATCGATTTTACATCGGCACTGGGCACCCGCAGCAACCTCAAACACTATATCGCTGCCGCCGCGCCTTTTGCGGCCTTCGGCCTGATGTTTGTGCACACCGGGATCGGCATCATCCTTCTCCTCGCGGTGTTTGCTTTTAACCTGGTGACCTATTTTAAGGAAAAGGGCCAGATCGCCCCCTATTACCAGGTGTTCAATTACATTCTGCGGCTTCTGGACTGCGCCCGTGCTCTGGAAAAGGAAAACTGTCCCCCTTTTAAAGAGGAGACAGAACAGATTCCGGCCCTCTTAAAGGCTTTTTCCTCTTTCCGCAGAGGCTCTTCCTTCTTCCTGGGCAGCAGTGCGGGTGAGTCTGATCTTTTCGGACTCATTCTGGAATATGTCAGGATCCTTTTCCATCTGGACCTGATCAAATTCAACAGCATGCTGGCACAGCTGCGGGGCAGGCAGGAAGAGATCGACGCCCTTCTCACGGTCACCGGAAGGATCGATGCCATGATCAGCATTGTGTCCTGGCGGGAGACCCTTCCCTTTTATGCGGTCCCCCGCCTGGAAGACAAGGCGGCTTTTTCCGTACAGGAGCTCTATCATCCCCTGCTTGCCGAACCAGTCAGCAACAGCATCGAGGCAGTGCGCCCCATACTGCTGACCGGCTCAAACGCCTCCGGAAAATCCACTTTCCTGAAGGCGGCTGCTCTCTGCGCCCTCCTGTCACAGACGGTCGGCATTGCACCTGCAAAGAGCTATCGGGGATCCTGTTACCGGATCTTTACTTCCATGGCCCTCAGGGACAGCCTGCAGGACGGCGAGAGCTACTTTATCGTAGAGATCAAATCCCTGCGCAGGATTCTGGAGGCATCGGAAGACAGCCGGCCCGGGACAGCCCAGACCGGCACAGAGACCTGCAATCCAGTACTGTGCTGTATCGACGAGGTCCTTCGCGGGACCAACACTGTGGAGAGGATCGCGGCTTCAGCAGAGATCCTGCGCTGCTTTGCAAGGACGAAGACCCTCTGCTTTGCGGCCACACATGATCTCGAACTGACCGGCCTTCTCGGAGATGTCTACGACAACTACCATTTCAGCGAGGAGATCGTGGACGGAGATGTCAGGTTCTCCTACAGGATCATGCCCGGACCGTCCACATCCTGCAATGCCATCGCTCTTTTGAATGCCCTTGGCTATGACAAATCCATCGTCGAACAGGCCAGGGCGCGCGCTGACAGATTTCTCGCGGACGGCACCTGGCAGCAGAGCATATAAAAGTTTCATCCTGCCGCTGAGCAGAGCAAGTCAGTGATAGTAAATGCAGGTCAGTGATTGCGTCAGGCAGGCAGACATATTTACGGGCACATGCCCATGAACACAATTATGAAAGTTATTATTTTTACAGATGGCGCCGCCCGCGGAAATCCGGACGGCCCCGGCGGATACGGCGCGATCATCCGGATCAAAAATACAGAGGGGAAGATCCTGGAGAAGGAGCTCTCCGGCGGATACCCGCATACAACCAACAACCGCATGGAACTCATGGGTGTCATTGCCGCTCTGGAAGAGATCGGACGCCTGGGCGAGCCCTGCCAGGGCCTGATCTATTCGGATTCCCGCTACGTCGTGGACGCTTTTGAAAAACACTGGATTACAAACTGGAAAAAGAACGGCTGGGTCACTGCCTCCAAAACACCTGTCAAAAACCAGGATCTGTGGACGCGGCTTCTCGATGCCATCGCCCCCCACAAAATAAGCTTCAGATGGGTAAAAGGTCATGACGACCATCCGGAAAATGAGCGCTGCGACAAGCTGGCGACAAGTGCTGCCGACAAAGTAGGCTGGAGTCTGGATGACAGCGCAGAGCCCTTCAGCCGGGTTTCGGACTGGTTTGAGCCGGGCGAGAGCAATGCATCCGCTTCGGCAGATGCAGCCGGGGATACTTATGCGGCTCCCTCAGCCTCTGAAACCGGGAAAAAAGAAGTGGCCGCTGCTGCCTTATCCGGACCCATGAAAAAACAGTTGTCCACTTCTGCGTCATCCGGCAAAGGAAAAAAAGAGGCGGATGCTTCTGTATCTTGGGAAACCGGGAGCTATCATCCTGCGGAAGCCGAGCCCGCACAGAAGATCAGGATCCGCTATCTGAGCGACAAGATCGAGAAGCTGCAGCCTCCGACCAACAGCGCCAACTGGATCGACCTTCGCGCCGCGGAGGATGTCGAGCTCAAAAAAGGCGATTTTCGTCTGATCAGCCTGGGTGTGGCCATGAAGCTGCCTGAAGGCTATGAGGCTCACATCGTTCCCCGCAGCAGTACCTACAAAAATTTCGGGATCATCCAGGCCAACCACCACGGTGTGGTCGACAACGCCTACTGCGGTGACGGGGACTTGTGGAGAATGCCCGTCATTGCCATGCGCGACACGCAGATCCATATCAACGACAGGATCTGCCAGTTCCGCATCGAGCGGCGCCAGCCGGATATTATTTTCGAAGAAGTGGATCACCTGGAAAGCGAGGACCGAGGCGGCTTCGGTTCCACAGGTGTACAGTGAATATAAGATTTAAGTAACCGTTAATTTTATACTATTAATTGGAGCTAAAAATATGAAAATCAGAACCAGATACGCCCCCAGTCCCACCGGACGCATGCACGTCGGAAACCTGCGCACAGCACTTTACGCCTATCTGATCGCCAAACATGAAGGCGGCGATTTTATCCTTCGTATCGAAGATACAGACCAGGTACGCCAGGTCGAAGGCGCAGTGGAGATCATCAACCGCACACTCGAAGAGACCAGACTGATCCCCGACGAGAGTCCCGACAAGGACGGCGGTGTCGGCCCCTATGTGCAGAGCGAACGTGTCGCAGCAGGTATTTACATGAAATACGCCAAAGAGCTGATCGACAAGGGCGAGGCATATTACTGCTTCTGTACGCCGGAGCGTCTGGCCACTCTGACACAGACCATTGAAGGCAAGGAGATCAACGTTTACGACAAGCACTGCCTGCATCTGTCTAAAGAAGAGATCGAAAAAAACCTCGCAGAGGGCAAACCTTTTGTTATCCGTCAGAACAATCCTCAGGAGGGAACGACCACCTTTACGGATGAGCTCTACGGAGATGTCACGGTCGAAAATAAGGAACTCGACGACATGATCCTGATCAAGTCCGACGGCTATCCCACCTACAACTTCGCCAATGTGGTCGATGACCATCTGATGGGCATCACCCATGTCATCCGCGGCAATGAATATATTTCCTCGACGCCCAAGTACAATCGTCTCTACGAGGCCTTCGGCTGGGAGATCCCCAAATATATCCACTGCCCGCTGATCACCGATGAGGACCACCACAAGCTCTCCAAGCGCAGCGGACACTCCTCCTATGAAGACCTGATCGAGCAGGGCTTTGTCTCCGAGGCAGTTGTCAACTTCATCGCTCTGCTTGGCTGGTCTCCCGACAGCGACCGCGAGATCTTCTCCCTCGAGGAGCTTGTGGAGCAGTTCGACTATCACCGCATGGGACGCTCCCCCTCTGTCTTCGATTACACAAAGCTCCGCTGGATGAACGGTGAGTACCTCAAGGCAATGGATCCCGACGCTTTCTTTGTACAGGCAGAGCCCTGGCTCAAGAAGGCCATCACAAAGGATCTGGATCTTCGCAAGATCTCCGAGATGGTACGCACACGTATCGAGATCTGGCCCGACATCCCGGATATGGTATCCTTCTTTGAAGAACTTCCGGATTATGATGTTGAGCTCTATCGCCACAAAAAGATGAAGACCAATCCCGAGACGGCCCTCACTGTCCTCAGGGAAGTACTGCCTGTTCTCGAGGCGCAGGAGTCATGGACCAACGATGATCTCTTCGCCGCCCTCAAGACCTTTATTCAGGAAAAAGGCTACAAGAACGGCTATGTCCTGTGGCCCGTGCGGATTGCAGTGTCAGGAAAGAGCGTCACTCCTGCCGGTGCCACTGAGATCCTCGAGATCCTGGGCAAAGAGGAGTCCCTCTCCAGGCTCCGTAAGTCCATCGATATGCTTTCCTGATCAGACTCCTTGGGCACCTTGACCAGACACCTTGACCAGACACAAATCAAAGAGACAGAGGTTACATTCTGATGTCAGAAAAACCGATACGGAAACAAGGGGATAACGACCGTTTTTTCCGAGAGGCGCAGACTGGACACAGAAATGAACTGAAGACTGATCCGGCACAGGACACCGCCATCCATTATGGGGCGGGGCCCTGTGCCGTTATTGCAGGACCCGGCAGCGGAAAGACATTCGTTCTGGTACAGCGTATCCGCTATCTGATCGAAGAGAAGGGCGTTGATCCATCCTCCATACTGGTCCTCACATTTTCCCGGGCGGCTGCGGCACAAATGCGCAGGCGCTTTTTGCATTCCTGCCCGCACCCGGAAACGGTTTTCGGTACATTTCATTCTGTTTTTCTGCGCATCCTCCAGGAATCCTCCCGGGAAAAATACAGCCTTGCGGATCCAAAGGCCAAACAGAGATACCTGCAGCATCTTTGTGATCTGCGGCCGGCTTTTCTGCCGGAAAAAACAAGTCCTGAAGAGCTGCAGCTTCTGATCAGCCGCTTTAAAAACGGTCTTCCCTGCACACAGGAATGGATTCCGGAACTCATACGGACCTACGATGCTTATATGCAGGGGAGGGGATGGCTGGACTTTGATGATATGATCCTGCGCTGCCAAAGCCTCCTCATGGAGCGCCCGGACATACTCCGGATGTGGAGAGAGCGCTTCAGGTGGATTCTGGTGGACGAATTTCAGGATGTCAGTCCCGCCCAGTATCAGGTACTTGCCCTCCTTGCCGCCCCGGCAGACAATCTTTTTATAGTGGGGGATGATGATCAGTCCATCTACGGATTCCGCGGAGCAGATTCCCTGATGATGAAGCGCTTTTTGGCTGATTTTATCCATAACAGGGAGGACGCGGAGGAGCACACTGTATTTCTCACGACCAATTACAGGTGCGCCGGCAGCATTCTGGAGGCCGCAGCCGGTCTGATCAGGCACAATAAAAACAGGATCGACAAGAATTTCAGGAAGGGGAGCAGCCTGCAGGGGGCTTTTTCCTGCAAGCCCTTTTCCGACCGCAGGCTGGAATACCGGTTTGTGGCAGAAGAGCTTGCACAGATGACAGAGGAAGAGAGAGGGCGCACTGCGGTGATATTCCGAACTCACGGCGCAGCGCAGCAGTTTGTGCAGACTCTTAATGAATACGGAATTCCGGTGCCTGCGGCGGCCCGGGGACATAGAAAGAACATGGTTACCGACAAAACAAGGATTCTGCAGGATCTGGCGGCCTACTACAGGGCGGCAGAGGGTCTGGAAAAAGGTGTAAAGGACGCGTTTTCCCCCAAAAGCGCAGGCCGCGGGACAGGTTGCATCTGCCGGGAGGATCTTCTCAGGATCATGAACCGGCCGGAACGCTTCCTGTCAGGCAGCTTTCTGCCGTTTGAATATATGACCAGAGAAGAACTGACGGAGCATGCCGGATTTGAGAAAAATACTGTCGGGGAACTGATCCGCGACCTTCAGGTGCTGCATTCCCTGTCGCCTTCTTTTTCCATGCGCTATCTTCTGTATTCCATCGGATACGGAAAATATGCTCTGTCCGTCTACAAAGAGGCCGGCAGCATTCTGGAGCAATTGTATGAGGAGGCCGCGGACTTTCATTTCCTGAGCCAGTGGACCGTGAAACTGGAGGAAATGCTGAGGGCCTCCATGCAGCCTGCAGAGGAGCAGCGCCCGTCCCCGGACATGCGGTCTGCAGTCCAGGTGCTCACCATGCATGCCTGTAAAGGGCTGGAGTTTGATAACGTTTTTATCCCGGATGTCAATGAGGGCAGTATTCCCTCAAAGCGGTCCTGGACACCGGATCAGGTGGAAGAGGAGAGACGGCTCTTATATGTTGCCATGACGCGCGCCAGATGCTCGCTGACCCTGACATACCTGGAGGGAACTGCGGACCGCCCCGCCACCCCTTCCAGATTCCTGCAGCCTTTCCTTTCCCCTCACGGATCAGGTATGTGAGAGGCTTGTAACCTGCTGCCTTCCGCCGGCCGTATTGCAGCCGCATTTCGAGCTGATGTATTTCAGCCTTCTGTATTTCACCAGGGTCAGCAGCCGTATTTCAAGCAAAGCCCTGTAAGCCTTGCAATTGTATGCATTTGCAAATTATGATAAAATAATTTGTAATTTGCTTTTTGGGAGAGACGATAATAGATAACATGCTTTCTTTACGTTCATGAAGGAGGTTCCCGCTTTGGCTCAGATTCCTGAAATATATCCGGCGCATGCATCCAGGCCCTTTGTGCGTCCGCATGGGAGCGGCATTGTTTTCAGTGCTGTTTTTCCCAGGGGCATGGAATGCGGTCTGCAGCTGATCCATACTCCTGACGGCGAAACCCTGTATATTCCTTTTACGGATGAATTCCGTGTGGGACGTGTATGCTCTGCCATGATCACTCCTCTGGACAGCAAAGAGTGGATGTACCGCTACAAAAGCGGTGAACACTGGATCCCTGATCCCCATGCTTTTGCGATCGGCAGGACCGTGATCTGCGAGGGGGAAGATCGTAAAGAAGTCACAGCCTGCAGCTGTGCTCCCCTCCGCGCCGCGGATCTGTTTGCAGGCGCGCCCGAGAAACCGTTGCCGCCAGCAGACTGGTCAAAAGAAGTGATCTACGGTCTCCATATCCGCGGTTTTTCTGCTGCCAGGGAATCTCTGGATGAAAATCTGCGGGGCACTTTTACAGGGGCTGCCGCGGGGATCCCCTACCTCAGAGGGCTGGGTGTGACTGCTGTGGAGATCATGCCTGTCTACACACCGCTTCCGGACCGGACACAGAATAAGCAGTTCCGGACCATGGGCGAGGCTCTCGGCGCTTATCCCGTGGGACCTAACGGAGATCCTCTGCGCGATCTCAAGTCCCGTCCCAATTACTGGGGATTCGGGGCAGGCCTTTACTGTGCTCTACGTTCCGAATACGGGACTCAGGAGGAATTTGCCGCCATGATCCATGCCTTCCACAAGGCAGGCATGCGTGTGATCCTCCAGATGTATTTTGAAAAGGGTGTCCTTGTACAGGAGCAGATTGAGATCCTGCGCTTTTATATCGACCGCTACGGTATCGACGGCTTCCGCCTCAAGGGATTTACTGATTCGGAAGGTTCCCTTGCGACAGATCCATCATTGGCGGATACTGCGCTTTTCAGCCATTCATTCCCTTTTGAGGAGCTGGACAAAGAGGCCGAGAATGCCGGTCAGATTTATTACACAGATCTTGAAAAAATTCTTTCTCCATCTTCAGATCCCACAGACGGAAGAGGGGAAGATACCGGAAAGTTCCCGGGAGGAGCATACGGTGCCGGACCGGGTGCAGGGCCTGCTGCTGCATATCGCCCGGCCAGGAGACAGCCGCCTCAGAAGCCTCTCCACGATTTCTCCGGTCTGATCACCTGCAGCGATGAATTCCAGACTCTGCTCCGCAGATTTGTCAAGAGCGACGATTACGTGATGAAGGACTTCCTCAAGCTCTTTCTTACGGTGCCGGAAGACCACGGCGTGCTCCGCTATGTTACATCCTATGAAGGGTTCACGCTGGCGGATCTGGTATCCTACAATGATCGTCACAACGAGGCGAACGGAGAATACGGTCTGGACGGCAATGCGGAAAATTACAGCTGGAACTGCGGCGAAGAGGGCCACACAGACAATGAAGAGGTTCTGGCCCTTCGCAGAAAACAGGTCCGCAACTTCCTGACACTGCTCATTCTTTCCCGCGGAACACCCATGCTCTGGCAGGGAGATGAATGCGGGAATTCCCAGAGCGGCAACAATAATGCCTATTGCCAGGACAATGAGATCTCCTGGGTAGACTGGTCGGCTTCGCCTGAGAAAAAGAAGCTCAGCGACTTTACGGCAAAGCTGATCGCCTTCCGTAAAGACCACCCCGTTTTCAGCGGCAGAAAGCCATTCCACTATATTGATTATCTCGGGATCGGACATCCGGATGTCTCTCTGCACGGCGCTGAGGCATGGAATCCGGACCTGGGACCCTTCAGCCACAGTATCGGAATCGCCTTCTGCGAAAACTATGTGAGCGGTGCCTCCCGAAAGTTCCCGGCATTTACATACCTCGCCATCAACACCTACTGGAAGGAACTTTCCCTGGCGCTTCCCAAGCTGCCTCCCCATTATATATGGCAGGTCTGCATGGATACGGCCGATGAAAACGGCTTCCTCGACAAGGTGATCATCCCCGGGGATCAGCACTGCGTGGAGACAGCGCCCCGATCCATACGTATTCTGCGGGCAGTTCCGGACACAGAGTCCATCCGCAGGGAAAAGGCGCAGGAACGCCTGGACAGGCTTCCCTCAGCAAGTGTATTGAAGAACAGGATCCGCAGGGCAATGGCTTCGGGAACATCCGGCAAAAAGGCTGCAAAGAAGGCAAAACTTCACCAGGCTTATATAAAACGCTGCATCCGTGCAGCCGGCAGATCCCTTCCTCCCCGCGATCGTCACTGATTTACACAGGCTGTAAAAACGAAATTGTAAGCATTTATAAAAATTTATAGGAATATATATAGCAGTAAGAAAAGCAGATCATGGCCACAGAGATGAAAGAACATACAGATACAATACATGTAAATAATGATACTGCGCACATGGAGGGTTGTCCTGAAAAGGAATCACATACCTTGGTTGTACCTGCAGCAGATAAGAAAGTGAAAATGTATACGGGCAGGCCCTCGCACCATGTGCACACCAGGATCACAAGGGAAAAATTTCTCAAGCATCTGAATACTGTCGTACATCACAAGATGCTTGTTATGGAAGGCTGCTGGAAAGTGGGACTTTACCGGCAGGGACTTCTGCATGATCTGTCCAAATTTTCCCCCACGGAATTTCTGGTCGGCGCCCGCTATTTTCAGGGAAACCGCAGCCCCAATAATGCAGAGAGGGAGGAAATCGGTTATTCCTCATCCTGGCTCCATCACAAGGGCCGGAACCGCCACCATTTCGAGTATTGGGTGGATTACAATTACCGCGGCAAGGAAGGAGAATCCGCTTTGATTCCTGTCAAAATGCCCGGCCGGTTTGTCGTGGAAATGATGATGGACCGCATTGCGGCCAGCAAGATTTATCTTGGTGATGCCTACACAGACGATGCTCCGTTAAAGTATCTGGGCGGAGGCCGCGCCCGTCAGTTCATGCACCCTGAGACGGCTGCGCTTCTGGAAAAGCTTCTCCGCATGCTGGCCGAAAAAGGAGAGGATTACACATTTGCCTACGTCAGAAGCAAACTTTCCAAATAAGACCTGTATGTCAGACAATTCCGATCATAGAGAAAACGATGGATCCGGGCTGCAAGATGCCCGGATCCGCTTTGATGCCGCCTGCTCCAGGATCATCAGCCTTGCCCCCAGGGAAAGACACGGCATCGGAATGCAGGCAGAAAAGACCCTGCACGCGGTACTCAAGAGCTATATCGACGCAGATGAAGACCATCAGGAAATCCCTGTTGACAATTTCATAGCGGACATTTACCATGACGGACGGATCACAGAGATCCAGACCGCCAGAATGGGCGCCATGCGGTCCAGGCTGTCCTGCTTTCTGACACAGTATCCCGTACGCATTGTCTATCCCATCCCGGCTGAGAAATGGGTCGTATGGATCGATCCGGATACCGGTGAATTGTTGAAAAGAAATAAGTCTCCCCTTCGGGGGAGCTTTTTCCACGCCTTTCGGGAGCTCTACCGCATCCGTCCTTTCCTGCACAATCCCAATCTGTCCCTGGAACTGCTCCTGATCGACATGGATGAATACCGTCTTCTGGACGGCTGGAGCAAAAACAAAAAGCGCGGATCCCACCGCTACGACAGGATCCCCCTGCGTCTGAGGGACAGAGCAATCCTCACATGTCCGCAGGATTACATGCAGTTTGTCCCGGAGGATCTGCCGGAACCCTTTACCTCCGCACAGTTTGCAAAGACAGTCAGATTGCGCAGGGACCGCGCGTCCACTGTTCTCCTCCTTCTGACGGAAATGGGGGTTGTAGAACGGATCGGCAAAAAGGGAAATGCCTATCTTTACCGCGTGTCGCAGAAATGGTGATTATGTGAAAGAAATGGTGATTATGTAAAAATCTTTTTTCGCAGGTTACTGTCACTTCCTCGAGCGGGTGTGAACATTAACATCTTATCCCTCAGCCGATTCCTGAGAGCTTATTTATGGGCTTATACATATTTTTCAATATTCTAAGATAGAGGCAATTATGGCAATAAATGAACGATTTGAACAGCTTGTCCTGGAGACGGATCTGAACAGCCCCGCACCGGAAAATGAGCCGGCAAGACAGGCATGGTTTCTGGCACGCGCCAGGATGATCACACAAAAGCGCATAAAGGAAGAAGGGAGGCCGCTGACTTTCCGGGTGGAGACCTTCGGATGCCAGATGAATGCGCGCGACTCTGAGAAGATCATCGGAATCCTTGAGAGTGCAGGCTTTACGGAAGCAGAATCCGAAGACGCCGATTTTCTGATCTACAACACCTGCACCGTCCGCGACAACGCCGACCAGCGTGTGTTCGGCCGGCTGGGCCGCGCCGGTCATCTCAAAAAGAACCGACCCGGCATGAAGATTGCCGTGTGCGGCTGCATGGTCCAGGAAAAGAGCAATGTCGAGAAAATCCGTAAGAGCTACCGCTTTGTCGACCTTGTATTCGGCACCCACAATCTCTACCGCTTTGCGGAATACCTCTGCAGCTGTCTGGAATCGGACGGCATGGTCGTAGAGATCTGGGACCGGGCGGACAGAATTGTCGAGGCACTTCCGGTCGCCCGAAAATACCCCTTCAAATCCGGGACCAATATCACCTTCGGATGCAACAATTTCTGCAGCTACTGCATCGTTCCCTACGTGCGCGGGCGGGAGAGGAGCCGCACACCTGTTGAGATCCTCAGCGAGTGCGAGCGTCTTGTCAGCGACGGTGTGGTGGAGATCATGCTTCTGGGTCAGAATGTCAATTCCTACGGTAAGGATCTGGATACACCCTGCACCTTTGCGGAGCTTTTGACCGAGGTCTGCAAGATTGAGGGTCTGCAGCGTATACGATTCATGACTCCTCATCCCAAGGATCTCTCCGACGAAGTCATCGAAGTTGTCCGCAGCAATGAAAAGATCGCCCGGCACATCCATCTGCCTCTGCAGTCCGGCTCCGACCGGATTCTGGCCCGCATGAACAGGCATTACAGCAAGGAACAGTATATTGCCCTGGCGCAGAAGATCCGCGACCGGATCCCGGATGTATCAATCACCACAGATATCATCGTCGGATTCCCCGGAGAGAACGACCGCGATATCGATGATACCATCGACGTCGTACGCCGCGTCGGCTTTGACAACGCCTTTACTTTTATCTATTCGAAACGCGCCGGTACCCCTGCGGCCAAAATGCCCGATCAGGTTCCCGACGAGGAAAAAAACCGTATGTTTGACCGTGTCCTGAAAGCGGTCCAGGAGACTGCCCACGGACGCGCGGAACGTCTGACCGGCCGCACCATGGAGGCACTGGCGGAGGAGGTCAACGTAAAGGACAGCAGCTATATCACAGCCCGTCTGTCCAACAACATGCTGGTCCACGTTCCCGGCGACCCCTCCATGATCGGAAAAATGCTGCAGGTCCGGCTGGACGAATGCCGCGGCTTCTATTTCTTCGGAACAGTGGTGTGACCGGTCATAGTAGTGACCGGGTGCAGATTGGGAGCACACACCGAAAGAAATAAGGAAATAAACATTAAGGCGTAAATAAGGCCTGATTCTGACCTGCAGTTTTTACAATGATTTTCGCGCTGCAGATGCCAAGGGAAACTGAATGGAAAACCTTTACGATTATACGAAATATACGTCTTCGGCGGTCATGGCAGATGACGCCGCCCTCATGGCGACGCTCTCGCCCATGATGCAGCACTATCTGCGGACAAAGCATGACAATCCTGACTGCCTGCTCTTTTACCGCCTGGGCGATTTTTACGAGATGTTCTTTGACGACGCGGTGACGGTGTCCCGCGAGCTGGAACTGACACTCACCGGAAAAAGCTGCGGACTTCCCCAGCGGGCTCCCATGTGCGGTGTTCCCTATCACGCTGTCGACACTTATCTGACACGTCTCGTGGAGCTGGGCTACAAGGTAGCCATCTGTGAGCAGATGGAAGATCCCCGCACGGCAAAGGGCATTGTCCGCAGGGAAGTGGTGCGCATCGTCACACCGGGTACCAATCTGGATATGAATGCCCTCGATGAGGGCAGAAACAACTACATATTCTGCGTTTTTTACAATGCAAGTCAGATCGGCATCGCAGCAGCGGATATTTCCACCGGAGACTTTCTGGTCTCCGAAGTATCCGACACAGCAAAGCTCTACGACGAGATCGTCGGATACAGTCCCGCGGAACTTCTGTGCAACGAGCCTCTTTTGATGAGCAGCCTTGATCTGAGCGATCTGCGCGAGAGACTTTCCATGCAGGTAAGCACTGTCCCCAACAGCTATTTCGAGGAATCCTCTGCGGTGACCCTCCTGCTGGACCACTTCCGCACAGCTTCCCTCATGTCCCTGGGTCTGGAGGACTTCCCCTCCGGGACGCTGGCGGCCGGCGCCCTTCTGCGCTATCTCTACGACACGCAGAAAAACGCCCTCTCCAATCTGACCAGGATCCGGGCTTACGCCTCAGGCAAATATATGCTGCTCGACAGCTCGACACGCAGAAATCTCGAACTGACGCAGACCCTGCGCGACAAGAAAAAACGCGGTTCTCTGCTGTGGGTTCTCGACAAGACCTGCACCGCCATGGGAGCCCGTCTTCTGCACCGTTTTCTCGAACAGCCGCTCACAGAGCGGTCACAGATAGAAGACCGTCTGGACTGCGTCCAGGCTCTAAGTGAACAGAACGTAGACCGCGACGAAATCCGCGAATATCTGCGCGTCGTTTACGATCTCGAACGGCTTATGACCCGTATTTCCTATGGCACCGCAAATCCCCGGGATATGATCGCCCTACGCGACTCCCTCCGCATGTTTGTTCCCATTAAAAATGTACTGCGTGATTTTGAGACCGGCAGGGATCTGCTGCAGGATCCTGCCAATCTCGTTCCCCCGAATCCTGCCGAAGAAGCCCCTAAACCGGGCGCACTTGCCCGCTATTGCGAAGAAATCGAGGATTTTTCTGAGCTCACCGGTCTCCTGGAGCGTTCGATCGTCGATGAGCCCCCGGTCTCCATTCGGGAAGGCAATATCATCAAGGCCGGATTTGACCCGGATATCGACCATCTGCGCGATGCCCGCGACAACGGCAAAAAATGGCTGATGGATCTGGAGGCTGAGGACCGGGAACGCACCGGCATCAAAAATCTCCGTATCAAGTACAACAAAGTCTTCGGCTACTATTTTGAAGTCACCAATTCCTTCAAAGATCTGGTTCCGGACGACTATATCCGCAAACAGACCCTGGTGGGTTCCGAGCGATACACCACCCAGCGTCTCAAGGAACTCGAGGACAGTATCCTCAACGCGGAAGACAAGCTGAACACCCTGGAATACGACGCCTTCTGCCGCGTCCGCCAGGCCTGCGCCGACCGGATCACTTCCTTCCAGAGGGCGGCGGCGGCACTGGCCCATCTGGATGTGTTCGCCTCCCTTTCCCTGGTTGCCGAACGCAATCACTATGTGCGCCCGACCTTTAATGAAAACGGTACCATCCGCATTACCGGTGGGCGTCATCCTGTCGTTGAACAGATGCAGCAGGGTGAATTTATTCCCAATGACACTCTTCTGGACGGAAAAAAGAACTGCATCTGTATCATTACCGGCCCCAACATGGCCGGCAAATCGACCTATATGCGTCAGGTAGCCCTGATCTCGCTCATGGCACAGATCGGCAGCTATGTCCCTGCGGAAAAGGCCAGACTCTGTGTCACAGACCGCATCTTCACCCGTGTCGGTGCCACCGACGATCTGGGCAGCGGACAGAGCACCTTCATGGTGGAAATGAACGAGGTCTCGAACATCCTTCGAAATGCCACTTCAAAGAGCCTGCTGATCCTGGATGAAATCGGACGCGGAACCTCCACCTACGACGGCATGAGCATTGCCTGGGCTGTCGTGGAGCATATAAGCAACCGCCGCTATCTGGGCGCCAAAACCCTGTTCGCCACCCATTATCACGAACTGACAGAACTGGAGGGAAAGATCCCCGGCGTGAAAAACTACTGTGTGGCAGTACGGGAGAGCGGGGACAATATCAAGTTCCTGCGCAAGATCATCCGCGGCGGCGCCGACAAGAGCTACGGCATCCAGGTGGCACGACTGGCAGGTCTGCCCGATATCGTGATCGACCGCGCCATGGAACTTGTGGAACAGCTGACCGACAACGATATCACGGAAAAGCTCCAGAATATCGATACCTCTGCGGCAAACACCGCCGGCAGAAAAGCATCTGTAAAACCTGTCCACTACGATGATGTGGACCTGGCCCAGATGTCTTTGTTTGACACGACCTCTGACGCCGATGTCCTCAAGGAACTGTCGGAGATCGACATCCAGAATCTCACCCCTCTGGATGCCCTCAACACTCTCTACCGCCTGCAGAGCCGGCTCAAAAACCGCTGGGAAGCTGGTTCCTGAGGAACTTGACAAGTTACCTGACTGCAGCTGACTTTTGACTATGACTTCCTATATCTGATTTCGAATACCTGACTTCGAATATCTGACTTCGTAAATCTGACTTGGTATAAAGGACAGGACTCTTCATCTAAAGGACAAGACTATGGAAATAAAACTCCTCACAGAGGAAACCATCAGCCGCATTTCGGCGGGAGAGGTCATTGAAAGACCACTGAATGTCGTCAAGGAGCTGGTGGAAAATTCCATCGACGCAGGCTCGACGGCCATTACTGTCGAGATCCGGGACGGAGGAATCACCATGATCCGCGTCACGGACAACGGCTGCGGCATCGAGAAAGACCAGATCACACGTGCTTTTGTGCGGCATGCAACCAGCAAGATCACGGACGCGGACGATCTGTCCCATCTGTCTTCCCTGGGCTTCAGGGGAGAGGCCCTTGCCAGCATTGCCGCTGTCGCGCAGGTTGAGATGATCACAAAAGTGCGCAGTGACATATCCGGTACCAGGGCAGTCAACGATCATCTTGCTTCTTACTCGCCGGATGAGCCTGTCCGCATCGATCTGGAGGAAATCGGAGCCCCCGACGGAACCACGGTCATTGTCCGAAATCTTTTCGGAAAAATCCCCGTGCGCAGGAAGTTTCTGCGCCAGCCCCAGACGGAAGCAGGTTACATTACGGATCTGATCGAAAAACAGGCTCTGTCACATCCCCTGATCTCTTTTCATTATCGCGTGAACGGACAGGACAAACTACACACTACAGGCAACGGAAATCTGAGGGAGCTGATCTACCGAATCTACGGCCGGGAGACAGCCGGCGCCATTATCCCTGTCCACGCAGAAGATCAGGAAAGCGGCATGGTGCTTGACGGCTTTCTGGGAAGACCGGAAGTCAGCCGCTCCAGCAGAAGCTTTGAAACTTTTTTCATCAACGGAAGAATGCTGCGCAGCAAGGAACTCTCTGCAGGACTTGAAGAAGGCTATCGCACAGACCTCATGCAGCACCGCTTTCCCTTTGCCGTACTGCATCTGACCATGCCGCCTGAGCAGGTAGATGTCAACGTGCATCCCTCCAAGATGGAGGTGCGCTTTACCGACCGCAGGGCCGTTTTCCGCTTTCTGGAGACCAGCGTGCACGAGGCACTCCGGCCCGTGGAACTGATCCCCAAGGCTAATCTGAACACAGCCAGAGAAGAGCGTGCCCAAACAAAAAAAGAGGCACAGCTAAAACAGCAGCATCTGCAGAATGCCCCCCATTATGAGGCATTTGAAAAAGGAAGAACAGACCGGATGCCTGTAAAGCCGTCAGTTTCTTCTGTAGAAAAAAACTCCGACTCCGATGCGAAAATACCTTCCGAAAATTCTCAGCAAAAGCCGGTTCAGCAATCTGTTCTTTACGGTTCGGGACAGATCCCGGCACTGCCTGAATCGACAGGAGAGAGCAGCGATTTTATCTTTGAAGACCGCCGGAGCTATGGCCGTCCCAACGATACAAAGACGTATAGCGCACCGGAAACCGGTTCGTTGGAAAGAGTTACACGGGAGAACGGCGCAGCAAGACAAAAAGAGTCTGAATCCCTTGTGCATGATCTTTTGCCTGTCTCTGACAAGCCTCAAGTGAATGCAGACGGCACAGATAAACCGGCAGTCGCCGCGAACGAACCGGCAGACGGCAGAGACGAGCTTCCGGCAGGCCAGCTCACCCTGGAGAATCTGTTCGCTGCTTCGACTGCTGAGGATCTTTCACAGGAAGGATCCCGGGACGAGCATCTGCTCACACCGCAGAAGGCGGAACGGTTCAAATATATAGGGCAGGTCTTCGGGACCTACTGGATCATCGAATATGAAAAACGACTGCTGATCATTGACCAGCATGCCGCCCACGAAAAGGTAAACTACGAACGCATGATGCGCCGGATCGAACGTGAGCATCCTTCCCTGTCGGAGGAAGCCGGTCCGCAGCAGACCGCCCGGCAGGAAATTCCGGTCGCTTCCCAGCAGCTCATGCCGCCCATTGTCCTGCGCATGAGCGGGCGTGAGGAGACTGCCTATCAGCAGTTTCAGAACGTATTTGCGGCAATGGGATATGAGATTGAGGAGTTTGGAGGCGGAAGTTATGCTATAAGGGCTGTTCCCACGGAATTGTTCGGACAGACTGCGGACAGCCTCCTGAGGGAAATCCTTGAAGAGATCATGAACGAGCGCATCAGCGGGACACCCCATGTCATTATTTCCAAGGTGGCATCTATGGCCTGCAAAGCTGCGGTCAAGGGAAACAGCCGCCTGTCCGAGAAAGAAGCCCGTGCCCTGATCGATGAGCTTTTATCCCTGGAAAACCCTTATCATTGCCCCCATGGCAGACCGACCATGATCGTCATGACTCAATATGAAATGGACCGCAAGTTCAAGCGCATTGTGTAGCCTTCCATCTCATAAAAATCTGAGTAGAAATTCATCTCAGCAGAGTCGATATAAACAACATCTGAAACATATTCAGAATAACCGAGGTGCACCGCTATGCCCGCAGACACAAACACAAATGAAAAAAACAGGCCCCTGGTCATCATTGCCGGCCCCACGGCCACCGGGAAGACATTCGCCTCCGTGGAGCTGGCCAAAAGGCTTGGCGGCAGTGTCATCTCAGCGGATTCCATGCAGGTCTACCGGGGAATGGACATCGGTTCCGCCAAGGTAACAGAAGAAGAGATGCAGGGGATCCCGCACTATCTGATCAATGTCGCCGACCCTGCGGATGCCTGGAATGTGGTCCGTTTTCAGAAGGAGGCGGAAGCCGCTGCCGGGCAGATTTATGCCAAGGGACGCCTGCCCTTTCTGGTTGGCGGAACGGGATTTTATATCCAGGCCCTGCTCTACGGGATCGATTTTACGGAAATGGATGCTGACACAGAATGCCGCAGTGCCATGGAGGAAGAAGCGAAGAAGGGCGGAGCAGAGGAACTGTACAGACGTCTGCAGGAAGTGGATCCCGAGGCGGCACAGTCCATCCACCCCAACAATGTCAAACGCATCATCCGCGCCCTTGAATTTGCCCAAAAGAGCGGCGGGCAGCGCATTTCCGAGCACAACAGAAATGAACATCTGCGTCCGCCCGTCTTTGACGCCGTGTTCTTTGTTTTTACCATGGACCGGGAAAAACTCTACGCCCGCATCGACGCCCGTGTCGACCGCATGATGGAGAATGGTCTGGTGGAGGAAGTACGCCGCCTCAAAGACCAGGGCCTGACAGATTCAGACGTCTCCATGCAGGGGATTGGATACAGACAGATACTGCGCGCTCTGGACGGCGAGTATCCCATGGAGGAAGCCGTGCGCCTGATCAAACGCGATTCACGCCGCTTTGCCAAGCGCCAGCTCACATGGTTCCGCCGGGAGCGGGACGTCACATGGATCAACATTGATGAATATCCCGATGAAAATGCCCTCATTGACCACATGGAGACGATCATCCTTGAGAGGTTGTCGTTACAGTTCAGACCCACCTGAAAATCGAGGTGTTTTTCGCGGGTTTTTCGCGAAAAACCCGGGTTGAACGGCGCGCGGCGCGCGTGAAGCGCATTGGAATCGCCGCGCGCAGCGTTACAGATCACGCCCTTTGAGGGGCGTGATCTGTAACAGGTTTTCTTTGGGATAGTCCATTACAGTCACTGACAAATATATAAAAAGGAATTAATAAAAAATGACTCAGATACATACACCTCAGACCAGCCTTGCCGCACAATATGCCGCTTTCGGAATCTCGGAAGCGGTCCTCAATTTTGCCGCACCCGTCATGGATCAGCTCCGGCCCAGATTTGACAGGATCGATGAGACAGCGGAGTACAATCAGCTGCGTGTCATCCACGCCATGCAGGAGAACCACATCGGAGAAGCCCATCTGAAAGGAACAACCGGGTACGGCTATGATGATATAGGGCGTGACGGACTGGAGAGGGTCTATGCATCCTATTTTGGAACGGAAGATGCACTCGTCCGTCCCCAGATCAGCTGCGGAACACACGCCCTGGCCTTGGCTCTGATGGGAAATCTGCGTCCCGGCAATATCCTTGTTTCCATCGCGGGCAAGCCCTATGACACCCTGGAGGAAGTCATCGGCATCCGTCCCTCCCGCGGTTCGCTGGCCGAATACGGGATCGAATACAGACAGGTGGACCTTCTGCCTGACGGGAACTTCGATTTTGCCGCTATCCGTGCACTTCTGGAGGCGGACACAGAAGGCAGGATCCATCTTGTGACCATCCAGCGCTCAAAGGGCTATCAGACCCGCCGCACCCTGTCCGTGACACAGATCGGCGAGGCCATTGCCATGGTAAAGAAAATCCGCCCGGATGTCATCTGCATGACGGACAACTGCTACGGCGAATTTGTCGAGCGCATTGAGCCCTCCCATGTAGGCGCTGACATGGTGGTCGGATCTCTGATCAAGAATCCCGGAGGCGGTCTGGCGCCGGTGGGAGGTTATATTGCCGGTACAAGTGAGTGCGTGGAAAATGCCGCTGTACGTCTGTCCTCACCCGGCCTGGGCAAAGAGGTCGGCCCTTCCCTGGAAGTCCTGCCCTCCCTTTATCAGGGCTTTTTCCTGGGTCCCACAGTCACTGCTGCAGCCTTAAAAGGTGCGATCTTCGCGGCCTGCCTGTATGAGCGTCTGGGATTTCCGGTGCTGCCCGACGGCAGTGAGACCCGCCACGACATCATTCAGTCCATCACTTTCGGCAGCCCGGAGGGCGTCATAGCCTTCTGCCAGGGGATTCAGGCCTCGTCGCCGGTAGACAGCTTTGTCGATGCCTATCCCGCCCCTATGCCCGGATACGACAGCGATGTCATTATGGCAGCCGGTGCTTTTGTGTCAGGATCCTCCATCGAGCTGAGCGCGGACGGTCCCATCAAACCTCCCTATGCCGTCTATTTTCAGGGCGGCCTGACCTGGTCTCATGCCCGTCTGGGCATACTTCGCACAGTACAGAATTTCCTTGACCGTGACCTTATAAAACTATAAAATATTTGTATATGTTTTCCTTTTCTGTCCGGAGAGCAGAAAGGTATTACATGAATATTTTACAATTCAGCCACGATCACGAGGACGTCCGGGACAGGCATTTTGAAAACAGAAATGCATCGGACGTTACCGCTATGCATGGGGATAGGACAAGCGGTCCGGAAGATATTTTTTCAGCCGGTGCAGCTTCTGATGCGGTCACTGCGGCAGGTCCTTCCAGACCGGGCCGGGCAGAAATGCCTTATGAGCGTTTCCTGTCCTGCGGCGCGTCCAGCCTGACCAACGCCGAGCTTCTGGCTATCATCCTGCGCACAGGGACGAAAGAAAAGAATGCCACACAGCTGAGCCGTGAGATTCTGGGCTTTTTTGAAGAGGGATCTACAGACTTGTCCGCCCTTCACCGCATGACCCTGGAAGACCTCAAGAGCATACCCGGGATCGGAGAAGTTAAGGCTGTGAAAATCCTCTCTCTTGCCGAGATATCAAGGAGACTGGTGCGTGAACGCGCTGCCAGCCGGCTGGTCTTCAGTTCCCCGTCCGCCGTGGCGGATTATTATATGGAACAGATGCGCCATCTCGAGACAGAGACGGCAGTCCTTGTCCTTTTGGACAACAAAATGGCCCTTCTGCGCGAGGAGGTACTCTCGCTCGGGACCGTCAACTGCACCCTGCTTTCCCCTCGGGAAATCTTTCTGCGGGCTCTGCGCTGGGGCGCGGTCAATATCATGCTCCTGCACAATCATCCCAGCGGAGATCCGACTCCTAGCGGCATGGACAAGGAGATCACCGAACGCATCTGCAAAGCAGGACAGATACTCGGCATTCAGCTGATCGACCATCTGATCATCGGAGATCTGAGTTTTACCAGCCTGCGCGAGTGCGGCTGTATTCCCGAACAAATACCCGCTTATACTTAAAACAGTTACAGTACACGCCCTATCGGGGTTTAACCTGAAACACACTTTCGCATTCAAGTTTTTTCATTGACACAGGGAGAAGCGTTTTGAAAGAGCCAACCAATCCCCGACCGGAAGGATCACATTCACGGGAACCCAAAAAGAGAAAAAAAGCCGGTACTGCACGGCAGATATCCGATGCGGGCAGAAGGACCGGAAGGAGAAGATCCTATATTCTTGCGGCACTCAGCATCGTGCTCGCGGGAATTCTCGTATTCCGCCTTTTTACACTTCAGATCATCAATGGAGAAAGCTATCAGCAGCAGTTCCAGAACCGCATCCGCAGGACGGTCGTTGTGCGCGCAAAGCGCGGTACCATCCGGGACCGCAATGGGAAAGTTCTGGCAGAGACTGTTCCTACATACAATATCACCATGAACGATCTGACGGATGATTCCTCCGAGGATGACAAGGTCCTCAACAGCAATATCCGGGAGATCATCCGTATTGTCGACGAAAATGACGACGATATGGTATCGGACTTCAGCATTCAGCTGACCGGCGGCAGTTTCTTCTTCAAAGAAATGGGGCAGACGGCAAAGAACCGCTTCCTGGCGGATGTCTACGGCTACGCCGATCCCGCCGATATGTCACCCGAAGAGCAGGCGAAGACAGCAGGGGAAGTGATCACGGATCTGGCCAACAGATACGGCATCAATGTATACGATGCAGATATGTCTGACCGGCAGGTCCTTCTGCAGATGGTCATCGCGCGCTATAAGCTCAGTCTGAATTATTATCAGAAATATTTATCCACAGTTCTGGCAAAGGATGTCTCTGATGAGACCATCCATGCGATCGAAGAACGTTTCAGTCCCGACGAGGACGGAATCCAGATCGAAGAAGAGCTTGTGCGCAAGTATTATGACGCCAAGTACTTCAGCAATATTATCGGATATACCGGAGAGGTATCTTCGGACTTCCTGGAAAGTGAAAACAGCATTGACGAAAAAGGGCATCCTCTCTACCGCGAAGGTGATATTGTCGGCTATACCGGAATAGAGGCCTCTCAGGAGGAGATCCTGCGGGGACAGAGCGGACAGAACACCTTCAATGTCGACAATATCGGGCGTATTACCCAGGATGCAGTCGATGAAGCAGAGCTTGCGGCAGACCAGAAATCCTATGCCCCCGTCGATGGACGTGATGTCACCCTCACCATTGACAAGGATCTTCAGATTGCCGCCTATAAGATCATCGAGAAGAACCTTCGCGATATCATCCTCTCAAAGCTGCGCGACTCCGTTTATGACCAGGTCATTTCCGAGGATGATGACGGTGCGGCGATCACGATTCCCGTCAGCAACGTCTACACATCCTGCCTGTGCAATATTATTGACAGCACACACCTGACTTCCGAAGAAGCGAGCGATACGGAACAGGAGGTATGGGACAGCTTCAAGAGCTTCCGCAGGCACACCTCCAAAGAAATCATCAATGAGATCCGCGACGGACGCAATACCTGGGAATCGCTGGGAACAGAGATGAAGACCTATCAGACTCTGCTTGCCCAGGCACTTTTCGACTACGGTATTCTTTCTGCAGAAGATGCCCAAAGCGGTTCCATTGCAGACAATGCCGTCTATCAGGCATGGGAGAAAGGAAAAACCTCCCTGCATGATCTTGTGACGGAAGCTGCAGCAAGAGGCTGGATCAACACAGACAGCCGTTTTATTGCTGCAGATTTACCCGAATATGATGCAGTGATGGAGTTCTTTGAGCAGGTGATCGGCGCAGGGGATGATTCTCTCAACGACCGGGATATGCGCAACGCACTGTATAAGTATCTGGTCGTCAATCAGGAAGTCTCTGGTGACCAGATCTGCCAGATCCTTCTGGACCAGAAAATTGTCAAGATCTCGGATGAGGAGCGGGAGAGTTTTGACTACGAGTGGGGAGAAACGGCTTTCCAGTTTATGTACAACCGGATCCAGAACCTGGATCTGACGCCTGCCCAGCTCCACCTGTATCCTTCGACAGCCTCTGTTGTCGCGACGGATCCCGAAAACGGAGCAGTCCTGGCTATGGTTTCCTATCCGGGTTATGACACCAACCGGATCAACAATGAAGAATATTACCGCAAGGTCCTCGAAGATCCTGCCAACCCCCTTCTCAACTACGCCACACAGCAGCTGACGGCTCCCGGTTCCACCTTCAAGATGGTCACCGCGACCGCTGCCCTGGCTGAAGAAGTGGTCACCCTGGGTGACACAGTCAACTGTAAAAAGAAAACCGCTTTCACCAAGGTCCAGGAAGATCCCAATCCGCCCAAGTGCTGGATCTATCCCGGTAAACACGGAAAACTGAATCTGGAAGGCGCGATCGCCAATTCCTGCAATAACTTCTTCTACGAGATGGGATACCGTCTCGGAACAGACGCCTCAAACACTTATAACAGCAATTACGGCATAGAACGGATCCAGAAATATGCAGCCTTGTACGGACTGGATAAAACATCCGGTGTAGAGGTCAATGAATCAGAGCCCACGCTTTTGTCTGCCGACCCCATCCGCGGTGCCATCGGTCAGGACACCAACGCCTATTCGACAGCGAGCCTGGCAAGATATGTTTCCGCCGTCGCCAACAGCGGAACCGATTATCGTCTGACCTTGATCAAGTCGATTCAGGACGAAAACGGACAGACAAGCAATCATGAAAAATATATCGATAACACCATCAACCTGACTGAAGATCAGTGGAACGCCATTCACACAGGCATGCGCCGTGTTGCCACCGGCTATTCCGCCTTCAATGTTTTATGGGAGTATCCTATAGCAGGCAAGACCGGTACCGCCCAGCAGACAGCTATGCCGGATAACGCTCTCTTTGTCGGCTATGCACCCTATTATCTGGAAAATGCCTGGAATGCGGAGGAGATGTCCGCGATCGATAAGATCGCTCTTGCCGTGCGAATACCCAACGGCTACTCATCCTCTTACGCAGCTCAGCTGGCCTCGGATGTGTTCAGGATTTTCTATTATCCCGACACACTCGAAGAAATTGTAGGCAGTGTAATCCTGAATCAGGGATCCTCAAACGATTGATTTTGACCTTTTGAAAAATATATAACCCTGAAATTTTGATTCCCGTGATTCTGCCATTACAGGTAACACTTATGTTAAAAACTTTTTCTTTCCGAAAATTTGATTATCTGCTGGTCGCATTGGTCTGTGCACTCAATTATTGCGGACTGATCGCTGTAAAGAATGCCGCGCCCGAGCTGTATCGCAGACAGCTGATTGGATTCGGCATCGGCATTGTTCTGATGGTGCTGGTCTGTCTCTTTGATTATCATCTGATCCTGCGCCTTCACTGGCTGATGTATGCTGCCTGCATCCTGCTTCTTGTTCTGGTCCTGATCTCAGGTTCCTCAGGGGGCGGTGCACAGCGCTGGATCTCTTTATTCGGAGTAACTTTCCAGCCATCCGAGGCGGCAAAAATCCTGTTGATTTTATTTTTTGCACAGTTCATAATAATGTACAGGAAAAAAATGCGTCTGCCTGTTCATCTGGCTGTATGTGCTGCGCTCATCGCGCTGCCGGTATTACTGGTCTTCAAAGAGCCGGATCTCTCGACAAGCCTGATGCTTCTGCTCATTTTCTGCGTGATCATGTTTACGGGAGGATTGGAGTGGCAGATCGTGGCCGGTGCGATCGCTGTTGTTGTTCCTGCTTTTTTCTGGATCATTTTCCAGGCCACGCAGGGGGATAACAGTGTCTTGTCACAGTATCAGAGAAACAGGATCCTTGCCTGGCTCCATCCGGAGAACTTTGCCGATACGACTGCCTATCAGACGACCAATTCCATGATGGCGATCGGATCCGGAGGACTTTACGGAAAAGGAGGAGCCGGCATGAGTTCCTTCCTTGAAACCGGCTATATCTCCGAATCGCAGACGGACTTTATTTTTACTGTTATCGGCGAAACATTCGGCTTTATCGGATGCTGTGCAGTCGTCATATTGATCTTTTTGATCACTGTCAAATGCTTCCTGATCGCCGCCAGGGCAAAGGACGGACAGGGCAGGATCATCGCTTCAGGAATGGGCGCATGGATCGGACTGCAGAGTTTCCTTAACATCGGAGTCGCAACCGGACTCCTTCCCAACACGGGAATACCGCTTCCTTTTGTCAGCTATGGACTTACCAGTCTCGTCTGTTTATATGCAGGCATAGGTTTTGTCCTGAACGTCAGTATGCAGGAATAGTTTTGTCCCCCTCCAACCAGACCAGGCGCTTATTAAACTTCAGTTAGATTTTAGCGGGGTATCAAATGAGGATCGCATTAATTGCACATGATGCAAAGAAAAAACTGATGCAGAATTTCTGTATCGCATACAGAGGCATTCTGGCAAAGAATGAGGTCTGTGCCACAGGTACGACAGGGAGGCTCATTGAAGAGGTGACCAACCTCAACGTGCATAAACTCCTGGCAGGCCATCTGGGCGGAATGCAGCAGATCGGCGCACAGATCGAACATAATGAGATCGATCTTGTTATTTTCCTTCGGGATCCGCTCACTGCAAAACGTCATGAGCCCGATGTCAATATTGTCGTGCGCCTCTGCGACATGCACAATATTCCTCTTGCCACAAACCTTGCCACTGCAGAGCTGCTGATCAAGTCGCTCGACAGAGGCGATATGGAATGGCGTGAAATTTACAAATAACGAATCAAGAACTGGCATGTGGATTCTGCCCGAATTCCATGCCGCGTAACTGTGGACGGGAGTAATATGAATTTATCGTTGAACTTTTTCCGCACAGGCGCCGCTCGTAAAAAAGGCGTCAAACCTGTGCGGTTTTTATGCGCTTTTCTCATGCTTGCAGCCGCTCTTTCCATGACAGGCTGCAGCCGCGGCTATATTTCATCCTACAGTGACAACATCAACCGCAGCAGCTATTCACTCACGGGTGTTTCTGCTGTCTCAGCCAATTTCAACGGAAAAGCGAAACTTTACGCCGAAGACATGGCTGTCCCGGGAGAGGGGACCCTTCTGGACATCGGACCGGTGAAGGCTGCAGGTCTTTTTGACCTCGAAGGCGGCAGGACCGTGATCGAAAATGACATCACTAAAAAGATCTATCCCGCCAGTATCACGAAAATCATGACAGCGCTTCTGGCCATTAAATACGGCGGAGACATGGATCAGATGCTGACCGCGTCCTCCCATGTACCTGATATGGAATGGCAGGCACAGAAGATCGGCATTGAAAAAGGCGACAAAATGACCCTTGACCAGGCCCTGCACTATCTGATGGTCTATTCCGCCAATGACGCAGCTGTCCTGATCGCGGAACATGTCGGCAGAGACTATGACGACTTCATTGACATGATGAATGAGGAGGCCGAAAAGCTCGGCGCTACCCAAACTCATTTTGTCAATCCCCACGGTCTGCACGATGAGGATCACTATACCACGGCCTATGATCTTTTCCTGATCTTCAGCGAGTGCCTGAAATATGACAAGTTCCGGGAACTGATCGATCTCAATTACTATTCGACCGTCTTCCACGATAAAGACGGCAATATCCGCGCCATCGAAGTCCCTTCCACGGACAATTACCTGATGGGATATGTAAATCCCCCTTCCAAGATCAAAGTGATCGGCGGCAAAACAGGTACGACAGACCAGGCGGGATCCTGCCTCATTCTTCTTTCAAAGAACGCCGAAGGAAGAGAATTTGTGTCTGTGGTCCTGGGAGCAATAGACGGAAATGAGGTCTACACAGCCATGAACAGGCTGCTGCGCCAGGAACGCGGGTATCCGCCGCAGGAATGATCATTAAGGAGCCTGAATAAGAACTCGAATTTCAGTGAACACTTCGCGTTTCAGGTGGTGTTGTACAGACCTGTTAACACTTCTTTCACTTATTTTCATTCCTTATCAATTGTTTTTTACAGTTGTTTCATCTATAATAAAATTCTGAGAGATACTTGCAGGTATTTCATCAGATACATCAATGCAGATACATGACAATGTGAAATGATAATTTGAATCATCATGGATTCATCTTGCAGGTAAAAGCCATAACTGCATCACATGTATTGTTACAGCAACTAAATAGTAGGAGGTTTCGTCAAATGGTTCATTTGATTACCGGCAACAAAGGCAAAGGAAAGACAAAGTGGATGCTTGACAAGGCCAATAAGGCAATTAAGGATATCCTTGGAAGCATTTGCTATCTGGACAAAAACGCACAGCATATGTACGAACTCAACAACAGAATCCGTCTGATCAATGTTAGCGATTATATGATTGAGAATGATGATCAGTTCCTTGGCTTTGTAAGCGGTATTATTTCTCAGGACCACGATCTTGAACAGATGTATTTTGATAGCTTTCTCAATATCTCCAACCTTGAGGATGCAGATGTCCGGCCCGCGATCAGCAGGCTTATGAAACTCAGTGAGAAGTTCAATGTTGATTTCTTTATCAGCATTTCCCTGGATGAGCATGAAATTCCGGAGGAACTGCAGAAATTCGTAGAAGTTTCACTCTGATTTTTAAAGAATTATCAGACAGGCAAGTCCGTCAGGGCAGGGGCATGGAAAAGGCCCCTGCCCGATTTTATCGAAAGACACAGGCATGCAGCTCTGCCTGTTTATTGCGGCAGACAGGGAAAAAACCCCTGCACATTTTCATAAAAGCAGCGTAACGTTCAACAGTTGACAGCATCATACGGAAATCTCGGATATGGAAGAAAAAAGAGGGCTGATGGGCCGCATAAGACAGCTGGTGCACATCGACATCGGCGTAGTCATTTTTTTTATCATCCTGATCTACATATTTGCCAGTATTATACTGTACGTCACCTCCAAAAAAACGGAGGTTTATGAAGTGCGTATGGGCACACTTTCCGATAATGCTGTTTTCAGAGGCATTGCGCTGCGCGAGGAAACAATTGTTAACAGCCGATATACCGGCCATGTCAATTATTATAATAAAGAAACGGATCACATCGCGGCCGGCGGACTGGCATATTCAGTGGATGAAACCGGCGAGATCGCCGATTATGCAGATGCCAACATGAAAGCCGGAGACTTCTTCACGGACCAGGATCTTGAGAAATTCCGCGAACAGAGCATCAATTTTGTAAAAGACTTTAACCCGGACAGGTTTTATTCCGTCTATGATTACAAGAGCGCATCTTCCAGCGAGGCGCAGAAGATCAGCAACCGAATGATCCTTGCGGGCATAAAAAATCTCGATTCTACCAGTATTCACACTGTCAGCGCCAGGGAATCAGGATCCATCGTCTATTCCTACGACAATTACACAGGCAAGACTTTTGATAATCTTACCGAAAAGGATTTTGACAGTTCTGCCTGCCGTAAGGTACAGCTGCAGAACGGCCAGAAGATCAAGAAAGGAAGTCCGGCCTACAGACTGGTCACTGACGTAAACTGGTCCATTGCGATCCTCGCTGAAAATGTTGAGGAGGCACGCAGGCTGAAATCGGAGGAATATGTCGAAGTCCGTTTTCTCAAAAATAACTATACTTCCTGGGCCTACGTAGAAGATCCTGAAGATGACAAAAACAGCAGACTGGTCAATCTGAAGTTTTCAAACTCCATGGAATCCTTCTGTACCGACCGCTTTATCGATATCGAGATCCTCGCCAACGAAGAGAAGGGACTGAAGATCCCCAACAGCGCCATTACGGTCGGTGATTTCTTCCTTGTACCCAAGGAATACGTGTTTGAAGGATCCAACGGACATCAGGGAGTCCTTCTGCGTGTTTATACCGGCACAGGCAGCAGCAGTCAGGGGACCAGATTTATCGCGGCTGTTCCCTACAGTGAGACAGATGACGAGTACTATCTCGACAACTCTGTCCTCCAGGACGGGGAGATCCTCGAACGGCCCAATTCCACGGAGCAGTTTACGCTCGGCAAGAAGGAAAAGCTGATCGGCGTGTATTATATCAACAAGGGATATCCTGACTTCCGCGAAGTCAAAGTCACAATGCAGAACAGCGACTATTCCATCGTTGAATCCAACCAGCTTTACGGATTACAGGAATATGACTACATTGTCCTCCATGCCGACTCAATCCGCTTTAACAATTACTGAAAAAATGCCCGATGGGCAATATGAAGGAGCATAAATGATTGCTGATAATATCCGCAGTGTGGAAAAACGTATCACTGAGGCTTGTGAGAGAGCCGGCAGAAACCGTGAAGACGTAACTCTGATCTGTGTCACCAAGACTATGCCGGTCGAGGATCTCAGACAGGCTTACGATGCCGGACAGCGTTCTTTCGGCGAAAACCGTGTGCAGGAGATCAATGACAAGTTCCCTCAGCTGCCGAAAGATATTCAGTGGCATATGATCGGCCACCTGCAGACAAACAAAGTCAAGTACCTTATGGACAAAGCCGTTATGATCCACAGCGTCGACAGCGCACACCTGGCCAGAGCCATCAGCAAAGAAGCTGTAAAGGCCGGGCGGGTTATGGACATCCTGATCGAGATCAACGCGGCAGGAGAGGAGAGCAAGTTCGGTCTCGATTACGATGGCGTCCTGTCTCTGGTCAAAGAGATTGCCCCGCTTCCCGGGATCCATATCTGCGGGCTCATGACTGTCGCCCCCTATACAGATAATCCCGAAACCAATCGTGTTTTTTTCAGGAACTTAAGGGAATTAGCAGTTGACATAGACCGTCAATCCATTGATAATGTCTCTATGACTGTTCTTTCCATGGGTATGACAGGAGATTTTGAAGTTGCCATCGAAGAAGGCGCAACCCATATACGTGTCGGGACAGCCATATTCGGCAAGCGAAATTACGCTGTATAAGCAGTATTATTACGCTGTATAAGCAGTATTATTACGCTGTTAAAACAGTATTAAGCACGCTATTACTCCTGTGCGCACGCAATATCGCGTACTGCACAGTATAATGATTCCTCACCCGGAATCGATAAAACAGGAGGTTAACCCTATGAGTGTTATGGACAAACTCATCAACGCAATGAAATTCAATGATGATCCGTATGATGAGGAAAATGTGAACGAAGAGAACGACTACTATGAAGAGGAACCTGAATCTGCCGATGCAGATTTTGGAAAAGAAGACGATCAATTGGAAGAAATGGACAATAATTCCACAGTCAGACCTGTAAGGAGGCGCACTATGGCTGATCGTGATAACACATCCGCTCCCAGATCAAATGTAAAACGCCAGTACTCGGAATCCGGAATGGAAGTATGTATCGTCAAGCCCACTTCCGTAAACGATGCACGTGACGTAACAGATCTGATTCTGCAGGGCAGCACCGTTGTACTCAATCTCGAAGGACTGGATGTCGACATCGCACAGCGTATCATCGACTTTACTTCCGGTTCCTGCTATGCCGTTCAGGGCAACGTGATGAAGATTTCCCATTATATCTTCGTCATCACTCCTTCTTCTGTCGACATCAGCGGAGACATCTCCATCCCCGCCGGCGCCGATCAGGACGGAAGCGCAGCCCTTGATATGCCTTTCACAGGCAGATAAGGCATTTTTTACAGCTGAATTTTAATTTTGCCATGGCGGCACGCCCGTCATGGCTTCTTTAGATTGAAAAAGGATATTATATGAACGGACAAGTGAAGGACAGTACTTCATCAGCCAATCATCAGACAGATACAAACCAGCCTTCTTCCGGCACAGCACAGACATCGAAAAAGCCGTCATCCGGCTCACCCAGCCCCGGACGGCTTATTTTCTGTCTTCTTCTGACAGCGGCTCTCATTGTGATCGACCAGATTACCAAAGTGATTGCAGTGGATGCCCTTGCTTCCGGAAAAAGCATTCCTCTCATTAAAGGCGTTCTTGAATTTTCTTATGTTGAAAACCACGGAGCTGCCTTCGGCATCCTGCAGAACGCCCTTCCTTTCTTTGTTGTCATCACACTGGCGGCTATGGCAGTCATTATATATATTCTCACCAGACTCCCTGCAGACCGCCGCTTCATGCCCATGCGCGTGTGCCTGTGCTTCATTGCGGCCGGTGCTGTCGGGAACTTCATTGACCGCCTCCTTTTTTCATATGTCAGAGATTTCATCTATTTCCGTCTGATTGATTTCCCTGTTTTCAACGTCGCAGATATCTATATTACCTGTGCGACCGCCATTCTGATGCTGCTTGCCCTGTTTTATTACAAGGAAGACGACGACTTTAACTTCCTGAAATAATATTTCTTTAAGGAAAATATATGACAAATCGAAACAATACAGATCCTGCCGGCCTTCCCGCATATGATCGCAGCGATATCAATCAGCAGAATCTATTCTCTGATGAAGAGGTTGATAACGAGCAGGATCCCTCTGCGGATGGTGATCGTTTTTCTATCGTGATCAGCCAGGACAGGGCGGGAGAGCGTCTGGATAAAGTGATTTCAGACTGCATGCCCGGACAATCCCGCAGCTATATCAAAAAGCTGATCAAGGATGGTCATGTTACGTGTGCGGATTTATCCCGGTCCAAAACCCTTAAGCCAAGCACGCCTGTGAGCGGGGGAGAGACCTTCTCTGTTTTCCTGCCTGTCCAGATGCTTCCGGACATCCTTCCGGAAGATATTCCCCTCGATATCCTTTACGAAGACAACGATGTTCTGGTCGTCAATAAGCCCAAGGACATGGTCGTGCATCCTGCTGCGGGCCATTACAGCGGTACCCTGGTCAATGCTGTGCTGTACCATTGCAAAGGAAGCCTGTCCGGCATAAACGGTGTGATGCGTCCCGGAATCGTCCATCGCATCGACAAAGACACCACAGGCAGTATTATTATCTGTAAAAATGATGCTGCCCATCAAAGCATTGCCCGCCAGCTGGCCGAGCATTCCATTGTGCGCAGGTACAGAGCCATCGTCCTGGGAAATATCCGGCAGGACGAACTCACTATTTCCCAGCCCATAGGACGTGACCCCTCTGACAGGAAGAAGATGGCTGTACGCCCGGACGGAAAACAGGCCGTCACACATGTCCGTGTGCTTGAGCGCTTCGGGGATTATACTTACGTGGAGTGCAGACTGGAGACCGGACGAACACATCAGATCCGCGTTCATATGGCCTGGGCCAGACATCCCCTGCTGGGAGACACAGTATATGGCAGCCGCAAAAAAAGTCCCTTTACTACATACGGGCAATGTCTCCATGCAATGATACTGGGCTTTGTCCATCCGGTCTCAGGCCAGTATATCGAGACCCGGGCTCCCCTTCCCGACTATTTCGAAAAGATCCTCCATATCCTTTCCTCAGAAAAATGAATCGGAAGGAGACAGGGGACGGAGGAGACAGGGAGGAGACAGGGGACGGTTCTATGTCTCCCCGGGGAGGAGACATAGAACCGTCCCCTGTCTCCTTTTTCTCTGAATTTTTAGATATTTGTTATGGGTTTTGTTTGCATTTTAACGGAGCAGATACTATAATATAGTTTGGTGTAAATTTTGGATTTGCAGTTCATGAAAATGAACTTTCCGGCAGATTTGTTACCAGGCCTTGTTTACGAGCATGTGAATCCTATGCCGGATTTTATTAGAAGGGGAACTCTAATGAAGACCATTATCACTATTGGAAGACAATATGGTTCCGGCGGTCGTGAAATCGGGCAGAAGCTTGCAGATCATTACGGGATCAGATTTTATGACCGTGAACTTCTCGCGCGTGTCGCAAAGGACAGCGGTTTTTGCAAAGAAATCATTCAGAGAGAAGATGAACGTCCTACCAGTTCATTTTTATATAATCTTGTCATGGACACCTATTCCTTCGGCCACGGCGCCGCTGCGGCTTTTACAGACATGCCGCTGAGCCAGAAAGTATTTCTCGCCCAGTTTGAGACGATCAAATCCCTGGCGGAAGAGGGACCCTGCATTTTTATAGGACGCTGCGCAGATGAAGCACTCATTGACCGCAAAGATGTCCTGAATATCTTCATTCATGCATCCGAAGAATTCCGCATCAGCCGTGTCAGAAGTTATCCGGAGTATAATGAGAAGGAACAGAACGGCAAGCGGATCACTGATTTCATGGCAAAAATCGATCGCCAGAGACAGAGCTATTACAATTATTATTCCTCAGGAAAGTGGGGAAGGGCAGAGAACTATGATCTTTGCATCGATTCCTCCCTACTGGGGATTGACGGAACAGTGCATCTGCTGACACAGCTGATCGATGATTTTGAAAAAAGAGACGTTAAGATATAAAGTTACAGATTTCAATAATATTTTATACGATTTTTGTTATTTGGATTAACCAAGAAATTTAATTTATCCCACCAAAAAAACGTAAATACATAGTAAATACAAATAAGCACTAAGCAGTATTACTACAAAAAGGAGTTTCACCATTGAAACGAATCGAATTATTGAAAAAAACCGGTATCTATTTTACAGCAATCGCACTCAGTGCTGTCATCGGAACTGCAACTCCGACGATGACCGTTTTTGCCTCTGAGGAAAAAACGGAAGAGACAGAGACATCTTCCGATGAAAATAAAGCTAATATTGAAGGTGATCAGTCCAGCGAAGAAAATAAAGAAAAGGACGACGAAGGTGATACTGTTTCGTCCGGCGATAGTGATACTGTTTCGTCCGGCGATAGTGATACTGTATCGTCTGGCGGAGATGATACTGAATCGTCCAACGGAGATGATACTGAATCGTCCAGCGGAAGTAATACTGAATCGTCCGGCGGAAGTAATACTGAATCGTCCGGCGGAAGTAATACTGAATCGTCCGGCGGAGATGATACAGTATCGCCCGGCGGAGGTAATGAAGGACAATCAGGTGTAGGTGATGAAGGCGCTCAAACTGACGGTACTAATAAAGACAATACCAGTGACAGCGGAAATGGCTCCGGAGAGAATCCTGCGACAGAAACACCTGATCAATCACAGTCCGGCAGTACGACCAATAAGCCTTCTCAGCCTGGCTCCGGAAATACCGGAAACGGGTCATCGCAGTCTTCCTCGAATGCATCGTCTCAGACAGCCGCACCGACAACCGCAGAAGCAGCAGTCCCTACGGCTCCCTCGGAAGCTCCCGCAGCAGATACGCAGACCAATCAGCCACAGCAGACCAGTACGCCTGTGGACCCGACCGGCAAATATAAGGATAAGGGTACGACCCTGGAGCCCGGTGAAACTCCTACCGGCTATAACCAGGCATTGACTTTCACAGGTTCAAATGCTGACCTGATCGCCAGCCAGAACATTGTTTCCGGACTCTCGATCATGAAGGACAATTTCCGTTTCTATACGGTCGATAAAGTGCCTGCTGTAGCTCCCAAAGAGCAGCCCGTTTACGAGGATATGGACGACTTGTCCCGCGAGATCGGCATGCTGGCCGCGGATGATATTATGTATATCCTGAGCGAGGAAGATGATGACTGGCTTTATGTCGAATCCGGCAATGTGCGCGGATTTGTGCCGGAAGACGCCATCAAACGTGGTTCTGACTCGGAATCCAAAGGTAAAATCCTTTCCTTCGCCGAGGAGCGCATCCCTGCCTCCGAAAACAAAGCATTTACATTCAAGCGCTGCACGACCAAATCCACAGTTGTCGATAAAAATTACGCAGTTGCCGACGTAGATACCTCTATTTTAGAAGCCACGGATGACAGCGCCCGCGAAATCGGACACCTTGCTCCCGGCAGTCTCTGCTATGTGCTTCTGCAGACGGATGAAAAGTGGGCTTATGTCGAGTCCGGCAATGTGCGCGGATTTGCCCGCACCGCAAACCTGACAACCGGCAGCGCAGCCAAAAAAATCGTCCAGCAGACCGGTGAGGTCTCCATGATATCCGCAGAGGAGTATGTTGCTCCCGCAGATAACAAGGCTCTGTATTACACACTGAACTCTGTGAAAGACGGCACCGTCTTCAGCAGCATCCGCACAGAGATCGTTGAAGAAGCAGCAAAATACATCGGCAACCCTTATGTATGGGGCGGAACATCCCTCACCAACGGCGCCGACTGCTCAGGTTTTGTACAGTCTCTGTACTCCCTGTTCGGATACAGCCTTCCCAGGGTAGCAGATGCACAGTCCCAGTACGGAACACAGATTCCTGTCGCGGACGCAGCACCCGGAGATCTGATTTTCTTCGCAGCAAACGGCTATGTTTACCACGTTGCATTGTATGCGGGAGATGGCATGACCATCGAAGCATATAGTGAAAACAGAGGCATTATCGCGACACCCATCGGCAACAGAGATGCTGTCTGGGCCACCCGCGTGATCGAGGATTGACATTCGTTTATTCGCAAAAGGCATCTTTAACGAATAGTTGGCGCCATAAAATGGCGCCAACTTCTTCTTTAAAGATGCTGTTTCATTTCTTTAATCGTAATCAACTTCTGATTCGATGATCTCACCGGTTACTGCATCTATTTCATACTCGTACTCCATATCATCATTATAAAACTCAATGTCATATTCATATTGTCCGTCATGTTTTTCAAGCTTTGCACTTGAGAATTTGACTTCGTCTTCTGAAAGTCCTGCGTGGTCAAGGGCTGTTTTTTTAGCCTGATCAACGCTGATGATGTTATTTGAATTTCTCTGTGGCGGTGCGGATTCTGTAGGTGCTTGTCCTGTTTGCTGAGACGTTTGCTGAGGATTTGAAGTTTGTTGAGGATTTTCCTGAGAAATTTCCTGTTCAGGTGCTTCAGCAGGCCTTTCAGGTGTTCCATCTGCCTGTTCTGTGCCTGTTGCTGTCTGTTGATCATTTTGGTCAGCGGGCTGTGGCGTTTTTTTGCCGATGTCTATAGCTTCATTTTCTAATTCTTTAGAGATTATAGACCCGTCCAGACCGCGGATTTTGTATTCGTACTCGATATCGTCTATACAAAATGTGATATGATATTCATGTTGTCCGCGGTAGTATCCGAGTCTCGTAGAGATTCCGGAGACATCGTCGGATTCGACTCCTGCATCCAGGATTGCAAACTCTTCCGCTGTCTGCGGGTCGATCAGTTTATTCTTTTTTACCACAGAGCCTGCATATGCAGTACCGGCAACGATTGCACCGATGACCAGGAGTGCTGAAAGAACTCCAAGTGCGATTCGGGAGATATTATTTTTCATAGAATGCACGTTCCTTTCCCGATGATATGATCTCCGATGAAAGCTTGTCTGTATGGTACTTGTTGCTTATGGTACATCAGAAATATTAGAGTTTTCTTAGAAAAGGCCTTTGGATTATAAACTATTAGAGTTTTCAGGCATTGGAAATTGGGCTGTTGGAAACAGGAATGGAAAGGATAAATGTGCTTCCCGACTCTCCTGCTTTGTCGGAGCTTTCCGCCCTGATTGTGCCCTTATGAATTTCAGCGATCTTGAGAACGATGGAAAGGCCCAATCCGCTGCCCGGCACACGGCCGGATTTATACGATGCACCCCGGTAGAAACGGTCAAAAATATGATCAATTTCATCCTGCGGGATTCCGGAACCGTCGTCTATGATATGACATTCTGCCATGTTTTCGGATGTCAGACACAGTTTTACAAGAATATTCCCGTTTTCCTTCCCGTATTTGTAGGCATTGTCGATCAGGTTGCGGATGGCGCGTTCAAGCAGAAAGTCATTTCCCTGAATGCGGACACCTTCCGCGATCTGAGCGGAAAGAACGATGTTTTTATATTTTATGAGGGACATGTCGTCGGCAAGGGCGTTCACAAGCTCAGTGTAATCAAGATCTGACAGAGGATAGTTTTCCGGGCGGAGTTCCAGGCGGGTATAATCGAGCATGGAGGCGATCAGGGTATTCATCTGTCGGCCCTGCCGTCTGATGACTTCCAGAGCCTGTCTGTACTGATCCTGTGTCCGGGGCTTTTCCAGTGCAAGCTCGGTCTGGGCCATGATGACAGCCATGGGTGTACGCAGTTCGTGAGAAGCGTCGGACGTGAACTGCTGCTCTGTTTCAAAGGAATGTTCAAGGCGGTCAAACATACTGTTGAATGCCGTTGCGAGGTCATAGAGTTCCCGGTCGATTCCGGTGACTTCGATCCGCCGGTTCAGGTCCTTTCCCTGTGTGATTTCCGAAACAGTCTTTTCAATCCGCCGGACCGGGTACAGGGCTTGTCTGGCAATCATCCAGCAGCCGATGATGCCGGCAAGCAGAAGGACCGGAACAAAAAACATTGCCGTTCGGATAATATCGTGCAGCTGCATTTCCTCAGAGGAAAGTGTCACCACGCCGCGGATCCACAGATCTCCCAGCCCTTGTCCGGAAAGCTTACGGTCGTAAACATACCAGTTGCTGTCCGGAGCGGACTTGTATTTGTAAATGCGCGAGGAAATAAAGGTTTCATCCTCCATCTGCCGGGCAATCGGATTCTTGCCATAGAGCATAGAACCATCCGACGTATACAGAGCGCTCTGCACATCATTGATCTCATCAAGAAAATCGTCGTCGATCTCCAGCCAGCCGCTTCTGTACCGGATCCGCATATTGTCTGTATCCTCAGAACCTTCTTCGTTATCAGCATTGTAGAACTTGATCTTATCTGTATTTTCATTGACAGAACTCAGCAGGTAGCCCCTGACGGTTTTCTCAAGTATGGATCCGCTGACAAAACGGAACATATGGAAGGTCAAAAGTTCCAGAGCGATCAGGATAAGGGCAGACCACAGGGTAATACGCAGAGTGATGGATCCCGGTCTGTTTTTCTTCATATCATGCACCCGTTTTCTGTGTTTAATAGCTGATTTCAATATCAAATAAATTATTTATTTCAAAGATTTTTTTTAATACTCTTACTCTTCCCTGAGAACATATCCCACGCCGCGGACGGTTCTGATCAGCTTCTGCGAATGATTTCCATCGATTTTTTTGCGCAAATAGCTTATATAAACATCTACGACATTGGTGCCGCCCTCGTAATCAAAGTTCCAGATATGGTTCTCGATCTTCTCCCTGCTGAGAACAATTCCCTTGTTGTAGAGAAGATACTGCAGGAGCTGATATTCCTTAGCCGACAGCTCGATCAAAACACCTGCCCGGCGGACCTCGTGGGATGCAATATCAAGGGTGAGATCTGCCGCGGTGAGCACATTATCACTGCTTCCGTGAGCAGTCCTGGTCAATACACGGATCCTTGCCATCAGTTCCTCGAGGGAAAATGGCTTGACAAGATAGTCATTGGCACCGGCATCCAGGCCGCGCACACGGTCCGATATGGAATCGCGGGCAGTCAGAAAGAGCACCGGCGTCTTTTTGCCGGCCTTCCGCAGGCTGTCCAGGACGGCAAATCCATCCGCGCCCGGCATATTGATATCCAGGAGCACCAGATCATAATCAGCTGATTTCAGATACAATATCGCCTCTTTCCCGTCATAACAGCTGTCGACACTGTATCCTGCATCAGTGAGCTTCATATTGAGGATCGTATTCAGATCCATCTCATCTTCCGCTATCAAAACTCTCATATTTTCTGCCTCTCTACAAATCTCTACAAAATCTCTGCAAAACTCAGCAAAACGAAGTCAATATAGCCGCACGGGCAAGTACAAATAAGCGGCCGCACGAACATGTACAAATACAAGTATTAAAAGTATAAACAAGAAACATTAAGCGCCGATTAATCCGTATTCATATTTGCAAAAAAATATCGGATTATTCGGCGCCTCAAATTATATCATTGCTCGATGGATGTCACGGTGTATTCAGACTCCAGGGGAGCGACAGCCTGGGAAATCAGCTGTTCCAAAGTTTCGTATCCGGCAAGTGTGCGGAAACTCAGTATGCCCGGAACGGAGACTTCAGCGCCGTCGCCCAGAGCTTCGCCGATGAGCGGAATTGACGGTTTCCTGGGATGGTCATATTGTGCAAAATCCGCGATCACCTCTCCTGAATCATCCAGCATCAGATTTTCAAAGCGGACATAATAATAGTACTGAAGATCTTCGCCGGAGGAATTGGCGTAATTTACAGCAAAAACGCAGAAGAGATAATTCTGTATTCCGGAAGTCTGCATAACTGAATCCTGTGTACCGGCAGTCTCTTCCCCCAAGTCCTCTATTGTTCCGGCTGCTTGAGATCCTGCAGTTTGAGATCCGGATGCTGCAGTCCCGGAAACTGCCTCCTCTGCGGCAAAGTACATGCCTGCATCGTCCAGAACAAACATCTCGCTGTCTTCATACTCTTCCTCAAGCAGGGAAGAAGCCGCAAGACGGCCCTGCTGCATGAGTGACTCCCTGTTTTCCGAGGTAAATGCGTCGATGTCTGTCGGGTTCACATACAGACCTGCCACAGTAAACCGGCGGGACAGAGAGACCGGCATGATATGGAACTCTTCTACGACACGGTTCAGGTCATATCCCTCATCTAAGGAGAGACTGATCTCAATCTGATCGCCGTTGCTGAGGCCTTCTGAAGGTTCGGGTGAGAAGCTGAAGGGATAATTGCTGTTGTAATAGATCTCTGTTCTGCCGACACCATTCAGACCCGTAAAAGCAAGCGTCAGGTCTTCAAAAGGGTCGTAGGGTGCCGCCTCGGTAAGTCCTTCTGCTGTTATTGAAACTGGATCGCACTCAAAGGAGAGATAAAATCCTCTGTCGCGCAGAAGGGTCCATGTCTCCTCACTGATATCCGCAAAGACCGTGACTGTGTCTCCGTTGGAAATACCCGGGACAGGGATCTCAAAATCCTCCTGCTGACTTACTATGTCCTCCTCATCATCAATGATGCTGATACTCGTCTCTCCTTCCGCCGCACTGATATGTAATTCGTATATCATGGAATCCGCGGCCTTTCGGGAAAGCGCAGCAGCTTCTTCCGGCTGCAGGGAGGAATCTTTCTTTTGAAGGATATCTTCAAAATCGGTCCTGAATGCATCCTCATCAAAAACAGGCTCAGCGACGGCATAACCATCTGCGCCCTGTATAGAGATCTGAAGGTAGGGATCAAGCCATATAACCTTCACTTTTGTTTTGACTGACAGGTTCAATGCGAACACAATAATACCGCATTGAAGAATCAGCAGTATGATCAGAAAAAATTTCATTCCGCCGGTCAGCTTGTTCTTTCTGCCTGGGCCCGAATACATGTTTTGGGGAAACATAAGCGGTAATTCTCCTGTTTACATACAACATAAAGCAAAACAGGTGCAGATTTTATATCAAGGATTATTATAGCACGATTCATCATATGAACGCCTCAATGACTTTAGCATGAAGGCATGACGGCGATAAAAATGGCGATAAAAATGGCGATAAAAAACACAGATACCCGTACATGGGAATCTGTGTCTGTAGATACGATATAAATGCACCCCGCAAATGTCCAACATAGCCTTCAGGTGCCAGTATGAAGGAATATGAATGGACCCGCAGGGCGCATAACATGTTGTGCATGCTTTACCCCCGGCCCCTCAAATGTATCACCATCAAATGTGACTACAAAGGACCGATATCCGCAGCGCAACATACCCATTCCTATCCCTATGGCTTAACTAATTGCTGAATCCTCATGTTAACAAACCCCATCCAACATGTGCAAATAGTTAGCGTACTAATTGAGTATTATTTTTTCATACAGTAAAATGATTGTCAATAGCATCAAATGTATATTTTGCTATTATATATTCCTTTTATACACCATTTCTATCTCATTTGATAGTATATATTAATATATGCAATTTTTCCCTTTAAGAGTCGCTTCCATAATATGATACTTCCGTTTAGGCGTCGCTTCCAAAAATATGCGTTCCAAAAATATGGTACTTTCCCTTTGAGCGTCGCTTCCAAAAATATGTTACAATATCAAATATTAATAAAAATACAGGGGCATAGAGTAATCATGACAGATCAAGTCAGAAAAGCAGATAAAAAAGCCAATAATAATTCTGATAAAAAAACTGATAAAAAAACAGAAGCCCGCGCGGAAAAGTATTCGCGTGCGCAGGAAATAAAAAACACCATGAAGATGCGGGAAATCCTCGATGAGCTCCCCCGCTTCTGCAGACAGTATTTCCGCGGAATTGAGGAGTCGACCGGTGCCCGCACGCGGCTGGCCTACGCCTATGATCTGCGGATCTTTTTTGAATTCATAGAAAGCGAAAACAGCGCTATGAAGGGAACGGCGATCCGCGATTATCCAGTCAGTATCCTGGAGCAGATCGGCAAGGAGGATATAGAAGAATTTCTGGAATACCTGACCTATTATGAAAAAGACGGGCAGGTATTTACCAATGACGCTCGCGGAAAGGCCCGAAAACTCTCAGCTGTCCGCAGCATGTTTAAATATTTCTATACTTCGGAAATACTATCCCGGGATGTATCTGCTCTTGTCCCGCTTCCTAAGCTTCATGAGAAACCGATCATCCGTCTGGATGCAGATGAGGTGAACGATATGCTGAACAAAGCGGACACAGGCTCTCAGCTCACCAAAAACCAGCAGCGTTTCCATGATAAGACCCGTCTGCGCGACATCGCTCTCCTCACTCTCCTTCTCGGCACCGGGATCCGCGTTTCGGAATGTGTCGGCCTTGATCTTGAAGATATCGATTTCAAGGAAAAGGGCATCCGCGTGCATAGGAAAGGCGGCTATGAGTCCATCGTCTACTTCGGCGATGAAGTGGAATCCGCCCTGAAAGACTATCTGGAACAGAGAAAGCAGATCCTTCCCAAAGACGGCCATGAAAAAGCCCTCTTTCTCTCCCTCCAGAACAGACGGATCACGGTGCGCGCCGTCGAAAACCTGGTCAAAAAGTACGCCGGCCTTGCGACTTCACTCAAAAAGATCACGCCGCATAAGCTGCGCAGCACCTACGGGACCAGCCTTTACAGAGCGACAGGCGACATTTATCTTGTTGCGGACGTCCTCGGCCACAAGGATGTAAACACAACACGAAAACACTACGCCGCCATCGAGGAGGACCGCCGCAAGAGTGCCCGCAATATTGTCCGCCTCCGTGAATCCCACGATCCAGACGCTGCTGAATTATCAGAGCCTGACTCCGAATTCCCGGGTTCAGACTCTGAATCCCCCGATTCAGACTCTGAATAAAGAGTAAAGCGGCATTTCATATTCATGGGTTGGAAATCACCTTATTCTATAAAAAAAATCCGGCAGAGGGCCGGATTTTTTTTTGCAAGTTTAAATTGATTCTTCTAAACGATCGCAGATTATAAACCATCGCAGAGACATTTGTTGATGTCTGCCTATTCGGATTATTTTTTCTCATATCCTGTGAGCATTGTCATCAGGAAGCAGAAAACGGTTGCCCATGCAAAAAATTTGTGCTGTTTCACTCTGTGACCTCCTTGGAATATTAGTTTATAACGTAAGCTGTCTCTACATGTTCCTTAGTCTTTCCATCATATTCGACAAAAAAAGTGACTTCATAAGCATTGCCGCGGGGGCTGATCCGTCTGTATTCGGCTTTTACCTGATCCGTAATATCCTTGCCGTCTTTGGTAACAGCCTTCAGAATATCCTGCTCAGTCAAAATCTTTACGATATCATCCAATTCCTCAAGTGACAAAAAAGGAATGGTATCAGATAATGTGATTTCTACAGGAGCTTCAGCTTTTTGGGATTCATCAGAATCTTTTTTGCCGGCGTCAGAGTCCTTTTTATCTTTGGTATCTTTGTTTTCTGTTTCTTTAGCTTCTTGTGTTTCCTTCGATTCTTCTGCATCCTTCACATCATCTTTTTCATCATTTTGGGGAAGGACTGCTGCAACTGCACCGGAAGAAGCAGAACTGCTTTCCTCAGCATTCGGGGCATCGTAGATCATAAAGAAACCATTAACCGGTTCTTCTTCGTCCGTTCCTTCATCCTGAGCCTGTGCAGCTGCGCGCATGGCATCAGCGGCTGCAAACTCTTCAGAAGAATTCTCAGTATCCTCTTCATCATCAGCAGAATCTGTATGATCAGTCTCTTCGGAGGCTTCTTCAGCGGTCACAGATTCTTGTTCTTCTTCAGCTTCTTCGGCTTCTTCCGCCTCTTCGTCTTCCGCAGTCTCTACTGTGGTTTCTTCTTCTTCTGAGGCATCAACTGCGGCCTCTTCTTCTGCTTCTCCGTCTTCTGCTGTCTCTTCCGCAGTCTGCGCAGTATCAGTGGTCTCGGCATCCGTGACAACAGCTTCGTCTACGGCCTTATCAGAGCTGTCAGAAGCAGTTGTAACCTCATCAGAGCTCTCAGAGCTCTCATCGACTGTGGCTTCAGCTAAATCATCAGCTGTTTCTTCTGCAGTATCGTTATCGGCTGTGACACCAGCCATGAGCGACAGAGAAGGCATAGCAGCGCTGCTGTCATTTCCGGCAGATGCCATCGCAAATATACCGGGAAGCACTGTCTTCTTTTCAGTATCTGCATCAGCTTCAGCAAGTTCCTCCGCCTGAGAAGCGTCTTCTTCACTTGCTATGCTGGCTTCTTCATCAATATTGGATGCTGTCGTGTCAGATGCTGCTGAGGCAAGCTCCTGATCTGCAGAGTCGGCAGAATCCGTGTCTTTATCTTCTTCAGCGGAAGCGAGATATTCATCCGCATGGGCTTCGACCCATTTGGAGGCGAACTGCTCCATCTTTTCAGAAGCCTGGATTTTACCGGCTTCATCGAGCAGATACCAGTCGTTGCCATTTAAAACGAGGCCTGTGACCAGATGACCGCCTTCATCAAAAAAGTAGTCTTTACCATCGATTTTAATCCAGCCGGTGGTCATGACGCCGTCTTTGTCAAAATAATAGCGATTGCCGTCGATGGTTCTCCACCCGCTGATACGATTACCGTTTTTATCAAGATAATAGGTCTTGTCTTCAATTGTCAGCCAGGATTTGTGATAGGAGCCGTCGCGTTCGATATAACGCCATACACCGTCCTCGAAATACCATTCAGCAGGCCTGTAAGCCTCCCAGAATGTTCCGCTGGCCAGTTCACCACGATAGACAGAGACGCTTCCTCGGCTTGCAGGTGCCTCAAAATGATAGCAATAATACTGTCCTGCATCATATGCGCCGTTAGCATTGTTTTCGACTGATCGCAGATGATTTTCAACGCTCGAATAATGATTCTTGAGCTCGTAATCCAGATAAGCGAGCTGTCCGTCAATGGTCGTATAATCATAGCCATTGGACTTGCACCAGCTCTGCAGACGACCATAACGGCCGCCTGTCCACTGACAGAGACCATAGCTTCCGCCGCCTGCATTCCAAGCGTGCGGGTTAAAGGTGGACTCACAGCGGATATTTGCCATGATTCCGCAGGCAGCAGCCTCGGAATAACCAAGCTTTGTTGTCAGTACTTCAAATATATAGTCGGCATTCTCGGACCATGTCGCAGCTGAAACCTGGACAATACCGGGCGCTGTAGCAGCTATTGTTCCTGTCAGAGTGGCAGTCATCAGCACTGCAGCTATACGTCTTGCCGCTCTTGCCTTTTTTCCGATCTTATAATTTCTGTTCGTCAAATAGAATCGCCCCTTTCCCAAATGGTCAGTTGCTCATATATCTACAGTTATTATGAATATTTTCGAATCGTTTGATATCCAAGATTTTTGGTATCACAAAAAATGGCTTTAGCCACTTTCAAAATTATATAAGAGAATATTAAAAAATTCAACAGAAAATGTAACATTTTCGTAACTTTTGGCGTTTGCGATACATTTCTTCAATTGCAAAATTAAATTCCACCCGGAACATCCGTTCCGTGGAATTTACTTTTTCCAAATAAGGGGGTGGAGTTTAGTCTTACAAATGTTTATGA
>CACZFF010000008.1 GCA_902780385.1 uncultured Lachnospiraceae bacterium
CGAAAAAATAACTCATTTTTTCGACCTGGTCACTTAGATTTTAAAGGAAGCCTGTCGGTATCCTTTGGAGAAATACACGTAACATTTGACGCTTACGTACATGAAAAAGGCAGCCTCGTGCGGGCTGCCTTTGTATTTTGGATCTGCTTAACAGGTATGCGCATGCCTGAAAAGGAAACTGCTGCATCTGCATTGGCTGCTATGTGTGTACTGCCGAGATTGCTTTTACCTGCTGGAACTGCCTGGAAAATTCGGATGACAGAGAGAACTGATAGTTGTATGCATTGATGATGCGTATATCGGTGTAATAATATTCCTGATCCGGTTCTCTTTTGTTGTAGTGCCATAAAGAGAGTAAATACAGGGACATGAATCCCTGTCCGAAGCCATCGTCATCAATGACATAATCGATCGTCCGGTCCAGAATATCTTCACTCCGACAGGCTGCCAGGTCGTGCAGGATCAGATGGATGTTTGAGGAGAGAGAGCGCTCTTTGAGAATATTACAGAGTTCAATAGAACCTTCTCCGCAGAGATAGATGCCATTTACATCCGGGTGCATATCCAAAGAAGCGTTCGCCATCCGAGCCAGTGTCTCACGGCTGTTGCCGGTCTTCTTTTCCTCGATGATGTGAATGTCTTTGTACCTGTGGGAGATAATATCGCGGAATCCCCGGATTCGTTCACTGTGGATCGTGGAATCGAGTCCGTAGTAGACGATGACGGAGCCTTTTCCGCCCAGGAGATCTGCCATTACACCTGCCGCGGTCTGTCCGCTGCCGTAAGCATTTTGTCCAATGAAGAATTTTCGATGAGAACTGGGAACGTCGGAGTTCACAGTCACGACGTCAATATCAGCTTTTTTACAGGTGTCAATCTCACGGCGCAGTGCGGAGTCGTTATTTCCCACGAGTATAATGCCTGTAACTTTTTCATCATATAATCGTTTCATGTGGGTGACAGCCTGGTCTGAATCCATACCCTCGATTCTGATGATCTCGACTTCAATTCCGTACTGCAGGAATTCTTCTGTGGCAGTCATAATGCCGCGCAGAACCTCCTGTATAAAAGGGGTCTCAATAAATTGCAGAATTACACCGAACTTCCGGCGGTGCGAAGTCAGAGCAAGAGCCCGGGCATTGGCATTGGGGGTATATCCCATTTCCTCGGCTATATGTCTGATCCGTTCAGCAACCTGGGGGTGAATACGTCCCCGGTTGTTGAGCGCACGGTCTACAGTTCCCCTGGAGACGCCGGCTGCTTTGGCAATCTCGTTTAGTGTAACTCCCATTGTTGTTCTCCCTGTTTTCTGCATGCCAGGCATGTAAGAGCCTGGTGGAGAGGAGTTTCTGCATACCCGCTGATTTATCTGATTAATCAGACATATTACGAGAGATCAGGAAAGAGACGGCATGCAGAGTCACCTTCAAATGGTCTGAATTTGCCATCATTGTATCAAATTCCGTACATGTTTTTCAAGGGCTTAACAATTGTTGGGACGGCGTATTGTTCGATATGGACAGGCTGAAATGAGAAGGATTGACAGATGCGCGAGTGCATTCTACACTGATATCGATATATTTGCCGCATATTGTCGAGGTATTCAAACAGCATACAGATAGAGACTTTCGTTCGTACATTTGCCGCTTCTGTGTGAGCTCTCGATAGGGTGTGAGCAGTAACCATTCGTCATATTGAAGACAGGTAAAGGACAAAAATAATCATTTATGATGTAACTGTAATAGGTCCGGCGGTGATCGATATTCTCGCCGCTCCCTTTGATCCGGATGCCCTTGCAAAGGGAAAACGGGATGTGGATCAAATCCGAATGTCTTTTGGCGGGGATGCACTCAATGAATCGGTTGTATTGAGCCGCCTTGGCAAAAAAGTCCAGCTGATCAGTAAGATTGGAGCGGATGAAGCCGGCCGCAGTATCCGAAAGCACCTGGAAAAGGAAAAAGTATCAACAAAAAATGTGATCGTACAGCAGGGGCTGAATACATCTGTAAATATAGCCCTGGTCGAAGCGGACGGCGAGAGAAGGTTTTTGACGGATCCGCACAGCAGCCAGAGAAAACTGGCTCTTGAAGATGTTCTGCCCATGCTGGATGAAAGTGCCCCGATCGTTTCCTTCGCCAGTATCTTTATCTCACCATGCTTTTCAATAGAAAAAATAAAAGACCTGTTTTCTCGTATTAAAGCAGCAGGTAAAACTCTGATGTCTGATGTCACGCGCCCTAAAAACGGCGAGACTTTTGATGATCTGAAAGTCCTTTTTCCTTATATGGATTTCTTTGTTCCCAACGATGAGGAAATCTTCCTCCTGACCGGGGAAAAAGACCCTTATAAAAACGTTCAGATGCTGGTGGATGCAGGTGTAAAGACGGCTGTCGTCAAGATCGGCAAGGATGGATGTCTGGTCGGAACGAAAGAGGGGATTACGCATGTGTACGCTGTTCCGGGAATCACATGTGTAGATACTACCGGTGCGGGCGACACATTTGCGGCCGGCTTTATTGCGGGGCTTATTGAGGGCAGAAGTATAAGGGATTGCGCACGGTTCGGCTGCGCAGCGGCTTCCTGCTCAGTCGAGCAGGTCGGCGCGACAGACGGTGTCCGGTCCTTAGAGCAGGTGATGGAGCGCTGCAAAAAGATCCCGTAATTCAGCAGCACCGGGATGAGTTGATAATAATTTGGATTCGTACTATTTGTTCCTCCAATTATATACGTATCTCATAGCATCTCTTGCAAAAACGCACAAAAACAGATACAATAAATTGTGCATAACAGAGAAAGTGGAGAAAATACAAAAAATAACTTGCACGCGAAATGCCTGCGTGCTACTATAAAAGCACAAGGAACGAACAACAAATGCACGCAAAAAAGCACGCGGAAATGCGAAATTCATTGGAGGGGTAAAATGAATTACATTGATTTTGATGAGTCCAGAAAATATGATCTGATCCTGCTCGGCAGAATCGGCATCGACTTCAATCCCGCTTACAGCGATGATGTGAAAGAGGATTTCAAGCCTCTGAAAAAGGTTCACTATTTTGAAAAATTTGTCGGCGGTTCTCCTGCAAACATCGCTGTCGGTATCACACACCACGGCATGAAGGCCGGTTTCATCGGCAAGGTTTCCGATGATCAGTTCGGTGATTTCGTTGTTGATTATTTCAATGAGCAGGGTATTGACACCTCCAACATCTCCAGATGCACCAACGGTGAGAAGCTTGGTCTGACATTCACAGAGATGAAGTCTCCCATCGAGAGCAGCATTCTGATGTATCGTAACCGCGTTGCTGACCTTCAGCTCTCCGTTGATGATATCAAGGAAGAGTATATCAAACAGGCCAAGGCGATCCTGATCTCCGGTACCGCACTTGCAGAGAGCCCCTCCAGAGAGGCTGCCCTCAAGGCTGTTATGCTGGCCAGAAGAGTCGGCACAAAGATCATCTTCGATATCGACTACAGAAACTACAACTGGAAGAACTTCGATGAGATCTCCATCTACTGCTCCATGGTAGCCAAGGAGTCCACCGTTATCCTCGGTTCCAGAGAAGAGTTTGACCTGACTGAGAGAGAGCTCATGCCCGGTCTGTCTGACGAAGAGAGCGCAAAGATGTGGCACAGCTACCACGCAAGAATCGTCGTTATCAAGCACGGCATGCAGGGCTCCACTGCTTATACTCGTGATGGCCAGAAGTTCTCCATCCGTCCTTTCCCTGTACAGGCACGCAAGGGCTTCGGCGGCGGCGACGGCTATGCTTCCGGTTTCCTGTATGGCCTCTTCCATAACTGGGAGATCATCGACTGCCTCGAGTTCGGTTCTGCAGAGGCTTCCATGATGGTCCGCGCAAACAACTGCTCCGATGCTCTTCCTACTCCCGAGGAAGTTCATGCATTCATCGCAGAAGAGAAAGAGCGCTATGGCGATATGATCGCACGCGTCTGATCTTTACACGTGCATTTGTGAAAAGGGTGTGCTGATTGCAAAAAAGAAATGTACCTCTTATAATATTCAATAACGAGTAAACAGCGGCCGGCAGTCACGTTGAAAGTGACTGCCGGCTGCTTTACGTTTCTTAATGAGTCAATAGGGACGGTTCCGAAAAACTCATTGTACACAATGAGTTTTTCGGAACCGTCCCCCATGTCTCATTTCACAAAGGTAAAAAAGATAGAAGGATACGATTCTTTATGAGAAAACTTGCTCTGCCGGATGAGCTTTTACTGCAGGTGCAGAAACCTGCGCGGTATCTGGGAAATGAAATGCATGCAGTCTATAAAGACAGGAATATTCCTGTCCGCTTTGCCATGTGCTTTCCGGATGTCTATGAAATAGGAATGTCTCATTTGGGAATTCAGATTCTCTATGAGCTCTTCAACCAAAGAGAGGATACCTGGTGCGAGAGGGTCTTTTCTCCCTGGACGGATATGGATCAGCTGATGCGGGAACATGGGATCCCGCTGTTTGCGCTGGAATCACAGGATCCGGTAAAGGATTTTGATTTTCTGGGCTTTACCCTTCAGTTTGAGCTCTGTTATGCGAATGTTTTGCAGGTTCTGGATTTATCAGGAATTCCTCTGAATGCAGCGGAAAGGACGGAGAATGATCCGATCGTGATCGGGGGAGGCCCCTGTGCCTATAATCCGGAACCCATGGCTCGATTTTTTGATATGTTTTATATCGGAGAGGGTGAGACCTCTTACGACCGGCTGCTGAATCTGTATCGTTCAATGAAAGAAAAAGGGGAGAGCCGGGAAGCATTCTTGTGTGCTGCGTCGCAGGTGCCGGGAATTTATGTGCCTTCGCTGTATGAGGTGACATATAAAGAGGACGGGACCATTGCGTCCTTTGTACCGAAAAAATATGGTGTCAGCTCTTCATTTTTTTACAGGGAAGAATCCGCCCCGGCTCGTGTCCGCAGGCAGGTGGTGACTGATCTGGATGACAAAAAGCAGGCTCCTTACCCGACCAGGCCTCTGATTCCTTTTATTACGGTGACTCAGGATCGTGTGGCGGTGGAGCTGCAGCGCGGGTGCATCCGCGGCTGCCGTTTCTGTCAGGCGGGAATGATTTACCGTCCCAACCGGGAGCGGGATCTCTCCACTGTGAAGAAGTACGCGGATCTGATGCTGGACAGCACGGGGCAGGATGACATACTGCTGAGTTCTCTGAGCTCCAGTGATTATTCCTGCATCCACGAGATCGTCGATTATATTTCAGATCATCGGGAAGAGGACCGGGTCAAGCTCCAGGTGCCTTCCCTCAGGATCGATGCCTTTTCCCTGGACCTTATGGCCCGGGTGCAGGATGTGCGCAGGAGCAGTCTGACTTTTGCGCCGGAGGCAGGTTCGCAGAGGCTGCGCGATGTCATCAACAAGGGGATCACGGAAGAGGAGATCCTGAACGGCGCAAGGGAAGCCTTCCGGGGAGGATGGAACAAGGTCAAGCTCTATTTCATGCTGGGACTTCCCACGGAGACAGAGGAGGACCGCGTCGCAATTTCCGACCTGGCAAATAAGATCTCCGCCGCCTATTATGAAGAGGTGCCTAAAGAGAAGAGGAACGGCCGCTGTCAGATTACGGTGAGCACTTCTTTCTTTGTTCCCAAGCCCTTCACGCCCTTCCAGTGGGCTCCCATGTATCATTCCGGGGATTACCTCGGATTTGCGGCGACAGTCAACCACGCGATCTATGCGGCTCACAATCACCGCAGTATCCGCTACAGCTGGCATGATTCGAGGATGATCTTCCTGGAGGGTATCCTGGCCCGGGGTGACCGCCGCACAGCGGACCTCATTCAGGAAGCCTACCGGCTGGGAGCATTGTTTGACTGCTGGCTGGATAGCTGGGACTATGCCCGTTGGGAGCAGGCAGCTGCCAATATAGGCATGGATGTGGACTTCTATGCCCTGCGGGAGCGGACAAAAGACGAGATCCTGCCCTGGGATTTCATCGACGTCGGAGTGCGCCGGGACTTCCTCTGGAAGGAGTGGGAGAAGGCACACGCGGCTGTCCTCACCCCCAACTGCCGGGAGGCCTGCAGCGGCTGCGGTGCGGCGGAATACGGCTGCGGAGTATGTCTGCGAAAAAAGGCATCTGATAAGATAGAAGAAAAAGAGAGCGCAGAGAAGGGCTCAGAAAAGGCTGCAGAGCTCCCTGCAGAGGAGGCAGAGAAGGCGGCAGAGCTCCATTCAGAGGCAGCGGAGAGGGCCGCAGAGCTTCATGCAGCAGCTGCGGAGAAGGCTGTGAAGAAGCCTGCAGATTTTTCGGATCCGTCAGAGGAAATCTGTATCCGTGCCCGGATGCGCCTGGCTAAATACGGGCCCATGAAGTATATCGGACATCTGGAGCTGATGCGCTTTTTGCAGAAATGTCTGCGGCGCACGGACATCGATGTGCATTATTCGGACGGCATTACGCCGCGCATGATCATGTCCACGGCGATGCCGCTGGGACTTGGCCTGGAGAGCGGCGGCGAGTATGTGGATCTCGAGCTGGGAAGGCCGGTCAGCACGGAGCACGCGCTGGAGCAGCTTCGTCCCATGATGCCGGAAGGACTTGAGATTCTGGACTTCAGACAGGTCGGCGAGATCGTTCCAGAGGGCGGAGGGACGGCCAAAAAGCCCGAGAAGGCCATGTCTGTCGTTGCTGCAGCGGAATACGATGTGTGTTTCAGGGACAGCTATAGACCGCCTGATAACTGGCAGGAGATTCTGACAGATTTTGTCGGTCAGGAGGAGATTTCCTGGACAAAGGAGACGAAAAAAGGCTTCCGGACACTGGACATGAAACCTCTGATTTATTCATTTTCCATTGCGGATAACAATCATATCCGGATGTGTGTCTGCTCCCGTGTCGGACAAAATCTGCGTCCTGAGCAGCTGATCGGGGAGGCATTTGGCAGGATAGGCTTCGAAATGCCGGAAGACGCCCTGCAGATCCGGCGCATGGACCTTCTGGCGGAGGTGGATCCGGACGGCGTCTGTGTGCGCCAGGGAGACCGCAGAAAAGGGCATGAGGAGACTGCGGAGACAGAGAAGCAGGCAAAGGGGCGGAAATTGATTTCTCTTGGGGAAATCGGGAAGGTGATCGAAGGTGTTTCCTGACAGCTATAAACTGACAGGTTAATGCATGATGATAGAAAAAGCTTTCGGCTGTGATCTGTGAGCCGAAAGCTTTTTTGTTTGTACGATATGTTCTGCAGGATATTTCCAATCCAACTTATTTGTATGTGTTTGTCTGCAGATCACATGTCTACAGAGATTCCTTCAAATGCGGAATATGCTGTTTATCTGTGCGGGGGACGCACGATTTTGCTGAACTGGGTGGAGTAGTACCAGGGCTGGCTTCCGCCGACGTCCTTGTCGCGGTATTCCTTGGGGGTACAGCCCATGGCCTCGCGGAAAACTTTGCCGAAGTAGCTCGGGGAGCTGAAGCCGCACTCTTCGCTGATCTCGATGATGCTCTTGGCACTGTCGGCCAAAAGGTCGGCCGCCATGGACAGGCGGGTCTGTGTGAGATAAACGATGGGCGATGTATTGATGCAGCGGGCAAAGCAGCGTGTGCACTCACGGGTGCTGATATCCGCAGCTGCGGCAATATCCTCCAGGGTGAGCTTCTCGCCGCAGTGATCCTTGATAAACTGCGTCATCAGCTTGAGGCGCTCTGTGTCAGCTGTGTTGCTCCTGACGATCTCCGAGGCCTGAGACCGCACAGCCTCGGTATCCTGCATGAGCATCTTCCAGAAATCGCTGAGGCGGCTGCGCAGATCAAACTCGTAGCCAAAGGGCTCCTCGCGGCTGAGCTCCACCGTGCGGAGTACGGTTTCGACCATTTTCAGATGCAGCATGGAGTCAGGCTTTACATGCCAGAAGGGGAGTGCACTGCTCCTCATGACGGGGAGGATATATTTTTCCTCGTAGATGCTGTTGTACATTCCGGACAGAAAGTGCATGTCAAACTGGATCGTATTGTACTCGCAGGGTGTAGTACCGATGGCCGTGCAGGAGTGCAGAACGCCGTTGTTGATAAAATCGATCTCGCCGGCAGTGACAATATGTGTTTCGTTCGGGGTCTGAAGCGAGAGCTCACCCTTGACGACATAGTTGATCTCAAACATATTGTGCCAGTGCCAGGGAATGGACTTGTCCGGGTTGCAGTCAAGCCTGGTGGTGCTGCATAAATAGGGGAAGGATTCTTTTGCAATGGGGAGGATTTCCTTCTGTTCCTCGTCTGTGTTGATATTTGTATGAAGCAGCATAATCTTATTAGTCTTATCTTTTTAATGTGTTTATTGTTTAAATACTACTTAATTGTCGGAAAATTCGTCATGCCGGCGGGCTGACCGGCAAAATACTGACCGGCTATATGGAAGCACCGTCCGGATCGCTGAGGATTCAGAACAGGCACTCTTTGATGAGGATTCTGATATCTGTAAAAATATTATCCTCATTCGGATGTTTCTTCAGGACCAATTCATCCATGATGATCTGAACAGGAATCTCGCCCTGGCGTTCCAGTTCGCTGTCAATGGTACAGTCGATGATATCCTCCTGCATCAGATCGAGGATTTCCGGATATGTTTCAAAAGAGAGGACCTTCATATTCTCTCTGCTGCATTCGCGGATGGCTCTTCCCACCTGGCCGACGCCGCCGCAGGTGATATAGAGGCCGTCGAGGTCGGGGTATTTTTTCAGGAGGCTGTATGTTTCCCGGTAGGTGATCTCGGGGTCCTCAAAGCTTTCTACGGAAGCGACGATCTCAACAGCAGGGAAAGCTTCCCTGAGAAAATTACGAAAGCCTTCCTCACGGACTTTGACAAAATAGGAATTATTTTCTGATGCGATGGCACTGGAAATGATCGCGATCCGTCCGCTTCCGCCCAGCAGGTTTCCCATGGTCCTTCCGGCGACTCTGCTGGCCCGCCTGCCGTCCTGACCTACATAGCACAGGCGCTGCGTTCCATCGATGTCGGAGTTGGTGTTGACCAGGGGGATTCCGGCAGCTGCAGCGCGGTTGATCGCTTCACGAACGCGATTTGAGTTGATCGGGCTCAGGATGATCCCGTCTGCCTTTTCTTCAACTGCTTTGTCAATGAACTGTGCCTGCTGTCCGGCGTCACTGTAGGAGGACAGATACCAGTGAACAGTAATATCCAGGCCGGTCTGCTCACGTATTCCTTTTTCAATCCCTTCTTTGATGTAGGGGAGAGCATCTACTTTAACAAGGATAGCGGCGATCACAAACTCTTTTCCCTGCTTTTGAAGTACACGGCCGGCGGGGTTGGGCTTGTAGCCGAATTCGTCGATCAGCTTGCGGATCCGTTCCCGCACTTCATCGCTCACACCGGGACGGTTGTGCAGTACCTTATCTACAGTGGCAGGATGAACCCCTGCAATCTCGGCAATCTTTTTGATGGTAACTTTCATGAAAGGCACCTTGCATTTTTAAATCATTTATAGAGATAGATTTAGTATGAATTTGATAAATTGCTTTAAATTTACAATGTTTTTAAATATCTGGCAACAATAGAATTGAATTTTCCGGACCGGAGCGTGATAATACATCCATGCGTTTGGAATGGCCCGGCACGTAAGACCTGCAGGCGGGTCTTGAAGACAGACTCTCTGGGACGAACGGTGAAAAACGATCCGCCATGAAAGACAAAACCAACTTGAAGGAAATGGCAGAAACAGAAAATAATAACTGAGCATGATGACTAATAATACAGACAATAAAGAAGAAAAAATAGATGGGATAGAAGAGTGCGGACAGGAGAAGGATCAGAAAAAAGACAGGCGGATTTATATCCTAAGTCAGGAGAGACCTGCACTGGCTGTCGTAAAGCTTGGCCTTCCCCTGATCGCGGGCATGTTCATCATGGTGCTATATAACCTGGTGGACACCTTTTTTATCGGATTGATGCGTGACGATTATCAGCTGGCTGCGGTCAATCTGGCCTATCCTGTCATGATGATCTCCATTGCGATCTCCAACATGGTGGGTACGGGGGCATCCTCCCTGATTGCCAGAAGCCTGGGAGCAAAAGATACTGCAAAGGCAAGGCATACGCTTACGGTCGGTTTCGAGCTCACTGTCTTTAACAGTCTGCTTGTGACAGCTGTCGGCATGGTCTTTCTTACCGCCATCGTGCGGGGGCTGGGAGCCCGGAGCAATACTTTTGAATACACGCTGCAGTATGTGCAGGTCATTCTGCTTGGCAGCATCTTTACCATGGGAAACTATACCTTCGGCCAGCTTCTGAGGAGTGAGGGGTCGGTAAAGCATTCTGTCGCAGGAATGATCGTCGGGACTCTTGTCAACATTGTTCTGGATCCGCTGTTTATCTTTACGCTTGGCATGCAGATCCGGGGCGCCGCGATCGCAACGATCCTGGGCAACGCAGCCGGAATGTGCGTCTCTCTGTGGATGTATGGGAAGGGAAAGTCACTGCTGACCCCTTCCCTCCGTTATATAAAGCCGACCGGGGAAATTCTGCGGGAAATATTCTGGGTCGGAGTGCCGGCAACCCTGGAGACCCTTCTGACTTCGGCAGCTTATATTGTGAATAATAATCTCGCGGTGGCATATGGTGAACTGACGGTTGCTGCCATGGGGATCGCCCAGAAGATCCTGTCCCTGGGCAATTATATTTATCAGGGATTTGCTGCGGGAACTCAGCCGATCATGGGATATAACTACGGTGCAGCCAACTACAGGCGGATGAAAGATGTGCTCCGCGCCGGGCTTTTGGTAGTCAGCGGAACAGAGCTCTGTGTCATGGCGGCCTACGGCATTTTTGCCCCGCAGCTGATCGGGATTTTCACCGACTCACCTGAGGTCATCGCCACAGGAAGCCGTGTGCTTAGAACGATCATGTGCATCCTGCCTTTCGTCGGGGCAGTCTCCATGAGCCGTATGTCCTTTCAGGCCATGGGCAAGCCCCAGTATGCCTTTGCCATCACGCTGGTGCGGCAGTTCTTCCTGTACATTCCGCTTCTTCTGCTCCTGAACCGTCTGTTCGGTTTCGGCGGCATGATCTGGGCACAGCCTGTGACGGAGATGATCATGATGGCAGTGTCGGTATCTCTCCTGCTTGGAGTGATCCGCAGAGAGGATCCTGCCGGGCGCAAAATTCAAAGCCCCTTGTGATAAAAGATAATCTTTTCCGAACATCCCATTGAAAGGGGTGCATACAATTGACAAAGATCAGGTGCATAAAAAAGCAGCCGCTTCCCGGTCTCTCGTGTCTCTGCACGAAATAATCGGAAGCGGCTGCGCCTTGTTTTATTTTGATAAGTCATATTTTTGTTTTGTTTATCTAAAATGACTCGCTGTCTGTCCGGCACTCGGTCCGGAGCGGATGCCATCGGGTGTATTCTATGCTTTGTACTCTTTTGTATGCTTTGTACTCTTTTGTATCAGTATATTAATAGTTAATTCCCTGTCCGGTTCTCGGTCCGGCGCGAGGAGTGAATGAGTTTTTTATAAAATTCTGCGATCAGTCTGCCTCGTCCGGCACTCGGTCCGGCAATAGGGCGGCAGGTCGTAATTCTTATCGGATACCTTTTTGTTAATTGCTCTGTTTTGTTTTATAAGAACATGATATCATAGAAAAAATAGAATTCTATAGGCTGATATACAAAATATATACGGATATTTTTGTGCTCCGGACACAATTTTTGCCCGGTAAGATAGGAAAGGTGCTGTCATGGGATTTACCATAGAGGATATGCTGCTTGTCTCGGCGGATAAATATCAGATGAAGCTGGTGGCGGGTGAGAAAGGCTGGTCGAATTCCATCAGCTGGCTCCTGATGCTGGAGGATCTGACGATCATACAGAATTTCAGCGGCAAAGAACTGGCGGTGACTACAGGTCTCGGCTTTCTGACAGTGGACAAGATGCTGGATCTGGTGAGGGAACTGTCCTGGCACAATGCCGCCGGGCTTGTGATCAATACGGGTTATTACATACGGGAGATCCCGGAGGGGGTCAGGAAACTGTGCGACCAATATGACCTGCCTCTGCTCACAGTTCCCTGGGAAGTTTACCTGGTGGACATGATCAAGGATATGAGCGTCCGGATCTTCCTGCAGTCCTCGACAGATGAACAGATTTCCGGTGCCCTGATCCGGGCGATTGAAAGCCCGGGATCCAGGGATTTGTATGAGAAGGATCTGCTTCCCTACTTTGATCTGGACGGAAACTTTCAGACAGCGCTGATCACCACAGGAGATCTGGACTCAATGGACACTGTGGAGCGCAAGCGGATTGCCTACAGGATGCAGCTCTACCTGACAAATCTGACTCACAACGGGCATTTTTTCTATTATGACGGGTATTTTGTGATCGTCATGAACGATATGAAACCGAAGGAATGCGCAGATGTGATGGAAGCTTTTGCGGAACGGGCAGCCAGAAAGATGCCGGACCGCCGGGTCTGGGTCGGGGTCAGTGATCAGGTGATGGATATTTCCAGCCTGCGTATTGCTTTCCGGCGTGCCAGGGCGGCAGTAACAATGGCTGTAAATGCCAATGTCGCTGTTCAGTTTTTTGATAAAATGGGTTTATACCGTCTGCTGTATATGGTGGATGATCCGCAGCTTCTGAAGAGTCTGTCGGATGATCTGCTCATGCCGCTGCTGGAATATGACACCCGGCATGGAGGCGGATACATGGAAACACTGGAATCTTATCTGAAAAACAGCGGCAGCATCAAGGCAATGGCAGATGAATTATATATTCACAGAAACACGATCCTCTACCGCATGTCCAACATCAAAAAGCTTCTCAGTTCCAATCTGGAGGACTCGAGGGAACGCATGATGTTTTCGATCGCATGTATGATCCGGAAAATGTAATGGGAAGATCCCGGCAGAATACGGGATGTGTCCGGTAATCGATGATATCCGGAGATTTTTACACTGTATATATAGACAATAAAAAGGAGTATTACATGAAAGTATGCTTGTTGAACGATGCCTTCCCGCCGGTGATCGACGGTGTCGTCAATGTGATGATGAATTATGCAGACTATATGATGCGGGATTATAATGCGGAGATCATGGTCGGAACGCCGGAGTATCCCGGAACGGACTACAGTTCCTATCCCTATAAGGTCGTGGCATATCCCAGTTTTGACACGACAGCGGTGACAAACGGATATAGGGCGGGGAACCCTCTTGCAGGGAAAGCAGTGTCGGAGATGGCGGCTTTTATGCCCGACATTATCCATTCACACTGCCCTTCCACGGCCACTGTGATGGCAAGGCTTCTGCGGGAACAGACCGGTGCACCGATTATTTTTACTTATCACACCAAGTATGATATCGATATCCGCCGGGCAGTAAAGCTGGAATCCATCGCACGTGAAGGGATCAAAGCTATGGTGGGCAATATCGAGGCCTGTGATGACATCTGGGTGGTCAGCCGCGGCGCGGGAGAGAGTCTGAAAGCACTGGGTTTTCAGGGTCGATATATTGTCATGAACAACGGAGTCGATTTTGCCCGGGGACAGGTGGACGAGGAAACTGTCGCAAGGGTGACTGAAGACTATGATCTGCCTGCAGATGTGCCGGTCTTCCTCTTTGTGGGCAGGATGATGACCTATAAAGGACTGCCGATCATTCTGGATGCCATGAAGATCCTGGCTGACAAAGGGATGGATTTCCGTATGGTCTTCGTGGGGAAAGGGCCGGACAAAGAGCTGCTGGAAGATCGGGCCAGACAACTGGGCCTGATGGGGGGAAGCTCCCCGGATAAGTGTATTTTCACAGGACCGGTTTATGACCGCAATGAGCTGCGCGCATGGAATACGCGGGCTGATCTCTTCCTCTTTCCCTCAACCTTTGACACAAACGGTCTGGTCGTCCGCGAGGCGGCTGCCTGCGGGCTTGCAAGTGTCCTGATCCGGGATTCCTGTGCCGCAGAGGGCATCACTGACGGGCAGAACGGTTTTTTGATCGATGAGAATGCGGAGTCAATGGCAGCCCTGCTCCTGCAGGTCAGCAAAGATCTTGACTATCTTCATGAGGCAGGTCAGCACGCCATGGATGAGATCTATCTCTCCTGGCAGGAATGTGTCGCAAAGGCCTACGAGCGCTATCAGTTCGTGCTCGCCGAAAAGAAGATCGGTATGATGCCGCACCACAGAAAACAGAGGACAGACCACCTGGTCAGCCTGGCAGCCCGCGGAATGGAAAACCAGGACAGACTCCGCCGGTTCGGGCATGAGCTCATGGGAGACTTCAGGGAATCAGCGGTCGGTATGATGGAGAATTTCCAGGAAAGTGTGGACAGCTCCGAGCAGTTCTGGAACAGTGTCTGGAGTGAGATGCGCACCGGGATGGAGACCGGTGTACAGAAGATGCGTGAAGGAATGGAGAGCGGAACACAGAAGGCGCGCACAGGTGTACAGTGGATACGTGAGGATATGCAGACAGCGGCAGAAGAAATGCGTGAAGACGCCAGAGAATTCAGGAGAGACATAAAGCGCGCCGCAAAAGAACTGACAGGAAAAAACAATAAAGATGTATAGCAGGCTGACAGCCGGGTGAAAAAACGGACAAGGTGATGAAGAAAAAGCAGTTCGATTTCAGAAAAATGTCTTTTTACCAGATCTGGATCCGGAGCTTCTGCGACGGGAACGGAGACGGGATCGGAGATCTGTACGGAGTCTATGAAAAACTTGACTATATCAAATCCCTGGGGGTGGACGGGATCTGGTTCAGCCCCATCTTTCCGTCGCCCAATGCGGATTACGGCTATGACATTTCCGATTACAAAAATATCCATCCGGACTATGGGACGCTGGAGCAGTTCCGGAAGGTGTTGGACCGGGCTCATGGATTAGGTCTTAAAGTGCTGTTGGACCTGGTCATCAATCATACTTCCGACGAACACCCCTGGTTTATTGAGAGCTGCAAAGGGAAGGACAATCCTTACAGCGACTATTACATCTGGCGTGACCCCCTGGGTGCGGAAAAGAAAAGGACACCCCCCAACAACTGGTTCAGCCAGTTTGAGGGTCTGGCCTGGGAGTACAACGAGCAGCGGGGACAGTATTACCTGCATATTTTCGCGCGCAAGCAGCCGGATCTGAACATGGATAATCCGAAAGTGCGCGAGGAAGTAAAAAGTATCATGCGCTTCTGGCTGGATCTGGGCGTTGACGGATTCCGGGAGGATGTCATCAATTTTATTTCCAAGGATCCCCGGCTGCCGGACGGTCTGCCTTTTCTGCCGGCCATCAACGGTCTCCCCTTCTATAAGGACGGTCCCAACCTGCACAGGTATCTGCAGGAATTCCGGGAGGTCGCCCTGGAATACGGCGCAGTCCAGATCGGCGAGGCTCCTTTTACCGGGGTGAAAAAAGCCCTTTCCTATATTGCGGGAAAGGATCGCGTGCTGGACATGCTGATCCAGTTTGATACCATGATGGCGGACTGCTTCATGACAGAGTATGTCTATCACGGATTCCGCCTCGGCAAGCTCAAGCGCGCATTCTCCAGATGGGAATACGGCCTGCAGGGAAAGAGGGACGGCCAAAAGGGCACTGCCTGCATGGCCTGGAATGCACTGTATCTGGAGAACCACGATCATCCGCGGGTGGTCAGCCGCTACGGAAATCTTCGTTTCTGGAGGGCTTCCGCGACCATGCTTGCAGCCTCCTATATTTTCCAGAGGGGAACTCCTTTTCTCTATCAGGGCCAGGAGCTGGGTATGACCAATATTGCCCTGGATTCCATCGACCAGTATCTGGATGTGGCCTCAAAAAACGCCTACAACACGTTTCATCTCAGGGAACCGATCGAGAAAAGGCTGCGCCGGATACAGATCTCCACCCGGGATTCCGCCCGCACGCCGGTCCAGTGGAACGGCGGCCCCGGAGCCGGTTTTACAAGCGGGACACCCTGGTTTACGATCAATCCGAATTATGTGAAGATCAATGCACAGGACCAGGAAAAAAAGCCCTGCAGTGTCCTGAACTTCTACCGCAGCTGTCTTGCGCTTCGAAAGTCGGAAGAGACGCTGCTTTGGGGCACCTATCGCGAATACTGCCGCAGGCATCCCAAACTTTTTATGTATGAGCGCCGGTATAAGGGGGAGATCATTCTTGTGGTCTGTTCCTTCTCGGACAAGTCCCTTTCCTGGAAGCTTCCCCGCAGTCTTTCCCGTAAAGCTGCAGCGGGGAAAAATGCGGAGCTTCTGCTGGCCAATTATCCCCGGGCAGGCTGCAAGGGCGGGCAGAGGGACTCCTGTGCGAATGAAAAGGGGAAAAAACATCTGTCGAAGACGGCGGAGATCTGTGCTCCGCTCCGTCCTTATGAGGCGCAGGTCTGGAAAATTACCCAGTAATACAAAAACAGTGAAAAGAACCGCTGCTGTGCGGAGATCTTTTCACTGTTTTTTTCAGGAAGTTTTTGTCACGCCCCCTATTCGGGCTGCTCAGCCCCGGGGCTGTCATTCTCAGAGGGAGTCCGGCGTTCCTGGATGTTTTCTTTCAGTTCCTCAGGCTCGTAGTCCAGGGTCTTTGCCAGAAAACCCATTTCCCAGAGGCGGTTTTCTATCATATCCAGGACTTTTTCAGACGGAGCGAGCAGGGTGTGGTAGTGATAGCCTTCCGTGGTGGAGGAGAGCAGTGTGGATTTTCCGCTGCGGATGGATTCCAGAAATTCCTGAACATCCAGCCTGGAGCGGATGTCCAGTTCCCCGCGGAGAAGGCCGTAGGCCCTGTGGCTCACAAAGACATCTTTGACAACTGCACCGCAGTCCACAAACAGATTCAGCTCGGTCTCGCACTCCTCGCGGGTGTGATGGACCTTAAAAATGCGTTTGCACTGCTTTATCTCAGGAGTCATGTAACCCTGGCTGGTAGAAATGATTTCAAAGCCCTCTGCACGCAGGATGGCAATATCTGTGACAATGATCTGCCTGCTCACGGACAGCATTTTTGCAAGCGCTGACCCCGAGACCGGGACAGCGGACTGTGTGAGAATTTTCTTGAGTTTTTCTCTTCTTTCCCCTGCCTTCATGCACTTGCCCTTTCTGTTGGCTGAGTTTCATTTCTGAATAATACTGATCTTTGTCATGATCCGAATGACCGGTATTAAAGAACCGGGATCAGGATCCATGGAACACATCAAAAGTAAGCAAAACCCTTCAATCTGTCATAAGTTTAACGAAACTCAAAAGAAATGAAAAGAGGTTTTTTTACTTCTTTTAAGGTAAAAACAAAATGCCTGTGCGTATTTCAGTGCAGATCGATCATGACAACTTCCCGCGGATTGAAGAGCCGGGGGATCGGACGGGGAGCAGTATTTGAAAGTCCCCTGGAGATGACCAGACTTCCGTGCGGGCCTCTGAAAACGCCGCCGGTATAGCGGGGCAGGATCCCCTGGCCGGGCGAATAGAGGCCGCGCCCGAACAGTCGGATCTGTCCGCCGTGGGCATGGCCGGACAGAACGAGGTCGATTGGATGATCCTTGAGCATGGGTGTCCGCAGACTCCAATACTCCGGGTGATGGCAGAGCAGTATTTTATAGCCTTCCTGCTCCTCAAATGCCCGGAGCCATCTTGTGGAAGGGTGCAGAATGAGGCCGTCGATGTGGCGCTTATCATCCGGATATGGGATGTCAGGGGCGTGTTTTCGGCGAAACCTGCGGTAATCCATCACCATGGCGGAGGTGAGGCCTCCCATCAGAAGACCTGTCTCCTGATCACGTGCCCATTCGTTGTCGAGGAGCACAGCTCCTGCAGATTTCAATGCCTGGTAGTCGGCGGGACTGGCTGTCCATTCGTGATTCCCCAGAGAAATGTAAGTCGGTGCCAGTTCTGCACAGCCCCGGATAAAAGGAAGTACTGCCGGCTGCAGATCGGCCAGATCGTCGCCTTCCTTCGTTTTGTATCCTAAAAACAGATCCCCGGTCACCGCGATCAGGGACGGCCGGCGTCGTCTGAGTATTTCCAGAGCATCACGCCCGTCTTTGCCGTGAAGATCCGATAATAATGCAATTGTGTGCGGGATCCCTGCGCGGATCCTGTAGATACGTTCTTTCATACATACCTCTGATGCGGGGCATTCTTTCGCGGCAGCACTTGCCGGGCAGGTGTCTGAGGCACTTTTGCCTCCTGCCTTTTGATTACTTGCAATAATTCTATCATCATTATCCTGCGAGTGCCATGGCCCGTTGACGCTTCCTTTATCACGAATTAAAATGAAATTACAGTACAGACCGGGGAGACAGGGAAGGGGAGACAGGGGACGGTTCTTTGTCTCCTCCCCCCGAGGAGACAAAGAACCGTCCCCTGTCTCCCCTGTCCCCGATGGATGCCTGAATATACGGCGGGAGAAAAAAATGACAGAGAATACAAACAAGGCAAATAAAATAAATGAAAGCAAAAACTGCGATGTGCTTTGCATCGGGCAGGCGGTGATCGATTGTATCACACGCGGCCAGGAGGCGGATAAGCATCGGGAGAATGTCTTCCGGGCGGAGAAGATCGAGCTCCACATCGGCGGAGATGCGGTCAATGAGTCGATTGCCCTGGCGGATATGGGGCACAAGTCTGCGATCGCCTGCGGTGTCGGAACAGATCTCGCGGGAAATCTGCTCCGTTCAGAGCTGGCCAACCGGGGCGTAGACACTTCGGGGATCACCGTTATGGAATCCCTCACCACACCGATTGCTCAGCTGGTGGTGCATCAGGACGGCGGACGACACTCCATCAACAGCAGGGCGACGATGCTGGAAGGGTACCTGCCCGATCCCGGAATGCCGCAGATCAGGGGCGCACGCATTGTGTCTTTCGCCAGCCTGTTCCGTGCTCCGCTCGACCAGGCGGAGGAGGTCCGCAGGCTTATGCACGCGGCCAAAGAGGCAGGGGCGCTGATCAGTGTGGATACAAAGCTTCCGACCTTCCGGGAGCTGAAAATGGAGGAACTGGCGGATGTATGGCCGCTCGTTGACTATTTCTTCCCGAATGAAAAAGAGGCGGCTTATCATTCCGGGATCGATGAGGATGGCGGAAACACAGAAGAGCATTTCCGCAAAATGACAGAGTATTTCCTCAGCTGCGGGATGAAAAATGTGATCATTAAGGCAGGTGCGGACGGCTGCTATATCAATAACGCGGAAGGCTTCCGGCATCTTCCTGCCCTCCCTGTCGAGGTCGTGGATTCGACCGGCGCAGGTGACAACTTTGTCGCGGGATTTCTGTCCGGCCTGCTGCGGGGTGAGGAGATCATGGCCTGTGCGGAAAGAGGGCGCGCAAGGGCTGCGCAGTGCATCTCGAGGATGGGTGCCAGCGAGCGTCAATTAGAGTAAATGAGCATCAATGTGCGTCATTGGAAGTGACTGAGAGTCAATGGAAGTCATTGAGAGTCAATGAGAGGATAAAATGTAGAATAAAAAAGCAGCGGTATGATTCCTGTCAGAGGGATCATGCCGCTGCGGTCTTTATGATATTGTTGTACTTTTATGTCATTGCTGCATTGATGAAAGATCAGAACAGATCGACAGCACCTGTCACGTCGCCGTTGATCACATAGTATGCCTTGCCTTCTTCAGCCTTGACATAGATATCAACAGAAGTGACTTCGCCGTCAAAAGCAGCTTTTACTTTCTCGATAACAGCATCGTATGTAGTGCTCTGGTCAGCAGAGGACTGGATCACGAAATTCGGAACCACTTTTTTCTTGCGGGGTTTTGCTGCAGGGGTTTTCTTGACAACTTTCTTCTCTGCCGCTGTGGGAGCAGCTGCAGCGTCTTTTTTGGTAACTCTGGCCATAATATGCGCCTCCTGTAATAATGATTAGTGTGTAAAAAAATTACGCACAATAATTTAGTATGATTATTCAGGATTGTCAAGTTTTTATTCTGCAGCGGGAATCTTATCTGAAATCTGCGAAAACTTCTTCTGTGAAAACTTATTTGTATTCCGGCTTATTATTCTGCAATGGAAATATTATAGGTCTTGTAGGTGTCGTTGTCGTATTCCGGGACCGCCGATCGCAATGAGGGAATCGGTTGTGTAAAAGAGGGCATCATCGGAATTTTCCGTCACTTCCGTTCCGGTATAAGTCTGATCATTTTGCTTTATAAAAAACGGTTTTTGTTGCACGAAATATTCTTTTCTTTTATTCTGTGATTAGCTGCGTGCTGACGGTTTTTTTGATGAGGTAACAGCTATGGAATATGGAGCGCTGACACTGATCCCGATCGTTTTTATCATTGTGACGGCGATTGTGACGAGAAAATCTTTTGAATCGCTGATGGCCGGTTCCGTGATCGCCTGTATCATTATGCACGGTACAGGCTTTTTCCTTCCGTGGATGGAAATATTGCTTGAGGCCCTCTCGGATCCGGAAAATCAGTGGGTCATTCTGGTGTGCGGGCTGTTCGGAAGCCTGATCGCGCTGCTGCGGGAATCTGAGGGAACGAGCGGCTTTATCCACATCGGGGAACGTCTCTGCAAAACAGGACGCGGCGCACTGCTGGGGACTTTTATCCTGGGTGCCGTGATTTTCGTGGACGACTATCTCAACATGCTGACAGTCGGAACCTGCATGCGGCCGATCTGTGACCGCCGCAAGGTTCCGCGCGAGGCTCTGGCTTATCTGCTTGACTCTACCGGGACGCCGATCTGCGTGCTGCTTCCTTTTTCAACGTGGACAGCCTTTTATATCTCTCTTTTCATGAAGGAGGAGGCTGTGCAGGCCATGGGCTTTGAGTCCGGCCTCTCCATGTATATGCAGACCATTCCCTATATTTTTTACGCGATCATCGCCGTCATCATGGTCTTTTTGTTTGCCATGGGCTGGATGCCTAAGATCGGTCCGATGAAAAAAGCCTATGAGCGAGTGAAAAAAAGCGGAAGGACCTATAGTGAAGAGAGTGAAAAATATAATCTGGAGGCAGAAGATGAGAGAGCAGAGGGGAGTGTCGTGGATTTCCTGCTTCCCGTCTTTGCCCTGATCGTGATCACGATCATCTCCGACGATATCCTGGCGGCTGTTATTGTGACCCTGCTGCTATGCCTTGTTTTGTATGTTCCGCGAAAGAAGATAACTTTTTCCCAGTGGAGCGAGCTTCTGATCAGCGGTTTCTGCGAAATGATGCCCACGCTGGCGATCCTGGCAGGCGCTTTTACGGTCGCGCGCTGCTGCAATGCAATGCATCTTCCGGAATATGTCATTTCCACAGTGCAGCCTTTTGTGACGCCGCAGACCTATCCCATGATCATTTTCCTTGTCGTGTCGGTCCTGACCTTTGCGACGAGCTCAACCTGGGGAATTTCCACGATCGTCATTCCCATCATTATCCCTCTGGCGGCGGCGGTCGATGCTAATCTCATCCTCACCATGGCAGCCATTCTCTCGGGCAGCGCTTTCGGAAGTCACGCCTGCTTCTATTCGGACGCGACAGTGCTCGCCTCTGCTGCTTCGCGGATCGAAAATATGGAGCATGCCTTCACACAGATTCCCTATGCAGCAATCGGGGCCGCCCTCACTTGTGTGTGCCTGCTTGTCAGCGGCTTTGTCCTTGGTTAGCAGCGGTGGAAATATGGAGACAAAGAACCGTCCCCTGTCTCCCCGTCCCCCCTTGGAGTATGACATTAACAATTAATGTACAAAGTATGCACATTTTTGCTGAAATTATTGTATAATACTTATAGCAGGCATCTTGTTTCGTTTCGGTTGTTGCAGAATAGTTAGTTCACACATGTTTGTGAACGCGAGACCATAGCCACACATTTTTATTGAGGGAGGATACTATGCAGAGTTATACAAAGATGCGTTCTACCCGGCACCATGATGTCATTATGAAAGTGATCCCCGGACACTTTGTAACTCCGAACTCTCATATCAACTATTATATCGATATGACGACGATGAAGACCAGACAGAACGAAGCAATGGCGGCTGCACGCGCAATGAGTGAGAACTACGTGGTCAGCACGGTTGTGGATACGATCGTCTGCATGGATGGTATGGAAGTAATCGGTGCCTACATGGCAGAGGAGCTCACTCGCGCCGGCATTATGTCCATGAATGCCCACAAGACCATTTATATCATGTCTCCGGAGTACGATCTTTCGGGCCAGATGATTGTCAGGGAAAACAATCAGATGATGGTCCGCGGCAAGCATGTCCTGCTTCTCCTCGCATCAGCGACCACCGGTCAGACGATTGCCCGCGCCCAGGAGTCCATTAACTATTACGGCGGGACCATCGTAGGTATTTCAGCTATTTATTCCGCGGTCAGCAAGGTCATGGATTATTCGATCCACGCGCTCTACACCGCGGCAGATCTTCCGGATTACAGGTCCTACTCACCGGCCAACTGCAAGATGTGCCAGAACAACGAGCCCATCGACGCGATCTGCAACGGCTTCGGATACTCCAGGCTGTAATTGAATTAGTTACCGCCACACCCGGACAAGGGTGAGACAGGAAGATAAAAAGCAAATAAACAGCAAATAAGCAGTTCAGACCGCCTCAGACCCTGAAGCGGCCTGAACTGTTATTTTTACGGTTTGTTTATCGGTTGGTTTTAGGTATACAAAAATACAAAATGTTGACAAATAAAAAAAACGGCGCTATATTCTTATAGAAACAAAGGCGTTCGGAGGTTCGTCTCCGAAGGCTTTTTTTTGAGTCATCAGGAATGCGTTCTTTTAAAGCGGTAATCTGATACAGCGGCGTACCGCTCCGCTGTGAACGGATGAAGTAATAAAAAAGAAAGGCATTACAGGACAAGGGATTATTGTTACTGTACAGACCCACCTGAAATTCGAGGAGTTTTGCGCGTGTTTTCCGCGCAAAACCCGAGTTGTACGGCGCGCGGCGGCGCATATGCGAATCGACAATGCGAAGCTTTGTTAGCGCCGCGCGCAGCGTTACATGTACACGCCCTTCGAGAGGTCGTGTACTGTAACGGATTATTCCTGCGGCTCATTGCAGCATAAAGATCGGTTTTAGAAGGAGGAAGCAATGTCGGGGTTATTGACGACAGGAAGCGGTATGGCAGCTGTCACTGCCATTGAACAGATCACAAAGATCAACGGTGCGGTCAACGGATTTGTATGGGGACTTCCCATGCTGATCCTTCTGGTCGGAACAGGCATTTTGATGACACTTCTGACCAGGTTTTTCCAGATCACGCACATAAAGCATTGGTTTTCGAAGACCATCGGTGCCGTTTTTACAGATAGACATGTCACGGCCCACACTGCAAAAGAGGATAAGTCCATCAGCCAGTTCCAGAGTCTGTGTACAGCCCTGGCAGCCACGATCGGTACCGGTAATATCGCAGGTGTCGCGGCGGCGATCGTCTCGGGCGGACCGGGCGCGATCTTCTGGATGTGGATCGTCTCCTTCTTCGGTATGATGACAAACTTCTCTGAAAACGTCCTGGGTATTTACTACCGCCGTAAAAATGAAGTCGGCGAGTGGTGCGGCGGAGCCATGTACTATCTGCACGATGGTCTCGGCTCAAAACCCGGATGTAAGCAGATCGGCGCGGTCCTTGCAGTGCTCTTCAGTGTATTCTGCACGATCGCCTCTTTCGGTATCGGCAACATGAGCCAGGTCAACACGATCAGTGCCAACCTCAACCAGGTATTCACCATTCCCACTTATGTCACAGGCATCATCCTGATGATCCTTGCGGCGCTCGTGATCATCGGCGGTATCAAGCGTATCGCGGCTGTCACCGAGAAGCTCGTGCCCTTCATGGCTATTGCCTATGTTCTGGGTGCGCTCATTATCGTGATCGCGCATATCGGCATGATCCCTGCTGTCTTTGCTTCCATTATCCGCGGCGCTTTCGCCATGAAGGCTGTCGGCGGCGGTATCACAGGTTACGGCATCAAGCTGGCTGTCACCTGGGGTATGAAGCGAGGCGTCTTCTCCAATGAGGCAGGTCTTGGTTCTTCCGTCATGGTCCACTCGGCCTCCAATATCCGCGAGCCTGTCATGCAGGGTATGTGGGGTATCTTTGAAGTCTTTGCGGACACCATCATCGTATGTTCCCTGACTGCGTTCGCGATCCTTTCGAGCGGTGTTGTCGACCTCAATACCGGTGAGATGATCTCCGATTCCGCCAGTACGGCACTGGTCTCCGAGGCCTTCTCCTCCGTCTTCGGCAAGGCGGGCGGCGCTTTCATCGCTCTGGCCATCCTGCTGTTCGCGTTTTCCACTGTTCTGGGCTGGAGCCAGTACGGCATGCGCGGATTCGAGTATCTGTTCGGAACGAAAGCCACTATTATTTACCGCACAATTTTCGTGCTCTTCATTTTCGTCGGTTCCACCATGGAACTGCAGCTGGCATGGGACCTGTCCGATACCTTCAACGGCCTCATGGCCATCCCCAACCTGATCGGTGTTCTGGCCTGCAGCGGAACAGTCTTTGCAGTTACAAAGAACTATGTGGACCGTGTCATCCACCACAAGAATATCGAGCCTATGTACTCTGCTCTTGATCACGTGCAGGAAATGCACAAGAGAGAGATTGCCCAGGCAAAGAAGAACAAGAAGAAAAAGAAATAATAATGCTGACCGGTCTGCAAGGTGGTATTGTGCGGACCCGCTTTAAACGCGAGGGCGTGTAACCGTCGGCGTGTAATTGCCGGATGGAGTGACGTGCCGGGGCCAAGTGTCTTCGGTTGACACCGGCAAAATTCAGCGATATATTACTTATGGAAATAAGGCGTCCGGAGCCGCGTCTCCGGGCGCCTGTTCTGTTATAAGAGGGTGATGACGAAGGGGGTAATAGTCACATGAAGATAAAAAGCGCGAAGAACGGATATCACAGTACGCAGAGGACAATCTACGGCAGGATCCCTGCATCGGAATTCTACGGATTTGTTCTCGGTATCGCGGTTGGCTATATAGTTCCTGCCGTGATCAATCTGACCGGCCTTGCGGAGATCAACAACAGCGATGTTGCTTTCGTCTTCTGCATCATCGGTGTGGCGATCGGCTGGTGGTATGACCAGAAATATTTTATGGTCAAGGACGAGCCGGAAGAGGGTGTGGAAGGAGCAGACGCGGAATCCGCGGCAGTTTCCGACGCAGAGAAGCCTGCGGAACGCGAAGTGATCGAAGGATCATCCACGCAGGACACACTCAAGGCTATGTTTGCACGAAACGCGGATGACGACGGGGAAGAAGACGCAGAGTAAAACGGCAGGCGGATTTAAGAAAGTATATACAGTGAGCCTGAGACGGGGTAAAAATGATGAATAATAAAAAGAAGACCCACAGCACGCAGAAAAAATATTTTAATACCATTCCCAAATCGGAGTTTTACGGAGTAGCTCTCGGCTACGCGTTCGGTCTGATCATTGGCGGTCTGCTGAGACTTGAATCGCAGATTCCCCAGCTTGCTGCAGCAGTGATCGGCTTCGGAATCGGATATTTTATTGACAAAAAATATTATCAGGAGCCCGACGAGCCCTATGAAAGTGAAAGTGCTGCAGAGGCGGATGACGAGGACGAAGCGGCTGATGCCAATGAAGAGGAAGAATCTGCATCCCTTGAATCTGAATCCATCGAAGAATAAGATGTATGAAAGTGGAAGCGGCAGTCTTTGCGGAAGGGAAAAAGACTTCAGCAGACATATTGATGAGAAGACAAACCCCATGGCAGATGTTTTTCTGTCATGGTTTTTTTTGTTTTCTGCATTTGATGATTCCAGAGATATGGCCGGGAAGAATATAAAAAAATATTGTTTGCCTGTTAATAGTGTGCTATCATCATAACTTACATATGGAGAGAGCTGATAAAACATAGACTATTACCAGTCTGTTTTCCGTACAGCCGGGATGACGGCGGTACGGAGTTTTTTGACAGAAAGGATTTACTCGGATGCAGAAGACCAGAGAAAACAAGATGGGCACTATGCCTGTAAAAAAACTGATCATTACCATGTCGCTGCCCATGATGGTGTCGATGCTGGTGCAGGCTCTATACAATGTCGTGGACAGTATGTTTGTCGCCCGGCTCTCGGAGGATGCACTGACGGCAGTCACCCTGGCTTTCCCCATGCAGAATATGCTGATCTCTTTCGCGGCAGGAACGGGCGTCGGTATCAATGCCCTCCTGTCCAAGTCACTGGGGGAGAAGCGGTTTGACCGCGCCGACGAAGCTGCCAACAACGGCCTGTTCCTGGCCATTCTGACCTATATCCTTTTCCTGCTGATCGGCCTGTTCGGCGCGGGTCCCTTTATCGGGACACAGATCAAGGATGCCCTGGTACAGGAATACGGCACGATCTATCTGAGGATCGTCCTGTGCATGTCCTTTGGCGCGGTTTTCCAGATTACTTTTGAAAGGCTGCTGCAGTCCACCGGCCGCACCTTCTACAGTATGATCTCCCAGGCTGCCGGCGCCATTATCAATATCATTTTTGACCCGATCATGATCTTCGGTCTCTTCGGCTTCCCCAAAATGGGTGTCGCCGGCGCCGCGGCCGCTACTGTTCTCGGCCAGGTTGTCGCCGCCTGCATCAGCTGTTATTTGAATATTACAAAGAACGAGGATATTCATATTTCGATTCCGCAGATCCTGTACCCTTCAGTGGAAATCATTAAAAAGATCTACTTCGTAGCTGCGCCGTCCATCCTGATGATGTCCATCGGTTCCATCATGACTTATGCCATGAACCAGATTCTGGGCACATTCTCCAAGACGGCGACAGCAGTCTTCGGTGTATACTTCAAGCTCCAGAGCTTCTTCTTCATGCCGGTCTTCGGTCTGAACAACGGACTCATCCCCGTGCTCGCCTACAACTACGGCGCGCGCAGGAGCGACCGCATCAAGGAGGCCCTCAAGTTCTCCATCAGTCTGGCCGTGGGCATCATGCTCTGCGGAACACTGGTCTTCCACCTGTTCCCCCAGGCCCTTCTGGGTATGTTCAATGCCTCTGAGGAAATGACCCGCATCGGTGTTCCCGCCCTGAGGATCATCTCACTTTCCTTTGGTCTGGCGGGCGCCTGTATCGCCATGGGCTCCATCTTCCAGGCCTTTTCCTACAGCTACTACTCCCTGATCGTCTCTGTCGGACGTCAGCTGGTAGTCCTGATTCCGGTCGCCATGTTCCTGGCCACCTTCGGAGAAGTCACCCTGATCTGGTGGGCCTTCCCCATCGCGGAACTGATGTCGGCGCTGCTGTCCGTCATCTTCTTCCTGCGGCTTTATAACAGGACCGTGAAGACCTTGTGATCTGTTTTTGATCCACATAGAAATGTCATAGAAAAAGCACCGGTAATCCCCAGACAGGATGCCGGTGCTTTTTTCAACGGGGAAGGGGAGACAGGGGACGGTTCTGTGTCTCCTTTTTCTGCGAAAAGGAGACACAGAACCGTCCCCTGTCTCCCCCCTGTAGCCCCTATCGCTTATTGCCAAGGGATGGTATAATATAACTTGGCTAAATATATCTGTTTTTGAAATTCATGGAGCATAGATGAACGGAAATATTGAAGAAAGAGCAGATGCTCTTATAGATCAGGGTTCAGGCTGTGAGACGCAGGACCAGATGCGGAAATCCGGTGCCGAATATGTACAGGAGCATGGATCCGGGCATACGCACAGCCATATAGATGAGAACGGCAATGTGTATACCCACAGTCATGCAGATGAAAACGGCAAGGCGGATTCCCACAGCCATTCTCATGAACATACAGGCAGCGGACATCATCATGTCCACAGCCCCGAGGAAAAAAAGGCGGTTCTCAACAGGCTCTCCCGGGCCATCGGCCATCTGGAATCTGTCAGGAGGATGGTGGAGCGGGACGAGGACTGCAGTGACGTACTGATCCAGCTTTCGGCGGTCCGCAACGCCATCAACAATACCGGTAAAGTAATTATGAAAAACCATATCAGCCACTGTATTGTCGAGGCGATTGAACAGGATGATCTGGAGGCAGTGGAGGCGCTGAATCACGCGATCGACCATTTTATCAAGTGACAGTCAGGGGGTATTTTGACAGATATGGAAGACAGATTTTCCAGAAGCAGGATGCTCCTGGGTGAAGAGGCGATGAAAAAGCTCGCAGCATCCAGAGTCGCGGTTTTCGGTGTCGGGGGTGTGGGCGGCTATGTCGTGGAGGCCCTGGCCAGAAGCGGCGTGGGAGAGCTGGACCTGATCGACAATGACAAGGTGGTCCTGTCAAACCTCAACCGCCAGATTATTGCGACTATGGATACGGTCGGCAGGGACAAGGTGGATGTCATGGCGGAGAGGGTCCTCTCCATCAATCCGGAGGCCCTTGTGCACCGGCACAAATGTTTCTATCTGCCGGAGACGGCAGGACAGTTTGATTTTTCTGTCTATGACTATGTTGTGGATGCTATCGATACGGTCACAGGCAAGATCCAGCTCATCCTGCAGGCAAAGGAGGCCGGGGTCCCGGTCATCAGCGCCATGGGCGCGGGCAATAAGATCGATCCCTCCCGCTTTGAAGTCGCGGATATTTACGAGACGTCGATCGATCCCCTTGCGCGGGTGATGCGCCGCGAATTGAAAAAGCGAGGTGTGGATTCACTCAAGGTTGTCTATTCAAAGGAAAAACCGCTCAGCCCATATGACGGTCATGAAGCAGAAACTGCCGCTATGGAGGAGGAACATCAGCGGCGTTCGACTCCCGGAAGCCTTGCTTTTGTGCCTTCAGTGGCCGGGCTGATTATCGCAGGTGAAGTAATCAAAGACCTCTGTAAAGCTTTAGCCCATGAGTGATAAAAGGCTGGCAGGACATGGAAAATGCTATGAAGAACCGGACGATCATTCAAAACAGCATAATCACGGACATGTCCGAAGGCGTTATGGCGATCCGCTTTGACGGGAAGATTGTTCTTGTCAATGATGCGGGTCTGGATATTCTGTGCCGTCGGAGAGAAGAGCTGGAAGGCAGGTCTTTTGCCAGCTGTTTTTTCGCAGAAGAGGAGAATGAGCCCTTTACAGACTGCGTCCTGGATGTGATCTACAGGAAGGGAAGGCGGCAGGAGAGATATGTTCCCTATTTTGCCGACGGCGTATTCAAACAGCTGCGTATCGTGTCCTCCTACCTGAAAGAGGATGACAAGGCCATCGGCGTGATCCTGGTCATCAGTGACATCACGGAGCTGACACAGATGCGGGATGCGGTCAAGGCCATGGAGAAAATCCGGGAGCTTAACGAACGTCTTGCCCTCCGCAACCGCGTGCTGCAGGAGACTTTCGGCCGCTATTTTTCCGACGATGTCGCCAAAGAGATCCTCGACGCTCCGGACGGATGGAAGCTGGGCGGGCAGAAGCGCACCCTGACGATCATGATGAGTGATCTGAGAGGCTTTACCATGCTCTGCGAGAAGATGCAGCCCCAGGACCTGATCGCCATGGTCAACCATTATTTTTCCGAGATGTACGAGGAGATCAGCCGGTTTAAGGGGACATTGATCGAGTTCCTGGGGGACGGGATGTTTGTGATCTTCGGAGCTCCGGTCGCCACGGATTCACATGCTTCGGACGCGGTGGCGGCTGCCATTGGCATGCAGAAGAGGATGAAGGCTGTCAATGAATGGAATATTGAGCGGGGATATGAGCCGCTTTCCATGGGAATCGGTATCAATACGGATTCCGTGATCCTGGGTAATATCGGCTCGGAGCGCCGCGCCAAATACGGAGTCATGGGAGCTGCGGTCAATCTGGCGGGCAGGATCGAGTCCTATACGACAGGAGGTGAGATCCTGATCTCTTCCTCGACCCGGACGCTGATCCGGGAGGATCTCAAAGTCGATTATGTCCGCAGGGTATCTCCCAAGGGCGTACAGGGAGACATTATGATCTACGGTGTTTCGGGAATCGGCGCTCCTTACAGCATTTTCCAGGTAAAGGAAGCAGACGAACTCAACGTGCTTCCCGAACCGGTGCAGATCGGCTACTATTCCCTGGACGGAAAACACGTTTCCGGGGATCTGAAGCAGGGAAGGCTTCTGGCTGTCTCCGAAGAGACGGCTGTTATGCAGACAAGTGAAAATATCTCTGTTTTTGAAAATATAAAGATAGATGTCGGGGACGGGCTGTATGCTAAGGTGATCCGGCAGCAAAAAGACAGAAGTCTGCTCAGCTTTACAGGAAAGCCGGGGTGCTTTGACAAGTGGATGAAAAGAATTCTTCATATAAAGGACGAAGGCGGCTGAGCAGGCGAAAGACGGAAAAAGCAAAGTGTTCGCGGTAAGTGCCGATTTGATATATAATACCTTTTAGACAATAGAAAAGCATTGTAAAAGATGACAATGGAAGGAGCCAAACATGCAGGAGAAAGTATTTAAGCAGAAAGAAATCATTTTTTGGGAAGGTTCCATGGGGACCTGTATGTATAAAGTCATTGACGGAACTGTGTCCGTTATTATCAACTACGGGACCAAAGATGAGAGAAAGCTGACTGATCTGGGAGAAGGACGGGTTTTCGGTGAAATGGCCATTCTTGAGACATGGCCCAGATCTGCGACGGTTATTGCCGACAGTGAAAAGGTCACCCTTCTGGAGATCAGCCAGGAGGAATTGAGCGATTATTTTGATCAGGATCCTTCACAGATCAAGCTGATCCTTGAGAATCTCAGCCACCGTCTGCGCGACCTGACCGACGATTACACAGAAGTCTGCAAAACAATCAGCGAAATGCGCGCGACCAGAGGCGAGACAGCGAGCAGAAAGGAAGGCCTGCTCTCCAGGATCAGCAAATTCCTGAATGTCTACAATCATCTCCTGGGAAGCAGGAATGCTCTTGAAGCAATGGAGAGGTATGAGGAAATCGAGCAGGCCAGAGAGAGCCATGGTCAGATGAGAGAGAATCTGCGGTTCAAAAAAGGCCAGGTGATTTTCCGTCAGGGCGACGCAGGAGACTGCATGTATTATATCGGATACGGTACCGTGGGGATCTATACCGACTATGGCACAGAGAATGAGCTTCTGCTCACAGAACTCCACGAGAACCAGTTCTTCGGAGAGATGGGCCTGATCGAAAAGCTGCCCCGCTCTGCCACTGCGGTCGTTCTGGAAAATGATACGGTCCTGACCCGTCTGACAGAGGATGGCCTGGACCAGATGTTTGAAGAAAAGCCCGCCTTTATCCTTCTTACCCTGCAGCATATCTCCTCCAGACTGCGCAAGCTCACCAAGGATTATGCCAAGGCCTGCCGTACTGTTTCAAAGATGCATGACGAAGAAAACGGCACCGGAACACTGTCCGAAGACGACGAGATGATGATCAACTACTATATTGCCCTTGCCCAGAGCCAGAACAATCGCTGGATGTTCTACTGATCATGCCTGCGTACGGAAGCGCTCCGACATGTTTCGAGGGAGTGAAAAAGAAGAAGGTGCGGAAAGGAGACGCGATGACAAATAATCTTCTGGATACACCCAAGCTGGGCTTCGGACTGATGCGTCTGCCCACAGTGGAGGGAAACCCTGATCTGATCGATCACGAACAGGTCTGCAAGATGGTGGACATGTTCATGGAAGCCGGTCTGACCTATTATGATACGGCTTTTGTCTACGGCAAGGACGGCGCCTCGGAGAAGGCTGCCAGGGCCTGCCTTGTCGACCGCTATCCCCGTGAAAGCTTCACGCTGGCGACCAAGATCAACGCCTGGCTGATGGCGGAGGATGAGCAGGCTGCGAAGGCACAGTTTTACACAAGCCTTGAGCGCACCGGCGCCGGCTATTTTGACTTCTATCTTCTGCATGCGCTTCAGTCCAATACTTACAAAAAATATGACGAGTACCACCTCTGGGATTATGTGGCGGACCTCAAGAAACAGGGCCTGATCAAAAACATGGGCTTTTCCTTCCATGCATCTCCCGAGCTTCTGGAGCAGGTGCTCACAGACCACCCCGAAGTGGACTTCGTCCAGCTGCAGCTCAACTACGCGGACTGGGAGAATCCGTCCGTCACCTCCCGGGCCAATTATGAGGTGGCGCTCCGGCACAACAAGCCCATCGTTGTCATGGAACCCGTCAAGGGCGGCACGCTGGCAAATCCGCCCGCGCCTGTCCGCAGGATCCTCGAGGAGGCGGATCCCCATGCCTCCATGGCATCCTGGGCGATCCGCTACATCGCCTCTCTCCCCGGAATCCTGACCATTCTGTCGGGCATGTCCAATGTGGAGCAGATGGCAGATAACCTCTCTTACATGCGGAAGGAAGCTTTCCATCCCTTGAGCGGGGCGGAGCAGGAGACCATGCGCAGGGCGCAGGAGGCCCTTGCGGCAATTCCTTCCATCCCATGCACCGGATGCAGCTACTGTGAGCCGGGATGCCCCATGAACATTCCGATCCCTGATATTTTTGACGCCAGAAACCGTCAAATGGTATATGGAAAAATCGAAGAAGGGCAGAATGTCTACAACCGCGACACCAAAGATAAGGGCAAAGCCTCCGACTGTATCGCCTGCGGTCAGTGCGAAGGCGCATGTCCCCAGCGCATCAACATCATTGAGCGCCTGCAGGACTGCGCAGCTGTATTCGACAAGCAGTCAAATTGATAAGACAGCAAAAAAATCAGTTGAAAAAGATGTGCCGCTGTGAAAAAATAATAAAAGAATCGGGGAATGACTTATGACAGAGACAGATCGGGAACAAAAGAGCAGGCGCGACAGGCAATCGAGCGCGGGCAGAACATCCGAAAAAACAAAAGAAAAAACACATTCGTCGAAAAGCAAAAAGGCAGCCGCAGCCGTACACCGGAAAAAGAAGTCAACTACACAGACGATCACAAAGAGCTTCGGACATGCATTTGACGGTATTTCTGCAGGTCTGGAAGAACGCAATATGAAGATCCACTGCACGATGGCAGTTCTGGTCACTTTTTTCGGACTGATCCTGCATATATCGGTGACCGAATGGTGTATCTGTCTGGGTCTGTTCGGTTTGATCATGGGTCTGGAACTGGTGAATACAGCGATTGAAGCTCTATGCGACCTTGTGACACAGGAGTATCGTCCCCTGGCAAAGCGGGCCAAGGATACAGCTGCCGGTGCGGTACTGATCGCCTCCATTATGGCGGCCGCGGCGGGACTGATCATCTTTATCCCCCGTCTTTTATATGTGTTCAGAAGCATTTAAGGACGATCAGGGCTGCCTGCTGACGGCAGGTCCTGCTTTCCAATCGTTTTTGAGACCGGGTGATTTTATAAAAAATTTCGCAAAACCGCAGTGTTTTTTATAGAATTGTTCCGATAATAATTATTTTTCCGCAATATTTTCGCAACATATATTGACTATCATTCTTAGTGCAGGCGTACCATAACGCTTTAACAATCTGGTAGCTGCGACATTGCCGTTCAGGAGCGTCACGGTATTGTCGAAAAACACTGTCTGGATCGCTCCGGAAAGAGAGGAAACAAAATGGCAATGGAAAAAATCGGTGACGGCCTCAAGAAAATCCTTCTTGTCGGCATTGGTGCTGCTGCTACAACAGTGGAAAAATCCTCCCAGATCATTGATGAACTCGTCAAAAAGGGTGAGATCACGGTCGAGCAGGGCAAAGAACTCAACAAAGAACTTCAGCACAATGTAAAGAAGACCATGGAAGCACGTAAACTTGACGCTGAGACCATCGAGGCCAAGCTTGCGAAAATGAGTGCTGATGAGATCGAGCTTCTCAAGAGCAAGATTCGTGAGGCCGAAGAAGCGTTTGCGGATGTCACCGGCACTGCGGAGGGCGACGAGGCAGCTGCTGCATCTGCAGAGATGGATGCTATGGACGATGATCTCAAGGCTGAAGGCTATGCGCCCGCCAGTGAGATCGAAGAGGAGAAGGCAGAGGCATAAGAGGCTCATACCTGACAGGATCCCATCAGATATGCGGATCCGGAATCAGAGTATTTTTCAATAATAACATGATTTGCCCGCTGCGGGCATTTTCCTATGTACAGAGTGAAAAAAACGCTCGATAGCGTTTTTTCACTCCAGAGCTTTGTGCCGCGAGACGGCCCAAAGCTCCGCTGTTCCCATCGGAGAAAACGCCTCCGCGTATTTCTCCTCGGGGCCGCTCTTACGAGCGGCATGTCGACAAAGAGTGAAAAAAACGCTCGATAGCGTTTTTTTCACTCCAGAGCTTTGTGCCGCGGGATGGCCCAAATCTCCGCTGATCCCATCGGAGAAACCCCTTCCGGGCTTTCTCCCCGGGTGCCGCTCTGTCGGGCGGCATATTTGAAAGAGGCAGACTATGGAAGAGAAGGCAAAGATGGACAACCGGTCCAGAACAAAGGAAATCCGGCAAGTCCTTTTCCGCAATCACATCACGCGCGGCGTGACACCGGAAAAGCTTCGGATCATTCTGGAAGAACTCGGGCCGACTTACATTAAGATCGGACAGATCATGTCCCTGCATTCGGACATTCTCCCGAGGGCATATTGCGACGAACTGGTCAAACTCAATTCAGACGTTGCTCCAATGCCCTTTTCGGAAGTGGAAGAGGTCATCAACCGCTCCTACCGGGAGGACTGGCATCAGGTCTTTGCGTCCATCGATCCTGAACCGCTGGGGTCGGCTTCCATCGCCCAGGTGCACCGGGCAAGGCTCCTGACGGGTGAAGATGTCGTCGTCAAGGTGCAGCGCAAAGGCATCTATGATACGATGGCACGTGACATCGGCCTTCTGCACAGGGTTGTCCGCCTGATGCCCTCGGTCGGAGGCATCAAGAATGTCGTGGATCTGGGAATGATCCTGGACGAGATGTGGACAGTCGCCCAGGAGGAGATGGATTTTCTCAAGGAAGCTGCCAATATTGAGGAATTTACCCGCAACAATTACGGCATCGTCTATGTGCGGGTGCCCCGCCTTTATCGGGAACACACCACCAGCCGTGTGCTGGTCATGGAGTATGTGGGCGGATGTGCGATCAATGACAGAGAGCACCTTCTGAGCAGAGGCTATGACCTGAATGAAGTTGGACGCAAGTTTGTCAATAACTATATCAAGCAGGTTATGGACGACGGCTTTTTCCATGCGGACCCGCATCCGGGCAATGTCAAGGTTCACGACGGAAAGATCGTCTGGATCGACATGGGGATGATGGGACGCCTCTCTGCGCGGGATAAGGCCCTGATGGAGCGGGCTGTCCGCGCCATTGCCGTCAGTGATATTTCCAGTCTGGAGAGCACGATCCTGGAGCTGTGCGAGACCAAGGGAAAGGTGGATGAAGGACGCTTATATCGCGAACTGCGCACACTGATCGAGCGCTACGGCAAGATGTCTCTGGGCAATATTGATATCATAGATTTCTTCATGCAGGTTCTCGAGATCATGAAGGAGAACGGGCTCAAACTTCCCCATGGCATGACCATGCTTGCCCGCGGGCTCAACCATATGCAGGGCGTCCTGACGGAGATCAGTCCGGAGATCAATATGGTGGAGATCGCGGCAGCCCGCATACGGGAGAATGCCATTGAACACCTTGACCTCAAAAAAGAGGTGAAACGCGGCGGCAAAAAGCTCTATACGGCTGCTTACAAGACGGTGGAGATCCCGCCCCTGCTCAAGAGTGTCCTGGAAGAGTACCTCAAGGGGCAGGCCCAGGTCAACATGAAGCTGGATACCACCAGGGAGATGACGGATCTTCTGCGCAGACTGGTCCGCAATATCGTCATGGGCCTCTGGGTCATGGCACTGCTGATCGGCTCCAGTATCATCTGTACGACAGATATGCGCCCCAGGCTTCTGGGGATTCCAGCCCTGGGATTCTTCGGTTTCATGATGGCATTCGTGATCTGCCTGTATATCTTCATACGCCACTGGCTGACACGGAATAAATAGAGCCTGCGCTCCTTGAGCCTGCCTTCGCTGCGGCTGTCACGGAACCTCAGCCGTTTTGTGAAAAGGCCCATGGCGCATCGCTTTGTGCATATAAAAACACCCTTCGGAAATGAATTCACATGACAGTGATTTTCCAAAGGGTGTTTTTTGATTTTCTTAACGGTAACTTTCAACCGGTTTTTCTGCGGTATTTGCTTAGTGTTTTATTATACGTTTTATTATGTGATCTGTTTTGTTTTATTCTGCGGGTTTTATTCCGTCGCACTGCCCGGATCGGTGGAGACTCCTGTACCGTTTCCGGAGGAGGTCCCCGCCGGTGTTGCGGCAGCAGGTGCTGCAGGGACTGCGCCGGATTCCTGTCCGTCTGATGCGGACTCATCATTGGATTCCTGTCCGTCCGATGCGGATCCGTCATCGGTTTCTCCGGAAGCATTGTCGTCGGAAGTGTTGTCATCGGAAACACTGTCACCGGAGGAGCTGTCATCGGCAGAACTGTCCCCGGAAGAGCTGTCATCGGCAGAACTGTCCCCGGAAGAGCTGTCAGAGCCTTCCTCCTTTTCTCCCTTCAGGGAAGGGTGCATGGAAAGCTCTTCTTCGGGCATCTCGGCAAACCATTTGTCCAGGGCATCCGCGATCGCGTTTGCCATCTCCTTTTGATAAGAATCCTGATTCATTCTCAGATCCTCATCGGGGTTGGTCATATATCCGAGCTCGATCATGGTTGTGGGCATTTCCGCCCAGTTGTTGCCGGTCATGGTATCGGTCTCCCAGACATATTCCCTGCGGGCACCGGTCTGAGTGCAGTAAGTGTCCAGAAGAATGTCGGAAAGACGGGCAGATGCTTTGTAGAGTTCAGGATGGTAGGGATTATCCTCGGTGATGCAGATCGTCATCGCTCCCTGGGCTTCGACATCGTCGGAACCGTTGGCATGAATGCGGATGAAGGCGTCTGCATTGTTTTCGTTTGCGACAGCAGCGCGCTGGGAGCAGCTGATCGGATTGAAGGTATCATGGTGGGTCATCTTGACCTCATATCCGCGCTCCTCAAGTTCAGCGCGTGCCTTCTGGGCCACATTCATAGTCAGTTCGTATTCGTGCAGACCGCTCGAAGGACCGAAGGTACCTACGGTATCTTCTTCCTTCATTTCGGCGGAGCCGGGGCCGACAGGCTCTGTGAGGCCGGAGACCTGGGAGGTGTGTCCGGGATCAAGGACAATGACAAGTCCCTTGCCCATGGCAGAGAAGGTTTTTTCCTCTGATTTGTCCGGGGACCAGTCTGGATCGGCGAACTGGGCGCCTGTGGTCGCAGCGGCAGCGGACTCGGCTGTCACCGCTGTGTCTGCTGCCTGTGCCGCTGTGCCTGCAGTGACCGCTGTCTCTGCCATCTCTGCTGTGGAAGCTGCCGCTGCGGCACTGTCACTGCCGGGCTCCTGTGCCGGTGTTGATCCGCATGCGGATAGCAGAAGTCCCGCGCACAGAGATGCGGTCATGAGTGTGCGGCAGATAATGGGGATTCGTTTACTGAACTTGCTTTTTTCCGTCATTATTATTCCTCGTTAATGATTCTTGGGGGATAATTGTTTACACGTCACACGCTGGCGCGGCGTGTGACTGAAACGATTATTGCTGCTCTGCACCTTTCGGCAGGGTGTACTTATGTTTATTCATGTCCTGTCAGCATGTCCCAGGTATACCAGGTACCTTCCGCATCGGGCGCAAGAGGGGTGACATAGTCCCGGCTGATCTCACTTTCGTCCGCGGTGGAGCGGATGTGAACGGAGGGCCGAAGAAGGGTAACCCAGCCCTTGTGGCTGACATAGGTGAATTCGTCGCCCGGTGTGAAGGAACGCATTTCCTCTGTTGTCCGGTTGAACATGTAGTGCCGGATCCTGCTCATATAGTCCTCGTCCGAGAGAGCTTCCAGGAACAGATCATAGCCGTCTTCCGTGGGGGAGAGGAGAAAATCCAGATCGTCCCAGGTCGCGTCGACTTCGTACCAGTCATCATCCAGCCTGACAAGATTCCAGGCGTGTTTCTCTGTTTCTCCTTCCGAAGCCCCTGCATAGCCCGAGACGACGATGCAGGTGATGCCGGCCTTCTGCAGAAGATATTCATAGGCAAGTGCATAGCCGTCGCAGAGGGCGCCGCCGGGGTTTCCGGTGCTGTCTTCCACCAGTGCGCCATAGGCGGTGTGGGCATAGTCGTACTCACCCGCATCCCGGTTGTACCAGGCACTGTTGATCAGAAGATCGTGGAGCTGCAGGGCGATGCCTGCGTCAGACTGTGTGAAGTCCACCTGGTCGAGAAGTGAGTCGGCAGCTGCTTCCATGCGGGCTTCTTCCTCCTGGTAAATGGTCGTACCGTCCTCATTGACAGGCTCCTGGCCGGAGGTGTCTGACAGGGAGAGTATAACTTTGAATTTTCCTCCGAAGGAGGGGAGAAGGTAATACTTGCATTCGTACTGTGCCTTGGACTGGGCGATCCAGAAAAGCTCCGGATGATCCCGTACCAATGCATTATACGCTCGCGTATAGCTTTCTGCAAATTCATCCGAGGAAGGATTTGTATCCAGAAGACGGGATTCGGAAGCGGGATCCGCACCGAAGTTCTGAGCCAGACTGAGCATGGCGTCATACAGAAGACGTTCCTCTTTGGAAATTTTCGTATAGTAATAATAGGTGATGTCCGGCTGGCGGCTGTTTTCGCCGCTTCCGTCCTGATCTTCCTCAGATTCCCGGATCTGTTCGCTGCTGCCGCTCTCTGCATCTCCGGATTCCGGATCCGCGGACTCGGCGCTGTCCTCTGCCTGCTGCGAAGAATCCTCGGTTGGTCCGGTCCGGCTTTCATCGGTTTCCTCCAAGGGTGAATCCCCGGAAGGGTCCTCAGCCTGATCATCAGAAGCTTTTTCTTTATCCGCATCTGATGGCTGGTCCTGGGCCGCGTCTGACGAGGGCTGACTGTCTGCATCTGGATCGGAATCCCCGGAGTCTTCTCCGAGAAGCTGATCGATGGACTCCGCAAGCTGGAGCGTCCCCTCGCTGATGTATTCCGGTATTTTCAGTGTATACCTGCGTATTATGTGAAGAAAACTGCCCGGCAATGCCTGTAAGACAAAAAAAAGGCAGAATACTATGATAAACACGCGGATTAGCTTTTTCAAAAATACCCTCCATGTGGTAAACTATAAATTGCGCGTAATTGCTCATGGCAAGAACAATAGTCGATGTACAGACTCGCCTGTAACGAGCAATACGTCTATCTTACACGTCAACGATGTAAATCGTCAATCGGAGAGCAGGCGATTCTTAAATTCTTCATGATTGGTAAATAATTAAGAAGAATAAGGGGTATAATTCAGATCAGCACGAAGCTGTCCACGATTTCTGCACGTCGTGAACAGGAAAAGATATACATAGATAAAGGAGCATATAATGACGGATATGATGAAAATGACAGTGACAACTCTTGACCTTCATGCAGGATACGAAATTGTCGGTCCTGTCTGCGGCTCATGCCGTGAACAGTCGGATCCGGATCAGGGCTTTCTGCAGGCGCTCAGGGAAATCCGCAAGAGCGCCGCGCTTCTGCAGGCAGATGCAGTGATCGGACTTCGGCAGACGGCGGTTCCTATGTCAGATGGAACAGGCCGCTTTCATGTCCAGCTTTACGGGACGGCAGTCCGCAAAACTGCGCAGGCACAGGCGGAGACAGCAGCAGGTGCTGCATCGATTGCCGGAATTCTGCCCGGAATGGCTGCGGGAGCTGCAGGAATGGTGCAGCCCGGCCGCCAGGACGGGGATTTCCTGATGGATGGGTCTACTTTGGTCCGTTATATCGGACAGAGCGAATATGTGCGTGTTCCCGACGGTGTCATCAATATCGGTGCGGAGGCATTCCACAACGCGCGTGTTGTCAGTGTCGAGCTTCCCGACAGTGTGACGGAGATCCGCGAGGGCGCTTTCAGCGGCTGCGAACATCTCGAGAGGGTCCGCCTCTCCACCCGTCTTCTTGTCATCCGCAAAAATGCCTTCCAGAGCTGCATATCCCTCTCTGATATTGCTCTCCCCGCAAGTCTGCAGGAAATCGACAAGGCGGCGTTTTCCGCCTGCCCCGAACTTCCCGCTGTCACGGATTTCCTCCGCCGCAAGGAGGCGGAAGCAAAGGATGCAGAATATCTCCGCAGCCGCAGGCCTGTCTGGAGAAGACAGGGACGCTGCCAGTACTGCGGCGGCTTTTTCAAAGGCGGCCTCAAGGGGGTCAAGGTCTGCAGTATGTGCGGTATGGAAAAGGATTATTGATTTCTTCAAATGTCCGCGCATCTGGACATGCGAGCATGTCCATCTGTGCGTCCGCTTGATCGACTTTTATAAAAAAATTATCGTATATTCGGTTATATTATCTGACAATTTGTGGTATAATATGAGCAACTGTAGGGTTTTTTAAGCGGCTGTCAGCGGATGCTCTTTCCAGAGGTTACGGAGGGTGTGGCAGCAGGAAGGGTGAGAGAATGGCAACAAAAGCAGGGACAGAAAAGAAGAAGAAAACATCCACGCAGCGTCAGAAGGAAGAGGAGAAGAGAGAACGGATCGAGGCTCTGACTGCTCAGAGGGATTCTCTTCAGAGCAAACTTGCGGCAGTGGAGGCACTGCGGAACGGTTTTGAAATGCCTCAGCTGGAGGGAAGAGAGGTAGTACACACCCAATATGGTCCCGGAGTGATCGTCCAGCAGAAGGGCGCAGTGATTACGGTGAAGTACGGTGACGAAGAGAAAAAACAGAAACTTCCTGCTGTTGTCTCAGGGAAATTTATGAGTCTGCAGGACGAAGATCTGGAGATGCAGTTTTTCCATATGGATGAGCTGGATATGCAGAAGGATGCTCTGCAGAAAAAACTGCAGTATGCAAACAGTCTCCTGAGTGATCTTGAGAAATCGTGAGCACTGTACTGTGCCGGATCATATTATTGTATTCAAAAACAGAGGCAGCCGGCGGATTGCGGTCCGTACCGGCTGTCTCTTTGCGTCCCGCCCAGGACCGCAGCAGCCATGCACGTCCAGATCAGACACAGGCGCGTCGGGCCTGCCCGGAAGCGGCCGGGATCTGATTTGGACATATACGGAAGGAATCAGTCTTCGCTTCGTCAATGCCCACGACTTCAGCAGTATAAAAAATCAGAATTAAATCGATCTTTGATGTAACTTCCTGACAGGTATTTCGTCTTATTATACAGAAGCGTATATCAGATAGAACAGTCTGTGACTGTTGGAAATACAATGGAGGAAAATGATGAAAAATACAGGATTAAGGTTGACAGCTGCAGCCCTTGCCTTGATGGTTGCAGCAGGAACTCAGGCAGTTCCCGCATTTGCGGTGCAGAGTCAGAGCCTGTCTGCGCAGGAAGCCGATACTGCTTCGTCCGCGCGTTCCAGGCGGGAACTGGAAGGGCAGAGCATGAACAGTGTGTACCTGCTTCCCGACAGCGACACCTACTATATCTCCGAATCTGACATAAGCTGGATGGACGACAATGAGCTTATGCTGGCGAGGAATGAATTCTATGCGCGGCGCGGGCGGAAATTTGTTACAAAGTCTATCCAGGACTATTTTAACAGGCAGGGTTGGTACAACGGCACGATCGATCCTGACGACTTCACACCCGAGATGTTCAACCGCTATGAGCAGGCCAACGTGGACTTTATCGTCGCCTATGAGACAAAGCGGAAGGAAGTCCGGGCACAGAAGAAGAATGAACCTAGGGCTCACACCGGAATATCTGGTTCCGGGCCTGATGTGTTTGAGGAGGAGGCACAGTATACCGAGATTGTGGATCTCTACGGGGATGCGCTCCACGACAGCTGGTCAGAAGATGATTATGCTGTTGCCGGAATGAACGGTCTGGCGTCAGGGCTGGAGAGCCCGGAGGATCTGGGATATGTCTACAAGGACCTTGATGGGGACGGAAACGGGGAACTCCTGATCGGACCGACGGATCCCCAGCTCTACGGAGAGGGAGCTGTCTTCGAGATCTATACGATTGATGACGGCCTTGCGGTGGAAGTTGCCGCGAGTGATGAGGACGATTTCTACTATGTCTGCGAGGACAATACCATCCGCAGAGAAGTCTTCCTTGAAGACGGCCACTGGCAGATCGATTATTATGATTTCAAGGATGGCGGACTGGTCTGCAAGGAAATCCTGGTCATGGATGAAGGCATGGATAAGGAAGATCCCTGGTTTCTTGTTGAAGATGTCGAAAATCAGGAATCGGGACATTTGACCGGTGTGAGCGGACACGGAGAAGAGCACCAGCAGGAATACAAAGCGATTTCCTATGAGGAAGCCTCGGGTGTGCGCGCCTCTTACGTGGCCGAAAATCTGGGATTAATTCCTCTTGAATAAACAGCTTTTCCGAACATGCCGCTCGTAAGGGCGTCAACACATGCTTCGCATGTGTACGAGGGGAAATACGCGGAGGCGTTTTCTCCGAAGGAATCAGAGGAGCTTTGGGCCGTCCCGCGGCACAAAGCTCTGAGAATGAAAAATCTTGTATCGACAAGATTTTTCATTCTTGGAAGCAGTGTACATTAGAGCGGCGGTGCCGGTGTGATCTGTCAGATCACGCAGGCACCGCCGCATTGTTTACATCTTTTTTACTACATAAATGAAACTTTATTATTTAAGTGAAACCCTTATTACTTTACTCTTATTATTTCACCCCTGTTTTTTTACGCTTTATTCCCAGAAATCGCGGGAGCCGGTATCGGGGCTGAGGGCATCCCTGAGCTCCATCATGGCAGTGTAGTTGGGGAGCAGGAATACGGGATTCTGCTCTTCTTTCAGTTTTTCAACAAGAGCCTTGTAGTCGGTGAAGAGCTCGGTGGTCTCTTCGGAGGCGCCGGCCTTCTGCAGGCGGGCGTAGAGGTCCTCTGCCTTGTCCCCTCCCACATAGAGCTTCTTCAGGTGGGGGTCGCTGACCAGTTTTTCGTAATCTGTGGTCTCGATCCAGGAAATATCGTGGCCGTCGCCAGTGCGGTTGTTGAGGCAGAGAACAGCACTGAAATCCTCACCCAGGCCTGTTATATAGGTGAAAGCCTGGTTGCAGCCTGCGGGATTCTTGACCAGGATCATCTGCAGTCGATTGCCCTGAAGATCAAAGGCCTCGAGACGTCCGAAGGAAGCACGCGCAGTGGACAGCGCGTCGACGGCTTCCTTTGCGGGCAGTTTTAAGGCGAGGATCGCAGCTACGGAAGCGGCGGCATTATAAATATTGTAGACAGCGGGCAGAGCGATGCGGACTTCCTGGTCCTCTGCCTTTTTGCCGGGGCGCATATGCACCACGGATCCCGATGCGGATTTTTCCGTGATGGAAGTTACGGCTACATCCGGGTCATGGCGCTTATAGCCGCACTGCGGGCAGCGGAAGCCTCCCAGCTGGGCGTAGATATGGAAGTCATAGGTGTAATCACTTCCGCATTTGGGGCATTTTCCTGCATCGGCGAGGTCGACCTGACCCTGGGTTCCCACTGTCTCGTTGAGGCCGTACCAGACAACTTTATTGGGCACATCGATCGCAAGAGACGCAGAGACGGGGTCTTCGGCATTGAGCACCAGGACGGATCCGGGGCTTCGCTCAACACCTGTCCGGATCTCCTTAAGCGTATTCTGCACGCCGCCGTAGCGGTCGACCTGGTCACTGAACAGGTTTGTAACTACGATCGCTTTGGGACGGATATAGGGGACAACCTGCTTCAGGGCAGCCTCATCGCATTCAAGTACAGCATATTCATGCTGAGCCTTGCCTTTCCAGTCCGCACTGCAGATCAGATCGGAGGCGATTCCGTGGAGAAGATTGGCGCCGGACTTATTCAAAAGACAGTCGTGCCCTGCGGATGTCAGCGCGTGTTCGATCATATTGCAGGTAGTGGTCTTGCCATTTGTGCCGGTGACGACGATGATCTTCATCCCGCTGGAGACGGCGGAAAGGATATTCCTGGAAACCTTCAGCCCGACTATGCCCGGGATCGCGGTTCCGCCCCGCCCGGTTTTACGGAGAATAAAGCGGGTCATTTTGCATGCTGCGACAGAAGCGGCAGCATGAAGAGTATTCGGTTTTTTCATGGTGCTCCTTTCTAAAGCTATTCTGAATCTATTCTGATCGATCTGTCCTGACCGATCTGTTCTGACCGATCTATTCTGACCAATCTATCCTGATCAATCTATTCTTATAAATCTTATTCTTATAAATCTATTGTGGTCATTCAGGCCCTCAACAGGGCGTAAATACCTTGTCTGCTCAAACATCCGGACATGGTTACAGCAGGCGCTCTTTCATGAAGGGTGTGTTCAAGTAACGGTTTATTGTAACATGTTACAGGTCAAAGGTAATCGTTTTTTTTACAGACAGAGCAAAAAAACCTGTCCGAAATCCGGTATATGCAGTTGTAAGTTGGCAATACAGATGATAGGATTGTTCATGATTATAGCGAAAGGATACTTGCAGATTTATGAAAATACTGATCATAAGCGATTCGCACGGGCATCATGATCTCATGCGCAGGGCGATCGGCCAGGAAGCGCCGATCGACATGCTGATCCATGCAGGAGATGTGGAGGGAGACCTCGAAAGTATTCTCGGGGATAAAAGAGAGTATGAGATCCGCGCGGTTGCCGGAAATATGGACTGGTCTGATTCCATGGAGGATGAACTTTGCTTTCCGGTCTGCGGCCACAGGATCTACCTTGCCCACGGCCACAGGCACGGTGTTCACAGCGGAACGAAAAGGCTTGTGGAGAGGGCAAAGGAGCTGGGAGCTGATATCGCGATCTACGGGCACATTCATATGCCTGATTATGCAACGGAGGACGGAGTCCTGGTGATCAATCCCGGCAGTGTTGCCAAGCCCCGGCAGGAAGGCTGGCGCAAGAGCTATGCTGTCATGACCATTGCCGAAGACGGCACACTGGATGTCAGATTTAAATATCTCCCCCGGCGTCCTTTTTTCTGAACGGTCAGGTATTTTCACAGAACTTACATATACGGAAAGGATAAAAAATGACGATTTTACTTATGGCGAGTCTCATTCCGCCGCTCTTTCTCCTCTGGAAAGTATATCAAAATGATACGATCGAAAAAGAGCCGACCAGACTACTGATTGGCATCTTTGTACTTGGAATGATCTCAACAATTCCCGCCGGTATTCTTGAGATGATAGGGAGCGCTATTCTGGCAGCTGCTCTTGGTGTGCAGCCGGGTGTCTCTTCAAGCGGCATGAGGATCTTCAACTTGTTCTTTTATTTTATTGTCGTAGGCGGAGCGGAAGAACTTGTCAAGTTTCTGGCTATGAGGATTCCCACCTGGCGCAATCGGGCCTTCAATTATGTTTTTGACGGCGTTGTTTACGGTGTGACGGCTGCACTGGGTTTTGCCGCCCTGGAAAATGTTCTGTATGTACTGGATACAGGACTGTCGACCGCAGGGATTCGCGCGTGGACGGCAATCCCCCTCCACTGTATCGCGGGTATCTTCATGGGACATTATTATGGCATTGCCAAAGCAGCGGAACGATGGGGCGACAGGAAGGTCAAAAACCGTATGCTGCGCCGCAGCATTCTGATCCCAATGCTTATCCACGGTGCCTACGATTTTATTGCTTCGGATGAAAGTCCCCTGCTTGTTTTTGTGTTCTTTGCCTATATCATCGTCCTGGATGTTTTAGCTTATCGTTCACTGAAGAGTTATTCGCAGCACGATGTCAACCTGGAATGATCCGTGGGGCAGGCACGCCTTCGGGCGTGCCTGAACGACGGCAATTGTTTTCTGATTAAACAGATAATTTTCTGAATATATTTTTGGAAATATTTGTTACAAGTCACACCTGCATCAGACTCGAGGTGTTTTCACGCGTTCTTTGCGTGAAAACCCGAGTTAAACGGCGAATGCCCATCCCCGAAGGGGATTTGGAATGGGCATTCGCAACGTTTCCGGTCTGCCATGCGGTATATTATCTATTGTCCGTTGCGAAAGCAGCGAAATAGAATGCGATAGTAGTACAGTTGGTAGTACGCCACCTTGCCAAGGTGGAGGTCGCGAGTTCGAGCCTCGTCTATCGCTCTGATGAGATCTTCAGGATTCCCATCATCAATTATATATGCGATAGTAGTACAGTTGGTAGTACGCCACCTTGCCAAGGTGGAGGTCGCGAGTTCGAGCCTCGTCTATCGCTCTTCAGACCCGGAAATCCATAATAGATTTCCGGGTTTTTACTTGTTTCACTCTTATTTTTGCGGACCTGGGCGGGTGCCCGCAAACATGTATACCTATGGCTGACCGGCTCCCGGGACCTGGATTTTTCCGGGGCCGGACAAATGCTGCGGCTTCTGATGGATTGTGCTTATCATCGGGGAACAGGCTTATGGAATTCTTTCTGCAGGAACTTGATAGGAAACGTGTCAACCTGCCTCCTCTGGATGCGGGAAAGCTGAAATATTTTGCCTGCATTATCATGCTGATCGATCATGTGGCATGTGTCTTTCTGGAAACCGCACATACCGAGTACGGTCAATCGTTTATGTACTCCCTTCCGCGGGGCGAGCTTATAGACAGCCTTTTGAGGGCAGTCGGCAGACAGGCCTTTCCCATTTTCTGCTTTTTCCTGGTGGAAGGATTTCTGAAAACACGCAGCCGTCCAAAGTACTTTATGAGACTTCTTCTGTTTGCTGTTTTATCCCAGTATCCTTTCCAGAAAAGCATTTTTCCCCGTGCGATGTATTTTCATGGCAGTGTGATGTGCACATTGGCCATAGGCATGCTGACGATCTGGGTGATCGAAGCTATGAGACATGCCTTTCTGACGAAAAATGCATTTGATACAGAAGGTGAGAAGAGCCAAAACGGTTTCGGGAATCTGCCGGGCAGCGCCGGGGAGGGAAATCCTTTAACAATGATCACAAAGGATGCCTCCGGCATCTTTTACGCGGGTCTTTTTCTTCTGGTATCCTGCAGCACCGTATATGGCTTTTGCAGACTTGCTGCTCTTCTCCGCACAGACTACTCCTACGGGGGTGTCATTACGATCGTCCTCCTGTATATCTTTCAAAAATACAGAATTCCGGGCTTGTTCATTTCTTGGGCATGGCTGTCGTGGTATAATAGGCTGGAGCTGTATTCCGCACCTGCATTTTTCATGCTGGCCTGTTACAACGGACAGCGCGGAAGACAGCACAAGTATTTCTTCTATATCTTTTATCCCGCACATCTGCTGGTCCTCTTTCTTCTGCGCAGACACTTTTTCGGCATATAGAGGGTATATAGGGGGAGTTAAGAGATGGGATGAAATCATGCGAAAGGAGGCAATGCATGGAACTGCAGTTTATCGGAGCGGCTCACGAAGTGACCGGGAGCTGTCATTACATACAGGTTGGAAGCAAAAATATTCTGGTTGACTGTGGTATGCGGCAGGGCGGAATGAAGTACGAGAATGTGCCTCTCCCTGTCTCTGCATCCAAAATTGATTTCGTGATCGTGACACATGCCCACATTGATCATACAGGTATGCTGCCCAAACTCTATAAGGACGGGTTCCGCGGGCAGGTCGTCGCGACAGAAGCTACTGCAAGTCTGTGCGATATCATGCTGCGAGACTCCGCCCATATCCAGACAATGGAGGCTGAGTGGAGGAACAAAAAGGAAAAACGCAGCGGCAGCGAGGAGCCATATGAAGCGATCTATACCATGGAGGACGCACTGAATCTGATCCGGCTGATCGCTCCCTATTCGTATGGAAATATCTATACACTCTGCGACGGTGTCCGCTTCCGCTTCACTGACATCGGACACCTGCTTGGTTCCGCCAGCGTGGAGATCTGGCTCACGGAGGGCCGTACGGAAAAAAAGATCGTGTTCTCCGGAGATATCGGAAATAAGGACCAGCCCCTGCTCAAGGATCCTGCCCTTACGGATTCGGCGGATTATGTCGTGATGGAATCCACCTACGGCGACCGCCTGCACGAGGGAGACTGGGCGCCCCCCGTCGAGGAACTTGCAGAGATCCTCAAGGACACTTTTACCAGAGGGGGAAATGTTGTCATCCCTTCTTTCGCGGTGGGCAGGACCCAGGTCATGCTCTATTATCTGCGCCAGATCAAGCAGAATAATATGCTGCCTGAGTTCAAAAATTTCCCGGTCTATGTGGACAGCCCCCTTTCGGTGGAGGCCACGGAAATATTCCTGGAAAATGAAGATAAATGCTACGACGAAGAGGCCATGGCTCTGATTCGGCAGGGGATCAATCCGATCACATTCCCGGGCCTGAGACTCACCATCTCCACGGAGGAGTCAAAGCAGATCCTGGAGGACTATGATCCCAAAGTGATCATCAGCGCATCCGGTATGTGCGACGCCGGCCGTATCAAGCATCACTTAAAACACAATCTCTGGAGACCGGACAGCACAATTCTTTTCGTCGGTTACCAGTCTCCGGGTTCACCCGGCAGGAGGATCCTGGAGGGCGCCGAGGAGATCAAGATCTTCGGCGAGCCTGTAGCGGTGAAGGCAAAGATTGAAAGCCTCAGGAGTCTGTCCGGCCACGCGGACAAAAACGGTCTGCTCGAATGGATCGGGGGATTTAAGGAAAAGCCCCGTCAGGTCTTTGTTGTCCACGGCGACGACGAAGTGGCGACGGAATTTGCCATGACCCTCAGCGAAAAGGGATACTCCGCCATGGCTCCTTTCAGCGGGACCCGCTTTGATCTCGCGACCGGCAAATTTATCGAGATCACCAGGGGCGTCCTGCTCTCGAAGGCGGCCAAGGCACGCATGGTCTCCGATTCCTACACCAGGCTGAAACTCACTTCCAAGAAGCTTCAGGAGATGATCGAAGCCAGCACCGGCCTTCCCAACAAGGATCTGGAGAAGTTCACGAAGGATCTTGAGAAACTCATGGAAAAATATCAGAGATAAAAATAAGAGGTATGAAGGCATCGCATTTGCGGGCCTGCCGGCATGGATCATTGCGTCCCGACTGAATCCGCAACCGTTCAAAAACCTGAAATTTAAGGAGAAGGATAGTATATGAATCTGATCGCAGCAGTAGACCGGAACTGGGCCATTGGAAACAAGGGACAGCTCCTCGTCCGCATTCCCAACGATCACAAGATGTTCCGCCAGGAGACACTGGACAAGGTCGTTGTCTACGGAAGAAAAACGCTCGAGACATTTCCTCTCTCGCAGCCTCTGGACAGGCGGGTGAACATTATTCTGTCAACAAATAAAAGCCTCCAGGTGCGTAACGCCCTGGTCGTCCACAGTATCGAGGAGCTTCTGGAAGCATGCAGGGCATATGAGTCCGACGATATTTATGTCATCGGCGGCGCCAGCGTCTACAGGCAGCTGCTGCCCTATTGTGATACTGCCCACATCACCAAGATCGATTATGCCTATCAGGCGGATGCCTGGTTCCCGAATCTGGACGAAGATCCGGACTGGAAGATCACTGCCGACAGCGAAGAACAGACCTATTTTGATATTGAATATCAGTTCCTGAAATACGAGAGGATCAAATGAGACTCTGCAGGATGCCTGAAAATGCAAGGCGGTCTGTACACATTTCCCCCGCAGAATCCGGGGCAAAAAACGAATCCTGTTCACCCGCACTGATTGGCGTGAAGAGACAGGAAAAACGAATTCTGTCCACCTGCGCCGGTTGGCGTGAAGAGACAGGAAAAACAGGAAACTATAGCAGGAAGGAAACAGAAACAATTTGAAAAACAGAAAAATCATCACGGCAGCCTTATGCGCGATGCTTTGCCTGGCTGTTCTGACAGGCTGCGGGCGGTCCCTGATCATAACGACCGGTTTCGGCAGGGGGGATATTTTCAGGATCGGCTCACAGAGCTGCAAAATCTCCGAAGTGCGGGTCTATATGCTCAATCTGCAAAAGGAAAATGAAAGGCTGTTTGGCAATGCGATCTGGGAGAGCGAGAGCAGTGCGGACCTGCAGGAGGCTGTCAGGGAGCAGGCCCTGGCGCAGGTTACCCGTGTAAAGGCACTCAATCAACTGGCGGTGGAAAGAAATGTCATGCTGACGGACACTGAGACAGGTCTGGCGCAGCAGGCCGAGCACGATTATTATGCAGGCCTGTCCGAGGAAGAGATCAAGTACATTGATCTGGATGAGAGGAATCTTCAGCGCATGTTCTGTGAGTATGCACTGGCAGACAAGACCTGGACCAGCCTGGGCGAAATGGCTGAGAAGACCTATAAAGAGTTCTATGAAAAGACTCAGTGCGACCTCAACACAAGGTATTGGCAGACAGTCAAACTGGAAAAGATTAAAGGTGACCTTCAGGCCCCCGGCTTTGCCGCCTGTTATGAAGCAGCCTTCGGCACAGGTGAAGACAAGAGTGCACAGGACAGCACCGGGGAGGCAGCAGCTGTAGAGAAAGCAGCTGAAGGCGAATGATGCCCGGATCCGTAGACTATATATCAGTGTTAATGACAAGAATTCAGAAAGGACAGATGTGATCAGAATCATCACTGTGCTCACGGGCGCAGCAGGCGTCTTTGTATTCATCCTCCCGGTTTTCACCGGGAGGATACTTAATATAGGGAATGTGACGGGATTTGCTGTGAGCCTGTGTCTGCTGCTTTACGGTCTGAAGCAGAGCAGTATTCATGCATTGATCGGGCAGGGATGGAGAGCCGGCGGACTTCTGCGGGGCTTTCTCCTCGTTTGGGGAGCCGTTTTGACGGCCATTGCTCTCACAGCACTGATCCTTACCTGTATGATCGTGCAGGCAGCCCTGAAAAAGCCCGCCCCGGATGCAAATGTCATCCTTCTTGGCTGTGAGGTAAAGGGCGAGAAGCCCTCCCGGATGCTGAAGGGACGCATGGACGCCGCAGTTGATTATCTGCAGGAACATCCCGGCCTCTACTGTGTTCTCTCGGGCGGCAAAGGGGAAAATGAGAAGATCTCGGAGGCTGAGTGCATGTTCCGCTATATGACTGCCCGCGGTATTTCACCGGAGCGGCTCATTAAGGAAGACCAGTCTGTCTCCACACGGGAGAACCTGCTGTTTTCCCTGCAGAAACTAAGAGAAGCCGGTCTGATACAGGCAGATGGCGACAGTGAGAAGGAATCGGCAGCTGTCTTTGCAGAAAGCGCACGAAGCCCTGCGCAAATCGCGGTTGTGACCAATGAATTTCACGCCTGCCGTGCCCGCCTGATTGCAAAAGAGCTGGGATTTGATACCGGCACCGTGCCGGCTGCCTCACCCTGGTGGCTCCTGCCCACTTTTTATGTTCGCGAGCTTTACGGACTGCTCTATCAGATATTCCTTTGAAACGTCCGGTCTGACATATGTCCGTTTGAGAGCGGGCTCTCAACGTCCATATGTCGTTCCGTCCGTGCATGGCTCAAAGCTACGCACCTGTTAGCACTCGTTTGAAACGAGTGCTAATTTTTTATTGACATTTACGCCTTATGAGACTAAAATCTTCATTGTTTACAATAGTTTGATTTGTTTCGGAAGGGAAGGGGAGACATAGAACCGTCCCCTGTCTCCGAAAGTACAAATAGATGGAGGTTTATTATGGCAATGGAAAGAGGACCCTTATCAATCAACAGTGAAAATATGTTCCCGATCATCAAGAAGTGGCTGTATTCGGACCACGATATCTTTTACAGGGAACTGATCTCCAATGGCTGTGACGCCATCACAAAGCTGAAAAAGCTGGATATGATGGGTGATTATGAGCTTCCGGAAGGCTATAAGGCCAGGATCGACATTGAAGTCGACCCCCAGGAGAAGACCATCAAAGTCACTGACAACGGTCTTGGCATGACTGCTGACGAAGTCAAGGAATACATCAACAATATCGCATTTTCCGGCGCGGAAGCTTTCATGGAGAAGTACAAGGACAAGGCCAGCGATGATCAGATCATCGGTCATTTCGGTCTGGGCTTCTACAGCGCATTCATGGTTGCAGAGCTGGTAGAGATCGACACCCTGTCCTGGCAGGACGGCGCAGCGCCCGTGCACTGGGAGTGTGACGGCGGCAGCACCTTCGCTATGGACGACGGAGACAGAAAAGAGATCGGCACGACCGTCACTCTGCATCTGGCCGAGGACTGCCTGGAGTTCGCGAACTATTACCGCGCACAGGAAGTCATTGAGAAGTATTGCTCCTTCATGCCTGTCGAGATCTATCTGTCCGAGCATGACACCAAGATGACAGAGACCATCAACGAGTCTGAGCGCAGACCCGAGGATGTCGTCATCGAGGTCATCGAGCCCGCAAAGAAAGAGGACGAGGACAAGGATGCAGAGCCCGAAGAGAAGCGCCTGAAGATCCGCCGCCGTCCGGTTCTGTGCAACGACACAAATCCTCTCTGGTCCAAGACTCCCAAGGACTGCACGGATGAGGAGTACAAAGAGTTTTACCGCAAGGTCTTCCACGATTACAAGGAGCCCCTGTTCTGGATCCACCTGAACATGGACTATCCCTTCAACCTCAAGGGAATCCTCTACTTCCCCAGGATCAACCTGGAGTACGAGTCCGCTGAAGGCGTGATCAAGCTCTACAACAGCCAGGTATTCATCGCCGACAATATCAAGGAAGTCATCCCTGAGTTCCTGATGCTGCTCAAGGGCGTCATCGACTGCCCCGACCTACCGCTGAACGTCTCCAGAAGCGCTCTGCAGAACGACGGCTTCGCCCAGAAGATCTCCGACTACATTTCCAAGAAGGTCGCCGAAAAGCTGGCCGGCATGTGCAAGACCGACAAGGAAAATTACGACAAGTACTGGGACGACATCAGCCCCTTCATCAAGTACGGCTGCCTGCGCGACGACAAGTTCTGTGAGAAGATGACCGACTACATCCTCTTCAAGGACCTGGACGGCAAGTACCACACACTTCCCGAGGCTCTGGAGATCAACGCAAAGGATACAGAGGAGTCCGCAGAGGACGAAAACGGCGAGAAGGTCGAAGCCGAAGTCGTTTCCGACGGTGATCTCGCGGAAAATGACGCCGCAAAGGAAGGCTCGGAGGAAGAGGAGAAGAAGGAACATACCATCTACTACGTGACCGATCCCGAGCAGCAGAGCCAGTATGTCCGCATGTTCCGCGAAAATAACATGCAGGCCTTCGTCCTGAGCCACAATATCGACCAGCCTTTCATTTCGCAGCTCGAGGCAAAGAACGAGGGAATTCACTTTGAGAGGATCGACGCCAACGTCCAGGATGCCCTCCGCGCAGACGATGAGAGCGCTGAGAGTGAAGAGCAGGCAAAGGAAAACGGCGAGAAGATCACAAAGATCGTCCAGAAGGCCCTGGATGACGATAAGCTGAAAGTCCAGCTCGAGACCCTCAAGGACGCCAACGTCTCCTCCATGCTGACCGTGAATGAGCAGACCCGTCGTATGAACGACATGATGAAGATGTACTCCATGAACGGCATGGACTTCGGTATGGACAAGATGACAAAAGAAGGCCAGACTCTGATCCTCAATGCGGCTCATCCCCTGGTCAAATATGTCCTGGATCACGAAGAGGGAGAGAACACCAAGCTCATCTGCGAGCAGCTCTATGATCTTGCCCTTCTCCAGAACGAACCTCTGACCGGCGACGCCATGGCAAAATTTGTCACCCGCACCAACCAGATCATGATGCTCCTGGCCGGTGAAAACGCGTAAATCTTATTTCCCTGCAAATGCATTATAGTGCAAATGAATTATAGGCGGCCTGCGGTCAATGGTCTGTGAATACGCAGTATTGACCGGACCCCATAAAGCAGCAGTACATTACAGGTAACTGTTCAGACCCTGGTGCTTTCGGACAGTGTCTGCTGAAAAAAGAAAGAAGAGACTCCCCTGCGGACGGATATAAGATCCTGTCTTCAGGGGAGTCTCTTCTGCTCAAAGAGCTTTGCACGCTCAGATAGTCGCTTATGAGTGTATTCAGGAATCATACATGTAAGAACTCTGCGTGTAAGAAAAAAGATGCGGTCTGTGCAGAGTCTGTACATTCATTACAAGCTTTACAGTCATTACAAGCTTTACAGGTCATTACAGCCAGGAAATGCAGGAGATGACTGCGGCCACGATGACCGTACTGATAGTCATTGCCAGGACATTGGGAACAGTGCCGTGGATGTATTCCGGCCTCCTGTCCTCGATCCAGTGCGCGATCGGCGCACCGATAATGCCGCCAAGGATACCGGAGACCAGGATGACGGGCATGGTCGCGCCGAAGAGCAGGACGCAGGCAGGAGAGGTGCACACGACGGGAACATAGGTGCCGTACCAGCCCCTCTCCTGGTATCTTCCGGTGTAGAGGAAGACGCCGAGTCCGCCGCTGATGAACTGGGAGAGAAGAATGGCGGGCAGCATATTCGCGCCGCCGCAGAGCAGGCTTGGGTGTATGAGCCAGTCGATGATGACACCGACGATCACGAAGAGACCTGCGATATCGTTGCCGTAAAACTGCGGTTCGGTGAAGTCTGCGACGGTCCTGCGCAGGATCCAGAAGGGACTCTTATAGTCGATCCCGGGATCATTGGTGTTGTTGGTCGCAGGGATTTCTCTTTTTTTCATCCAGGGGAGCACCCGGCAGACACAGCCGGCTATGCAGCCTGAGATGACCATGCAGAAGACGTTGTTGGTCGCCCCGGGGATATTCCAGGATGCGGTCACCGTGGAGATCCAGTATGCGGTGGGTGTACACAAAACGGCGCCCAGAATACTGGCCGTAAGAAGTGTCACAAGTCCGGGACCGTACATGAGTACCATGGACGGCGGGACACTCACGATCACGATGAAGGTGGGGATCCATGAGAGTCCCAGATCAAACAGATGAATGTACCCGAAGAGATACTGGGTGAGCAGGAGCGACAGGATCTGGGAGGCAAATACCCAGGGCCATATGCGGGCGCTGCCGTAGCAGATCTCGATTCCCGCGAACCGGGACTTGCTGATGCTGAGCAGCCATGCTGCTATGGCACCGACAAACAGAAAGATCGTCGATATGGGACCTGCAAAGAATTCGGGTTCTGTCCAGTTGATCAGAAACCAGAGAAACTGGTTCTTGGGTGTGTAGATGGACTCAGTGAGTTTTGCGTATGCTCCCGCGTCCAATTGTCCGTGGACGGCCTGCAGGAGAAAATACAATGCAAACCCTATCCCGATCGTGAGTACCAGGCCGGCGGGTGAACCGTATTTTTCATATTTCTTTTCTTTCATGATTTTCACCACTCCTTATATAGGCAGGGCATATGGACAGAGAAGGAGACTCCCGTCCCCGCAGGTCTTTGTGTGACCTGCGGAGACAGGGAGGGTTTCCGCTGTCCCGGGACGGTTCACTCCGGGGGAGGATCCGCGCCGGCCCTGTTCATACACCGTGTTACTGTGGCGGGGAGTCTGGTATGATCAATCACTTAAAGAAATCGTAAACAGGTGCCTTGGGATCGACGATCACATCATACATGATCGGATGGCGCATGCAGACAAGGTCTTTTCTGCGGACCACGTTGGTCGGATAGACGGAATCAGGCGCATTGGAGGTGTCCATGGTGATGCTGATGATGCCTTCGTCCTCTGCTCCCATGATCTTTTCGTTTCTGGGGAAGAGGAAGGTGTCGGGATGGAAGATACCGCTGCGGCCGAAGCATCCGTTCTGTGTCGGATTTGCGAAGAGCGAATAGACATTGTTCTCGCCGCCGCGGACTCTCCACAGATGCCAGTGGATGGTGCTGTAGCCCATGGGGATCGGATAGTTGTGCCAGTTCTTTGTTCCGTTCAGTCCGTAAGGCTTGGGCGTGCGCATAGCGGAAGGGAAGCAGATCAGGTCGCAGCCGTTGAGGGCCAGGAGCCTGCCGGGTTCCGGGAATTCCGCGTCGTGGCCGATCAGAATACCGATCCTGCCGACGGGAGTGTTGAAGTGAGGGAATCCAAGATTGCCGGGTGCTGCCCATGCTTTGTCCTCTTCGGACAGATGCATTTTCCTGTAGAAGCCGGCAAGGCCTTCGGGGCCGGTCAGGATAGCGGTGTTGTAGAGGGTGTCGCCATCTTTCTCCACCATGCCCGCGACGATGTAGATGTGATATTTCATCGAAATATCAATGACCTTATCCACGGAAGCTCCCTGGACACACTCCGCGAGTTTTGCTGCTCCTGCTGCGTCGACAGGGCCGGTGAGCATGAGCTCAGGGAAGACGATCAGCTCGCTTCCGCCTACAGCGGCAGCAGCGGCTTTTTCTGCGATGATGGCGATATTGGCTTCGACATCGCCCTGGACAGGGTTGACCTGGGCGACAGAGACGACGGACTTTTTGCCCTTGGGAAGGGGATCATAGCCATAGAGTCCGTGGTAGTCCAGAGGATTCCACAGATACATGTTCTGCATGATCTCCATGTAGTCTTTGGGACGTCTCTCGAGGATCTTGTTGCCGCCCTCGCCGAATTTCTTGGCTCTGGCGACCTCGATGTCGACTTCGCCGTACATCAGGGGAGCGGTGTCCTCATAGGATCCGATGGTTCCGTCGGGATTGATCAGCACGCTGCCGCCGCCGAACTGGACGGTGCGCTCGAGGCCGTTTCTGTTGGATTCAAGGACATAAACGCCGTTGTCATAGGCGCGTGTCAGCCAGTAGGGAGCAGGTGTCTTTTCTGCCAGCCAGTTACTGATGTGGACGATGATGTCCGCGGCGCGCAGGCCCTGCAGTCTGGCGGTCTCGATGAAGTGGATATCCATGCAGATGGAGAGGCCGATGTTTCCGATGGGGGTCTCAAAGACCTGGAAATCGTGGTCGCCTTCCTTTGCCCACTTGGGCTCTGCGATGTACTGATGGTTTTTGCGGTGGACACCGACGATGCCCTTGGGACCAATCAGGGCGGCAGAATTGTAGTAGATGTCTGTTTCCGGGTCGACTTCCGGCATGCCTACGACGATATAGCAGTCATACTTGGCAGCGATGGCCTGGAAGCGGTCTGTGGTCTTTCCGGGAATGGGCTCTACATAGGGAGCGACTTCTTCTCTGTTGTACCAGCAATATCCGGTGGTGGACATTTCAGGAGTTGCAATGAGGCGTGCGCCGTTCTTTGCTGCCTCTTCGACCAGGGCAAGCTGTTCGGATACGTTCCGTTCGACTTCCCCGAGCTTGGGATCAACCGTCAGGGCAGCCACTTTGTACTTTGTGCATTCCGGCATTTTGGCACTTCCAATCTGGATACTCATCTTTTTTCCTCCTTTTTCAGAATCAATCAAATGATTGTGCAGCTTGTGGGGAAGAGTACTTTTCGAGTACTTTTTGTCGGATCGTCGGACTCTTCCGCCGCTCTTTGTTAGAGTATATCGATTAGCAGTATTCGGGAAACAGGTAATAATTTTGTGTCCATAAGGTAAAATATTTGTCTCTTTTGAATAAACGCCCTGAAAAGATTGATAATAAATAAGAAGGATATATACTGTCAGTAAACGGACAAAAAACAACAGGCCGGGGCAGTGCACAGCTCTGATCCCGGCTTCGGACAGACGCCGGCACGCGGGGCGTTTGCCAATATCTCAAATATCTCAAAATATCTCAAAATATCTCAGAGGAAGGGGAAACCCATGCAGGACAAAAACGGGAACAGATTTATGACAGAGGAAGATCTGGAAAAATACTTTCTGACGGTTTCACATGAGCTGAAGGCACCGCTGACAGAAATCTATGCCTATGTGAAGATCATTGAAGAGGACTGCAGGGATCTTCTTCCGGAACAGTCGATGGCGGACCTGCAGTCTATACGGAAAATCTGTGAGCAGGCAATGGGAACGATCCGGACTTATATCGGGTACTCAAAGATCCAGTCCAGTGAGATCGTTCTGGAAAAGCTTTCCCTGGGAGACCTGATCAGAGACCAGTTCAGGGAACTGACCGCGCCTCTTCGGGACAGGAAGATCTCATTGCAGCTTCCTGACCAGGTGCCGGATGTGATCGCTGACCGTTTTCTCTTCTCCCAGCTGATCAGCAATATTTTTTCAAACAGCATTAAATTCACCTCCGCCAGAGAGGAAGCCCTGATCAGCCTGAGGGTTTCACGGGACAGCGAGATGACACATTTCTTTTTCCAGGACAACGGAGAAGGGGTGAACGAGGAGTTTGCCAGGAGGGCCTTCGACCTGTTTGAGAAGACAGATTCCGACAATAACCGTACCGGTACCGGGATCGGGCTGAATCTTGTTCACAGGATCGTGGAGCGCTTTCACGGAAATGTATCGATCTCATCGACGGAGGGAGAGGACTTTTCCATCCAGATCAGCCTCCCCAATCAGATGGTCATCATGCCTGTTGAAAAGACAGAGCCCGGAGAGGAGGAGATCCGAATCGGTGTCATCGGAGCAGTTACCGGCGCTTATTCGGAAATCGCGCCCTGCCGCCGCTATGCCTATGAGCTGGCCGTCGAGGAGATCAATGCGGCCGGCGGAATACTGGGTAAAAAGGTCCGCCTCCTGTTCAGAGATTTCAGCTCGGATCTTGCGGAGGTCCCGGCCATTGCCTGGCAGCTGGCAGCTGCCGATAATGTCGATGTGCTGATGGGCGGGCAGCTTTCCTCCGCCAGGGAGTATATCAGGGATGTGGCACACAAGATGCAGATCCCCTATTTTTTCAATGCCCTGTACGAAGGCGGCATTGCGGACCATTATACCTTCTGCGTCTCCAATACACCCGAACAGAATGTCTATCCCATGCTCGACCAGATGCTCTCCGTGTACGGATCCCGCTGCTATATCATTGCGGCGGATTACAACTACGGGATCCTCTCAGCCGAATGCAGCAGGAACTACATAGAGAAAAAGGGAGGAAGCATTGTCGGCATTGAATACTTTACACCGACCAAGAAGGACTTCACGGATTCCATTGAGAAGATCCGGGAGGCAAATCCGGATATTCTGCTGTCCTTCTGCGTGGGAAACAATCAGATCTGTTTTCATGAGCAGTGGTACAGAACAGGGAAAAAGAAGATCCCGGTCATTTCTACGATCGGTGTCGGGCTTTCTTCTCTTCACAGGAGGCTGCCGGCACCCTATATGCAGAACACTTATTTCATGAGTTCCTATATCGAGGAACTGGATACCGGGGAAGCAGAGGCCTTCACGAAAAGGATCCGGGATCGTTTTGCAGACAAAAACATCCCCTACATTGAGTTTGATGCCGAGACAGCCTATACAGCTGTTTACCTGTATAAAAAGGCGGTGGAAGAAGCCGGGACGACGGACACGGAGGCGGTCATAGCGGCTCTGGAAAGCGGCCGGATCGACTTCAGCGGACCCGGCGGAAGGGTGATAGTCCGGGGAGAAGACCACCACGTTGTGCGGGATGTGATCCTCTTCCGCGTCAATAAACAGAATGAAGTCGAGAAGCTGATGTATTTCCCGGCACTGCAAACCCACTTTGTGGAGGAGGCCCTGAAACAGGAATTCGGGAGAAAGACGACCCTGCGTGAACTGGGCCGCCAGGCACCGGATATTCAGTACAATGTCATGTACAACCGGATCGTGTAAACACTGGCCCCATAGTTTTGTATAAAACATCGGGCAAAGGCGGAACGGAAACGACATGGCTGTAAGCGTAAGACTGCCGCCGTATGTGTACCCGCAAGACAGCAGCCAACCCCAAGGTGGAGACGGTTTAACTTAAACAGCATTTACAAAAAGAAACCTGCTCGGAAGGAAATCAGCGTTCTGAGGTGATCTATGTACAAAATGCTATTGGTGGATGACAGGAAAATATTTTTGCGCACTGTCAGAAGAATGCCGTTTTTCCGCGACCATGAAGAGGAAATCCGGATCGAATGGGAGACCTGCCGCGCCGACAGCGCGCTGGAGATCCTGCGAAAAGAGCATGTCGATATTGTGATGACAGATATCCGCATGCCGATGATGAGCGGGATCGATCTTCTGAAGGCGATCCGGAGAGAAAACCTGTGCAGCTGCACGATCCTGATGAGTGAGTATACGGATTTTGCCTACGCGAGAGAGGGGATCCTCTATGGAGCCTTTGACTACATCGTGAAACCGCTGGAGGAAAAGGAGCTTGAGGGTACACTCACACGTGCGCTCGCGCATCTGCAGAAAAATGACCTTATGAGAGAACCGGAGATGGCGGCAGCAGAAGGACTTGCGGGAATGCTTTTCAAAAACAGCAGGGAGGAAATAGAAAAGGGGCTGAAGGCGATCGAGTCTTATGTCATGTCGGAAAAGGATCCCCTGGAAAGAATGCAGAAGATCCGGAAGATCAACAGCCGGATCCTGCAGTCTCTTTTGACCGGCTATCCCTTTCTGGAATCCTATGTGCCTCTGGAGGCCCTTTTTTCTTCTCCGGATACGGCTTCGGAATCGGATGTAAGAGAGGCCCTTCTGCGTCTGAGCCGGAGTCTCCTTTTTCTGCATCGGAAGGCGCCTCTGTTCCATACAGGGTCTGCCAATGTACAGGTGCAGAATATCTGGTTTTATATGATCGGAAATGTGGATGAAAGCTGCCGGCTCACAGAGACCGCTCAGCGCTTTTTCCTCAACCCCAGCTATCTGAGCAGCCTGTTCAAAAAAGAGACAGGGATCTCCTACAAGGCGTTTCTTCAGGATCTCAGGATGGAGAGAGCGCGTTTTCTGCTGGGAAATACAGAGAAGAAGGTTTCCGAGATCGCCGCCCAGCTGCACTTTACGGATTCAGAGTACTTCCGGAAATCATTCCGGTCCTATACGGGAATCTCCCCGGCAAAATTTGATTATGAGAAATATATTGACGCGGCAGTTTCAGGCAAATGAAGGGAAGCTGTGCCGGTTGCATGCAGACATTTGACGAGCGTCCAAACAGGGGGAAGGGGACGGTTCTCTGTCTCCTTTCAGGTGGGTCTGTACTTTAACCGGCACTCTGTTTTGAACCATCTTAAAGAACTATGAATACAAGACCCTGACAAAAAAGTATGTTATAATTCCCCTTGACGGGATGACAGGCAAAGAGACCGGGATGATCCGCCCTTTCTGTTTATACGGAATCGGGCGGCGATTGCTGGAACCTGCTGTCTGAAGTCCCGGAAAGGGGATTTGTTTTGATATGAGAGATTTTTACACGAAAGAGAACATGCAGGGTCAGGCCTTTCATGTGCCGGACGCGGGTCTGTATTTCGAACCGGCGGAACTGGTCTTCGAGACAGAGACTGACACCGGACGTGAAGGTGTGATCCGTGTCCTTCACAGAGCGGGAAAACCGGCGCGCGGATATGTATATCCGTCTGAGCGCTGCATGCGGGGTGTGCGGGAACAGTTTGCTCCGGCAGCCGACGGAACAGGATATATACGCTGGCAGTTTGATGCCCGCGGCATTGCCCCCGGAAGGATCATCCAGGGCTCTTTTCGTGTGATCACGCCCTATGGCGAATACAATATTCCCTATATGGTTGAGATCTCTGCCAAAGGAGAACTCCTCCGCAGAAAAAATGCCTTACGTGAGACAGGCGGCAGAAGCGGCGTCCTGCGGGAACAGGCGGCGCAGGAAAGCGGGCAGGGACAGTTGTCAGAGACAGCCCCTTCCAATGAACGGGCAGATGCAGTGAGCGGGATCCGCACAAAGGCAGAGTTTCTGGCAATGGCGGAAGAGGATTTTGAAGGGGCGGCGGCCTTTTTTTACAGCAGCCGGTTTGAGGGGATCCTCACCGAAGAAGAGGACAGGACGATCTACCGGGGACTCTCCATGCAGGAAGGAAATCTGCAGAATGTCGAGGAGTTCCTGATCGCGGCATGCGGGAAGGAAAAGACAGTCTTTGAACCGGTGGAAAAAAGCCTGTTTCTGCAGACAAGGGTAAAGGCGGGCAGGACCGAAGGAAGGCTTGCCGGAAGCCGCGCGGAACGTGCCATCGAGGCACACCGCCAGCGTGTCCGCAGGAGCGGCATGGCCGGCGCAAGTGCAAGGCAGGATACCGCCAGGGAAGAGGACCTGGTCTACATACCGCTGCAGATCCGCAGGATCGGAAACGGCTTCAACGGACCGGTGATCCGTGCGGAAGGGATCTTTCTGCCGTCTGCACCTTTTGCAGTTCCCTTAAACGACCAGTCGCTGACGGCTCTGACAAACGGAACGGCGGACGGATCTGCAGTACAGGAGCCGGCGGAGGCGGAGACAGCCGCTGCAGGCGATGTCAATGCGGATACGGAAAATGCTGAAGACAGCGCCGGAAGAATGATGAACAGAAACACAGAGAGCGAGAGGATCTTCACAGTCCGCATTCCGGTCAACCGCGCGGCACTGCATGCCGGGCGGAATTTCGGCCGTGTGGTCATACAGGGACCTTTTAACGAAACGGCGGTTCCGGTCGAGGTTCATTGTCCCGGCTCTGCCGGGCAGATGCGCCGCCGGCAGGGAAGGGAACTGGAGCTTCTGCAGCTGCAGCTGATGCGCCTCTATGTTGATTTCCGTCTCGAGGAGACGCCTCCCGATAACTGGTTTCTGCAGGCGGACCGTCTGATCGATGAGATCTCCCTGCGCAGCCACAGGGATCTGATCCCTCGTCTGTACGGCGTGCACCTTCTGATCCTGCGCGGCCAGCATGCGGAAGCCCGCAGGGAACTGGGACGCATTGCAGTCCGGTATACAGGAAATGATGCATCGCAGAATTTTTCCGCCCGCTTTACGGGCGAGCAGGAGGATGCCTACTGCTACAGACAGTATCTCTTTGCCCGCTGCCGGATGGAGGATACCCAGCTGAGGGGACGTGTGGTCAGGTTCCTGCGCGGTATTTACCGCCAGACCGGTGACTGGCGCACTGCCTGGATGCTTCTGGATCTGGCAGAGGAATATGCGCCCGGGACCGCGGCGCGCTGGAATTTCCTGCGCCATCAGTATGAGAGCGGCTGCAACAGTCCTGTGATCTGGATCGAGGCCTGGGATATGGTTCGGGAGAACCCTCAGATCCTGCTGCCCGGAAGCAGTATACAGGAGCGCTGGGCCCGGGACGATTTCGGCCTGCATGTACTCTGGTATGCCGCCCGCAACAGAGCCCTGACGCCCAGGGCCGCGGAGGTGATGATCGCCCTCGCGGAAAAAAAGAAAACCTTCTCCAAACTTCTCTTTCGCGCCCTGTGTTCTGCCTATGAGATGTGGGATGAAGAGCACAGAGCCGCGTCCCGGGCTCAGAAGAAATATGAAAACGGAAAAAGTACGGAAGCATCAGGTACTTCCGGAGACGTTGAAAGTTCTGCGGCCGCTTCGGATATTTCCTCTTCGGCTGAGTCTGCCCTGCAGATGAAGACAGAGATGCTCCGTGCTGCCTGTATCCTCCTGGTCCGGGGACAGGATCTGTCACTTCAGGCACACAAGTGGTATGCGCGCGCTGTGGAAGCACATATACCGCTGACGAATCTCGAGCAGAACTGGCGCAGCAGTATGCCAGTGGAGGATGCCGGCTACCGCATTCCGGCAGGCCGGAATGCCGTACTGCGCACAACGGCTTCCCGGGCTGCGCGGGCCGTGCTGGTCTATGACCGTTTCCGCGGAGAGCAGACATTCCCGGTGCGTAACGGGGTCGCCTTTCTGCCGGTCTACGGAGATGCAAATACTGTTTTTCTGGAGGATGAGGAAGGAAACCGCTATGCGAAGAGCCTGCCTTACGCTCTGGATGAAAAAGCGGAGCAGCAGGGCGGTGATATTCCGGAAGATCCCTACGCCCTTGCGGAGTGGATCGGGTTCGGCAGCCGCGAGGATGTGAGTCTGCAGGTTGCGCCCAAAGAGGATGATCCGGTCTCGGAACAGTTTGCAAAAGCTGTCGGAAGACTTCTGGACAGCGGTCTCCTGACAGGACAGGCAAGGACCAGGCTTTTGCTGATGTGCCTTGCGGACAGCAGCGGAAAACAGGATTACCTGCGCTTCTATCTGTCCAAGGCAGATCCGTCTCAGGGAGGCGCCGATGAGCGGGCAGGTCTCCTGGCTTACCTTGCGGAAGCGGGGGAATATGAAAAAGCGATGCGCTGGCTGCTGGTATACGGAACAGAGGGAGTCGGCGCCAGGCTGCTGGGCAGGATCAGTGTCGGATTTGCCTGGGAGGGCGGCGTGCAGGCGGCGCTCATCCCCATGGGCTGGGAGGCATTTCTGCGCGGATGTGAGAGCGCAGATCTCCTGGAACGACTGGCCCTTTCTTTCAGCGGCCTTTCGGGAGAGCTTCTCCGGCTCAGAAAAGCGTGTGCGGACACCGGCGTATCTACCGCAGCCCTGGACCGCAGGGTCATCCGCCAGGTCCTCTACAGCGGGGCTGTCACATCGGAGCACGGGCAGATCATTATCAGTGCGGGCAGAAAGCTGGAGGAGGCATTTCTGCCATCTGTCGCACAATATGCAGATTTCGCATTTTCAAACGGTATTTCGATGGGGAACCGCATGACTGACCTGATCGCCGGTCTCATTGCAGACAGCGGAACGGCTGCCGCAATGACCGGAACGGGAAACAGCGGTCCATCAGCCGCAGCCATTACGGCTGCTGCGGACAGAAGTGCCTCCGGCCAGGGACAGCAGGCTGACCGGGAGGAAATTCCGGATATCTGCCGCATCGCCTGCCTGAAAGAACTTTCCATGCGGCAGGATGAGATTTCCGGGCGTGAGCGCACGGCGGCCAAGGCAAGTCTTTCCGTGCTTCTCTCCAAGGGCATTATTTTTCCTTTTTACAGACAGTTCCCAGGCTATGATGACAGGCTGGACCTCTATGCGGAGGAGACGCTGGTGCAGTATCATCCCCCGGAACCCGATGACGGTTCCGGAAGGAATATCATGTTCCACTACACTACCTCCCGCCGCGGAGAGGCGGGGAATTACCGGGCACGTCCCATGAAGGAAATGTACAGAGATTTTTATGTATCCGGTTTCCTGCTCTTTTTCGGGGAACAGATGCATTACTATATCACAGATGACGCCGCCGGCAAGCATGTGGTGCAGAGCGGTATCATAGGGCAGGATGCAAGGATCCTGGACAGCTGTTCGGGACGCTTCGGACTCATCAACGAGACGACCCGCGCAGCCGCCCTTCGCGATTACGACGAAGCGCTCTCTCTTTTGACAGGGTATTATCGCAGAAGCTATCTGGAGAATGAACTGTTCCGGAGATAAGGCTTTCATTAAGATCATGATTTAAGATTATGATTTTTATAAGATAATACTTTCATGCGGGCAGAAGGTACTGCTTATATCGCGTACTGTTTATACAAGGAGGTCACAGTCAATAGGATGATCATATCCAAATCACCTGCAGGCAAGTTCATGCTGGGGATTGACCTTTCGGATGAATATTGTCAGATTTCATACTTATATAATAAGCGGGCGCGGTTCGGCCGCGGTTTTGTCAATGCCGCGACCGGAGGGATTTCGCGGGAACCGGTGACTTTTACCGCTGTGCAGGGCCAGGAGGCATACGATATTCCCATGGCACTCTGCAAGCGGAAAGGCTCTTCGGTGTGGCTGGCCGGCCGGGCGGCTCTGGAGACAGCTCAGGACGGCGAAGGGATTGTCGTGACAGACCTTCTGCAGAAGGCCCGCCGGGACACGCCGGTCAAGGTGGAAGGGGAAGAGTACAATGCAGGCTCTCTTCTGGCACTCTTCCTCCGCAAGTGCCTGGCCATGCTGGAGCCGGAGATCGCGCCGGAGCAGATCGGAGCCCTTGTTTTCACGGCACCTTCGATGGACTATGCTATGGAGCAGGTCATTCTGCGCGCCTTCAGCCGTCTGGATACAGGCGCACAGCAGGTTTTGTGCGAGAGCCATCAGGAGTCTTTTTTCAGCTATATGCTCATGCAGGATGCCGAGCAGAGGCGTGCCGGCATGCTGCTGTGTGAATATGGTGCGGACGGGAATATTGTATTTTCGACACTGCTCTATAATCGCCGGACCAGCCCGGTCGTCTACTGGACACAGACGGGAAGGCGCTCTATAGCCCCCGGCGTACACGGCGCGGGAAGAGACCGCGAGTTTACTGCAGCCGTCAGGGAATTCCTGGAGCAGAACGATGCCTCCGCAGTATATCTGACCGGAGAGGGCTTTGACGGCGGCTGGATGAAGGACGCAGCTGTCTACCTGTGCCGCGGGCGAAGGGTCTTTCAGGGTGAGAACCTCTTCAGCAAGGGGGCGGCCTACAGTGCCCTGCTCCACGTGGACAAACCCTCCGAGATTCCGGACAGCATCTTTCTGGCACAGGATGCCCTTCGTTCCAACATCGGCATCGAAGTGCTCCTCCGGGAGCAGAAGGGTTATCATGTCCTGCTCGACGCGGGCGTAAAATGGTACAACGCCGAGGTCGAGGAGGATTTTATCCTGGAAAACGGAAAAGAATTCAGTCTGCTGCAGACGCCGGTCACCGGCGGAGAACCGCAGCAGCTCACAGTCCGCCTCAACGGGCTGCCGGACAGGCCGGACCGCACAACACGCCTGAGAGTCGTGCTGACCATGCCGGCTGCCGACCGCCTGAAAGTGCAGATCACGGATCTGGGATTCGGAGAAATCTTCCCCACGGGCGGAGGCACATGGGAAGAAACATTTACGGTGTAAATAAACAGTGAATCAAAGGAGCAGTAAATGGGCAGGGTTTTGACAGTGACCGGCAGACTTGCCGAGACACCCTACAGAATAAGGAAGATAGAGCGGAATGTGTATTCCGCCGAAGAACTGTGCTATTCCCTCGCGCAGTGTGCCGACTTCATGGATGAGGAGATCATGGATCCCGAGCTGGCGGACTGGCTCTCGGAATCCTGCGGACTGCACGAACTGGCGAGGATCCTTCGGGGGCTTCTACGGGGACGCCATACACCCAAAGATTTTGTGGGAACCATCCTGCGGGAGTGCGCCTATCTCCCGGCAGGAGAGACCGCCAGAGTGCTTGCCAGGATGGAAGCCGGCAGGGGAATGGCTTCTATCTCCAAAGATCTTTCCCGCGCCCAGTCTCTTGCAGGCCGCGGTTATATGCGTCAGGCCCAGAACACCTATACCGAGCTTCTGGACAAGCTCCCCGATATGGAACGGGGGACGCGGGCGCAGATCTGGAAGGAAAAAGGACTCCACTATGCAGACAGCTTCATGTTCGAGCGCGCTGCGGACTGCTTCAGGGAGGCCTATGAACTCTCGCCGGTACCGGAGCACGCTTTCTGGTATGTCGCTTCTTTATATATGAGTATGGACGGCGAGGATTACAGGCATTTCCTTGAGGAACATCCGGCTTTCTATGAGAGTGCCTATCAGGTGGAACAGCGCGCGGCAAAAGCGGAGAGCCGTTTCAAATCCGGCAGCGAGAGCCGTCAGCTTCGACGACTCCGCCAGCTGAGACGGGAACAGCAGGAAGAGGCATTTTCCTCAAGACTGGGCCACACACTCAAAGGCATGCAGGAGGATTACCGTCAGCGCGTCACAGCATCCGTCTGAGGAGCAGAGACGCTGCTGTCCGTCACAGCCCCCGCCTGTCCGGGACATAGGACACGGGCTGAAACATACAGTCCGGATGATTTTCAAAACGTTCTCAAAACGTTCTCAAAACGTTCTCAAAACGTTCTCTAAACCCGAAGAGTTTTATGTTGACGAATGAATCACGCTGGAGTATTCTATTTTGCGTGTTTTTTTTACAGCATTGACGCATTAAAGCAGTTTTCGCTGCTGTATAGATCAGTAACCAGTTTTCCGGGGACTTGTCTCCGGGCATATTCCTGAGAGGAGAAATCCATGGCGACAGACAGATATTCGAGCCCGCTTTCCGAGCGGTACGCGAGTAAAGAGATGCAGTATATTTTTTCACAGGATAAAAAATTCCGTACCTGGAGGAAACTGTGGATCGCACTGGCAGAGATTGAGCAGGAGCTCGGCCTTCCGATCACGGATGAGCAGATCGCGGAGCTGAAGGCGCATGCAGAGGATATTAATTATGAAGATGCCATTGCGCGCGAAAAGGTAGTCCGCCATGATGTCATGAGCCATGTCTATGCCTATGGTCTGCAGTGTCCCGAAGCCAAGGGCATCATCCACCTCGGCGCTACAAGCTGTTATGTCGGTGACAACACTGATATCATCATCATGCGCGATGCCCTGCAGCTGGTGCGCAAAAAGATCATCAATGTCCTGGCAAAACTGGCACATTTCGCCGATGAGTATAAATCCCTGCCCACACTGGGATTCACACATTTCCAGCCCGCGCAGCCGACGACAGTCGGAAAGCGCGCCACACTGTGGATGCAGGAATTTGAACTTGCTCTGGCTGAGATCGAGCACGCGGCAGCCAGCCTCCGCCTTCTGGGCAGCAAGGGAACGACCGGCACACAGGCATCCTTCCTCGAGCTCTTCGACGGGGACCTGGATAAGGTGGACCGCCTTGATCCCATGCTGGCAGAAAAAATGGGCTTTGACCGCTGCTTTGCCGTTTCCGGACAGACTTATCCCCGCCTTCTCGACACCATCGTCCTGAATGCGCTGGCGATCACTGCTTCCGCAGCCATGAAGATGGCTACAGACATCCGTATCCTGCAGCACCTCAAGGAAGTCGAGGAGCCTTTCGAAAAGACCCAGATTGGGTCCTCCGCGATGGCCTACAAGCGCAATCCCATGCGCAGCGAGCGCATCTGCTCCCTGGCCCGCTACGTGATGGCTGACGTCATCAACCCGGCTGTGACCGCCGGAACACAGTGGTTTGAGCGCACCCTGGATGATTCCGCCAACAAGCGTATTTCCGTCCCTGAAGGATTCCTTGCTGTGGACGGCATCCTCGACCTGTGCCTCAACGTGACAGACGGTCTCAAGGTATATCCCAAGGTCATCGAGAAGCGCCTGCGCAGCGAACTTCCCTTCATGGCTACTGAAAACATCATGATGGATGCCGTCAAGGCAGGCGGTGACCGTCAGGAACTCCACGAGCGGATCCGCACGCTGTCCATGCAGGCGGGACGCCGTGTCAAGGAAGAAGGCCTGGACAACAATCTTCTGGAACTCATCGCGGCGGATCCCGCTTTCGGCATGACCCTTGAAGATCTGGAAAAGACCATGGAGCCCTCCCGCTACATCGGCTGTGCCCCTCACCAGGTCGAGCGCTACCTCAATGAAGTGATTCGTCCCGTTCTGGATGCCAATAAGGACATTCTGGGTGTCGAGGCCCAGATCAACGTTTAAATAACAGCAGATTTGCTTTCTGCTGAAGAGATACGTTTTCGGTCTCAACCTGAACAGAGATAACAGTGATTCCGGTTCTACTACGGAGGAAAAAAAGAATTATGGTTAAAGCAGTTGTAGGAGCAAACTGGGGAGACGAAGGCAAGGGAAAGATCACAGATACCCTTGCAGACAGCGCAGATGTCGTCATCCGCTTCCAGGGCGGAGCAAATGCGGGACATACCATTGTCAATGACTATGGAAAATTTGCCCTGCATACCCTTCCTTCCGGTGTATTCCACCAGAAAGTCATGAATATCATCGGAAACGGCGTGGCACTCAACATCCCGATCCTCATGAATGAGCTGAAAAGCATTGAGGACCGAGGCGTCCCCGCTCCGCAGCTGATGATTTCCGAGCGCTGCCAGGTCGTCATGCCCTATCACATCCTCTTTGACAAATGTGAAGAAGAGCGTCTGGCAGGCAAATCCTTCGGCTCCACTCAGTCCGGTATCGCACCTTTTTATTCTGATAAATACGCAAAGGTCGGCTGGCAGGTCAATGAGCTCTTTATGAGCGACGATGAGCTGCTGGAAAAAATCGAGCGCATCTGTGTGCAGAAAGATATTCTCCTGACACACCTCTACCACAAAGATCCCATCGACCGCGCTGAGCTCATCGACACGATCCACAGCTATCGGGACATGATCGCACCCTATATCGGAAATGTCAGCGAGTACCTTGAAAAGGCCGTCAAAGAAGACAAGACCATCCTTCTCGAAGGCCAGCTCGGCACACTCAAAGACCCTGACCACGGCATTTATCCCATGGTCACTTCCTCCTCTACACTGGCAGCCTTCGGCGCGATCGGAGCAGGGATCCCTCCCTACGAGATCCGTCAGGTTGTCGTAGTCAACAAAGCATACTCTTCCGCAGTCGGTGCGGGTGAATTCGTCTCCGAGATTTTCGGGGATGAGGCGGATGAACTCCGCACGCGCGGCGGTGACGGCGGCGAATTCGGCGCCACCACCGGAAGGCCCCGCCGTATGGGCTGGTATGACTGTGTCGCATCCCGCTATGGATGCCGCCTGCAGGGCGCGACCGACGTGGCACTTACAGTCCTCGATGTTCTGGGCTACCTCGATGAGATTCCTGTCTGTGTTGCCTATGAGATCGACGGCGTCCGGACAAAGGAATTCCCTGTGACAAGACTTCTCGCCAAGGCCAAACCCGTATATGTCAGCCTTCCCGGCTGGAAATGCGACATCCGCGGCATCAGGAACTACGAAGACCTTCCGGAAAACTGCCGCAATTACATCGAATTCATTGAAAAAGAGATCGGTTATCCCATCACGATCGTGTCCAACGGACCCGAAAGACATGACATCATCTACCGTTAAAGCCGATCAAGCGGACGTGACAGCTGGTACAGCCGTCACAGCATATATCCTTTGGAGTCCGGGTGTACTTCGCATAGATGTACTAAAGCTTGCATACACTGCGGGCGGGCAACGTTCAAACTCGTGACGCGGTCTGAAAGGCCGCGTCACTCAGACAGGTGAACGACAAACGCCCGGCTGTGAGAGCCGTGCGTTTGACCCGCCCGCAGCATATGCTTCGCAAAGTCCATCTAAATGCTCAGTACAACGGCCTCCGCCAGGATGTATGCTGTTCCGGCTTGGGTTATCTGCAGGAAGCAGTATTATGTGTTCTCTGACGGGACTGCCTTGAATTCCGGGCTGGACAGCGATAATTGCCCGACAGCCGTAAGCAGACTTCATTTTTTATAAGATGCGTTTTCGTCCATTGCTTCTGTCAGAGCTTTCGACAGGTGGTTAACATTTACTGTCCGGTAGTGTTTTACCGCATATTGTATTCATACAGGTTCATAATCTTTCTAAAGAAAATATAGAGAAAAAATATGAGTAATGAGGAAAAAAGGAGTACATCAGGGAGAGAAGCTGCATCAGGAAAAGAGAATGTTTCCGGCAGGGTCCGGCGGGCAGCAGCGCTGATGGGCGTTGTACTGCTTGTCGGTCTTTACCTGGTTACGTTTGTGCTGGCTATTCTGGGAAATGAGAGGAGCACGCAGCTTCTCCGTTTCTGTTTCGGCATGACGATTTTCGTGCCTCTTTTCATCTGGGTTGTCACATGGTGCGTAGGCATACTTTTTCATAAGAAGACCTTTGCCAGCCTCAACCTGCTGGATTCCGATCCGGAGGAGCGGCAGAAGATGGAAGAGGCTGTGGCCCGCAGTATGGAAGAGGAAGGGCAGTAAGCTGCGGGACGATCAGAACGGTTCCTATTGTCTCAAGCTGCGGGACGATCAGGATGGTTCCCGGTGTCCCGGACAGCGGGACAATCAGAACCGTCCCCGGTGCCCCAAAAATTCACCCCGTTTTTTTCATAAATCAGTTGACATTATATCTTGGCGATGTTAACATACACTTTGTGCCGGCAGGCACTTGCATACAATCAAGCAGAGCAACACTCTCACCCAGCGGCGCAGGCTTCTGGTGTTCATATCTGATCTATTCCATTTTATGCCGTATGTGCTGTTGTGCGTAACCGGGGATTACGGGAAGCATGGTGAGCGCAATGCGGGCGGAAGAGGACAGGCATGTGTGAGACAGTGGAGCTTTGCGCCACTGTTTTTTTGCGCCAGGGCGCGTGGAGGCTATGAAAGTAAATAATAGAGACAGGGACAGAGACGATTTATTTATCAACGAGAGGATTCGCGACAGAGAAGTACGTGTGATTTCCGCTGAGGGCGAACAGCTGGGGATTATGTCGTCCAGAGACGCGCTGAAGCTTGCAGAGGAAGCCGGCCTTGATCTGGTCAAGATTTCCCCGAATGCCAAGCCCCCCGTATGCAAGATTATCGATTACGGTAAATACAAATATGAGAAGACACGCAAGGAAAAGGATGCCAAGCGTAAGCAGCATATCGTAGAGATCAAGGAGATCAGGCTTTCCCCTAATATCGATACCAACGACCTTACCACCAAGGTCAACGCTGCCCGGAAGTTCCTCACCAAGGGAAACAGAGTCAAGGTAACTCTTCGTTTCCGCGGCCGTGAGATGGCGCATATGAGTTCGAGTGCCCATATTCTTTCCGATTTTGCGAACCAGCTGACGGACTGCGCGGTTGTCGAGAAGACGCCCCGCGTTGAAGGACGTTCCATGACCATGTTTTTAGCTGAAAAGCGCTGAGCCGCAGGAAGGTACAGGCTGTACGGACCGCATCCGTGCAGAAGAGCGGTTTTTCGTTTTGGAAGAACAGTTAAGATATAAGGCTCCGGAAGGTGCAGCTGCAGATACAGGTTATTTTCTGCTTCTGAAGAATCTCACATGCCGGCTGCCTGCGCCCTGCTGATCTATTCCGGGCAGGGCTGCACAGACACGAAGGAAAACGCACGGTCAGCTAAGCCGCCGTCCGCATTTTTCACAGGAAAGATGACGGGGAGACATACTGCACAATGTGCGCAATGACAAGGAGGAAAATGATATGCCTAAGATGAAGACCAAAAGAGCCGCGGCTAAGCGTTTCAAAGTGACCGGCACCGGCAAGATCAAGAGGTTCAAAGCTTATAAGCGCCACATCCTGACCAAGAAGTCCACCAAGAGGAAGAGAGATCTGCGTCAGTCCACGATTCTTGACGAGACCAACGTCAAGAACATGAGGAAGGTCATGCCTTATCTCTGATTTTCAGACAGAGATTCGTTTTCAGACAGGCAAGACTGGCAGAAGGCTGTCCTTGGTTGTGACCGGACAGATCACGCGGGACGGCAGCGACACAGAATTTCAGGAAAAATGAGAGGTAATTAAAATGGCAAGGATCAAAGGCGCGGTAAACGCGAAGAAAAGACATAAAAGAGTATTAAAGCTTGCGAAGGGCTACAGAGGAGCCCGTTCCAAACAGTACAGGATTGCCAAGCAGTCCGTTATGCGTGCAATGGCTTCCGCATTTGCAGGCCGTAAGCAGCGCAAGAGAGATATGCGCAGACTGTGGATCACCCGTATCAACGCAGCTGCAAGGATCAACGGCATCTCCTACAGCCAGATGATGCACGGCCTGAAGGTCGCAGGCGTTGAGATCAACCGCAAGATGCTCGCTGAGCTCGCTGTCAACGATGCAGCAGGCTTCGCTTCTCTGGCAGAGATCGCAAAGGCAAACGCCTGATCTTCAGCGGAACGACCGCTTAGAATACCGGTTTGAAATGACAAGACCTGTCCTGCTCATTGCGGGACAGGCCTTTTTTGTTCTGCAGAGGGATTATTGTTACATTCCCGCCTTGAATTCGAAATGTTTTGCGCGCGCTTTCTTTCTTGTCTTGTATTCCGGTGCATGATAAAGTTATAGATGTAAGATTCATGGCAGCAGTATGCACCTGCAAAGGGGACTGCCGTGAGAGGGCTGGTTCAGGGAGAACGTGAATCTTGAGTTATTGCGTTGGAAAATGTGCTGTGTTCTTCTGATCAATGCCTGGTCTATGTCGCAGATGAATAGTTTCTGAAAGGAGTGCGGAAATGAAGCCTTATGCATTTGGAATCGATATCGGAGGAACCACAGTCAAGTGCGGCTTTTTTAATTCAGACGGCACATTTGTAGAAAAATGGGAGATTCCTACGAGAAAAGAAGATGACGGAGCAATGATCCTTCCTGATATCGCGGAGGCGATCAAGGCAAAACTCGCCGAGCACAATGTCAGCATGGATGATGTCGAGGGAATCGGCGTCGGTGTCCCGGGACCTGTCCTGGATGATGGTGTGGTCAATGGATGCGTCAATCTCGGATGGGGAGTATTCAACGTTGCAGAGAAGATGTCCGGTCTTCTGGGAGGAGTTCCTGTAGCGGTCGGCAATGACGCAAACGTAGCTGCGCTCGGTGAGCAGTGGCACGGCGGCGGCAAGGGCTTCAAGAATGTCGTCATGGTGACCCTGGGCACAGGTGTCGGCGGCGGAATCATCATCGGCGGCAAGATCCTGGCGGGCAGCCACGGCGCCGGCGGCGAGATTGGCCACATTCAGATGCGCAAAAACGAGACTGCGGTCTGCGGCTGCGGTAAGAAGGGCTGCCTTGAGCAGTATGCTTCCGCCACAGGAATTGTCCGCATGTCCAAGATCCTCCTCGAGAAGGACAAAAGGGATTCCTCTCTCAGGAGTCTTGCAGAAGTCACGAGCAAGGATATCTTCGATGCCGCGAAGACCGGCGATGCGCTCTCGCTGAAGCTTGTCGATACCCTGGGCGAAATGCTGGGGACCGCTATTGCCCATATTACCGCTGTTGTTGATCCCGATGTCATTGTCATCGGCGGCGGTGTCTCAAAGGCGGGTCAGATCCTTCTTGACGCGATTGAGAAGTACTATCGTCCGACAGCTTTCCATGCCTGCCGCGATACCCAGTTCAAACTGGCTGTTCTCGGCAATGATGCCGGTATGTACGGCGCGGTCCGCATGGTACTGAACCAGTAAAGCAGTAATGGATCAGACGCAGCGCTGCATGTACACGCCCTTCGGGAGAGCGTGAACATGAAGCTGTTATTTGAAAGAGAATCTTTTGGGCCGGGAGGAGACTCCCGGCTCTTTCTCGGACGTGATGGCCGGCAAATGTGTTCGTGTTTTTGTGCGGGAACCTTACGGAACCGCAGCTGCAGGGGAAAAACAGAATCTCTTTTTCTGTATGCATGCCGTAGACAATCTGCAGGAATTGTTTATTCCCACTGATTTCTGTGTCTGATATAGTACTTTTGGTCCAAAACAGAGAAAGACTCCAATGTCAGACCTTTATCGGAGCACTGAAAATAAAAAAGACTTGATAATAAAAAGGTCTTGATAATAAAGAGTCTTTAAATAAAAAGGAAGTGAAAGAAAGTGAAACTGGGTGAATGGATTGCAAAGCAAAGATTATTGATCTTGCTGATCGGCATACTGCTGCTGATTCCCTCGGTGATCGGTATTGTTAAGACACGTGTCAACTATGACCTTTTGAGCTATCTCCCGGATACTCTGGAGACGGTAAAAGGACAGGACGTCATGGTGGATGAGTTCGGCACAGGCGCCTTTGCCATGTGCGTCATCGACGGTATGCCTATGAAGGAAGTCCAAAAAATGGCGGACGAATTCAAGCAGATCGACCATGTCAAGGATGTGCTCTGGTACGGCGAGGTGATGGACATCAGTGTTCCCACACAGCTGCTGCCCGATAATCTGAGAAAAAAATTCTTTGACGGCGAAGCGCAGCTCATGGTGGTGTTCTATGACGGCACAACCTCTTCGGACGAATCGATGGGAGCGCTGACAGAAATGCGACGGATCGCGGATAAGCGCTGCTTTATCGGCGGCATGACCGGTATTGTCACAGACATCAAAGATCTTTGCATGCAGGAACTTCCGGTCTACGTGGTCATCGCGGCAATCCTGAGCTTTATAATCCTTTTGCTTGCGACAGAATCTTATATAGTCCCCATCTTTTTCCTGCTTGGCATCGGTATTTCGATCCTCTATAACCTGGGCAGCAATTTTTTCCTGGGCTCCATATCCTATGTCACCCAGGCGCTGACGGCTGTCCTGCAGCTGGCTGTCACGACAGACTATTCGATCTTCCTGCTGGAGAGCTATGAGGAAAACAAGGAGCACTATCCCGAAGACCGGGAGAAAGCCATGGGCGCAGCGATCAGCCGGACCTTCCGTTCGATCGTCGGCAGTTCCGTCACGACCGTGGCAGGTTTCCTGGCCCTGTGCGTCATGACTTTTGCACTGGGCAAAGATATCGGAATTGTCATGTCAAAGGGCGTTCTGATCGGGGTCGTGTGCTGTGTCACCATCCTGCCGTCCATGATCCTTGTTTTCGACAAACAGATCGAAAAAACATCGCACAGGCGCATTATCCCAAGCCTGGACAAGATCAGCGATTTTATTATCCGTCATTACAGGGTCTGGGTCCTGGTCCTTCTGGTCATGGCGGCTCCCGCCCTGTACGGCAGTAAAAATGTGAGTGTTTACTACAACATTGCGCAGTCACTGCCGGATGATATCCTGAGTAATATTGCCAACAAAAAGCTGCAGGATACCTTCCATATGAATGCGACACATGTCATTCTCCTGGACAAGGATCTTGACGGAAAGACCAAGCGGGAGATCATGTCGGAGGTCGAAAAACTTGAGGGTGTGAAGTCCACAGTAAGTGTCTCCTCTTTGATCGGCCCTCTTTTCCCCAAAGAGATGATCCCGCGTGACATCCTGAAAATGCTGGAGAGCGATGAACATGAGATGGGACTGGTGGTGTCGGAATATGAGCCTGCAACCCATGAGGTGAATGATCAGATCGCAAAGATCAACTCCATCGTGAAGACAAAGGATCCGGGTGCTCTTGTTATCGGTGAAGCCCCTATGATGAAGGATCTGGAGGATACGACCAATGTTGACCTGAAGCGCGTCAACTTCCTGTCCATGGCGGCTATCTTCATCATCATCCTGCTGGTGTTCAAATCCATCTCGCTCCCCTTCCTGCTGGTGCTGATCATTGAATTCGCCATCAATGTCAATATGGCGGTCCCTTATTATCAGCATATCAGTCTTGCCTTTGTCGCCAGCATTGTCATCGGCACGATCCAGCTGGGCGCGACGGTTGACTACGCGATCCTGATGACCAGCCGCTACCTGGCGGAGCGAATGGCCGGCAGGACAAAAATGGAGTCCGTCTCCATTGCCCACAAAGCCTGTATCCTGTCCATCATCACCAGCGGCATGAGCTTCTTCGTGGCGACCTTCGGTGTATCTGCCTATTCGCGCGTGGATATGATCGGTTCCATCTGCACACTGCTTGCAAGAGGCGCTCTGGTCAGTATGGCATCTGTCATCCTGCTCATGCCTGCCATGTTCATCATCTTTGACGGTCTGATCATACGGACGACGGCGGGCTTCCGGAACAGAAAAGCGGTCAGCACGGACAAGCCTGTCCTCAAGAGCCGCTGAGGAATCACTTAAACAAATTGAAATAATCAAAACACCTGTTTTCCGTGTATTGACCAGTCCACGGAGGACAGGTGTTTATTTGTTGCAGACCTGCCTGAAATGCGAGATGTTTTTCGCGGCTTCACAGGAGTTGAGTAAGGTTCATACGGGAAAAAACCAGTATGAAACGGCTGATCTGCACAGACAGACTTCTGTATTGTGCCATTGTTACAAAAATGACAAAACAGTGAGCATGCTAACTGACAAATCACACGATAAGCGGCTTAAAAATGGTCTTCATTTTATGCAATATTTGTCAAAATAATCTAAAAGACGAGAATTGTATTTGTGCATTATTCGGATTATAATGTTAGTGTCACTAATTTATTTATACCGTACGGGGGAGAAAGTACGGTTCCTATTTGGGGAGGTGTTGATATGTATGCAATTATCTCGTTCATACCGATTGTTGTGACAATCGTCCTGATGGTCGGTTTCAACTGGCCCGCAAAAAGGGCTCTGCCCCTTGCATGGGTACTCGCCGTTATTATCGGCGTTGCTGTCTGGAAAATGCCCTTTTTCAGCACAGACGGTACCAGTGCAGTAGGACAGACACTGACAGGTTTCCTCAGCGCGTTTGAGGTCCTTGTCATCATCTTCGGCGCGATCCTGATCATGAATACTCTTTCACAGTCAGGCGCGATGGCCGCAATCAACGGCATGTTCAAGAGTATTACTCCTGACGCAAGACTGCAGGCTATCATCATCGGCTTCATCTTCGGTGCATTCATTGAAGGTGCTGCAGGATTCGGTACACCCGCCGCTCTGGCAGGTCCCCTCCTGATTTCCGTCGGCTTCCCGCCCCTTTGCGCGGCAATGGTCGCCCTGATCTACAACTCCGTACCTGTATGTTTCGGCGCAGTAGGTACTCCTACCAACACCGCATATGCGACTGTCAAGGATGCCGTTACAGGCCTGGGCGGCAATGGCGATGCATGGAAGATGGCACTGACTTTCTGGTCTGCCCTTCCTCTGGCAATCGGCGCTGCGATCATCATGATCATCGGTGTCGGCTTTGTCTGCAAATTCTACGGCAAGGACAAGAAGTTCAGCGATGTCTTCCCTGTAGTCCCTTACATCATCTTTGTTACACTCGTCTTTGACGTATTCTATCTGCTGATCGCTGCATTCATCGGTCCGGAGCTGGTCTCCCTGCTGGCAGCCATCATCTCTCTGTTCGTCGTAATGTTCACCACCAAGAAGGGCTTCCTGGTTCCCAAGGAAGTGTGGACATTCGATAAGAAGGAAAACTGGGACAGCACATGGCTTTCCACCACCAAGGTTCCCGAGCCCAAGCAGAGTGATATGAACCTGGTCAAGGCATGGACTCCCTATGTTCTGATCGCAGCAATCCTCGTCATCACTCGTGTTACCCAGAGATTTGAGGTCAACGCAGGCAATTCCGGCTGGGCTGACAAGCTCAAAGGCATCACAGTCGGTACAGGACAGAGCAACATCATCCTCGGTGCAAACTGGAACTGGGCAATCTGCTGGAGCCCCGGTATTGTTTTCATCATCGTAGCTCTGATCACGATCGGCCTGCACGGCATGAGCGGCGAGCGTGTCAAGATGGCATGGCAGGGTGCTCTCAAGCAGGTCAGCGGCGCTGCAATCGCACTGCTCTTCGGCGTGGCAATGGTCAATATTTTCCGCTTCACTTCCATGCCCGCAGACCAGATCCCCGCAGGCGTGGCAGAGGGCGTCTCCTACTCCATGCTGTATGCAATGGCCAAGGGACTGGCTGACATTGCCGGCCGCGGCTATCTGGTCATCGCTCCTTTCATCGGTGTTCTTGGTTCCTATATGTCCGGTTCCAACACCGTATCGAACACACTGTTCAGCTCCCTGCAGTTCACTACAGCAGGTATCGTAGGACTTCCTTATGTCCTGATCGTTGCTCTGCAGAATAACGGCGGCGCGATCGGCAACATGATCTGTGTCAACAACGTTGTCTCCGCATGTGCGACAACCGGTACCAACGGAAATGAAGGCCGTATCATCAGAGCCAACATTATCCCCTGCGCAGTCTTCTGCATTATCGTCGTAGTTGTTATGCTCGTTGCGATTGCGATGGGGATCAATCCGGAAGCACTGCCTTATGCATAATCAGGTACAGTGCAGCCTGAGAGATCCGCTTTGAATTGATTGAATGGCATGTTATGAAAAACATAAATGGGGTAGTATCACAAGGTGTAATCTGAAACTATTAACATTTATCAATAAAGGAGAATGCAAATGGCTCAATACAATCAGGTGACCCCCGAGATTATCGAGCAACTGAAGGCTGCGGCGAACGGACATGTGTATGTCGGAGAAGACATCAACGAAGACTACATGCGTGACGAGATGCCCATCTATGGCAAGAAGATGCCCGATGTTCTGATCCAGCCTCTGACCACGGAGGAAGTCTCCGCAGTCATGAAGATCTGCAATGACAATCTGATCCCTGTAACGCCCCGCGGCGCAGGTACAGGTCTGGTCGGCGCCAGCGTTGCCGTACTCGGCGGCGTTATGCTCGACACCCAGAAGATGAACAAGATTCTCGAATATGACTACGAGAACATGGTAGTCCGCGTACAGCCCGGCGTACTGCTCAACGACCTCGCTGAGGACTGTGTACGTCAGGGACTGCTGTATCCCCCGGATCCCGGTGAGAAGTTTGCCTGCCTGGGCGGCAACGTCTCCACCAACGCCGGCGGCATGCGCGCAGTTAAATACGGCGCAACACGTGATTATGTCCGTGCAATGAAAGTTGTCCTGGCAAACGGTGAAGTCGTAGACTTCGGCGCACAGGTCAGCAAGACCTCCACCGGCTACAGCCTGATCAATCTGATGGTCGGTGCTGAAGGCACACTCGGCGTTATCACCGAGCTGACCCTCAAGATCATCCCTGCTCCCAAGGCAGTCGTATCCCTGATCATCCCCTTCGAGGATCTGGAGACCGCTATCTCCACAGTTCCGAAGATCAAGATGGCTCAGCTGGATCCTCAGGCTCTGGAGTTCATGGAGAGAGAGATCATCCTCTCCAGTGAGCGCTTCATCGGCAGAGAGACTTTCCCCAAGTCCCTCGACGGACAGGAGATCGGCGCATATCTGCTGGTCACCTTCGACGGAAAAGATGAAGACGAGCTGAACAACGTTGTTGAGCAGGCCTGTGAGCTGGTTCTCGAGGCAGGCGCGATCGACGTCCTCGTAGCAGACACATCCACCAAGATCAAAGATGCATGGGCTGCACGCTCCAGCTTCCTCGAGGCTATCGAGTCCGAGACCAAGCTGCTTGACGAGTGCGACGTCGTTGTCCCGATCAACAAGATCGCTGAGTTCCTCACCTTCGCCAAACAGTTCGGCGAAGAGTGCGGCCTCGAGATCAAGAGCTTCGGCCACGCAGGTGACGGCAACCTCCACATCTACCAGTGCAGCAATGACCTGGAGGAGGAAGAGTTCAAGAGACGTGTCGACAAGTACTTCAACGTACTGTACAAACGAGCTACCGAGATCGGCGGACTTGTATCCGGCGAGCACGGCATCGGCCGCGGCAAGATGAAATATCTGCGTGAGTGCCTGGGCGAGACATCCATCAACCTGATGTTCGGAATCAAGAAGGTCTTCGATCCCAACCTGATTCTCAACCCCGGCAAGGTCTGCTATCCGATTGAAGGTGTGGACTGATAGTAAAACGTCCTGAAAGGTAAGAAGTATTTCTGTAAAAAAGAAAGAACCGGTCATGGTGAGCCGGGTTTTCTGAAAACTCAGCGCACTGTGCGGTATATAGCGGGATGTAATTGAAAAACAGGGCTGCGGTTATTCCGCAGCCCTGTTTGTGTGCAGAAATGGACCAGGTCGTCACTTTCAGACCCTTTGAGGGGACGTGAACAGTAATGAAAGAGGCGGGACTAAACAGGAGAGCCTGCCGGTCTTATATGCATTGACCCTACCATTTTATGAGGATTGTTGTTATAATGTTACAAGTCATACCTGCACCGGACTCGAGGTGTTTTCACGTATTCTTTGCGTGAAAACCCGGGTTAAAAACGTTGCACGGTCACAACCTGGTCAGGTCGTGACCAGTAACTTTATAATTGAAATGTTCAGTTTCTTTGGAATTGGAACCTATGACACTGTCTGCATAAAGAATTGCCTGGGGAAAGACCGGGTGGATCATTACTGACACAGAATCTCTGCATAAATTGACAGTCTGAACTATAACGACAGAACTATTCGTGAGGGAGTCCTGCTATGTACCGGAATAAGAATTATCATTGGAAATACCTTGCAGCGGTATTGTTGTCTGCAGTCATGCTGATAGCTGGGTGCGGCAGCAAGGATCCTGCGCCCGCGGCTGAGCAGGCCTCGGAAGACATGTCCCAGACCGCACAGACAGCAGATACAGGGGAGATCGCAGCTGTTGAAGAGGAAGAAAAGATCACGACAGAGAATGCTCTTGTCGGGATCTGTTTTGCCCGTTCCGAGACGGGCGATAACGAGTATCTTTATCATGCGCTGCAGGATGAGCTCGTTCTCCGTGGTTTTACTGCAGAAAATATCCTTGCGCCGGAGCTTACCGGGCGCAGCAGCAGACAGGCGGAGGAAATTGACGAGTGCCTGGCTCAGAGATGTACGCTTTTGATCGTCTCAGCTGTTGACAACAAAGATATTCCCGAAATTGCAGACAAGGCAGCCGCGGCGGAAGCGGGTGTGGTGTTCGTAAACTGCAGGCCTGAGGATGAGGAGATCCTTCGCTGGACGGAGCAGAATATAAACGCTGTCTGGATCGGATCCACTTATGAGCAGGACCTCTCGATTCAGATGAACATTCTGTATGATTACAGCGGAACGGACCGGGGGCTGGACTTCAATGGAGACGGACATGTCGGGGCTCTGCTGGTCGGCGGAGGAGACCAGGCGCGCACGGCGCTTGAAGAGACAGTCCGGGATCTTGGCTCTGAACTTCAGATTCTGGGAGAGACGGACTCCGAAGACGCAGAAGAGATTTCTCTGTATACACAGGAAATTTTGAATACCCACAGAAAAGAAGCGGAACTGGTGCTTTGCAATACGGAGAGTGCAGCCCTGGCTGCCGCGGACGGAGTCCAGCTGCGCCACAGGCTTGTGGGAAGGGATATTCTGGTCATTGGGATCGGAACACATGAGGATACCTGCACGGCTATTATCAATAAGCTGATGAGTGGGTCTACATTTGTGGATTTTTATGAACAGGCAAAGCTCACTGCAGTCGCCGCCAAAGACGTGGTCGAGGGAAATCAGGCCAGGAAAACGATCGCCGATGTTGTTTTCAAAGTAACGGAAGACAATGCCCAGGAAGTTCTTGACCAGCTCTGGAAGACCAGGGGTGAAAATGCGGGAGAAAATTCCACAGAAGAAGAAAGTGCCTCCGAAGAGGAGGAAGATGATGATACCGAAGAATAAATAATAATGATGTAATATTATTTTCACTTCGGGTATTTTGTGCCGCAGGAGGCAGCGCCGTTTCTCGATGCTGAGCAATAAAGGAAAGATAGATTTTGTGCACGCTGTTTCCAGTACGGTGAGGAGGTATTTGAATGGATTTTCAGAAATTTTTTGACGGCGATCTTTACGATGCTTACAAATATATGGGTGCCCATGTCCAGGACGGAGGAGTCGTGTTCCGCACCTATGCGCCGCAGGCAAATAAGGTCTGTATCATCGGAGAATTCAATGACTGGACTGAGGAAGAGATGAAAATGCCGGTCCACTTCCAGTTTTATGAGATCTTTGTAAAAAATGCCAGACCCGGCCAGATGTACAAATATGTAATCTACGGAAAAAACGGCCGTGTGGAGCACTGCGATCCCTATGGATTCGGCATGGAGCTGCGCCCGGACTTTGCCTCGATCGTGCGCGATCTTGACGAGTATAAATTTACTGATGATGAATGGATGAAGAAGAGGACCCGCTGCTATGACAGGCCTCTGAATATTTATGAGCTGCATCTGGGTTCTTTCCGCCGTAATGAGTCGGATCCCAACGGCTGGTATACCTACGAAGAAATTGCGGATGAGCTGATTGAGTATGTGAAATCCAACAACTATACCCATGTCGAGTTTATGCCTCTCTCCGAGCATCCCTTTGACGGAAGCTGGGGCTATCAGAGCACCGGGTTTTTCAGCCCGACCTCCCGCTACGGCACCGCCGGCCAGCTCCAGAAGCTGATCGACCGTCTGCACAATGCGGGAATCGGCGCAATCATCGATTTTGTGCCCGCTCATTTTGCCCTGGATTACTATGGGCTCCGCCAGTATGACGGCAGTGAACTCTATGAGTATCCGCCCAGCGATGTCTCAGACAGCGAGTGGGGCAGCTGCAACTTCATCTTTGCCCGCCGTGAGGTGGCATGCTTCATGCAGTCCGCAGCCAACTACTGGCTCACCGAATATCATTTCGACGGACTGCGCATGGATGCGATCAGCCGGGTCATCTACTGGATGGGCAATGAGCTTCGCGGTGTGAATGAAACAGCGGTCGCTTTTTTGAAAAAAATGAATGCCGGCATCCACACACTGCATCCGACTGCCATGCTGATCGCAGAGGACAGCACCTCTTATCCCGGCTGTACAAAGCCCGCGGAAGAGGGAGGCCTGGGATTTGATTATAAGTGGGATCTGGGCTGGATGAATGACACACTGGATTATTTCATGAAGACTTCGGACGAGCGTTCCAAGCGCCCCGAGCTCCTGACATTCTCCATGTACTATTATTACAATGAGCGCCATCTGCTGCCTCTGTCCCACGACGAAGTTGTCCACGGCAAGAGGACGATCATCGACAAGATTTTCGGCTCCTACGAGGAGAAGTTCCCGCAGCTGCGTTCCCTCTACCTTTATATGTACGTACATCCCGGCAAGAAACTCAACTTCATGGGCAATGAAATTGCCATGTTCAGGGAGTGGGATGAGACCAAGGAACCGGACAATTTCCTGCTCAAGTACCCTTTACATGACTCCTTCCATCAGTACATGATCTGCCTGAATGAGATCTACCGCGAGTACGGCGCCCTTTCTTCCGCGGATTATGATCCCGCGGGATTCTCCTGGCTGGCCATGAATGACCAGGGGCACGATGTATTTGCGATCCGCAGAAACGCAGCCGTCAATATCGCGGCGGCAGGCGGCACAAAACCCGCCGTCGGAAATGCGGCAGCTCCCTTATCAGAAAAGGATAGCTGTGATATCGCAGCGGTTTTCAATTTCTCCAGCCGTCCCAGAAAGATTACACTGATGCCGGAAAAAGCAGAAAAATGGACACTGCTTCTTCATACCGACTGGCAGCGCTGGAGCGGACAGAAAATAGAAGAGTCCGAACAGATCACAACGACGGCAAAAGAGCCCCTCACCCTGGAGCTTCCTCCGTTCAGCGGCGCTCTTTACAGCATCCGCTCCTGAAAAGCCGGAAAGCGGGGAAGAAATGCACTTGTATTTTGAAGCAGTGACAGGAATAAAATGAAGAAAATAATCATCAACGTCTTATTGATCGTTTTTACAGCTGTACTTGTTTTCAGCGGATACCGGTTATACAGTATTTTTTCCGAGTACCGCAGAGGCAGGGAGCAGTACAGGAAGACCTCCGAACAGTTTATGAGGGAAAGGGAAGATACCGGCGAAGGATCGGGAGCGGGAGGCGGAGAAGAGATAGAAAGAGCGCCGATCGAGATTGATTTTGACAGTCTGCTCAAGGAAAATCCTGATGTGGCGGGCTGGATCTATTGTCCCGACACGGTCGTCAATTATCCTGTTATGCACGGCAAGGATAACGAGCTGTATCTGCACCATATGGTCAATAAAGAGTATAATTTCGCGGGCTGTATCTTTGAGGACTGCGACAATTCCCCCGGCCAGATCGATCCTGCGACCATTCTGTATGGGCACAGTATGAACGACGGATCTATGTTCGCCATGATCCACGAATATACCAAGCAGGAATATTACGACAAACATCCGACCATGTGGTATCTGACACCCAGACAGAACTACCGCCTAAACCTGGTGGCAGGCTTCGTTGCAACAGATAACGACCCCGTCTACAGCCTTTTCCAGACAAGACAGGAGATGCAGGCTTATCTGAAAGACGCCCTTGAAAAATCCACCTTTAAGTCGGACAAGCAGTATTATCTGGAAACGGTCGACCGGATCATCGTTCTGTCGACCTGCGCCTATGAATTTAATAATGCCCGTTACATCCTGATCGCAGTGCCTATTCCGATCGGATAAAGACGAAACATCAGTATGAATAAACAGCCAGTCAGGCGTCAATGAACTGCAAAGCAGTTCATCGAATGCCGGACTCGCTCGAGAACATGTCATCATGAGAAAAAGCCGGGGCTTTCCCCGGCTTTTTGCCATTTTTTCTCATTATAAAGTTGTAAAGGGAAGAGCTCTGCCGACAGGCCGTATTGCTTCGGGAATATTATCGAAACGGCTCGTATAACCCCCGGCCGACCATAGTCGTCCGCGGGAACATCACGATCTTGCGGGCAGTTTATAGCCGCTGGTGGAGACTTCTGCTATTTTTGTTCCCAGCTCATCCGTGATGCGCACTTTGTAGAAGGAGGTCGCCCTGCCGTCCTTGACTACTTCTGCCTCGCCGATCAGCATTTTGCCTTTTGCCGCCCCGAGGAAGTTGATCTGGCTGGAAAGCGTGACGGTCGCGCTCTTGTCATATTCGTAGTTGGTTGCGACCGCAAAGGCGAAATCGGCCATGGTGTAATAGACCGCCCCCATGACCCTGTCGACAGCGTTTATGTGCCTTTCATCAATCTTCAGTGTGACTTTGGCATAACCGGGCCTGGCATCCTCGATCTCGATGCCGGTCGTCCCGGATGCGTAAACATCATTCTTGAAAAATTCTCTCACTTCCTCCAGTGTCCGCATGGGTAACCTTCTTTCCGTTTTCTGACTGACTGCAGTTCATGCCCTGCAGAGTGCCTGACAATAACTCTATAAGGCTGGCTGTACAATGAATGAAGGACCGCGGCCATGACTTTTCCATTCATTCCCATGACTTGTATGCAGGGAAAACCGCGTATCTTTTTTGCTTCTGCCTTACAGGTTCAAGAGTTTACTTACAGGTTCAAGAGTTTATCAGAAGGAATACGGGAACGTCAATCAAATCCTGAAATGCATTTGCTGTACGAGCATCTGCTGTATACAACTATGGCCTGGTGAAGACAGTGATGGCTGTATTCTGATTTCATCCGGATGAGGGGACGAAAGGACGACTGGATGAGGGACAAAGATAAGGCAGTGGAAAGGCTGGATGCGGGGCAATGGTGCGGCTTGCAAAATAGAACAGGAAATAGGATAATGGGAACCGTGTCCCGACACCTGCAGGAGCCGGTCTCCTGCTGTTTTTTTAAAAGGAGGAATTTATGCCGCAGATAGATCTGATCACAGGATTTCTGGGATCCGGAAAGACAACGTTTATTAAAAAATATGCAAGATTTCTCATCGATAATGGTCTGACCGTGGGAATTCTGGAAAATGACTACGGTGCGATCAATATAGATATGGTGCTGCTGGAGGAATTGATGGGAGATAACTGCGACGTGGAAATGATCGTGGGAGGAGACGGAATCATTTCTCACAGACGACGTTTTTCCACCAAGCTGATCTCCATGGCAATGACGGGATTTGACCGTATTATCGTGGAGCCTTCCGGCATTTATGACACCGATGAGTTTTTCGACGCCATGTCGGAGGAACCCCTGTGCAAGTGGTACACGCCCGGAAGTCTCGTGGCGATCGTGGATGCGGGAATGGAGGATGAGCTCTCCGAGGAATCGGAATATCTGCTGGTATCGCAGACAGCTAACGCCGGGAAGATCGTACTCAGTCATTGTCAGGACATGAAGGACCTTGAAGACCCTGCAGAGACAAGGGAGCGGATCCTGGCGCATCTGAACCGCGCGATGGAGAAATACCAGTGTGACAGGAGGCTGACGGCGGATGATATTCTTGTGAAAGACTGGGAAGAACTGACCAAAGAGGACTTTGCTTCAATTGCCATGGGCGGTATGATTCCCGCGGATCATGTCAAGATACCCGTGGAACATGAGAACGGCTACAGTACCCTGTTTTATTTCGGGACCCGGATGGATGAGGAAAAACTCCGCAAATGTATCGCGCAGACCCTGAAGGATCCCGCCTGCGGAAACGTCATGCGCATCAAGGGATTCGTGCGGACTGCGGAAGATTCCCGTGTTCAGATCAATGCGACCCGGAGGGAGACCAGGATCGAGCCGACCGTCTTTGCCAGGGAGGTCCTGATCGTGACAGGGGAGAACCTGCACAGAGATAAGATCGACGCCATCTGGGCGGAGGATTCCGAGATTATCACTCCCGGTGCATAAGACCCGCAGGTCAGAGAGTGAGGAGATAAGCTTATTCAGTCAAGACCGTGTATATGTCCGTCTTCGTCATCTTCGTCGTATTCCTCATACTCGTCATCGTCCTCATATTCTTCGTAATCTTCATTGTCACCGCCGTCCTCATAATCCTCGTAGTCCTCACCGTCCCCGTCGTTTCAATAGTATTCGTAGCCGTCATCTTCCTCATTATATTCTTCTTCGTATTCCTCGCCGCGATCGTACTCTTCTTCATTGCCGGAGCGTTCCGGATCCTCATTCGTGTGACGATCGGCATCCGTGTGACGGTCCTCGTTCGCGGCAGGGTCAGGGCGGCTGTCCTCGCTCGCAGCGGGATCCGGACGGCTGTTTTCAGCTGCGGCAGGAGTTCCGTTGCCTTCCGGATCGTTTTTGTGAGTCTCCGCTGCCGGTTTCTGAGTCTCTGCGGTGGTCTCAGAGTCGGAAGAAGTATCCTGCGCGGCAGGAGTCTCTTCCGTGACTATATTGGCTGTGCTGCCGGTTTTTGACAAGTTGGTTGAGATCTCGCCGCTCGGGAACGACCCTGACATACGCGAATTGAAATACTGGATGGTTAGCAGGCATACCAGAGCACCGGCTGCCGTCAGGAGCAGTCTGCCCGGTTTGAGGCGGAGAGGGGAGGGACTGCCGGACCTGTCATTTGTCCGGAGACTGTCGTCGGGTTCGCTGTCTATAGGAGGATCCGCGGAAACAGACTCCAGGGATGAACTCATTTGAGGAGAAGGTTCATTGGAAGGCTGGACGGGCGTGTTCAGATTCTGGTTTTTATGATTGTTGGCACGTCTGCCGGAGCGGTGTTTCTTTGATTTACTCATTGTTCTCCCTCATGTAAGGACACTTGCCAAATGTATACAGATACTAAAGCGAGTTCGCCAAATGTCCGCAAATGCCTGAGCAAGCTCGGTATTTGCGTCCGCCTGGCCCGCTGTTTATTTCATTATAAACGTATTCTGCTGCATGTTCTACCTTATTCTTCCGGGTGGGATGTTTTGGATGGTAGCTACTGTACAGACCCACCTGAAACGCGAGGTGTTTTTCGCGCGCTTTTCGCGAAAAACCCGAGTTAAACGGCGAAAATCGCGCGCACAGCGCAGACAAAGCTTCGCTTTGTTGGAATGCGATTTTCGCAACGTTACTTGTACACGCCCTCGATAGGGCGTGTACAGTAACGGATGGTATCGACCGGTATCGGAGGCGGGAAAGTCCGGTATATTCTTTCACTGAATCTGTGTTATAATGGCGGAGCGAAAAGAGATCGGGAACACAGTATTTTTTATGAGGTGAAAAGATGAAACAGAATCACACAAAAACCGGAAACCGTCCCGATGATGCCAACAGAATCTGGAAAATTTATGGTACGGATTATAAAGAGATGACAAAAAAAGTCCTGGCGGCTTCGAATCTTGCCGACAGGATCGGGGACAGAGAGGCCAGGATCGGGATCAAGCCGAATCTGGTGGTCGCATCTCCCGCGCAGTTCGGCGGCACTACGCACACAGAGGTCGTTGCCGGTATCATTGAGTACCTGCAGGAGAGAGACTTTCATAATATCATTGTGGCGGAGGGCTCCTGGGTAGGTGACCGGACCGCGCTGGCTTTTGACTACTGCGGCTACAATACTCTGTCTGAACAATACGGTGTGCCGCTTGTTGACACACAGAAGGAAAAATGGCATGAGGTTGACTGTGCCGGTATGAAACTGCAGATCACAGATGTGGTGGACAGGATCGATTTTCTGATCAACGTGCCCGTCATGAAGGGGCATTGCCAGACGAAAATGACCTGTGCGCTCAAAAATATGAAGGGACTTCTTCCCAACAAAGAGAAGAGCCGCTTCCACCGCATGGGCCTGCACAAGCCGATCGCCCATCTGCAGAAGGGCATCCATCAGGACTTCATTGTCGTCGACCATATCTGCGGCGATCTGGATTTTGAAGAGGGAGGAAATCCTGTCGTCCGCAACTGTGTCATGGCAGCCGTGGATCCTGTTCTGGTGGACAGCTATGCATGTCATCTGATGCAGTACGATGTCGACGAAGTGCCCTATGTCCGTCTGGCGGAAAGACTCGGTGTCGGTTCTGCGGATCTATCAAAGGCGGAGATCATTCGCCTGAACGGGAAGAGCGAGGAGGAAGAGCTTCCCCGCAGAAACCGCATTCTGGAAGTATCCTATGCTGTTGAGGAAGTGGACTCCTGCAGCGCCTGCTACGGAAATCTCGTCCATGCACTGAATCTCCTTCAGGAGGAAGGCCTGCTCGACAAGCTTCACGACCGAATCGCCATAGGTCAGGGAATGCAGGGAAAGACCGGGAAACTGGGCATCGGACGCTGCACCAGGGACTTTGACACCTGTATTATGGGATGTCCTCCGGAACCGGAAACAATCTATAACGAACTGAAATCGTACATTCTGGCACACGCTTAACATGCGGAATAATCAGGAAAATAATTTGCACATAGATATGTTGGATCATAAAAATAAAACTGTTCCGGAATATAAGCGCGCCGGCCGGGGGCAGGCGCGTCTTTTTTCTATCCTGCTGATGCTTGCGGCTCTCTGCTTTGCCGCAGGCTGTTCCAAAACCGAGACCCTGTATGCCGATCCGTCCATGGCCCGGACCCAGACAGCAGATACAGGGGGGACAGACGCGTCGGAGTCAGGCGGTACTTCCAAAGAGACTGCAGGAATGTATACCTCCGCAGGACAGTCGGAAAGGGAACAGTCGGAAAGAGAACAGTCGGAACAAGGACAGTCGGAACAAGGACAGGCGGAGGAAGACCTTGCGGATGAAGAACAGGGTCAGAAAGAAGACATAACCGAAGTTACCTTTACAGCCGTCGGGGACAACCTGATCAATGAAGTCCTGTATGAACAGGCTGCACAGAGAGCGGCGGATGCGGGGGAGGGAAAAGACTATGATTTTGCCCCCTGTTATGCGAAAATATCCCCTTTTATTCAGGAGCATGATATCAACTGGATCGACATTGAGACAGTGATGACAGACTCCCTGGAGCCCTCGGGATATCCGGCTTTTTCTACTCCCGCAGACAGCGGGCGGGCCCTGATCGATGCGGGATGGAACGTGTTCAGCCTATGCAGCAACCACACTTATGATCAGGGCGCGGAAGGGATCAGACAGACGCTGGCTTTCTGGAACTCAATGAAGGAGAAAACCGGCCAAGAGGAAACCGGCCGGGAGGAAACCGGTCAGGAGGAAGCCGGGCAGGAGAAAGCCAGCCAGGAGGAAACCGGCCAGGAGAAAACCGGGCTGAATGATTCACGGCAGACAGACGGCATCTGCTTCACAGGTCTTTGGGAATATGGGACCGAGTACGATATCCCCATCCTTACCTGCAAGGGCAGAAAATTTGCTTTCCTCACGTATACCTACGGCACGAACGATATTGACACTCCTGCGGGCTCCCCGGCCCATGTGATCTATCTGGAGGAAGAAGGCCTGATGGCCTACCAGATCGAACTTGCCCGGGAACAGGCAGATGCCGTGATCGTGAGCCTTCACTGGGGCGCAGAATATAACCACGAGGAGACTGAAGACCAGCGTGCACTTGCGCAGCGTGTGGCGGATATGGGCGCAGATCTGATCATCGGCGGACATCCGCATGTGGCAGAAGGGGCGGAAATGCTGACAGCTGCGGACGGCAGGAAGGTGTTCTGTGCCTATTCCCTGGGGAACTTCCTCTGTGCGCAGAATTCCATGCCCAACCCCGATGCCATGATCGGTCTGCTGCTGTCCTGTACCTTCCGGTTTACGGATGAGGGACTCGAAATCGAAGATCATGCCCTGATCCCGATCCTTTCCGATTACGGGGAGAACTATGAAGACGACCATGTCGTCCTGTATGCGGATTATTCAGAGGAAGAAGCCCTGGCACACGGCATGCGGACCATGTTCGGCTTCACAGAATTTGATTATGATTATGTGCGGGATATGCTGACGGACGTAGTGGGCGAAAAGTATCTGCTGCTGCCCTGAGCAGCCCGCAGACAGGACAGATAAAAAGATGAATGCTGCCGCTCAAATACATTGCCGCAATTCAGGTACGAGAGGCAGGCGCGAAAGATGAATGCTGCTGCTCAAAGCATTTCTGCAATTCAGGCACGAGAGGCAAGTGATATTCATCTGCACAGAGGCGGGGGGAGAGTGAGATGATGCAGCAGGAGCACACCTATATCGCGATCGATCTGAAGTCCTTCTATGCCTCCGTGGAGTGCACGGACAAGGGACTTGACCCGCTGACGACAAATCTTGTCGTGGCGGATGCTTCCCGCACACAGAAAACCATCTGCCTGGCTGTTTCTCCCTCCATGAAAGCCTACGGAATCCCCGGGCGCCCGCGGCTCTTTGAAGTCGTGCAGCGGATGAAGGAAGTGAACAGGGAGAGGAGCCGGAGGATTTCTTTTTCAGGGGACAGTGTGAGGAAGAATGCCGATACCGGACAGGAGACGCCGGGGGACAGCCTGTTTTCCGGATCTTCCTTCTCTGCGCCGGAGCTTGAGGCGGATCCGACCCTCAAGGCGGACTATATCATTGCGGTCCCCCGTATGGCACACTATATCGAGTACAGCACGAGGATCTACCAAATCTATCTTCGCTACATCGCCCCGGAGGACATTCATGTCTACTCCATCGATGAGGTCATGATGGATGTGACCAAATACCTTGTCCTCTACAAAAAGACGGCGCACGAGCTTGCCATGGAAATGATCCGGGCGGTTTTGAAGGAGACCGGGATCACGGCCACAGCAGGGATCGGTCCCAATCTCTATCTCTGCAAGATCGCTATGGACATAGAGGCAAAGCACACTGCCCCGGATGCCAACGGCGTGCGGATCGCAGAACTGGATGAGATGAGTTATCGCAGAAAACTCTGGGGCCATCGTCCGATCACGGATTTCTGGCGGGTGGGAAAAGGGACGGCAAAAAAACTGGCCCGATATGGCATGTTCACCATGGGGGATGTCGCAAGGTATTCCCTGAAGGACGAGGATCTGCTCTATAAACTGTTCGGGGTCAATGCGGAGCTTCTCATCGATCACGCCTGGGGCTGGGAACCCTGCACGATTGATTATATCAAAGCCTACAAACCGGAGAACCGGTCTTTCAGTGCCGGGCAGGTCCTGCAGTGCCCCTATGATTTTGAAAAAGCCCGTATCGTGGTACTCGAGATGGCTGACGCAGCCGCCCTCGATCTGGTCGAAAAACGTCTCACGGCAGACCAGATGGTCCTGACAGTTGTATACGACAAGGATAATCTGACAGATCCCGCAATCCGCGAAAAGTACAAGGGCCCGGTCAAAAAGGACTGGTACGGAAGGATGGCCCCGAAACCAGCCCATGGCACGGTCAGTCTCGGCCGCCATACATCTTCCTCCAGGATCATCACCGATGCGGTGCTGAGCCTCTATGACCGGATCGTTGATCCGGACCTGCTGGTCCGCAGAATATTCCTCGTGACCAACCATGTCATCGAGGAGACAGAGACGAAAAAAACAACTGTTATAGATGGTAATCCTTCTGCATTTCCAGACGGAAAGAATAATCGGGAGAAGAATCAGGAAAAGGAATCCGCATCTGGCCGGGAGGGAAGCCGGGAAACGAGTATCGCAATCAAACCGGACAATGGAGAATCCGGCGCCGCCGGCAGCTGGCAGCAGCTGGATCTGTTTACGGACTATGAGGTTCTGGAGGCGGAGAAGGAGCGCGAAAAAGCTGCCCTGGAAAAGGAGCGAAGACTGCAGGAGGCAATGCTGGAAATCCGCAGAAAATACGGTAAAAACGCGATCCTGAAGGGCACCAGTCTGCAGGAAGGTGCCACCATGCGGGACCGCAATCAGAGTATCGGAGGACACAAGGCCTGACACAGAGAAAAAGCAGCAAAAGGACAGGATGAAATGACGGATCAATATGAAGATATCATCAACCTCCCTCATCCGGTTTCCAAAAGGCATCCGCAGATGTCCATGGAAGAGCGGGCAGCCCAGTTTGCGCCATTTGCGGCACTGACCGGACACGGAGAAGCAATCCGGAAAACGGCTGAGGACGTTGCTGACAGTTATGAGAAAGAGGCACCTATTCCAGAGGATCCTCATTATATTTGAAAAGCAGGAGATTTGTGTCGTCCACACCTGCCTCCTGATTAATGGCAACAGTGAGGATAATATCCCTGCGCTTTCGGGGGTAAAGCACGGCATTTCCGCTCAGCTCCAGTGCGCGGGTCGTCTCCTTGAGACCCAGACCGGCGCCCAGACATAAGCGGAGGACCTTGTCCCGGCCGGGATTACGAGTTCCCTTCATGACCTGATAGAAATAGGACCGCTCCAGGCCGCTTTTCCGGATCAGTTCTGCGCTGTCCATCTTGTGTACATCAGGAAGAGAGCGGAAATATTCAGCAAAACTCCCGAAGTTCCCCTTTACCTTGGGAATCTCCATATACTGCTCCATTTCCTTCATGGAATCTATCTTGGCGAGAATATCAGCCAGCTGCTTTGTTGTGGATTTATCCATGATGCCCGGCCTCCCTGAGATGACATTAATACCCGGAAATATGATGAAACCATCTTTGATTTTATCATATTTCCGGGTGCTTTTTTTTCCTCATCGCACAATACCCGTGACACCAGTCGGGGAATACACGTGCAAAAGAGAAGACTTGTTTCATCGCACAATACCCGCGGCACCAGCCCTGCATTTATCCCAGAGGCTTTTCCCCGTATTTGAAGAGGAGCAGATTGGTATCATCGACATCTGCCATCTGATTGACAGCGACGGTGAGGATGATATCTCTGCGTTTTCGCGGATAGAGTACTGCATTGCCGCTCAGTTCCAGTGCCCGGGTAGTTTCCTTCAGGTTCAGGCCGGCAGCAAGACAAAGCCGCAGGACTTTGTCGCGTCCGGGACAGCGTGTGCCTTTCATCACCTGGTAGTAATAGGATCTCTCCAGCCCGCTGTTGCGGATCAGCTCGCCGCTGTCCATTTCCTGCACGGCATCCAGGGAACGGAAATAGTCCGGAAAAGTCTGAAAACTGTCCGCCACCTTGGGAAGATCCATGTATTCTTCCATTTCACGTGCAGAGTCGATATTTGAAAGAATCTTTGCAAGATTACTGGTTGTAGAGTCTTCCATGATGTCCGGACCTCCTTTTTCTTCTGGCATATTTTACATCTGTTCTGAGCCATTATAAATCATTTTTCCATGCAGGCTGTGGGCTGGCAGCCCACCAAATAGATACTTCCAGCCGATAAAATGTTTTATAACATTTACGTTTCAGAGAAAATCATATTTCGTTTGCTTTAAGAGGAGTTTTTTGTTACTTGCCATTCGAGGGGGCGTGTACAGAAACGGCTTTTTATGATTTGTCCCGGATGCGGTTCGAAGCTTTTGACAAAGCAGGAGAAGACATTTACTATTTGACAGAGAATAAGCTTCATCGCTGTAATTCAGAGGAGCAGGGGAAATCCATCATAAGAACGCCTGTTGCGGAGGTGCCTTGTCTGCCTGTCCGCAGGGAGTTTATTTCAGATATTCTTATTTTATGAATCTGCCGGCCGACATGAAAGATTTTCAGCAGGCCGGAGTTTATCAGACTCATACGGGGTGTTGCAAAGGAAACAGGAAATGACGGAACTGGAAAAGCTGTGCGAACAGGCATTATATGAAGAGATACAGGATCTGGGGGACGGAAAGGCCATCGTCAGGGATGTCCCGACGGGCAGACTTCTCTACAGGAAAGTACTGACAGTCTACAACACTCAGGTCTTTGCATTTCTGAAAGACCATAAAAGCCGGCATGTTCCCCGGGTGGAATCCTTCAGAGAGGATGAAAACACTCTGATCGTCATCGAGGAGCTTGTCCAGGGCAGAACGCTGGAGGAGATATTGGATCAGGAAGAGGAAGCGCTTTCTTTTCAGGAAAGGATCCGTATTCTGACGGAGCTTTGTGACGGCCTGTCTTTTCTCCACAATGCGCAGCCGCCTATTATCCATCGGGATCTGAAGGCCTCCAATATCATGCTGACAGAGGACGGCGTGGTCAAGATCATCGATTACGACGCCGCCAAGATTTATATCAGCGGGGAGAAAAAGGACACTGTCCTGATGGGCACCCACGGCGTGGCGGCACCGGAGCAGTACGGCTTTGCGGCCTCGGATGTACGCACGGATATTTTCGCACTCGGGAAGCTGATTGAGAGAATGCTTCCGGACAATGCGGATGCTGCCGGAATCGTGGAAAAAGCCACCCACATGGATCCCAAAAAGCGCTATTCCTCCGCTGCCCAGATCCGGGAGCAGATCCTCCGCATCCGGGAACATGCTTCATCCTTTGACACCCGTCTGGAAAAAGTGATCCCGGGCTTTGACCCCCGCCGGAAGAACCACCGCCTTCTGGCACGCGCCCTTGCGGCGGCCCTGTGTGCCGTAATTGTACTTAGCTGCGGACTTGTAATCTGGAGACTGCGGATCTACCCGGAAAAGCGTAGGGAAGCCATGCGTGCAGGAATGAAGACCATACAGTCTGCGGCAAAGAATGACGGCGACACAGCCGGGGCCATTGACGGCTTTCTTGCACAGTTCCCATATGAAAAGATGAGCGGAGAGGAACAGCGCCTGTTCAGAGATGCCATGGAAGATGCGCTGGCAGAATATACAGCGGCAGATGTGAAAACGGAATCTTTTTACAAAGTGCTTTCAGACCGGTATGTCGATGAACAGGATGTCGAAACCATACGGCAGTATGCAGAAACCGAAAGGCTGCTGGACAGCGGATCCTTTGAGAGCGCATTCAACAAGCTCCGTTCCTACAGAGATGCAGGGACAGCGGACGCAGAGGAAAAATGGGAAGATGCCCTGCGGCGCTGCAGGGAACGGGCTGTTTCCTTTGAGAAAACTTTTAACGAAAACGGGGCTGTATCCAGTGCGGGAAAAGCGATGGATTTGTATCAGATGCTTATGTCTGACGGTGATGAAGACATGGCAGCGGATGCAGAAGATTCCTTTGACCGGGTCTTCCGGGCGGTGCTTGACCAGGCGGATGCAGCAGGCAGAGAGGGAAAATACGAGGACGCGGAAAAGAAATATGTCATTCTTCAGGATTTCCGGAATACCGGGAAGACGGCGCAGATCGATCTTGAAGAAAGAATAAAGGCCAATAAGTACAGCAGAGCAGAGAGTTTTGTCAAAGATGAAAACTATACCTCTGCCCGCCGGATCTTCGAGGAACTGGACGATTACAGGGACTCTGCCGCTCAGGCTCAAAAGTGCGGCTACCTGAATGCCGGACAGTTCATGCAGGATGAGAAATACAAGGAGGCGGCAGCAGCTTACGCCCTGTGCCCCGGCTACAAAGACGCGGACGAAAAGCTTACAGAAGCCCGGTACAGACACTGCAAATCGGTCTGTGAAAAGCCTGACGACGATGCATATGCCTGGATCGGAGAACTTGTGGATGCCGGGTATCCCGGAGCACAGGATGTGAAGAATACCATGTATCAGTGGCATGTGGACATCAGGAACGAAATCAACCTTCTCATGGGCTCCCAGCAGTCCACCCATATCCGGGTCTACCTCTACGGGGGACCGCCCGATGCCTCTACCCGGATCAGGCTGGAAACGATTGACAATGTGACCGGGGAACGCTCTTCCTGGACTTCACCGGAAGCGTGCTCCCGGGGCGGCTATGTCGACGCAAGCTACAATGTAAACACCTATGAATTCAGTATTTTCGAACGCGAACATACTGTCAATGCATGCTCTGAAGACGGAAAACAGATCGGCAGCTGGACAGGTGTTTTCACAAAGGATTTCACCATGTGATGCCGCCGCTGATTTAGGGAAAATTCCCGCTTTTGCATGTTTTTCTGCAAAAACGGGAATTTTATGCATATACACACCGTATATACAGATGATTGTGTATTTTATGCGTTATTTCTTCCGGAATTATGCGAAATACCGTGATTTTACCATATATTCTGCTCTTTTTTTCCTATGGATTACAGCGATTTTACTATAGGTAAACACCCTTGTTTAGTTGACCTTTGTAAATCAGAACTGTATAATTGAGTGCAAACTTGTACATACAAGAACGATCACGTGTTTCACAAATTTTTATATGTACAGGCAGCTGCATCCACCACGCAGCTGTCCGATCAGGATCGGATAGCTGTCATATTCCATCAGGAGGAAGTTTTAGTTATGAGAAAGAAACTTTTAGGCGTTCTCCTCGGAGCGGTCATGGCCGTTTCCCTCGCAGCCTGCGGCGGAAGCTCAGGCGCAGCGAAGATTGAGAGCACGGACTCTGCACCTGCTGCAACTGCAGAGGCCACAACAGAAGAAGCCCAGCCGACAGAAGCTGCCGACGAGGATTTCCACATCGGTATTGTCACAGGTTCCGTTTCCCAGTCAGAGGATGACAGACGCGGCGCCGAGGCATTCCAGGCCAAATACGGCGAGGAAAATGTCATTCTGGCAATTTACCCCGACAACTTCACAGAGGAACTTGAGACCACGATCCAGACCATCGTAAACCTCTCCGATGATCCCAAGATGAAAGCCATCATCGTCAACCAGGCAATCCCCGGCACGACAGAAGCTTTCCGTCAGATTAAGGAGAAGAGGCCTGACATCATCTGCATCGCCGGCGAGTCCCACGAGGACCTTCCCGAGATTGGCTCCGCTGCAGACCTGGTCGTCAACAACGACTTTGTCGCCCGCGGCTATCTGATGATCAAGACCGCACATGATCTTGGCTGCGATACTTTTGTACACATTTCCTTCCCCCGTCATATGTCCTATGAGACTATGAGCCGCCGTGTCGCGGTCATGAAGGAAGCCTGCAAGGAATTCGGTATGAAGTTTGAGATGGAGACTGCTCCCGATCCCACCACTGATGTCGGTGTTCCCGGTGCGCAGGCTTATATCCTCGAGCATGTTCCGGAGTGGATCGAGACCTACGGCACCAACTCCGCATACTTCTGCACCAACGACGCACACACAGAGCCTCTTCTGAAGCAGCTTCTCAAGTATGGCGGCTATTTCATCGAGGCTGACCTTCCTTCTCCTCTGATGGGCTATCCCGGAGCTCTCGGTCTTGATCTGACCGAGGAAGCCGGTGACTTCCAGAAGATTCTCGCAAAGGTTGAGAAAGCAGTTGTCGATGCAGGCGGCGCAGGCCGTTTCGGCACATGGGCATACTCCTATGGCTACACTGTTTCCGCAGGCCTTGCTGAGCATGCAAGAAATGTCATCCTTGGCCAGAGCGAGCTCTGCGACATCGATGCTATCTCTGCTGCTTACGGCGTTTTCTCCCCCGGCGCAGAGTGGAATGGTTCCAACTACACAAATGTTGATACCGGCGTCAAGGCAGACAACACCTTCCTGATCTACCAGGATACCTATATCATGGGCGATCCCGGACATTACATGGAAGCAACCAGTGTCGAAGTACCCGAGAAGTATTTCACTGTCAAATAAGTGAAAGCAACCCGTGAGTATATGCTCACTTAGAAGACAATCCGGCGGGGAGGGACAAAAAACAGTTCCTCCTCGCCTTATTGTAGAGATTCTTCTCTGTCACAGTAGAATGGACAGACAGAGAACTGCAGAGAAAAAGCGCAAAGGGTTATGAACTATTGCGCAATCCCGATCCCCGTCAGATCAGGATTGCGCAGCAGCTCATTGCATCAGCTGCTTTTTATACAAAACGGTAACAAAAACTAATAACCGCAACAGGAAGGCAATAGTTTTATGAGTGAACAAAAAGCGCCGCTTCTACAGATGCGGAACATTAAAAAGGACTTTTTCGGCAACCAGGTCCTGACAGATATCAACCTGGAGCTTGAGGCCGGACAGGTACTTGGACTTGTCGGTGAAAACGGTGCCGGCAAGTCGACCCTGATGAAGATCCTTTTCGGTGCGACGGATATCACGGCTACCGGCGGCTACGGCGGAGATATCCTGCTCGACGGAGAAAAGGTTTCTTTTTCATCTCCCTTCGATGCCATCGCAGCGGGTATCGGCATGGTACACCAGGAGTTTTCCCTGATTCCCGGTTTCGAGGCAGAGGAAAATATCGTACTTAACCGCGAACCTAAAAAGAAGAATCTTCTGTCTGAGATTTTCGGAGAACGTTTGGACACACTGGACAGAAAGGCAATGGATGAGACGGCAGTCAAAGCCATTGAAAAGATGGGTGTCAACATCGACCGTCACATGGTCATCAGCAGTATGCCTGTCGGACACAAGCAGTTTACGGAAATTGCAAGAGAATTGTCCAAAGATCAGCTGCGTCTTCTGATTCTCGACGAGCCCACTGCCGTTCTTACAGAGCGCGAGGCAGAGGCCCTGCTCGACTCGATCCGCGGTATGTCCGCGAGGGGCATCTCCGTTATTTTCATCACGCACCGCCTACAGGAAATCCTGTCTGTCTGCGATACAGTCGCAGTCATGCGCGACGGCGTCCTTGTGGAGAAAGTTCCTGCGAAGCAGACCAGCGTGCAGGAGATCACCCACTGGATGGTCGGCAGAAATGTCGACGGAGGCAAAAAGGCAGCGGCGGTTCAGCAGACTGTCAACGACAATGCGAAGACAGCTCTGAAGATTGAAAAACTCTGGGTCGATATGCCCGGTGAGACGGTCCGCAACGTCTCCCTGGAAGTCAAGGAGGGAGAGATCCTCGGAATCGGAGGCCTTGCCGGCCAGGGTAAGCTCGGTATTCCCAACGGTATCATGGGTCTTTATGAGGCAGGCGGCCGTGTGGAGTTTGAGGGACAGGAGATTCCCCTCAACAGCCCCCGCAAATGCCTGGATTCCTCCTTTGCTTTCGTGTCGGAGGACCGCCGCGGCGTCGGTCTTCTTCTGGATGAGTCCCTGGAGTGGAATGTCGCTTTCCCCGCTATGCAGATCCAGAATAAATTCCTGAAGAGTTATCTGGGCGGACTGATCAAGTGGCGCGATGATGACGCCATCCGCTCGGTCACAGAAAAATATATCGATGAACTGAAGATCAAATGTACAGGATCCAAGCAGAACGCGAGAGAGCTTTCCGGCGGCAATCAGCAGAAGATCTGCCTTGCCAAAGCCTTTGCCCTCGAGCCGAGAGTTCTGTTTGTCTCGGAACCTACCCGCGGTATTGACGTAGGAGCCAAGGCGCTGGTCCTGGATGCCCTCAAGAAATTCAACCGTGAGAACGGTGTCACTGTCGTCATGGTCTCCTCCGAGCTCGAAGAGCTCCGGTCGACCTGCGACCGGATCGCCATCGTCTCCGGCGGACGGATCTCCGGCATCCTCCCCGCTTCCTCTTCCGTTGAGGACTTCGGTGAATTAATGCTCAACAACGTCATTTAAATCCGGACACAAAAGATTATAAGCGCGGAGCGCTTATAATATGTGCCGGATAGTGTATTGCATAATCCGGCGGCCGGAGTGCGGCGCTTATGTTATAAGTGCAGGATAACAAATCTTCACAGTCGATAAGGAAAAAGAGTGAAAAATATTGCCGATGCAATATTTTTCACTCCGGATGTTTGTGTCGGAGCACAAACATCCCCTGATGTCAACGAGAAATCGTCTTCACGAATTTCTCGTTGACGATGCCTTCGCACTAGACGGCCCAAACCTCCGCTGATCCTTCACCGTTTTCGCTTCTGCGAAAACGCTTCAGGGTGCCGCTCTGGAGAGCGGCATAGGAGTAAAGAATGAAAGAAAAAGTAATGGCTACGCTGAAAAACTTCGGCGTCCCGCGTCTGATCATCACGGGCTTCCTGCTCCTTCTGCTGATCATGGCGCCTTTCGTCGGAGCGGATCTGCCGACGCAGATATCCAATATTATCAACCGTTTCAGCTGGAACGGCATTCTGGTCCTGGCCATGGTCCCCATGGTACACTCCGGATGCGGTCTGAACTTCGGACTTCCGCTGGGCATCATTTCGGGCCTTCTGGGCGCGACACTTTCCATTGAACTGGGCTTTACGGGAGCACTTTCCTTCCTGGCCGCCATCCTGATCGCCACTCCCTTTGCTCTGGTACTGGGCGCGGTCTACGGCTGGCTTCTCAACAAGATCAAGGGCGGCGAGATGATGATCGCGACTTATGTCGGATTCTCCTCTGTCTCCTTTATGTGCATGATGTGGCTCCTTCTGCCTTACCACAGCCCTAACATGGTCTGGGGTCTTTCCGGCAAGGGCCTTCGTACTACCATTTCCCTGGAGGGCTATTACAACCAGGCACTGGCGGGCATTCTGCAGATCAATATAGGGAACATTTCGATTCCCACAGGAACGATTCTTTTCTTTGCCCTCCTTGCGTTTGGAATCTGGGCATTTCTGCACACCAAGACAGGTACTGCCATGACGGCTGTCGGCTCCAACCCCACATTTGCAAAGGCGGCCGGCATCAATGTGGATGGAATCCGCATGCTGTCTGTCATCATGTCGACCTGGCTCGCAGCTGTCGGCATCCTGGTCTATGAGCAGGGCTTCGGCTTCATCCAGCTCTATATGGCTCCTTTCTATATGGCGCTCCCGGCAGTCTCCGCCATCCTCATCGGCGGTGCGTCCGTCAATAAGGCGACCATCATGAACGTTATCGTCGGCACGATTCTCTTCCAGGGTATCGTCACAATGACACCTACGGTCATGAACAACATGATCCACATGGATATGTCGGAAGTCATCCGAATCATCGCGTCCATGGGTATGATCCTGTTTGCACTGACCAGAAAGACGGAGGTATCTAAATGAATACGAAAAAAGATAAAACAGCCTCCGTCGATTGGGGCTCGATCCTCAGGCAGGCATCCGTCCCGATCATGTTCATTATCATCTGTGCGATCTGTATCCCGATCTCCGGACTTTCTGCAAATATGCTGGTCAACGAGATCGTTACCCGTATGGGTCGTAACTCCTTCCTGATCCTGAGTCTGCTGATCCCCATCATGGCAGGCATGGGTCTGAACTTCGGTATGACGCTGGGAGCCATGGCAGCCGAGATCGCCCTGATCCTGGTCTCTGACTGGCAGATCGTGGGCATCCCCGGAATGGTCCTTGCAGTGATCGTCTCAATACCGATCTCCATCCTGCTGGGCATTTTCTGCGGCAAGATCCTGAACGAGGCAAAAGGCCGTGAGATGATCACCAGCTATATCATGAGCTTCTTCGTCAACGGTATCTATCAGCTGGTCGTCCTCTACCTGATGGGCAGTATCATTCCCATCAAGCACACATCGATCAAGCTCCCCCGCGGATACGGCATCCGCAACACGGTCTCCCTTCTGGGCATGCGCCAGAAGCTGGACAACCTTCTGGCCATCAATATCGCCGGAGTCAAGATCCCCGTCCTGACATTTATCATCATCGGCCTTCTGTGCCTCTTTATCGTGTGGTTCCGCCGCACAAAGCTTGGACAGGATATGCGTGCGGTCGGACAGGATATGGAAGTCGCCCGTGACGCCGGTATCAATGTCGAGCGCACCAGGATCATCTCCATCGTCATGTCGACCGTTCTGGCCGGCATCGGCATGGTCATTTATCTTCAGAACATGGGTAACATTGCGACCTACAGTGCGCACAGCCAGATCGGTATGTTCTGTATTGCAGCTCTTCTGGTCGGCGGCGCTTCCGTAGACCGCGCCTCCATCGGCAACGTTTTCCTGGGCGTCATCCTCTTCCACACCATGTTCATCGTCGCTCCCCGCGCAGGCGCTTACATCACCGGCGACTCCATGATCGGCGAATATTTCCGTGTATTCGTGTCCTATGCAGTTATCACTGTCGCTCTGATCATGTATGAGACCAACAAGCGCAGGATGCGCAGTGCTGCAGGTCAGCAGCTTGCGGCAGCGCAGGAGGCGGAGGAAGCCTCTGCAAAAGGAGGTGAGCAGGCATGAAGAATAAAAGACAGCTGATCTTCCGGATCGCCGCTCTTGCGATCGTGCTGGTCATCGCAGCCGCCATGTTTGTTGTCGGCCGCGGACATACAATCTATTTTGACAATAAGACCCTGGAATACAATGGCCAGGAGTACAAGGCTTATCACAAGGTCAAAGTCATTGTGGACGGAAAAGAGGTCGCAAAGCTTTCCGAGCGTGACAGAGGCATGGCGGATATCATGGGGCAGACCCTCACCATGACCCTGGAGATCACAGACGAAAAGGATGCTGCGCCGCATTCTCACAAGGTTTCCATGGGTGTCCCCTATAACATGGACGGCATTATCATCAATATTCCCGCCCTGATGGCAGGCCAGCCCGAGGAAGCCTATATGTCCGAGTTTGTCATCGTCGCTCCCGAGGAGGACGAGGAAGAAGAGATCAACACGGATGAATTCGACATGGGCGAAGAAATGGGAGATATCTGATCCCCTTCGGAGAAAACACCTTCGTGTATTTCTCCCCGGACACATGCGGAGCATGTGCTGACGCCCTGACGAGCGGCATTTAAGAAAAAATGAAAAACCGGAGGATGATCCGCACCTGTGCAGGGGCGGCATCCTTCGGTTTTCTTAGCGTTTTAGTTCTTTATAAAATAAAGAGAAGTGCTATAATAGTGCGGGCATCAGCGGATGACCGGAAGCCGGTATACAGAAGTCTGTGCGCCTGCAGCCCGGACATTTGCAGATTTCCCCGCAAAAATCTGATAAATAGTGAAAGGATAATGAAAAATGATTAGTAAGGTAAGCAGTGCAATGAAATTGAAACCTTTTGCCGCATTAGCTGCTGTGCTTTGCTGTATTCTGCTGCTGGCCGGCTGCGGTGATTCCGCGGCCTCCAAGGGAAAGCAGGAAAACGGCAGCAATAAAGAAGCAGTGGAAGCAGAGGTGCAGGCAGAAAATACTGCAGAAACAGTAGATGCAGTGGATACTTCTGCTATGGACCATGTCCGGATCAATGTAAAAGACTACGGCACGATCACGGTGGCGCTGGATAAAGATGCTGCCCCGGTGACAGTTGAGAATTTTGAGAAGCTTGTAAGTGAAGGCTTTTATAACGGCCTTACCTTCCACAGGATCATGGACGGTTTCATGATCCAGGGCGGTGATCCCCTGGGGAACGGTACCGGCGGTTCGGATGAGACCATTGTCGGTGAGTTCGCCTCCAACGGCCATGACAATCCGATCAGCCATGTGAAGGGAGTCATCTCCATGGCGAGAGCCCAGAATCCCGATTCTGCCAGCTCCCAGTTCTTTATCACTGTGGCGGATTCCACCTTCCTGGACGGGGAATACGCAGCCTTCGGCTATGTGACCGAGGGAATGGAGGTCGCGGACAAAATCGCGAAAGAAGCTGAGCCCGTTGACGGCAACGGCACGATTCCTCCGGAAGCCCAGCCCGTGATCGAGAGCATGGAGATCGTGGAGTAAACCTGTAAAAAAAATAAAGCGGACTTTAAACAATCATTCCCACATATAAAAAGGCAGCCGCCCTGCGGCCGGTGTGAACCCTGATCAGGTTCATTTCCCGGCGCAGAGCGGCTGCTTTATTTTGCCGTTGTTATGATTTGATGATGATAAAACACGGGGCAGAAGATGGTCTTTATTACGGACCTGAAATATAACGGACCTGAAGAATTACAGACCTTCGCTGGAAAAGAGCTTTTCTCCCAGCGTCTTTCCGGCATTTTCATCGATTCCGTACCTGTCCTCTGACCCTTGCAGAAGGCCATAGTGCACGATGACTTCTTCAGCCGGTCCATATTGAGGATTTTCAAGGTTCTGGTCCAGTTGGCTGAGTAGAACTTCGGCAAGAGCTGCGGTCTGCTCTTCCGGGGACATGGCGATCATGGCTTCGCCATCCCCGGTCAGTTCCCCCACCTTGCTGTTCAGGGCATCGCTGATACCTTCAAAAACCTTCAGCGGCTCTATGGACACGGTCACATCACAGCCTCCGTCCTCGCTTTCCCGGACATCCTTTATTGTATATCGGCAGGCGGAGAAGGCACGCGTCAGGCAATCCTCCAAGCGGGCACGCTGTTCCTCGTTCAGATCATTGTCTTTTGCAATACTGCTGACGATACCGGCGATCATTTCATCGCGGGACTCCTGTTCCCTGCCGGATGCGACATCCCCGAATGTAACGGAGTGATCATAGGTTCCGGTGCACATCAGATCGAGCACTGCTTTCACATAGTTTTCGGCATCGCCTTTTATGGAAGAGGAAGAGGTCTCTCCGCAGCCGGTCAGCAGCATTGTCATGAGCAGGGCAGCAGTCAGCAGGGCCGATACTGTTCTGTATATACGTTTCATAATATGAAACCTCCTGTCATTTATTCATATATGTCTGCGGGCACGCAAGAATGTGTGCGCTTCGACACAGAGGTAAGTATAAAGAAAAAACGCATCTGCGTCAAATGGATGCGGGAAAAACATATTTATGATGAGTGAAAATAGTTGACAAAAAGTTTAGTAACAGTATAATGGACTATGGCTCCGGGTTTAGTAACAGAAAGAATTAAGTTTACTATTCGGAGCTGTTCTTGTGTCGTGAAGAAAAACCGGAAACAGGGGTACAATGACCGATATCTGAAATCTGATTTTTGCAGAGAGGTGAAACGGAATGGAGACAGCAGAGGTCAACACTTATATTGGAGAAGGCATTAAAAATCTGCGGAATCGAAACGGACTGACACAGCAGGAGCTGGCGGATCGGACCGAACTTACAAAGGGATTTATTTCACAGCTTGAACGCGGGCAGGTGTCTCCTTCCGTGCTTACTCTTTTTGAGATTATCGAATGCCTCGGGTCCACTCCTGCAGAGTTTTTCCGTAAGGAAGAGGAGAAAGTCGTCTTTACCGAAGAGGAATATTTTGAAAAGATCGACGACCAGGGTAACAGCATTCAGTGGATCGTTCCCTCTGCCCAGAAGTATCAGATGGAACCTCTTCTGGTAGTGCTTGCCCCCCACGGAGTGCTGGAAGAAGACAAACCCCACACAGGAGAGGAATTTGGATTTTTGATCAGCGGACGCCTGAACCTGTATCTGGGCGAAAAAGTATACCACATCAAGGCAGGTGAGAGTTTCTACTACCAGGCCGCCAAAAACCACTACATCTCCAATCCCGCCAACCGACCCGCCAAACTACTCTGGATCAGCTCCCCCCCGGAGTTTTGAAAAACAGCGAGGAAAAGCCGATCAAATGCCATGCCCGTATGGGCATTTGAGAGACCTTGACGAGCGTCCCTCAATGAGGACAGAGCGGTGTGCCGCGGGTCCGAATTGAGGCAGCGATGCGAGAGTGCGGAGCACGGAGCAGCGCGGGGTTTTTCAAAACAAAACGAAACAATTGCGCGGAGCAGCGCGGGGTTTTTCAAAACAAAACGAAAAACAGCGAGGAAAAGTCTCTCAAATGCCATGCCCGCATGGGCATTTGAGAATATAAAAATATAGATAGATTAAGAGGAAAAGTACATGAAAAGCAGAGATACGATTATCGAACTGAAGGGAATTACCAAGGTCTTTGAGGACGACGGCTTCAAGGCTGTGGATGATTTTAACCTGAAAGTGAAACGAGGTGAGTTTGTCACTTTTCTGGGGCCTTCAGGCTGCGGAAAGACCACGACGCTGCGGATGATCGCAGGATTTGATGTCCCAACCGAGGGAGACATTCTCTTGAACGGGAAATCCATTATAGGGCTGCCGCCTTATGAGAGGCCGATCAACACAGTCTTTCAGCGCTATGCGCTTTTTCCTCACATGAACGTCTATGACAATATTGCCTTTGGCCTGCGGCAGAAAAAAATCCCCGGGGATGAGATCACGCGCAAGGTCGGCCGCGTTCTGGAACTGGTGGATCTGGAGGGCTTCGAGCGCCGGAGGATCCAGACACTTTCCGGCGGACAGCAGCAGAGGATCGCCATAGCCCGTGCCCTGGTCAATGAGCCCGAAATCCTCCTTCTGGATGAGCCTCTGGGGGCTCTGGACCTGAAGATGCGCAAGGAGATGCAGCTTGAGCTCAAAAACATGCATGACAAGCTGGGCATCACCTTTATCTATGTCACCCATGACCAGGAAGAAGCGCTGACCATGTCCGACAAGATCGTCGTCATGAGCGAAGGCCGCACACAGCAGATCGGTACACCTGAGGACATTTACAATGAACCGGCAAACGCTTTTGTCGCGGACTTTATCGGTGAAAGTAATATCTTCAACGGCATGATGACCGGACATCTGAAAGCCCGCTTCTGCGGCGGTGAATTCCGCTGTGTCGATGACTTCGAAGAAGGCACCCACATCACGGCGGTCGTGCGTCCCGAGGATGTGGAGATCACAGCGCCCGACGCCGGCACGATCAACGGTCTCGTGGACAGTGTCATTTTCAAGGGCATTCACTATGAGATTACAGTCCTTTCGGGCAAAAATGAGATTGTCATCCAGACAGTAAACAATGCGCGTGTGGGAGACCGTGTCGGCCTCAGGGTGCATCCGGAGAATATCCACATCATGCTGGCAGAGGATCACACCAACCTTTTCTATGCGGACCTCAATCCCGATTTCCGCCTGGAGTACAACGGCCATCATCTCGACACAAGCCTGACCAGGATCATCAAGGGCAGCAAGCGCCGGGAAGACGGCACGGTCATCGATGCCAACGGAGATGTTCTGGAGCCCGGCCGGGTCCGGATCCTTGTCTCCATCATGCCCGATGACATTGAGATGACGGACGATCAGGATGCCGGCCTTATCCAGGGTACCATCAGCAACCTGATCTACAAAGGCGACCACTACAGCTACATTATCCATACTGAGCTGGAGCAGGATTTCGTCGTCAACGACGAAGACCTTTGGAACATGGGTGACCGCGTCAGCCTGCTGATGCCGGTGGACAAGATGACATTTACCCTCAAGAAAAAGTGATCATGATGTGGCATTGCACCGGCCGGAGCACAGTTTCCGCCGCCGGTCAGACGTCTGTGAGGTATTGACTGATGCGATTTTCCAGAAAGAGTCTCGGCATTCCCTATGCCGTTTTCCTGGTGATTTTTGTAGCTGCACCCCTTCTGTTTTTGTTCTATTATGCATTTACAAACGGACAGGGCCAGTTCACGCTGCAGAATTTCACCCATTTCTTTACAGATCCCAACACCCTGGGAACTCTGTACTACAGTTTTTCCATAGCGCTGGTGACGACCCTGGTCTGCCTGCTGCTGGCCTATCCGACAGCATATATTCTGGCAACCAGTAATCTGCGCTCACAATCTGTCATTTTGATGCTGTTTATCATGCCCATGTGGATCAACTTTTCCCTGAGGATCACTGCGCTCAAGGAGATCCTGAATGTGATCGAGGGAAACCTGGCAATGCATCCCTTCCTGAACGCAGTTGTGGGTATGACTTATGACTTCATGCCCTTTATGATCCTGCCGATCTACACGACCATCTCCCGTCTGGACGGAGCCCTTCGTGAAGCGGCCATGGATCTGGGAGCCAACACCGTGCAGACCTTCCTGCGCGTGACGCTTCCCCTGTCAGTTCCCGGCATCGTCAGCGGTGTGTCCATGGTCTTTCTGCCTGCCATGACCAACTATGTCGTACTTGATATGCTGTACAACAGTACCTATATCATGGGCAGCCTGATCGGAAGCTACTTCGCCGCCTATGACTGGCATGGAGGATCGATGATCTCTCTGATCCTGCTCGCCATGATCTGCATCTTTACACTGCTGACCGGCAATGAGGAAGATGCCGCCGGAGGGAGAGGAGGTGCGCTTCTATGATGTGGAAAATCAGCAGGAGACTCTTCCTGTTCCTTATCCTTGTATTTTTGTATCTGCCGATCCTGATCCTGGCGGTATACAGCTTTACTGAATCGACCAATATCGGTGCCATCCGCGGCTTCTCCCTGGACAATTATGTGACCCTGTTTACGACCCCTGAGCTCACAGGCATGATCGCCGGAACGATCACACTTGCTATCGGAGCTGCGGCGATCGCGACAGTACTGGGAACGATCGGTGCCATCGGTGCCTTCTATTCCAGAAAAAATATGTCCGCCTTTATTTCGACACTGAATCAGATCCCCGTGATCAACGCCGATGTCGTCACGGGCTTTTCCATCTGTGTCCTTCTGGTTGTCGCTCTGCATATCAGCAAGGATTCTTATATCCCGCTGGTGGCCGGGCATGTGACCCTGTGCGCTCCCTTTGTCTTCCTCTCCGTGATGCCCCGCATCCAGCAGATGGATTCGAGCATTTATGAGGCGGCCCTCGATCTGGGTGCGACCCCCTTCAAAGCGCTGACCCAGGTCCTTCTGCCTCAGATCGTCCCGGGTATTGTTTCCGGATTTGCCCTGGCAGTCACTCTGTCGCTGGACGATTACTTTATCGCCATGTACACAAAACCGGCTACTTTTGATACCATCAGTACCTATGTCGTCAATGCCACAAAAGGCGCCCAGACTACGATCAAGACTGCTCTCTGGGCTCTTTCGACGGTGATTTTCGTCATTGTGGTCCTGGTCGTGCTGGCGGCAAATATTCGGGCTCTTCGCAAAGAGAGCCGGGAAGGAGGCCGCCGTGCAGAGTAATTTTCATAAAAAAACAGTGTTTTCAGCCACGCTGGCTTCAATGCTGTCCTTCCTTTTCCTGTTGATCTGCCTGGCAGGTGCCCTGCCGGAAGGATTCGATGCCGGGAGCCTCTGTATGGAAGCAAATGCGGCGGAGGAGACCGTTACCCTCCGCGTCTGCAACTGGGAGGAATATATAGACCTGGGAGACTGGGACGAAGAGGAGACGATCGAACTGCCCTCAGGAGACATCATCGGCGAGAATTCCATGGTGGAGGATTTCGAGGAATGGTATTACGAGACCTATGGAACCCGGGTGAAAGTGGAGTATTCGACCTTCGGAACCAATGAGGATCTCTACAACATGCTGACCCTGGGCGATGTCTATGACCTGGTCTGCCCCTCTGAATACCTGATCATGAAACTGATGGCGGAAGAAGCGCTTGTTCCCCTGTCGGACGCCTTTTTTGACAGATCCGACGAAAATAATTATTACAGCCGGGGAGCCGCGCCTTTTATCCGGGAAATATTTGAAAACAGCCAGATCGGCGGTGAGCCCTGGTCCAAATATGCGGCCGGATATATGTGGGGTGTCACGGGTCTCGTCTATAACCCCGAGACCGTGACAGAGGAACAGGTCTCCACCTGGAAGGTTCTGTCGGATCCGGCATTCGCCCGCCAGGTGACCATCAAGGACAATGTCCGGGACGCCTATTTCGCGGCTGTCGGCGCGATCAAGTCAGACCTTCTGACTTCGGAAGCCTTCCTCAATGACCCCGACTACAAGAAAAACCTCGAGACGGAGATGAACGATACTTCTCCGGAGATGATCGCTCAGGTGCAGGATTGGCTCAAGGATGTCAAGGACAATGTCTATTCCTTTGAGACAGATGCCGGCAAGGCAGATATGATCACAGGAAAAGTTGCCGTCAACTACCAGTGGTCAGGAGACGCCGTCTATACCCTGGACCAGGCGGATGAAGATGACTATACCCTCTGCTTTGCGGTCCCCAAAGAGAGCACCGACATTTACTTCGACGGCTGGGTCATGCTCAAGAGAGGTATCGGGGACAATGAAAAAAAGCAGCATGCCGCGGAGGCTTTCATCAATTTCCTTTCCCGTCCTGATAACGCCATCCGCAACATGTACTACATCGGTTATACATCCGTCATCTCCGGCGGAGATGACCCCCGCATGTTCGAGTATGCCCAGTACTGCTACGAGGCGGAAGATGACGAGGAAGAAATTGTCGAGTATGACCTCGCATCCTTTTTCTCCGAAAATCCGGAGGAGTCCGATGGAGAGTTTGTGATCGAAGCACCGGCGGAACAGCTCAACCGCCAGCTTTATTCCCAGTATCCGCCGGCAGATGTCATTGACCGTTCCTCGATCATGACCTACTTCGATGATGAGCAGAATGCCCGCATCAATCAGATGTGGATCAACGTCCGCTGCTTCGATATCCGCAAAGCTTCCTGGTGGAGCCGGATCCTGGTCATCGGCCTTATCATTCTTGCGGTGGGATATTTTGTCAGGAGATGGCACCGCAATAAAGCTTAACTGGCCTTTTTTTCCATGCTGCTTCGATCGATGCATTTCGATCGATGCCTCATTGAGAGCGAAAACAGGCAGCATTCGGAAATTCCGGTCATTCTGCAACCGGAAAGGCTGTGCAAAGAACATAATCCGGGTATCGGAAAGAGCCGTACAGGTTCGTCCGATACCCGGTTTTGTATGCGCCAAACTAATCTGTTTTTTTGGATTGTACTTAAAAAAAGACATTGCATTTGCTTTGTGATATCCAAAAAGACTGATTTATCATTTATTCAGGCTGACAAAAATCCCTCGATGGTGTTATGATGCACTTGTTACAAGCCCGAAGACATATTAAATTATAAGGTGTCCCAAGTAGTTTTCACAGGTCTGTGAACACGAGGCTATGGACACAGGTTGTTTTAGCAAGAAGTTGTATAATAGAAGAAAGAAGAGGATATATGGGCGGTTTTTTCGGAGTTGCATCTAAGCAGGATTGTGTATTTGACTTATTTTACGGAACCGACTATCACTCACATTTGGGAACGCGCCGTGCAGGACTTGCGGTCTATGATCGGAAAAAAGGTTTTGACCGCGCGATCCACAACATTGAAAGTTCAAATTTCAGACCGAAATTTGATAAAGACATTCTTAAAATGGAGGGCCAGCTGGGAATAGGCTGTATCTCCGATTACGAACCGCAGCCTTTGATCGTGCGCTCTCATCTGGGCAATTATGCGATCACGACTGTGGGCAAGATCAATAATTCCGAGGAGCTCATGTGGAAGCTTTTCTCCGGCTCGCACTCCCATTTCCTGGAGATGAGCGGCGGAGACATCAACCCCACCGAGCTCACGGCTGCACTGATCAACCAGTGCGACAGTTTCGAGGACGGGATCCGTTACGCACAGGAATTGATCCGCGGTTCCATGACCCTGATGGTCATGACCAAAAACGGAATTTACGCGGCGCGCGACCGTCTGGGAAGAACCCCTGTGGAGATTGGCTGCAAAGAGGACAGCAGATGCATCTGCTTTGAGAGCTTTTCCTATCTGAACCTGGGCTATCGTCCCGAAAAGGAACTGGGCCCCGGCGAGATCTGTTTTGTCACCCCCGACGGAGTGGAGACTGTCAAAAAGCCTTTTAAAAATATGAGGATCTGCACCTTCCTGTGGATCTACTATGGCTTCCCGGCTTCCACTTATGAAGGCATGAATGTAGAATATGCCCGTTACGAGTGCGGCAGACACCTTGCCATGCGCGACATGAAACGCGGCCTTGCCAAACCGGACATCGTCGCAGGCGTCCCTGACTCGGGCGTTGCACATGCCGTCGGTTATTCCAATGAGTCCGGCGTGCCCTATTCGCGCCCCTTTGTAAAGTATACTCCCACCTGGCCCAGGTCTTTCATGCCCACGATCCAGAGTCGGAGAAATCTCATCGCCAAGATGAAACTGGTGCCCATCCATGAGCTGATCGATAATAAAAGCATGCTGCTCATCGATGATTCCATCGTGCGCGGCACCCAGCTTCGTGAGACGACAGAATACCTCTACAGGAGCGGCGCAAAGGAAGTCCACGTGCGTCCCGCATGTCCGCCCCTGGTATTCGGCTGCAAATACCTCAACTTCTCCCGCTCCAATTCCGAGGGAGAACTGATCACCAGGAGGATCATTGAGAAGCTGGAAGGCTCCATGGATCCGGAACCCCATATCCTCAATAAATATATGGATCCCGATTCGGAAGAGTACGCAAACATGCTTGAGGAAATCAGAAAAGAACTCAACTTCTCTTCTCTGCATTACCACAGACTCGATGACATGATCGAGGCTATCGGAATACAGCCCTGCAAACTCTGCACCTATTGCTGGAACGGAAGGGAATAAGGTATTTTACAAATCTATCGGAAATGCCGGGCCTTGAGCGCGTTTTTCCCGGACCCTTTCGGTCTGAGGAGCGGAAAGCGCGCGTGAGCGCCCCGGGATGATCGGTTGGGAAAATTGTATAACAGCGGGTGATTGTGATGAAACTGGCGGTCATTTTATTTGTTTTAATGTATGTCTTGATCATTTTTCTGCCCAAATACCGTATGTTTGCGGCTCTGGGAACGGCAGCCCTGTTTGTCATATTGGGGATCCTGCCTGTTCAGGCGGTGCCTGGGGCGGTCAACTGGAACGCACTCATGATGATGTGCGGAACGATGATCATTGTTTACTTTTTTATCGACAGCGGAATGCCGGCCAAGATCGCGGATTTGCTGTTGGAAAAATCCGGCAATGTCCGGACTGTGACGATCTACATGTCGCTTTTTGCCGGATTGATCTCCGCCTTTATCGACAATGTTGCGACGGTCCTGATCGTTGCGCCGGTGGCCATTGCAGTCTGTAAGGAACTCAAGATCTCACCGGTCCCTATGGTGCTTTCCATAGCGGTCTCTTCCAATCTGCAGGGAGCGGCGACCCTGGTCGGCGATACGACTTCGATCATGCTGGGTGCCTATGCCGACATGGACTTCCTTGACTTCTTCTGGATGAACGGGAGGCCGGGTATTTTCTTTGCGGTGGAGCTCGGAGCGCTTCTGACAGTTCCTGTCATGTTCGTTTTGTTCCGCAATGACACGGAGAAGATTTCGCACAGGGGCGAATCGAAAGTGAAGACTAAGCTGCCGACGATCATGCTCCTTCTGATGATCACCCTCCTGATCTGTGCGTCCTTTATTCCCAACAAGCCGGATACGACCAACGGTCTGATCTGTATGACCCTGGCTGTCCTGATGGTGGCTGCCGATGCCGTGAAGGACAGAGAGCTGGGAGACATCAGGAATTCCCTCAATGCGGTGGATTATCAGACACTTCTGCTGCTTTTCGGCCTCTTTCTGGTCATCGAGGGCGTCACACAGGCAGGTGTGATCGATCTTCTTGCGGATCTGATCGCTTCCGTGGGCGGCAGCAGCAAGTTTATACTGTATACTGTAATTGTATGGGGATCGGTCCTGATCTCGGCCTTTATCGACAATATTCCTTATGTTGCGACCATGCTTCCGGTTCTGTCGGGGATCGCTGCCAAGACCGGAATCAATCCCTGCCTTTTGTATTTCGGGCTTTTGACCGGCGCGACACTGGGCGGCAATATCACCCCGATCGGAGCCTCCGCAAACATAACGGGCGTGGGTATCCTGCGGAAAGAGGGTTATGAGGTTTCCTTTGGTCAGTTCGCGCGCATCGGAATTCCTTTCACATTTGTAGCTGTAATGGGCGGATATCTGCTGATCTGGTTTTTGTGGTCCTGAGCAGCGCGTAGTTTATTCTTCATCGCGCAAGACTCGCGAGCGAGTCTTGAATCATATATGTTTGCGGGCACCCGCCCACGGCCGCAGGTGAGGCCGGTCAGGGCGGATCATTTGGCAGATCTTTTGAAGGAGTGAACGGATGAAAAAAAGAGTGACAAGTGTACTGGTGGCTGTGATGCTTTCTCTTGCGGCAATACTGTCCTTGACGGGCTGCAGCAGTATTACACAGAAGATAAAAGAAGGGGGATCGGGATCCTCTAAGGACGGCGCTACCCAGTCCGCAGCGGAAATCCTGCAGGAAGAACCGCTTGTAACGGAGGCCGAGGAAGACGGGAAATATCACATCGGGATCCTTACTTATCGAAGACATGGTGCATCCGAGGAGACCGTTGAGGGTTTTGAGGAGGAAATGCGTTCGCTTCTGGGAAGTGAAAAAGTTGTCTTTGAGGAAGTGGATGCGGACGGAGACGCCCAGAAATGTGCGGAAATTGCAACGGGATTCGCAAACAGCGGCTACCAGCTGATTTTTGCCTGCGGGACTGAAGCAGTGCAGAATGCGGGAGCGGCGGTGAACAATATTCCCATTATCGGCGGATGTGTCAGTGATTACCTTCTCTCCAGTGTTGTCAGCTCCCTGGATGCGCCCGGCGGCAATATCACAGGTGTATCCAGTCTCGGGCCTATTCAGGAGCAGATGGATCTGATCGAGAGGATCACTCCCTGGCCTGCATCTGTCGCAATTGTCTCCAGCGGCACAGAGACCGGTTCCCGGTTTGAGGCGGAGGTGGCGACCCAGATCCTGGATGAAAAGGGGATCTCCTGGAAATCTTTCCACGCCGCGACAGAGGATGACCTTCGCCTGCAGATGAAGGAAGCGGCGGAGAATTATTCCTGTATCTATCTGCCGACCGACAACTTTGTCGCCTCCCACATGGATATAGTGCGTGATGTCGTCCTTGATACCGGCATCCTGACGGTGACCGGAGACTATCAGATGTGTGCTGACGGCGGCCTGTGCTGCTGCAGTATCGATTATCACGAGCACGGCAGAAAAGCGGCCGGGATGGCATATGCGGTTCTTGAGCAGGACGAGGAGATTTCCAGAATGGCCATCCAGGAAGAGACGGAATCGCAGCTCTTCTACAATCCTGTCATTGCCGAGAGGATCGGTTTTTACGACTATGGGGATATGTCGCCCCTCAATGTGTCAGAAGAAGACTTCCCTGAGGCTGCACAGCCTGACGAGGGCGCACAGTCTGACGAGGGCGCGGAGCAGTGATGCAGTAAAGAATTCTTTACCGTTTGAATTAACATCATTGTAATAATATCTGCGGACAGCAGAAGAGGATTTTTTATACATGAGATTATTGCTTGCGGAAGACGAAGCGGCTATGTCCGAAGCGGTCGTAGATATTCTGGAATACCATCGTTATCAGGTGGATGCCGTCTATGACGGGGCGGAGGCACTTGATTATATTCATGCGGGAGAGTATGACGGCATTATTCTGGACATCATGATGCCTGTCAAAAGCGGATTGGATGTGCTCCGGCAGATCCGCAGCGAGGGCTGCAGGACGCCGGTCCTTTTGCTGACCGCAAAATCCCAGATTGAGGACAGGATCGAAGGTCTGGACCTTGGGGCGGATGACTATCTGACCAAGCCCTTTCACATGGGTGAGCTCCTGGCCAGGGTGCGGGCCATGCTGCGCCGCAGGGAGGAATTCACTCCCGATATCCGTTCTTTCGGAGATGTGACCCTCAATCCGCAGACCGGCGAACTGCGCTGCGGGGATCGATCCGCCAGCCTGTCGCGTCTCGAGTGCCGGCTGATGGATGTCCTTATTCTCAATAAAGGAATCTATCTCTCTTCCGAGGATCTGCTGGAAAAGGTCTGGGGGTATGACTCCGAAGCGGATGTAGGCTCTGTATGGGTCTATATTTCCTATCTGCGAAAACAGCTTTCCAAAGTGGGTTCCGCTGTGACGCTCAAAGCCAGACGCGGGACCGGATATGTACTGCAGGAGCCGCAGAACAATGGTTAAAACACTGCAGAGAAAGTTTTTATTCGCCTCCATGCTGGCGGTCACCATTCTTCTGGTGACTCTTGTGGGCGCGATCAATATCAGTTATTGCTATTCCGTTTATTCCCGTGAGAGGAATATGCTGGAGATGCTCTGCGAGACCGACGGCCGGCCGGAAGGCCCCGGAAGATTTCGGGATCCGAACCGGGAGGATGCCGCGAGCACGGATACGGGGATAAACAGTGAGGCCGGCCTGGAAAACGGACAGATCCGGGATCATTCAGGGCGGACAGATACGGAACAGGCCGATCAGGCAGGCGGACTCATGAGCGGGAGCGGCAGAAACGGCTTTCTAAAGCACGGGATGTCCATGGATGAGGCTCTTTCGATCCGCTTTTTTGCAGTCTGGTTTGAAGAGAATGGACAGGCCGTCCTGACAGATACTTCCCGGATCTATGCGGTTTCCGGGGAAGAAGCGGAGGAGATGGCACAGGTTATTGTCTCCTCGGGAAAAAACACCGGGGTTTATCAGGGCTTCCGATACCTGATCGAAGAGAAAGACTGCACGTTATCGATCGAAGCGGAACCGGTGACCGCGGCGAAAATTCTGGTTGCAATGGATATTTCCTCCGACAGGAGGGATATGCTCCGTATCCTGGCGATCTCTGTTCTGATCGCGGCATTGTGCTGGGCGGCCATGCTGCTGCCGGTGAATGCCCTCTCCAGGCGCGCCATTGCGCCTACGGCCATGAGTATTGAGCGGCAGAAGGAGTTTGTCACAAATGCCGGGCACGAGCTGAAGACACCGCTCGCGATCATACAGGCCAATACAGATGCCCTTGAGCTGCATGCGGGCGAGTCCAAGTGGACCCGCAATATCCGGGCGCAGACAGTGCGTCTGAACGTCCTGATGCAGAATCTTCTCACACTCTCCAGGATGGATGAGAATTCTCTCAAATTGGAGAAAAAACCTTTTGCGATCAATCCGCTGCTGGGAGAAGTCTGGGAGGACTTTGCCGAGCCGGCAGCGGGCAAAAAACTGTCTGTACAGATCCTGGCGGGGGCGGACATGGATCTGAAGGTCCTGGCAAACCGGGACAGCATAGCACAGCTCCTCTCCATCCTTTTTGACAATGCGGTCAAATATACACCCCATGGCGGACAGATCGAAGTCCGCGCTGTCGTTTCTCACGATAAGGTAGACCTTATTCAGTCCAATACGGTTGCCGTAGAAGAGGGCAGCAATGTCCTCGCGGAGGATCCGGACCGGCTGTTTGAACGCTTTTACAGAGCGGATTCAGACAGAAGCCGTAAAAAAGGCGGCTACGGGATCGGCCTTTCCGCGGCGAGAGCGATCGCCGGTGCAAACGGCGGGACCATACATGCCAGCGCTGCCGGCAACAGAATTGTTTTTACAGTTTCGCTCAGGAAAGCTTCCGGACAAAAAAATCAGCGATGATACTATCATCCAATCCGGTGGAAAATGTGCATAACAGAAAAATTGCATAGAAATTTACATAAATATCATTTTATGGAAATGATATCTATGTTATAATGGATTCTGGCGGATAATTGTCTGAAAACAACAGGCTGCGATCCGTCGGGAATAAGTCGTTTTTTTACAGATTCCGGTATCTGCAGTGACAGATGCGATTTGTCTGAAACGAATTACAGAATATTTCAGTCGAGAAGAGGAGGTTTCAGAAATGGAAGGGAGCACGACGAAAGCAGAGGTTTTAAAGAAAGTTATTCTGTCACAATACAAGAGTGTGCGGCAGTTTGCAGTCGAGATGGATATTCCCTACAGTACACTTGTGACTGCCCTGGAGAGAGGGATCGAGGGAATGGCCTACAGCACAGTGATCCGTATCTGCGATGCACTTTCTTTGAATCCGGTTGACTTTTCGCCGTTGGATGAAGGAGACGGTCTGTCCGCGCAGATTACCACTAAGCGGGTGATGGAGCGCTATGACAAGTTTAACAGAGCAGGACGGAAGAAGATTCTTGAGATCCTGGATGACTACAGTCAGATTGAAATGTACACGAAGCCGGATTGACAAATCCGTTTGCTGCTTCGGTGGCTGAAGGGAGTTTTTATGCGCAACTATGAGAGAGACCACAAGCTGGAACATGTTTATTCTCTGCAGGCATATGCCCGGATTGAAAGGAAGCCTGTCAGTGTTCATAATTGCGACAGAATCCTTAAACTGCAGAACAAACGTGTTCACGAGCTGATGAAGGCGGCTTATGAGATACCGTTTTACCGCGCCCGTTTTGAGCAGTCCGGCACTACACCGGATGATTATCACTGCGCTGAGGATCTTTATAAGTTCCCGCTTCTGACTAAGGATCAGCTCCGCGACTGGATGGACGAGGAAGCGGAAAAAGATCCCGAGAAGTATAAATACTGGCATGTATCGCCTACATCCGGATCCACAGGCAGGCCCCTGCGTGTTCTGATCTCCCCCAGGGAGTATGCGTGGGTCACCGCCAACTGGCTCCGCACCATGGGCTACGGCGGTTTCAATCCCTTTACCGGAAAGACCATGTCAAGACCCAATTCCCTGCACGGACCGGTCAAGGAATATGACTCTTTTGTCCAGAAGCTGGGAATTCTCAGACGTAAGTATATGTCCGATACGATCAAGGAGCGCGTCGACACGCAGACCCTGGTCGACGAGATCAACGCCTATGAGCCGGATTATCTCTACAATCACAAAAATCTGCTCATGCGTATCGCCAAGTACGTCAAGGAAAATGACATCTACATGTGGAAGCCTTCCTTCTACACACCTTTCGGCGAGATGCTCGACGATCCCTCCAGAGATCTGCTGCAGGAAGTGTTCGGCCCCGGACTGATCGATGCCTACGGCATGGGCGAGACGGGTTCCTGTGTCGTACGTATCCCCGGAAAGAAGTACTATCAGGTCAACAGCGACCTGTTTGTAGTCAATGTCTATAACGCGGATCTGACCGGTCCCGCGCTCAAGGGTATGGCTGTGATCACGCCTCTCTATAAGACAGAGCTTCCGCTGATCAACTATACCTCTTATGACCAGCTCGACAGCTATATGCGCCGCGGGCTGCGCTTTGCCAGGGGCGTGCAGGGCCGTATGAACGATGTCATCCACCACAGGGACGGTTCTGTCACAGAGTGGGGAAATATCTCCGGTATCATCAACTATGTTCCCGAGATCATCTCCTACCGCATTGTGCAGGAAGATTATGAGAACCTGACACTCATGATGGTACGCAATCCCGATACACCTGCGGAGAAACAGGATGAGATCGCAGAGCAGCTCGATGTCAAGCTGATGGCCATGTTCAAGGACCCTTCCTTCAAGATCAAGTACGAGTGGCTCGACGAGATTCCTGCAGATCCCAATGGAAAGCTCCGCGTCATTGTCAGCAAGGTCAAACCCGGTGCGATCGGCGAACCCGAGCACGCGGGCGAAGATGTGGGCAACGCAGAGATCACAGACTGATCGGGGCGAAGCCGGATCGTCTTTTTGGAAAAAGGGACCGATCATTCCGGCATAGGCCCGTAACAGTTCCCTGTGTACGGATGTGCACGTGAGGAAGTATATGAAAGACAGGGACTACAGTCATTTTTATCAGCAGCTTACAGGCCGCATCCGCGAAAGCGGTGCGGCCTGTTTTTTGCTGCGCACAGCCGGGAAGGCGGCGACCGGCATCATGTATGCCGCCTATCCCATTCTGCTGGCCAGGCTGGCAGTGGAAGGGGCCTGCAGGGATCTTTTGTTTTCTGTGCTTATACCCGGTGTCGGCTTCGTTCTGCTGACCCTGGTGCGGGCCGGGATCAATCGTCCAAGGCCCTATGAGACGTGGGATATCCGTCCCCTGATCCACAAGGACACCAAAGGCAATTCCATGCCCAGCAGGCATGTCTTTTCCTCTGCGGTGATCGCCATGGCCTGGCTGCCGGTATACCCGCCGGCCGGAGTGCTTTTTCTGATCCTGACGGCGGCAGCGGCCCTGATCCGTGTGCTGGGAGGAGTCCATTACCCATCGGACGTGACCGTCGGTTTTCTGACCGGGGTCCTGGCGGGCATTCCCCTTTTACTCCTGTGACGCCATTGCCTCTTATTATGCCCGCCGGCACAATGGAATCTTTTATTCAACAGAGATCGGTTTGCCGGGCTGCAGCGGCATTCGGTCAGGATTCAATCGGCCGGGACGTAATGACGATACCGGAAACGCTAAATAACGTCTGTATTCTTCAAGATTTGGCAAAATCCCAAAGAAACCCTTAAATTTCATAAAATTTTTGTGAAATCTGGGAGTTATGCAAACGATTTCAATGTGGTACTATGCAGTAGTCAGCAAGAGCTGACACCATTACCCCCCTAAGCATTATTACATCCCATGAGAAAGCCCGGCTTCCGGAATCGGTTGCCGGGCTTTTTCGTTTGTCACCTAAGCCGTGGTATGATATATTTGGATGAACCGGGCGTCCGAACAAATAACACTGACCTGGATTTTGGAGTAAAGCTGAGATGAATCAGAAGAGTATCGGAGACAGGCTGCAGCAGGCCTGGATGAATAATCTGCTTATTGCCGTCAATGTGCTGGTATTCGCCGTGGGAATGGCAGGTACCGGAAGATGGCGGGACCCGGGATCTTTATACCGCGCGGGAGCACTTTATGCGCCGCTTCTTCTGAAGGGGCAGGGGTATTACCGGCTGCTTACTTCGATTTTTCTCCACGCGGATCTTTCCCACCTGTTCAACAACATGATCGTGCAGTTTGCGGGCGGGGAGATCGTAGAGAAGAATCTGGGCCATGTCAGGTACGGAATCCTGTATATTGTCTGCGGAATCGGCGGCAATCTTGTTTCCGTGGCATCAGATTATTTTAAAGGACAGTACGGATATTCCGTGGGTGCCAGCGGTGCAGTGTTCGGAGTGATCGGCGCCCTCCTTTTTATGATCCTGCGCGAAGCGATGAACAGAAAGGGAGCAGCGCAAGGCGCTTCACAGGCACGGATGAAGAGTCTTGTCATCCGGGCGGGGCTGATGACCGTTTATCTGCTCTACAGCGGCTGGAGCAATCCTGTGATCAACCAGGCCGCCCATGTCGGAGGCATGGTCATCGGATTTGTGCTGACGACTGTACTTCTGCCCCGCGGTGACAGCGATCTCAGCGACCTGCTTTAGAGCGGTATCGTTACAGTACAGACCCACCTGAAATTCGAGGCGTTTTGCGCGTGTTTTCCGCGCAAAACCCGAGTTGTACGGCGCGCGGTGCACGCAAAGCGTATTGGAATCGCCGCGCGCAGCGTTACATGTACACGCCCTTCGAGGGGGCGTGTACAGTAACGCGGTATTGGCGCGTGTTTCAGCCGTGTTTCAGCAGTATGTAAATGCGGTTGCACAAAACTACTCATTCATATAAAATATAGTAGTGAAAAAGCGCCCGATTGCGCTGTTTTCACTCCGGCATGTTCGTGTCCGGAAAGAGTATTAGTCAGAAAACGGCAGAAGCACCGGCCGGTTGCTTTGCCGCGCCGGCAGGTTCCGGATGCAGTCCGTGATGCAAATGCCGGTGTCAGAAGATCTGAAGTATCGGATGGAGAATACCAGATGAACAGTAATCGAAAGAAGATTTTATATGTTGCAGAGGCAATGGGAGGCGGTGTTTTCACCTTCCTGGTCGGTCTGTGCAATGAACTTGTCGACTATTATGACATATATGTCGCTTATGGACTCCGGAGCCAGACTCCGGATGATTTCAAAAAATATTTCGACGATAGGGTTCATCTGATCCGTGTCAGGAATTTTGAACGATCCATTGACCCCCGCCATGATATCGGTGCTTTTATTGAGCTCAGGAAGATCGCGGACAGGGTAAAACCGGATCTGATCCATCTGCATTCCTCCAAAGCGGGGGTTCTTGGCAGGTGGGCATTCGACGGAAAAAAGATCCCGCTCTTCTATACGCCCCACGGATACAGTTTTCTGATGTCCAATTATAATGCTTCCAAGCGTTTTTCCTACAGGATGGTTGAGAAGCTCTCTGCTGTCCGCCGCTGCACGACGATCAGCTGCAGTGAAGGGGAACATAAAGAGACACTGGGACTGACAAAGAATGCCAGATTTGTCAACAACGGCATCAATGTGGAAGAAATGCAGAAAATGATGGATTCGATCGAGACATGCGAGACCGGCGGATTCAACGTTTTCACCCTCGGCAGAATCTGTTATCAGAAAAATCCCAGTCTTTTTAACGAAGTAGCGCAGAAGCTTCCGGACGTCCATTTCGTCTGGATCGGGGACGGGGAGCTGCGGGACATGCTCACCGCACCCAACATCGAGGTGACCGGCTGGATGAACCGCGAAGAAGCATTGCGCCGCTCGATGTCATCGGATGTATTCATCCTGACCTCGCTCTGGGAGGGCCTTCCCATGTCCCTTCTGGAATCCATGTACATGGAAAAGCTGTGTCTGGTCAATGATGTGATCGGCAATAGAGACGTCATCCGCTCAGGTGTCAACGGATATGTGTGCAGAAACGCGGACGAATTTGTCACTGCCATAAAGGGAATACTGGAGAATCCGGAGAAGACGGCGGAAATGACCGCACAGGCAAGAAAGGATATTCTGGAGAACTACAACACCCGGGTGATGGCCGGAAAATACCGCGAGATCTACGAGGAGGCCTTTGCCCCTGCGGAAAAGACTTCCCGGAAAAAGAAAAAGAAACAGAAACAGTGAGCCGCACAGGAAACAGTGAGCCGCACAGGCATGTGAATAAAGATTATGACTGATGACATGAAAAAAACAGCGATCGTGTCCTGCTATTTTCAGCCCAACTACGGCAGTATGCTGCAGGCTCTGGCTACACAGATGGCACTGGACAGGCTGGGATATGAGAATGAGACCATCTGCATCGACGGTCTGAATAAAGAGATCCGCCGCGCCAAGCTCCGCTATTTTGCGAAAGCTTCCCTCACATCGGACATTCTGCTGTCCAAGGCAGGCATGGCTATGGCGAGGATGCGCCGCAAACTCTCCAAGGGCGATTACGGGCAGATGATGCAGACCAGACTGCAGGCTTTTTCCGACTTCGAGAAAAAGTGGTTCCGCATGTCGGAACGCTATGGATCCCGGGCGGAACTGACGCAGACCTGCGGTGAAAAATACAGCGCTGTCGTGGTCGGAAGCGATCAGCTCTGGCTCCCTGCCAATATCGCCGCGGATTATTACACACTCAGTTTTGTGCCGGATTCTGTCAATACGATCGCATATGCGACCAGTTTCGGACAGTCACAGCTCCCCCGTTCGAGCGAGCGTGCAGCCATGAAGTTCCTCTCCCACATCAGGCATATCAGTGTGCGGGAGAAATCGGGACAGAAGATTGTCGCCAGACTCACCGGGCGCCGGGTCCCGGTCGTTGCGGATCCGACCATCCTCTTTGACGGAGAGGAGTGGATGTCCGTACAGCAGGAGCAGCCCCTGATCGAGGGCGATTACATTTTCTGCTATTTCCTGGGGAATAACCCCATACACAGGGCATTTGCCTCCCGCCTGGCTGAGCAGACAGGCTGCAGGATCGTGGCACTGCCCCATATAGATGAATATGTCCGCAGCGATGAGGGCTACGCGGACGAGACTCCCTGGGAGGTAGGACCGGGACAGTTCCTGAACCTTCTGCGCAATGCGCAGTGGGTCCTGACAGATTCCTATCACTGCACGGCCTTTTCCATGCAGTATGAAAGACAGTTTTTTACCTTCCGCAGATATCACAGGAAGACGCGTCAATCGACCAACAGCCGGCTGGATACGCTTCTTGAACAGTGCGGTGTCCCGGAACGCCTTCTGACAGGCCAGGAGGACATTTCCGCCTGCATGGACATGTCGATTGACTTTGCGGATGTAGGCAGCCGGATCGACAGGCTCCGCAGGTACTCATGGAAATACCTGACAAATGCTCTGGAAGATAAAGCTGAGACAGACTTGAAATAAACGTAAACATTTATGCGGAAGCTCGTACATAATTCGTGCAGACGCAGACAGAAACTGCCGGATCTCTACCGGAAATGAAAGGGCGAAGGCGAATGGGCACTCCAATCGTAAAAATCCTTGTTGCTTCACATAAGAAATATAGAATGCCGTCTGACGACATTTATCTTCCTTTGCACGTGGGCGCTGAGGGAAAAACTGATCCGAATGGGAAACCGCTTGACCTGGGATGGACCAGGGACAATACGGGCGACAATATTTCGGAGCTGAATCCCGGCTACTGCGAGCTCACAGGATTATACTGGGGATGGAAGAATCTGAAAGCGGATTATATCGGACTTGTCCATTACCGCAGGCATTTCTGCTTGAAGAGGAGAAACAGGGATCCGTTCAAAAATATCCTGACAGGCGCGGAGCTTCGGCCCCTGCTGAAGCAGTACTGGGTCTTTGTCCCGAAAAAACGGCGTTACTTTATTGAGACGCTGTATTCTCATTATGCGCATACACACTATGCGGAACATCTGGATGTCACAAGAGAGATAATCGCGGAGCGCTGCCCCGAGTATCTTCCTTCCTTTGACCGGATCATGCGCAGAAGATACGGCTACATGTTCAACATGATGATCATGCGCAGGGATCTTGCAGACAAATATTGTACCTGGCTGTTTGATATCCTGTTCGCGCTTTCGGAAAAGATGGGGGATACAGAGCTCTCCTTCTACCAGGGCAGATATTTCGGAAGAGTCAGTGAGATCATCCTCAATGTCTGGCTTGACCGCCAGATGTCCATTTCGGCTATTCCCCGCGAGAGAGTCTGTGAACTTCCGACGGTATATACCGAAAAGATCATGTGGTATAAAAAAGCTGCTTCTTTCCTGAAGGCTAAATATCTGGGAGAAAAATACGAGGGAAGCTTTTAATGCAAAATAACAATTCATCAGAACAGATCGATCCGGGAGCAGCTCTTCCCGAGGAGGTGAAAAGGACTTCTGCACAGAGTACTGCCCCCAGCCCCCTGCCCGAAGGCACAAGGGCAGGCGCGGCCGCTCCTGCGCCGGGGAGTGAGTCTTTTCCGGGGATCGGTGAATCGATTGCGCGGTGGCTGGGAGAGGGCTTCTTTTCAGGATCGGCACGAGGGGCTGTCAGCGCTTTGACAGATGTTCTGTTTTTCCTCTCTTTTATCGTCTGTTACAGCTGGGGCTTTATAAACACCACTATGTTCAAGAATGACTTTTCTGATGCTTTTAAGCTCAGAATGGATGGTCTGCTCCATTTTGCGGTGATCAATGCCCTGCTTTGCGGTGTGATCGCCCTTTTGCTGCAGGACAGTCTGCAGCAGGCTGTATTTGAGGTCATTCTCCTTGCGGCGGGATTCTGCCACTGGAAATTCGGCGCAGGAAAATATGAATACTTTGTCCTGTGCGTCCTGATCGTCGGTATGACAGGGCGATCCTTTAAAATGCTTCTGGCAATCGCCTTTTCCATAGGAACTGCAATGATGGCCGTCACATTTGCCGCCTCACAGCTGGGGATCATCACAGACCTGGTATATGAAGGCGGCCGGCATTCATTCGGCATCATCTATTGTACTGACTGTGCGGCACATATCCTCTTTTTGATGATCATCTATCTCTTTTTGCGACTTGATGCACTCAAACTGGTAGAATATGTGGCGCTATTGCTTGTGTGTGCGATCATGATGCTGACTAAGGCACAGTCGGATATCATGTGCGGTTTTCTGCTCATGGCAGGCATTCTGGTCTACCGCCTGACACGGAAATGGCACAGGAAAAAAGTTTTCCGCGTCCTGGGCTCTGTGATGAGCTTCTCGTTTATCATATGCACGGCGGCGATTTTCATCATCACTCTGGGATTCGACAGAAACAACAAGGAACTGCGCAAAAAGCTGCAGTACTCCCTGATCCGGCGTCTGGAGATGAATCAGGAAGCCCTCAGGGAACACCCTTTTTCTCTGTTCGGTTCCACTATTGAAGAACACGGATTCGGAGGAAGGACAGAAAACCTTCCCGGATGGGATAAATACTTTTTTATTGACTGCTCCTACATCCGCCTTTTTGTCATCGGCGGCGTCCTGCTCTTTATCATGATTCTTATGGTCATGACCTATGCCCAGCTCAGGTGCTTTGCCTTTAAGCGATATGGATTCCTCTTCCTTCTGACGGTTGTCGCAGTCGCCTGCTTTCTGGAGCACCACCTGATGGAATATTATTACAATGTCTTTCCGCTCCTGGCCTTCTCGGGAAGGAGGTTCTTCAAGGATGATCCAATCCCGGAAACAGGATAAAAGGAGGAGACAGGAGGAGACAGGGGACGGTTCTGTGTCTCCTGTTTCCTTGAGGAAAAGGAGACACAGAACCGTCCCCTGTCTCCTCATTGGCGGAAGAAATGAAAGGATTACGGGAGGTTTTGCCTGATCTATGATTAAACTCAGTGAAAAAACTGACTGCTGCGGATGCGGCGGGTGCAGCAATGCCTGTCCTGTGCACTGCATACAGATGAAAGCGGATGCCGAAGGTTTCCTTTATCCAGAGGTGGACGAGACGGCCTGCATTGACTGCGGTCTGTGTGAACGAGTATGTCCTGTGCTGCGTGCGGGAGAGGATACTCCTTTTCCGCAGGCAGCATATCTTTTACAGTACAAAAACGAAAAAGTGCGCCGGCAGAGTACTTCCGGCGGCGCTTTTACGGCGATCGCACGCTATGTGACAGACCGGGGAGGCATCGTGTACGGCGCAGCCTTTGATGAGAACCTGCGGGTGCACCACACTTCGGTGACGACGCCCAAAGGGCTGCAGATTTTCCGCAACAGCAAGTATGTGCAGAGCGACACGGAGAAGACCTTCACGGAGGTGCGGTCCCATCTGCGCGCCGGCCGGCTTGTCTGCTACAGCGGGACGCCCTGCCAGATAGAGGGACTTCTGTCTTTTCTGGAGCCGGCAAAGGTACAGAAGAATGCACAGAAGGATACGCCGGAGGCTTCTGCGGACAATATGCAGACACCTGAAAAGCACGATCCTCTTCTCGACAATCTGATCACTGTGGATGTGGTCTGTCACGCTGTGCCCTCGCCTCTTGTGTGGGAGCGCTATCTGGAGATGCAGAAGCAGAAGCTGGGGACCGGGATCGCGGATGCGCGTTTCCGCGACAAGCACTACGGCTATAATTATTCCACCATGACCCTTCTCGATGAGAACGGACAGGAGCGCTACGTGCAGGGGATCGACACGGACCAGATGCTGCGGGCCTTTTTCTCCGACATCTGCGACCGCCCTTCCTGCTATGACTGCGCTTTTAAAAAGCGCTACAGAAAGAGCGATTTCACGATCTGGGACTGCTATCCGGTCTATGCCTTTGACAAAAAGCTGGACGACGACAAGGGCACTTCCCGCGTATTGATCCATACGCAGAAAGGCCGCCTCATATTTGACGAGATCCGGCAAAGATGCAAGGTCCTGGAGGTGGATCCGGACCGTCTCACAGCCGGCGTGAAGGAAATGTTCCACAGCGTGAGCGGAAATCCGCGCAGGGAGGAGTTCTTTGAGGACGCAGCCTGCATGGAGTCACAGGCCCTGTTCAACAAGTATTTTCCCATGACGGCCAAGGTGAAGCTGGAGCGCACGGCGCGCCTCTTCTGCTACAGGACCGGTATTTACGCTGTGGCCAAGCGGGCGGCCAGGAAGATCCTGAAAAAGGACTGATGACGTATATGAGTTTTCAGACCTCCCGGTGAATTGAGAGATTTTGAGCGGCTCCAATGAGCCTGCGGCTATCCTGCCAAAAGATGTTCGGCGCCCCACGGGGCGGGGAGTAGAGACAGATGAGTGATTCTGCGGAAAAAAACTTCGTTTTAAGCGAGACTGCAACAGACGGGATAAACGAGACTGCAGCAGATGCTGCAAACGAGGCGGCAGCGGACGGGACAGCAGACACTGCGCAGGTCCTGCCTGCGGTCAGTATCATAGTCCCGGTCTATAAGGTGCCGGAGGAGTATCTGCGTAAGTGTGCGGAGAGCTGTATCGGTCAGACGCTGGATGAGATCGAGATCCTGCTGGTGGACGACGGTTCGCCCGACCAGTGCGGAGAGATCTGCGACGAATACGCTGCCAAAGACCCCAGAGTCCGTGTGCTCCACAAGGAAAACGGAGGCCTTTGCAGCGCCCGAAATGCCGGCTTTGCCGCCGCGCGGGGCAAGTGGATCATGTTTGTGGACGGAGACGACTGGATTGACGCGGATATGTGTGAGCAGATGCTTGGACCGGGAGAAAAGGAAGATGTTGACCTGGTCATGTGCGGCATCACCCGAGAATACGGGCATTCCTCCCAGGACTATAAATTTTATCTTCGCGACTATACGTCGGGCGGCAAGGTATACAGGGGAAAGGAATGCAAGTGGCTGCAGAAGCAGCTTCTGGTCTACAACTGCAATATCGCGGTCGCATATTCCAAGCTGATCCGCCGCCGGCTTCTCGAAGAACACCATATTGTTCACGATGAAGTCCTGAGGCAGGGCGCGGAGGGACTGGAGTTCAATATCCGTCTCTTCGAGCAGATCAGGAGCGCGCTTTTCATCAACAGGCCCTTTTATCATTACCTGTACAATGAAAACTCGATTTCCTCCTCCCACAGCGAAGAGAACCATCGCTTCGTGATCCGCTGCTTTGAAAAAATACGCCAACTGATCGAGACGAGCAGCAACCGGGATAAACTTCTGCCCTGGTTTGACAACCGTCTTCTGTATGTGATCGTCACAACCGCGATCAGCGGTTATTTCAATCCGGACAATCCCGCCCCCTTTTCCGAGAAGAAAAAGGGCTATGCGGCTTATCTGGAGCAGCCCCTTGTAAAACATGCGCTGCAGACCGATAATCTGAGGGGGCTCTCGAAACAGAGGCGCCTTGTGCTGTTTCTGATCAGGCACAGGCAGTTCCGGGCACTGGATGCCATGGGACGCGCCAGAAAATGGCAGAAGGAACATCTATAGAAAGATCTCTGGAGATATCAATCTCCAGAGATATAAAGAGGTAACATAATGGGTAGTTTTCTGCAAAAATACCAGAAGATGTCCGTACAGGTACGGGCTTCCTTCTGGTTCCTGATATGTTCTTTTTTGCAGAAGGGTATATCCTCCATCACGACGCCGATCTTTACGCGTCTTCTGACAACGGAGGAATACGGGCAATACGGTGCATTTAATTCCTGGCTCGGGATCATCACGATCTTTGTCACGCTGAATCTCTTTTACGGTGTGTACACCCAGGGCCTGGTCAAATATGAAGAGGAGCGGGCAGTCTATTCGTCGAGCCTGCAGGGACTGACCCTGACGCTCTGCCTGGCATGGACGGCTGTCTATATGCTCTTCCGGGGCTTCTGGAACCGGCTGCTTTCCCTGACGACGGTCCAGGTCCTTGCCATGCTGGTCATGATCTGGGCGACGGCCGCCTTCAGTTTCTGGGCGGCGGAGCAGCGTGTGACCTACAGCTACAGAAGGCTTGTAGTGCTGACACTGCTGGTGTCTGTGGCCAAGCCTGCCGTGGGCATTTTTTTTGTGATCCACGCCCAGGACAAGGTGACGGCGAGGATCCTGGGGCTTGCCCTGGTGGAACTTGTGGCCTATACGGGGCTGTTCTTCGTCCAGATGGCGCGCGGAAGGGTCTTTTACTCGGGCAAATTCTGGCGCTATGCGGTTCTGTTCAATCTGCCCCTGGTGCCGCACTATCTGTCCCAGACTGTGCTCTCCAGCGCAGACAGGATCATGATCCGCGATATGGTCGGAAAGAGCGAGGCGGGAATCTATAACCTGGCTTACCAGATCTCCCTTCTCATGACGCTCTTCAACACCGCTCTCTCGCAGACGCTGAGTCCCTGGATCTATCAGAAGATCAAGGCGGGCAGGGCAAAGGATGTCTCCCAGGTCGCTTTTATGGCCATGGGACTTATTGCCTGCGCCAATCTCTTTTTGATGCTGCTGGCACCGGAAGCGGTCGCGATCTTTGCGCCCAAGGCTTACTACAATGCGATCTACGTGATCCCGCCGGTCTCCATGAGCGTGTTCTTTATGTTCAGCTATGATCTTTTCGCAAAATTCGAGTTTTACTTCGAAAAGACAGCCTTTATCATGGTGGCCAGTGTCGCGGGTGCTCTTCTCAATCTTGTCACAAACTATATTTTCATCCGGAAATACAGCTATTACGCGGCCGGATACACGACACTCTTCTGTTACCTGATCTATGCCGCCGGCCACTATCTGATGATGAACCGGGTCTGCGACCGCTATCTTGACGGGATCCGTCCCTTCCCGGTCCGAAGATACTGGGGCTTTGCAGCGGCCTTTATGGCGGCAGGATTTGTGCTGCTCTTCACCTATCGGTCCAGAGTGCTGCGCTACGGACTTCTGGCTGTCCTGCTGGTCCTGGCCCTGATCTTCCGCAATCGCCTGAAGGCAGTTGTAAAGAGCCTGGTCAATGTCCGCAAAGAAGGCAAAAAGAAATAATAGCTGCAAAAAGCAATAACAGCTGAAAAAAAGTAATGACGATTGAAAAAAAGATGTAACGAAGATAACAGATAATAAGGTGTTTGTAAGAAATTTGTTCAGAACGCACAGGTATGAACAAATGAAAAAACGGACAACACCGGAGCAAGGTGGTATTTCACCGGGAGGACGATATGAAAAGTGCAGAGGATCTGATCTCGGTGGTCATCCCAGTATATAATGTAAAACCCTTTCTGCGCATGTGCGCGGACAGCGTCTTCTCGCAGACCTTCCGCAATCTGGAGATCATCTTTGTCGATGACGGATCGACGGACGGAAGCGGAGAAATGTGCGATGAGCTCGCAAAAGAGGACAGCAGGGTCCGTGTCATCCATCAGGAAAACGGCGGACTGTCCGCCGCACGCAATACCGGCATCGATGCCAGCACCGGAGCCTGGCTGTATTTTCTGGACAGTGACGACGCCATCTCTCCGGTCACCATCGCGCATCTGTGGACATCCTGTATCCGCACCAAAGCGGATGTCTCCGTCGGAGATTTCATGCGTTTCAGTGAGCGGGAGGTGCCGGAAGAGAGAAGAAAGTTCACCAGCCAGTCCATGGGAACCGAAGAGGCCCTGCGCAGGATGCTCATGAATGAGGGATTCGGACACCAGGCATGGGGAAAGCTTTTCAAGCGGGAACTCTGGGAGAGCCTGCGCTATCCGAAGGGGCTGCTGTATGAAGACTATGCCGTCATCTATGATGTGATGCTCGGCGCGAAAAAGATTGCTGCCGTCACGGACGCCCTGTATTTTTACAGAATGCAGGAGGGATCCATCATGCACAGCAAGATCGGGGAGAGAAACCTGACCCTGCTGGATACATCCGAGCGCGTGACGAAAATGCTCTCTGAGCACTATCCTTCCCTGCGCGGACCCGCAGTCCGTCTGCAGGTCGTGACTTACATGCGTTTTCTGTCGGATATGCTGGAGACAGACTACCGTCTCTTCCCCGATGTCCAGAAAAGGATCATCGACACAGTCCGCGGACTCAAAAAGGAATTCCTGCATGCGCCCGGTGTGCGCAGGGTCGACAAGATGAAACTGAGGGCCCTCATGGCAGGAAAACGCGTATTTTATCTGATGTACAAGGCTTCCGACGCAAAGAAGCATTGATGCCCGGCATGGAGGTATAAGTGGTCCCGTATCTCATCATATTTATTATTTCCATACTGGTGTGTGCCGCGGGAGAGTGGGCGCTCCGGAGGAACAGGGCCGGAGGGCTTCTTTTGTGCTGCGTTTCGGCGGCTTTTCCGGTTTTTCTGGCAGGTGCCAGAGAATATACGGTGGGAACAGATATTGCGACATATGGAAACTATGTTTTCAAAGCGGCCTGCAATGCGAGAAGCCTGTTCGCCTGTGTGCGCGCCCAGCGTGAGATCGATCCTCTCTACAAGGCACTGGCATACATAGTTGCAAGATTTACCAACAATCCCCACTGGTTTTACTTTGTGACAGCCCTGATCATCTGCGGCTTTACAATGGCAGGACTGTGGCACTACAAACACTGGTGTTCGATCACACTCGGATGGGCCTGCTTCCTTTTTTTGTTTTACGGGGACACCCTCAACACCATGCGCCAATGCCTGGCCCTGGCGGTCGTGTTCGCAGCCTTTCCCTTTTTCCTTGAGAAAAAATACATCCGTTTTGCCGTCTTCAGCCTTGCGGCGATCCTCTTCCATGTGACGGGTATCATTGCGCTTGTCCTGCCGGTGGTCTATCTGCTTATGAAAAAGACGCCGCCCCGCTGGCTGCAGTTTTTCCTGATCATTGCCTGTATGGGCCTGATCCTGTTTTACAGCCCGCTCCTGAGGATCATCCTGCAGATGAACCTGCTTCCTGCCAAGTTCTACAGATATATAGCCAGGGGAATTGCCCTTGCGCTCAATCCGACCATTCTGCGTCTTCCCTTCCTGATCCCGGTGATCATGTACTATGACCGCTTCTGCGGTTTTCGGGAAATACCGGGCGAGACGGCCGCGCCCGCAGGTGCTTTTGGCGGGATCCTGTCTCATGGCGGAGCAGAAAGCCATGGTGACGCGGAGCAGGCAGGAGAGGAAGGCTTTGACAGAAATGCTCTGGGCATGTTTGTTGTCCTGATGCTGCTTCTGGAAATCTGTACGGTACAGCTCAGGAGCGTGCAGGCCGCCCTGTACAGGATCAGCTATTATTTCGGCTATTACAGGTTCATAGCCTATTCCCGCCTGGTCCGCATCCTTCGCAGGGACAACCGGGTCATCGTCGCGGCGGCACTGCTCTGCTATCTGGCGGTCCTCTGGTACTACCAGAATGTGATTCAGGGAAATAACCAGATCTACCCCTATGTATATTCGCCCGGATGGTTCCAGCTGGATATTCCCGTCATGCCCGAGTGACCTGCCTCCGGATGAGGTGCTTTTCTGCCTGCAGACAGGTGTATGAAAGATATATTTTTTCGCTCTGCGAAAAATTTATATATAAGCGGCACTGCCGCAGCTAATAACAAATTATGAAAGGATTTACTGATTTTATGAAAAGAGAAAGCGGAATTCTGTATCCCATTTCATCCCTCCCTTCCCGTTTCGGGATCGGATGTTTTTCCAAAGAAGCCTATGAATTTATCGATTTCCTGAAGGAAGCGGGCCAGTCCTACTGGCAGGTCCTGCCTCTGTGCCAGACCGGATTCGGGGACTCCCCTTACCAGTCGGTTTCCTCCTTTGCGGGTAATCCTTATTTCATCGACCTGGAAAAGCTGATCGAAGAGGGGCTCCTCACATGGGACGAAGTAAACCGCTTTGATTTCGGCAGCGATCCCGAAAAGGTTGACTACGGCGCCATGTACAACTACCGCTACACTGTACTGCGCATTGCCTTTGACCGTTTCCGCAGCCTTGAGAACTCCGAGAGCCACAGTGTATATCACGCCGAGTATCAGGAATATCTGGAAAGAGAGCACTACTGGCTCTTTGACTATGCCCTCTATATGGCCCTGAAGAAAAAATATGAGGGAAAATCCTGGACAGACTGGGAAAAGGGTGAGCGCCTCCGCCAGAAGAGAGCACTGGCTCTTGCCGCAAAGGAACTCTCCGATGACATCGATTTCTATCGCTTCCTGCAGTTCCAGTTCGACCGCCAGTGGAAAAAGCTCCACGCCTATGCAAAGGAGCAGGGTATCAAGATCATCGGCGATATCCCCTTCTATGTGGCCATGGACAGCGCGGCGACCTGGGCTCACGCGGATATCTTCCGTTTCGACAAGGATCTCGTTCCCACCGTCGTGGCAGGATGCCCTCCGGATGCATTCTCCCCGACAGGCCAGCTCTGGGGCAATCCCGTCTACGACTGGAAGAAACTGAAGAAAAACGGCTACGACTGGTGGATCCAGCGCTTTGCCCGCAACTTTGAGTTCTACGATGTGGTCCGCCTCGACCATTTCAACGGATTCGCCGAGTACTACGAGGTACCTTACGGCGACGAGACCGCCGAGCACGGCAAAGTTGTCAAGGGACCCGGCAGTGATTTCTTCGCTGCTGTCAGGAAAGAACTGGGTGATGTCGCCATCATCGCCGAGGACCTGGGCAATATCACTCCCGCGACAGAAGCGCTCCTGGCCGAAACAGGCTATCCGGGCATGAAGGTGCTCCAGTTTGCCTTCGATCCCAGTGAGTCCAGCTATTATCTGTCCTACAATCACGTAAAGAACGCGGTTGTCTACACAGGTACCCACGACAATACGACGACCCGCGCCTGGATCGAGCAGTGCAGCGACCACGACCGCGATTTCGCCCGCCGCTTCATCCATTCCGAGTACACCGATTACGGTGCTTTCACCTGGGACTTTATCCGTGAGGCCTTCCGCAGCGTCTGCGACCTGTGCATCATCCCGATCCAGGACTTCCTGGTCAAGGGAGAAGAGGCCCGTCTCAACACCCCCGGAACCGCCCAGGGCAACTGGCAGTGGCGCGTTGTGCCCAACCTTCTGTCCCCTGAGCTTGCAAAGAGCATCTACGATCTGACAAAGACTTACGGACGCCTGCCCAAAGCGGACAAGGCTGAAGAAAAGGAAGAAAAGAAGAAATAATCGCCAATAATCGCCGGACAATACTGTGAGCCGCAGTTCACGCCCATTTAGGGGGCGTGAACTGTAACAACAATTGCTCCGGCACTGAAATGGACCCCTGAAACAAGTATGTAAATATAAGCGGGGACACCTTATCATAGCAGGTAAAAAAGATGAACGATTTACAGAAAAAAATACTGGATATCTTCAAAGCTGTGGCTAAGATCTGCAAGGACCACGACATCACCTATTATGCCATCGGCGGAACGGCCATCGGTGCAGTGCGCCACCAGGGGTTTATTCCCTGGGACGATGACCTCGACATTGCGATTCCGATCGAGCACTACGACCGCTTTATTGAAATTGCCCGCAGAGAACTGCCCGAGGGGCTGACTGTGATGACACCCGTCGATATCGAGCACTATGCCTCCTTTTTTATCAAAGTGGTGGATACACGGACAACTCTGATCGAAAACTATGCCAAAGCTTTCCCGGATGCCTACTACGGTGTCTTCGTGGACATCATGCCTCTGGCAGGCGTCCCGGCTCCCGGAAAAGAAAGGAAACGCTATCTCCGCATGTGGAAGCAGACGGCTATGCTCAATTATGCCAGGCGATTCCCGGTCAACCGCATGAAGACCCGGGCCAGGGTGGCGGCCTGCAGGCTGATGAAACCCTTCCACGGGAAGATTCCCTATCACTATTTTACTGACAAGATGTTCGCGGAATACCGCAAAAGGCCGGTATGTGAATCAGAATACACCGGCTATGTATGGGGCGTGCGGCTGGATAAGCTGACCTTTGATGTGGACATCTTCGGAGAAGGGAAAGAGCTGCCCTTTGAAGACACCGTGATGAACTGCCCCTCCAGGGTAGAGGATTATCTGACCCAGCAGTTCGGCGACTTTATGCAGCTGCCTCCCGAGGAGCAGAGAGTATCCGTACACCCCGGATTTGTGGATCTGGAAACTCCTTTTGCAGAGTATAAAGAGGGCAGAAAATCCTTCAGATGATCCGATAGAGATCATCTTAGAGAAATCATCTTAGAGAAGTGATCTTACAGAGATCATCTTAGAGAGGTAAGCAGAGATTCTCTGAGAGAGGCAGTCTTACAGAGATCATCTTAGAGAGGTAATCTTACAGAGGAAACCTGACAGAGATAATTCAGCAGAGAAAGGAAAAGGTAATCGGAAAATGGTAATCGGATATACAACAGGTGTGTATGACCTCTTCCATATCGGCCACTTGAACCTGCTCAAGAACGCAAAGGGCATGTGCGATAAGTTGATCGTCGGTGTCACCGTGGATGAGCTGGTTCAGTACAAGGGCAAAAATGCCATGATCCCCTTCGAGGACCGCATTGAGATCGTCCGTTCCTGCAAATACGTGGATGCGGCAGTCCCCCAGTATGATATGGACAAGCTCAAGGCCTGCAAGGAACTGGGCGCTTCGTATTTGTTTGTGGGAGATGACTGGTACGGCACGGAAAAATGGAAAAAGTACGAAGAGGACTTCGCAAAGGAAGGGATCAAGATCATTTACTTCCCTTACACCAAGGGAATTTCCAGCACCAGGATCACAGAAGCCCTGCGCCATGTCCGCAAGGATGATCTGAGGGATGTCAAATAAGAGAAAGAAGGAGGAAGGCCATGGTTGACAAAGATTATTGCTGCAGTTCCTATCTGGCACTGCGCACCATCGAAAAAGACAACGTGAACTTTTTTGAGGGACTCGATCATAAAAACGCTACGATCACTCCGCTGGCAGACCGAATCCAGGTCGGCAGTGCCGAGGAAATCGACGCAGAACTGCAGAAGGTTTTTGATTCCCTGCAGGGAAAGAAACTCGGCATCATGCTGAGCGGCGGGATGGATTCCGCGATCCTGGCCGCCTATATGCCCGGAAGCGACGCCTACACCTTCCGTTTCCTGGGCGGCGAATTCCAGCGCCCCGAGCTTGAGCGCGCCGAGTACTATGCAAAAGTCTACGACATGAAGCTTCATTACGTGGACATCTCCTGGGAAGTCGTGGAAAAATATCTCCCGATCTGCTTTGAGGCAAACCAGGCCCCCGTCCACTCTATCGTTCCCCAGATCTACAAGGCAGCCATGATGTCCAAGGAAGACGGCTGCGAAAAGCTGGTTCTGGGAGAATGTGCGGACAACCGTTTCGGCGGACTTGACCGCGCAGTATCCAAAGACTGGACCTTTGATGAATTCGTTGAGTTCTATACCTTCCTGGATCCGAAAGCGGCCCTTGTCAATCCGGTCGACATGACCTATGTCTTTGAGCCCTATCGCCGGGACGGCAACATGATCGACTACAATCTCTTCATGCAGACCGTGTTTGCCCGTGAGAGTGAGACCTCCTACGTCAATATTTTCACCAAAGCGGATGTTCAGTGGGTCTATCCTTACGAGAATCTGGCTGTCAGAGGCGGCCTTGATCTGGAGAGGATCCGCCGCGGCGACACCAAGTACCTGCTTCGTGATCTCTTCCGTCTCAAATATCCCGGATATCCGGTACCGGACAAAAACCCCATGCCCCGCCCCGTGGACGTGTATTTCAAAGACTGGGCAGGCCCGACCAGACCGGAATTCCGCAAAGACATTCCCATGGACAAGCTCAGCGGAAATCAGAAGTGGCAGCTGTGGTGTCTTGAGACGTTCCTGAATGCTTACGACCCTGCGTGCAGATAAACAATAATACTATACAGAGAAAAACTAGAACTGACTGAGGATTTTGAGGAACAGGCCAGCAGGCTGCAGAAATACCATGCAGTGCTAGGCCTGTTCCTTATTTATCAACTTTATCTGTGAATGGCGCATTGCGACCGCGCAGCTGAGAGGAGTAAAGGAGTAAAGATGGAGCAAAACGTCCAGCTTGAAAAGAAACTGTCACCCGTCAATGTCTGGTCCCTGGCACTGGGATGCATTATCGGCTGGGGCGCCTTCGTGATGCCCGGCAATACATTCCTGGGTAAAGCCGGCCCCCTGGGCACTGCAATTGCCATGGCCATTGCCGCGGTCATCATGTGTATCATCGCCAACAACTATCATTTCATGATCAACAAATATCCGGTCGCCGGAGGTGAGTTTACCTACACCAACATGGCATTCGGGGAGAGGCACGCCTTTATCTGCTCCTGGTTCCTGGGGCTTTCCTATCTGGCCATTGTCCCCTTGAATGCCACGGCGCTTGCACTGATCGGGCGCAACCTGATGAACAATGTTTTTCAGGTGGGCTTCCACTACAGTGTTGCCGGATATGACATCTATCTGGGCGAGATCATCCTGGCGGAGGCAGCGCTTTTACTGTTTGCCTTCCTGAGTATCCGGGGCGTCAAGTTTGCCGGTGTTTTCCAGACCGCCCTGGTCTTTGCCCTGGTCGGCGGCGTCCTGATCGTCACCATCGCGGCCGTCATCAATCCCCAGGTGAAGTTTTCCAACCTGCAGCCGGCATTCGCCCCCGGTGTGTCCAAAGTCGGAGGCATTCTGGCTGTCGTGGCTGTGGCGCCCTGGGCCTTCGTGGGATTTGACACCATCCCCCAGGCGGCGGAGGAATTTCAGTTTTCACCCCGCAAGACCAAATCCATCATGGTGCTCTCCATTGCTTTCGGCGCGTCCGTCTATGTCATTCTCAACACCGTGACGGCTATGGTCATTCCACAAGGATATGCCGACCGGTCCGAATACAATGCGGATATGCCCAACCTCGATGGTGTCCTCTCGCTGCCGACTTTCCATGCCGGACAGCAGCTTCTGGGCAGCTGGGGACTTCTCTTCCTGGGACTTGCAGTCCTGGGAGCCATCCTCTCCGGTATCATCGGATTCTACATGGCGACCAGCAGACTCCTCTATTCCATGTCCAAGGAAAAGGTTCTGCCCGCCTGGTTCGGAAAGCTGGATCCCGGGTTTAAGACGCCGTCCAATGCCATCCTCTTTGTCCTTGCGATCGCCCTGGTCGCGCCTTTCTTCGGCAGAACAGCCCTGGGCTGGATCGTGGACATGTCCTCCATCGGTGCGGCCATCGGTTACGGATATACATCTCTGGCGGCCTACAGCTTTGCCAAGAAGGAGGGCGACTCCGGTGTCATGATCACCGGAATCATCGGAACCATCATGGCATTGATCTTCATGATCCTGCTGCTGGTCCCCATCCCCATGTTCAACTGCTCACTGGGAAAAGAATCCTATATCTGCCTTGTTATCTGGATCATCATGGGTCTGATTTTCTACATCCGTTCTGGAAAATAAAAAAAGACCGGGCAGAGGACACACGTTACCTGCTCATGTTTTTGACAGGGCGGAAACTGTAACATCCTGTCTGTATCCTGATTGACGGTTCAGGGTTCAGGTTTTGTTTAAAAAATAAAAATACAGGCGGCATGCCAAAGGCGGCAGCCGGCAGGAAAGGGGCTTCCGGCAGATTCTGCCGGTGCCTCTCCTGTCGGCTGCTTTTTTGTAATAACTGTTATTTATAAAAAAAGAGTTTTTGTATAAATATATGTGCTTATACATTGTTTTATTCAAAATTGTTGAAAATGGACATAAAAAGTTCATAAAAAAAGGATTTGTCATTAAGAATGTCATGGATTTTTTCTAAATCCCTGTTTATAATGAGGGGTGGCAATTTTTAAGTTAAAAGGAGCATAGCGGCGGTTGACCGGAATCTGTTACCATGTATTCCGGTTATCGCAGGATATGATTGGCGGAAGTGTGTTGCCGCCAGAGAGGAGAGTAAATGCCCCAGAGAACTGACATCCACAAGGTACTGATCATCGGCTCCGGCCCGATCGTGATCGGCCAGGCCTGTGAATTTGACTACTCGGGGACGCAGGCATGCAAGGCTTTGCGCAGCCTGGGATATGAGATCGTGCTGGTAAACTCCAACCCGGCTACCATCATGACTGACCCGGAAATGGCAGACAGGACTTACATCGAGCCTCTGAATGTCGACAGGGTCACCCAGATCATCAAAAAAGAGCGTCCGGATGCTCTGCTTCCCAACCTGGGAGGACAGTCTGGACTCAACCTTTGCGCCGAACTCTACAAGGAAGGCGTTCTGGATAAATACGGTGTCAAGGTCATCGGTGTGCAGGCGGATGCCATCGAGCGCGGCGAAGACCGTATCGAATTTAAGAAGACCATGGATATGCTGGGCATCGAGATGGCCCGCAGCGAAGTATCCTACAGTGTGGAAGAGGCACTGGCGATCGCCGATAAGCTCGGCTATCCCGTAGTCCTTCGTCCCGCCTATACCATGGGCGGTGCCGGCGGCGGCCTCGTTTACAATAAAGAAGAACTGAAAACTGTCTGCGCCCGCGGCCTGCAGGCTTCCCTGATCGGCCAGGTCCTGGTTGAGGAGTCCATCCTCGGCTGGGAAGAGCTCGAGCTGGAAGTCGTCCGCGACAAGGACAACAACATGATCACAGTCTGCTTCATCGAGAACGTCGATCCCGTCGGCGTCCACACCGGTGATTCTTTCTGTACAGCCCCTATGCTGACCATCGATGAGGACCTGCAGAAAGAACTGCAGAAACAGGCTTACAAGATCGTCGAGCACATCGGTGTCATCGGCGGCACCAACGTCCAGTTTGCCCATGACCCCAAGAGCGGCCGTGTGATCGTCATCGAGATCAACCCCCGTACTTCCCGTTCCTCCGCCCTGGCCTCCAAGGCGACCGGCTTCCCGATCGCTCTGGTCTCTGCAAAACTTGCAACCGGCCTTACCCTGGCGGACCTCACGGATTCCCGTTTCGGGACCCTGGACAAATATGTCCCCACCGGCGATTTCGTCGTTGTCAAGTTCGCCCGCTGGGCATTTGAAAAGTTCAAAGGTGTCGAGGACAAGCTGGGCACGCAGATGCGTGCTGTCGGCGAAGTCATGAGCATCGGCAAGACCTATAAGGAAGCCTTCCAGAAAGCCATCCGCTCCCTGGAGAAGGGACGCTACGGCCTCGGTCACGTCAACGGCTATGACAAGATGCCTCTCGATGAACTCAGAAAACTCCTGGTCGATGTCTCCTCCGAGCGCCACTTCATCATGTATGAGGCCCTCCGCAAGGGCATGACAGTGGATGAGATTTTTGATATCACCAAGGTCAAACACTATTTCATCCAGGAGATGAAGGAACTCGTCGAAGAGGAAGAGGCACTTGTAAAGGAATTCAAGGGCCGTGTTCCCTCTGACCAGGCCCTGCTCCAGGCAAAGAAAGACGGTTTCTCCGACCACTATCTGGCAGAGATCCTGGATGTAAAACAGGATGACATCCGCAGCGCCCGCGAAGCTCTCGGCTGCACCGAGAACTGGGAAGGCGTCCATGTCAGCGGAACCCAGGACAGCGCCTACTACTATTCGACCTATATCGGCGAGGACAAGAACCCGATCAGCATCGACAAACCCAAGATCATGATCCTGGGCGGCGGCCCCAACCGCATCGGCCAGGGTATCGAGTTCGACTACTGCTGTGTCCATGCCGCACAGTCCCTGAGAAAGCTCGGCTTTGAGACCATCATTGTCAACTGCAACCCCGAGACTGTCTCCACAGACTACGATACCTCCGACAAGCTCTATTTTGAGCCTCTGACCCTGGAGGATGTCCTCTCTATCTACAGAAAAGAAAAGCCCGTCGGCGTCATCGCCCAGTTCGGCGGACAGACTCCTCTGAACCTGGCTTCCAAGCTGGAAAAAGAGGGCGTCAAGATCCTCGGAACCTCCCCCGCAGTCATCGATCTGGCTGAGGACCGCGACCACTTCCGCGCCATGATGGACAAGCTTGGTATTCCCATGCCCGAAGCCGGCATGGCGACCACCGTGGAAGAAGCTCAGGAAATCGCCGGCAAGATCGGCTATCCTGTCATGGTCCGTCCTTCCTATGTCCTTGGCGGACGCGGTATGGAAGTCGTCCACGACGATGAGCAGATGGCAGACTATATGGCGGCTGCAGTCGGCGTCACACCCGACCGCCCCATCCTGATCGACCGCTTCCTGCACAACGCCATGGAGTGCGAGGCGGACGCGATCTGCGACGGAACCCACGCCTTTGTGCCCGCAGTCATGGAGCACATCGAGCTGGCCGGTATCCACTCCGGTGACTCCGCCTGCATCATTCCTTCCGCTCATATTTCCGAGAAGCACCTGCAGACCATCCGCGAGTACACCAGAAAGATCGCCGAGGAGATGCATGTTGTCGGCCTGATGAACATGCAGTACGCCATCGAGGACGATGTTGTCTACGTACTCGAGGCCAATCCTCGTGCCTCCAGAACCGTCCCGCTTGTCTCCAAGGTCTGCGGCATCCGCATGGTGCCTCTTGCCACTGAGATCATCACGGCGGAACTGACCGGACGCAAGTCCCCTGTACCGGACCTCAAGGAAAAGGACATCCCTTACTACGGTGTCAAGGAAGCCGTCTTCCCCTTCAACATGTTCCCGGAAGTCGACCCTGTCCTCGGACCCGAGATGCGTTCCACCGGCGAAGTTCTGGGAATTTCCCGCTCCACCGGCGGTGCCTTCTACAAGGCTGAGGAAGCAGCCAAGATGATCCTTCCTCTGGATGGAACCGTGCTCATTACCGTCAGCGAGCCTGACCGCCCCTATGCGCCTGAGATCGCGCGCAGATTCCACGAGGCGGGCTTCAGGATCCTCGCGACTGACCAGACCTGCAAGGCTATTGCCCAGGCCGGCATCCCCTGCGAGCGCGTCAACAAGAATTATGAGGGCCGTCCCAACATTCTCGATCTCATCACCAACGGCGAGATCCAGATGATCGTCAATACCCCCATGGGAAAGGGCGCCCGCCACGACGACAGCTACCTGCGCAAGGCAGCCATCAAGGCCAAGATCCCCTATGTCACCACCACGGCAGCAGGCCTCGCCGCAGCGGAGGGCATCAGCCATCTCAAGCGCAAGGGCAAAGGCCTCATCCTGCCCCTGCAGGAGTGGCACGCCATGATCAGGGATATTGACTGATAGTCGGACAAAGGTAGATAATGATATTTAACAAAGCCATTTAGTCATTGGATAATGGTGTTTTGCCAAAGTCATTTAGTCAAAGGTATTAATTATGTAATTGCAAAGCCTGCTTCTGCAAACCGCAGAGGCAGGCTTTTTATTATGAGCTTATTATTGTGATACGGTCTTCGTGATGTGTTTTCTCCTTGCGGCGGACCCGGACCGATTGGGGGGAAAAGACGCAAAAGCTCACTGTTGTGGGGAAATATATAAGCGACCGAAAGGCGTGCATGGCAGAAGGTCACCACTGTGTGGGCGAGATGCAAGCGACCGACGGGCATAACGAGAAAAAGGTCACGCATGGCTCGAAAAAGCAAAGCGACGGAGCCGTCTCTGAGGCAAAAGATCACCACTGTGTGGGGAAGATGAAAGCGACGGAGCGGTCCCGGAGGCAAAAGATCACCACTGAGGGTGAAAAGTGCAAGCGACCGACGGGCATAACGAGAAAAAGGTCACGCGTGTCACGAAAAAGTGAAGCGACGGAGCCGTCTCTGAGGCAAAAGATCACCACTGAGGGTGAAAAGTGCAAGCGACCGAAGGCCAAAACGAGAAAAAGGTCACGCATGCCCCGGAAAAGCGAAGCGACAGAGACGTGACAAGACAAAAAGATCACTACTGCTAGGGCGGGCTGCAAGCGATATAAGGCCATAGTGAGAAAAAGGTCACGCATGTCACGAAAAAGCGAAGCGACAGAGACGAGACAAGACCAAAAGATCACCACTGCGCTGGCGGGAGTGAAGCGACCGAGGGCACCAGAGGTCAAAAGGTCACGCATGTCACGAAAAAGCGAAGCGACAGAGACGAGACAAGACCAAAAGATCACTACTGCCAGGGCGGGCTGCAAGCGATATGAGGCCATAGTGAGAAAAAGGTCACGCATGTCCCGGAAAAGTAAAGCGACAAAAGAATTCCAGAAATGAAAGGTCACTATTGGGTGGGAGAGATGCAAGCGACCAAGAGGCCGGGAAATCAAAAAATTCACACATGTCGGTTCCAGAGTAAAAGCCCGAACTCATCCATTGAAAGTATGGATCTTATGTAATAAAAATACCGGCTTCCGCGTCAATTTAGAGACGAGGAAGCTGGTTTTAACTATCATATCGAGTTATTCTTCGGCTGCGAAAACAGATCAGGCATCTGCCATTTTCATTTTCTGCTCAGTGATCTCATCGAGCAGACGGAGTTTGTCGTTGTAGAGTTTCTGGGACAGGTCGACGTAGACCTGGTGAGGGTTCACAAGACGGCGGGACTCTTCCCAGAGAGTGTCCTGTTCTTTCATGCAGTATTCACGGATATCCATGGTCTTGGGAGATTCGTAGACACATTTTCCATCCTTGAAGAGAGGAACCATCAGCTCACGCAGGGAGAATTCTCCGGGAGCAAGGCGGGTCTTTTTCCAGGGCTCGACGGGATCGAAGAGGGTGAGATGCTCGTTCTCGCTGAATGTCTCTTCCTCGAGACAGATGATATCTGCCTGAATCTTGTGCTCAGGCTCGTTGTAGACACGGTAGATCTTCTTGTTGCCGGGATTGGTGACCTTCTCGGTGTTTTCGGAAAGCTTGATCTTGGGAATGAACTTGCCATCGTCATCCTGGATGGCAGCCAGCTTGTAGACGCCGCCGAAAGAAGGATTGTCCTTGGCAGTGATCAGGTTGGTGCCGACACCCCAGGAGGTGATCGTCGCGCCCTGGTCCTTCAGGGAGTTGATCAGGTGCTCGTCCAGGTCGTTGGAGGCGGAGATGATCGCGTCCGGGAAGCCGGCCTCGGTAAGCATCTTCTTTGCCTTCTTTGAGATGTAGGCAAGGTCGCCGCTGTCGAGACGGATGCCGTAGCCCTTGCCGAGAGTGCCCTTGTCGCGCATATACTGGAAGGTCTTGATCGCGTTCGGAACACCGGATTTCAGGGTATCATAGGTGTCGGCCAGCAGGATGCAGGCATTGGGATACAGGTCCGCATAGGTCTTGAAGGCGGTCAGCTCGTCCGGGAAGCTCATGATCCAGCTGTGTGCATGTGTGCCCTTGACAGGAACATCAAAGAGCTCGCCGCACAGGACGTTGGAGGTGCCGACACATCCCGCGATGACGGCTGCGCGTGCGCCGTAGGTACCGGCATCGGGTCCCTGCGCGCGGCGAAGACCGAACTCCATGACGCCGTCGCCTTTGGCGGCATAGCAGATGCGGGCTGCCTTGGCGGCGATCAGACTCTGGTGGTTGATGATGTTGAGGATCGCAGTCTCCATCAGCTGAGCCTGGGCGATCGGGGCGATGACCTTGACCATGGGCTCGCGGGGGAACATCAGTGTACCTTCGGGAATCGCATAGATGTCACCTGTAAACCTGAAATCTGCCAGATAATCCAGGAAGTCCGGGTCAAAGATATTCAGACTGCGGAGATATTCGATATCCTGGCTGCTGAAATGCAGGTCTTTCACATAGCGGACCAGCTGCTCAACACCGCACATGATGGCATAGCCGCCTCCGAAGGGATTGGTGCGGTAGAAGGCGTCGAAAATGACGGTGCGGTTTTCTTCTTTGTTCTTGAAATAACCCTGCATCATGGTCAGTTCATACAGGTCAGTAAGAAGGGTCAGGTTTTGTCTGTCCATACTGTTGATCTCCTTTGTTGTTGCCGGAGCTGCAGCACATACCATTCAAGAAAGAAGAACAAGAGGGAGTTCTCTGTGAAAGGATTTACCGGCTGTTTTCCGGGCTGTCAAGACATATGTACATACAATGATACTCCTTTTGGACAGGTTTCGCAATGTGAAGATTGAAGTTACCGGTCACGTACAGGCTCGTACAGGCTCCGTACAGGCTCCAAGTACGAATCCGGGAGAATGAACAGTACCTCGGCAAACCTGCCTTGACTTTTCTGTTTTCCGGAAATACTATAAAATATAAAAAGAGGCATCAAAGGCGATGCCCCGTTCACTGCAGTCATCATCGGATTGCATGAAGTATCAAAGTTTTATTTTGAAGAATTATTTATAAGTATTTTTGTTTATTATTGCGGCAACAGGGCAAAGGCGCTCGGGGCTTATCCTCGTGCGCCTTTTTTAGCTTTACACAGGAGGAAAGGCATATGGCAAAGGCAAATGACAATTATCTTCGTTTACCCGGAAATTATCTTTTTTCAACGATCGGGCAGAAGGTCCGGGAATACCAGGAGGCGCATCCGGAGGCAGACGTGATCCGTCTGGGAATAGGAGATGTGACGCAGCCGCTTGCTCCGGAGATCATCGGGGCGCTCCACAAGGCAGTCGACGAGATGGGCGCGGCGGAGACTTTTAAAGGATATGCTCCGGATCTGGGATATGCTTTTCTGAGGGAGAAGATTGCGGCTTTCGATTATCAGAGCAGGGGATGTGACATTTCCCCGGAGGAGATTTTTATCTCTGACGGCGCCAAGTGCGACTGCAGCAATATCCAGGAGATCTTCAGTGTCGACAATACGATTGCGGTGTGTGATCCCGTCTACCCGGTCTATGTGGACTCCAACGTGATGGCAGGCAGGACTGGCCTGTATGATACGGCGGCAGGCGCCTACAAGGATGTGGTCTATATGCCCTGTACGGCGCAGAACGGCTTTGCGCCTGAGTTGCCTCAGGGAAAGGCACCGGATCTGATCTATCTTTGCTTCCCCAACAATCCCACAGGCGCTGTCATGAAAAAAGACAGGCTTCAGGAGTGGGTGGACTACGCCAACAAAAACGGGGCGATTATCCTGTACGACGCAGCCTATGAGGCTTATATTTCGGAAGAGGATATCCCGCACAGTATCTATGAGTGCGAGGGCGCCAGAGGCTGTGCGATCGAGTTCCGCTCCTTCTCCAAGACTGCCGGGTTCACGGGTCTTCGCCTTGGCTTCACTGTCATACCTGCAGATCTGGAGGCGGATGGCGTCAGGCTGTGGCCCCTCTGGGCAAGGCGCCACGGGACCAAGTACAACGGCGCTCCCTACATCGTCCAGAGAGCAGGAGAGGCCGTTTACACAGAAGAGGGAAGAGCCCAGATTAAGAACCAGATTGCCTATTATATGGATAATGCCAGGATCATCTATGAGGGTCTGCAGAGTGCCGGCTATGAGGTTTCCGGCGGTGTCAATGCCCCCTATATCTGGCTGCGTACGCCGGACAATATGACCAGCTGGGAATTCTTTGACAGCCTGCTGTCAAAGGCCAATGTGGTTGGGACTCCCGGTTCCGGATTCGGACCGGCCGGAGAGCACTATTTCCGCCTTACTGCATTTGGTACAAAGGAAAATACCATCCGGGCAATCGAAAGAATCCGGGAGAGGATGTGAGATACCATAACCTGTCTCAGTGGCCGGCGCGGTGTCGATAATAGGCAAACATATACTGCTGATAGATTCCGTTATAGGGAGAATACTGGTCGTAGGGATAGCCGTCCGGATATTCCTGCGACAGTATTTTTTTGATCCATACATCAATGGGAAAAGCGTCCACGTGGTGCAGGCCGAACAGAGATACGCAGCTGGCAACCTTTATGCCGACACCATAGAGCGCGGTGAGAGCATTCATCGCGCTTTTTTCGTCTGCTGCGATCAGTTCCTCGAGATTGATCTTTTTCGTAAGGACAGCCTCTGCCGCCGCTTTCACATATTTGCAGCGGTATCCCAGCCGGCATTGTGCAAGTGCATCATCTGAGAGAGAGGCCACTTGCTGCGGTGTCGGAAAGGCATAATAGGGAATCCCGCGGGAATCAAGTCTTCTTTCTCCGCAGCTTTGGGAGAGAGACTCCACACAGCGGCGGATTCCCGGAATATTCTTGTTCTGGGAAATGAGAAAGGTGATCAGCATCTCCCAGGGATCCTGCCGAAGGATGCGGATCCCCTTTTCATGCTCTGCCGCCTCCCGGAGGAATGGATCCAGGGCTCGATCGATCCGCTCACGGATGCAGCGGTAGTTTTCACCCAGATCGAAGTAGCTGTGCCAGAAGCTTGAGAAGTTCTCTTCGGAACAGTCCAGCTCATAGACACCCTGACCGGCATCCAGCTCAGTGATATACAGGCAGGAATTACCTGCAAGGATGCGGTATGTGCAGGGATGACTTGTATTTTCTGTTATGTTTCTCTGTTTTTCAGTCTGCTGCTTATCTGTAGGATCTGTAGGAGAGCAGAGAGCGCTTTCTATAACGCTGTCTATCCTTTCCCAGCGGAAACACTGCCCGCTCTCTGCTATTTTTTCCAGATCAAAATCATCCGATATCTGTGTGATCAACCTGACTTACCTCCGGTTTTCTGACATCATTGCGCCCAGTCCAAAATGTAAAAATCTTGAAAATCGGAATCAGTTGGCTGTCTGAAAAAGACGGCTGCTGATTCGATTGATTCATCTTATCATTCACGATGAAGGATGACAATCTGAAGCTTTTTCGAAAATTCTTGGCTTCTGATGGCTACGCCCTTTGGGGACCAGAGATTTATATGCGTGTTGTCACGAATAGAAAAAGTGCCGATACACATATTCGCAGACTGCAGAATAATCATCCTGACACAGGACTGATCAGGATACTACGTCTGACTGAAAAACAGTTTTCATCCATATGGAACCTGACCGATACTGTTGATTATCAAGAAGAGTATGTTGGAGCAAGCGAGATTATTCTGGTATAATACTAGAAAAGCTATTGCTGAAATAGATAAAGATGACTACTTCATCAATTTACAGAACAAGATGTTGTTGAAAAATGCAATTCAATTCGTACATGTTGGCCTTTTACAAGGGGCCAAAAATGGAGTTGGATAAAACTTAAAGATTATAAACCCTCATAGTGAAGGAGGAGAATAATGGAAATAGATGAAAAATTTTTGGACTCTTGGAGAGAAACATATGCTCGTACTATAATTAGGGCATTCGGAAATGTTGTTAGTGAAATGAAAAAAGATGTTGATTATTATAGAGGGTTAGGGGTACCTACTAATACTAAATTTGGAGATTTTCTAGAGAAAGGATTAAGTGTAATTTTTCGCTTAGAACCGGATTATTGGGAGCGCTATCATAAGGAAAAAGCTAATCCTAATGTTATATATTCTGCTACAGTAGTTATTGCTAAGAATAATCCTGAATATGCAAAAAAGCAAAGAGGACTTGATAGGTTATTTATTGGTTTGGACATATTAAGAAAAACTTGTCAACATATTACAAAAAAGTATTCTCTAACGGCATTAAGATCTTTTTGTGAGATTTATCAACAGAATCCAAATATAAGTGATGTTGATGCAATGGTTGCATTTATTAAAAAGGAAGAAGTAATTACTAATAAAAGTTATTTAGCAGATTTAGATACTATTCCTCAAGAGCTTAGAGATAGTCTTGATTTAGGACTTGATGAGGGCTTGAGGGCATTTGTAGATCAATATTCTGAACAGTATTCTATGGATGGTTCTTCTTTAGGAGGTCCTAAATTATGAATAATAATAAAATTGTTTTTAAAAATGAAAAAGGTGAAGAAACAACTTACTTTTACAAGGGGCTAAAAATGGAGTAGGATAAAATTTGAAGCCTCTAGTGCATTGATTTTTGCATATTTTTCAAAAAATTTCCCGGAAAGTATTGACCCCTACGTTACGTCATGGTTTATAGTGACCTTACTAAAGGCGAGGGAGTGATGAATTATGATGACAGTAAACGAAGCAAGTAAACTGACAGGCGTGAGTATACGCACCCTGCAGTATTACGACAAGATCGGGCTGCTTCATCCGGCAAACTACACAGAGGCAGGTTACCGGCTGTATGACGATGCGGCACTGGAGACCCTGCAGCAGATCCTTCTCTTCAGAGAACTGGAATTTTCTCTGAAGGATATTAAGGAGATCATCAGCAGTCCGGATTTTGACAGGAGTAAGGCTCTGGAGCAGCAGATCGAGCTCCTGAAGCTTAAGAAGGAGCACATTGAGAACCTGATCGACCTTGCCTTAGGAATAAAAGCGATAGGGGTGAAGCCATTGAAATTTGATGCATTTGATACAAGAAAAATAGACGAGTATGCCGCGCAGGCGAAAGCTGCCTGGGGTACAACGCCGGCTTATAAGGAATATGAAGAGAAATCCAAAGGCCGGACAAAGGAAGACAACCTGAAGATCCACCAGGGAATGATTGATATTTTTGGAGAATTCGGACAGATCCGGAATACAGATCCCGCATCTGAGGAAGCGCAGGAGATGGTAAAGAAACTGCAGGATTATATTACAGAGCATATGTATACCTGCACGAAGGAGATTCTCGGCGGCCTTGGAATGATGTATGGCGGCGGAGGCGATTTCACAACAAATATCGACAAGATGGGCGGCGAAGGCACGGCTGAATTTGCCTCCCGGGCAATTGAGATCTATTGCAGATAAGCATTTCGGAAGATGCGTCTGCCAAAATGACAACTGAATAATGCCATTACATAGAACGGTCCTGAAGCGGGAAACTTCGCTTTTACAAGGGGTCAAAATGGAGCAGGAAAAACAAATACTAAGATGTTTAGCATTGCGATTCTAATCAATCTGTTTGAAGCAGAATTGGAAAAACAATCTTAAAAATGAAGAGCCCCCGGCACTCCTGTCTGGAAGTGCCGGGGGCTTGTATTGTTTTACGCCGGGCATGCCCGCTGATTGCTCTATTATCGCTCTGTTATTGCTCTGTTATCGCTCTGCTCTGAAAGGTTTACATTATTCTGACTGTCCGATCAGTGTCCGGAGAAGATCCGCCCAGGAACGGGCCAGGTCGGATCCGGTGTCTGCAGCCACAGCCCCGGCAATGGCTCTGGCACTGGTCAGCGTTGCAGAACCCTTGTATTCGCTGTCGCGGATGACCATGCCGGCTTCGGCCAGGGAGATGGCCAGAGCAGTGTTGTCATCCGGAATTTCGTGATAGTCTGCCGCCAGGACAGGCTTCTCCACAAGCTTGCTTTCCGAGCCGGTCTTTCCGCTGTTGATCTCTTTGTAGCGGATGGAGACCGTGCACAGCTCGCTGGCATCACCGGTGCTTTCGGTACTGCTGTATTTCAGGTCCGGTACATCGGTTTCATGTTTTTCGCCGGCCGCTACCAGTTCGTAGAGGGCGGTCACGGTCTTTCCGGCACCGACGTCTCCGGCGTCCACCTTGTCGTTGTTGAAGTCTTCCGCATTCAGGATCCGGCTTTCATAGCCGATCAGGCGGTATTCCTGCACGAGGGCAGGGTTAAACTCGACCTGGATCTTGACATCGTCCGCCATGGGAATGAGGGTGGAGGCGCTTTCCTGCACAAGGGCCTTTTCCGCATCGGTCATGTCACCGATATAGTGATAGTTGCCGTTGCCGTTTTCCGCCATGACTTCCATCTTGTTGTCTTTGAGGTTTTCGGAGCCGTAGCCCAGGATGGTCAGATAGACGCCTTTCTGCCTGCCGGATTCCACAATGTCCTTGAGCGCGCCTTCGCTGGTGGCGCCTATATTGAAGTCGCCGTCCGTCGCGATCAGGACACGGTTGACACCGTTCTCGATATAGCTCTTCTCCGCCATCTCATAGGCGGTCTGAAGACCCAGTGATCCGTGGGTGCCGCCGCCGGCATTGAAAAGGAGAGCGGCCAGCCCCCTGTAGATCTCGTCTTTTTTGTCACAGCTGGTATTTTCCAGGACGATGCCCTGGCCGGAAGCGTAGTACATGAGAGAGATGGTGTCTTCCTCATCGAATCCGTCCAGCATGTCCGCATAGGCGCTGAGCGCCAGAGGAAGCTTGTTGATCAGCATCATGGAACCGGAGATATCGGTTACAAGTACGAAGTTGGTGGCAGGCTTTTCCTGACGGTCGTCCGCCCGGATCCCGATCCGGACCAGTCTGTGTTCGGGATTCCAGGGGCAGCAGGTATATTCTGTAGAGACGGTGAAGGGTTCTTCCCCGACGCGGTCACCGTTGTAATCGTAATTGAAATAGTTGATCAGCTCCTCGATCTTGACCTCGTCTTTTTCAATCTGAAAACCATCGAGAATATCGTATTTGAGTTTCGTATATCCCGCTGTATCCACATCGATGGAAAAAGTGGAGAGAGGAGATGACGCAGTCGATTTGAAGGGATTTTCCCGGATCGTATTGTACTCGGCAGTGTTGGGCACCGGAGTCCCGTCCGGATCCGCTGTTTGCTCTTCCGGCACATCTGACTGTGACGTATCTGCCGTTTTATTCTGTGTCCTTTCCGGGGCTTCGCTCATTACATCGTTGGATACCGGGGTTTCTGAAGCCACTGCCTGCTCTGTATCCATGACGTCTTCCTCCGCCACGGCCCCATATGCCATAGCTGCGTCCATCCCATCCTCATAGTACATATCCTGTTCAGGTTCCGGAAACAGATCCGGATTGTCTTTTTTTCCTTTTTCGATAGCTTGATCGATTTCTTCCCACAGTTCTTCCGCCAGGTTGTCCGCGTATAAGGAACTTGCCAGCAAATATCTGTCCACTGTCTCTCTGGAAATCATTTCATGCTGCAGGAGCACCGCCAGACAGCGGCTTTCGTAATCCAGATCCTCTGCATTGTCCAGTCGTTCATAAGCGAGATCCAGAACTGAACCCAGGAATGCGGCATTCATGGAATCGATGACCGACTGTTCCTCCTCCGGTGTCAGATTTGACCGCCAGGCACTGCGCCTCTTGGGATCTGCCTTCGAGTTCCATTTACTCAGAGTGTCGGTGAAGCTGTCATGATTGCGGAAAACCTCTTCCAGTGAATGTTGTGTTTCTGCCGGCAATTGGTCATCTGATAATTGGTCATCTGATAATTGGTCATCTGTCGCCGCGGCAGCGGCCTCTGTCTGCTGTGCATCTGTGGAACCTGCTCCGGGGCTGGCCGGAAGAGGCGCCTGTCCAGTCCCTTTCCCGCATGCGGACAGCAGGACGATGACCAGAAAACCGGTCCAGATCCTGTTCCAGTGCTCTTTCATGTTTTTTTCCTCCATTCGAAACGATTACAGATAGAAACGAATACAAAGAGTTTATTAAATATGCTGCATTGGAATTTTTCCTGATCCCCGTTATGTAAAATAACGCAGACAGGTGCAGGAAAGTTACGTTTTATCGGAAACTCTGTGTAAACGAGTTTCAGGTGGTCTGTTCTGTTTCGCGCATGTTGCTTTTTACAAGGAACCAAAAATAGAGTAAGATTAAAAAATAAAAAATGTAAGAACCAGAACAGAAAGGACGGTGTGGTAAATGTTTCACTGGAAAAAGATTGCAGCACTTTGTCTGGCCGCGTGCCTGCTCTTAACAATACCTGTCTTCAGCGCATCACCAGGTGATTCCGGCGCAGGAACGGCGAATACGACAGAGGAAGCAGGAGAAGCTGTGACAGAGGCAGACGAAACTGCAGCCGACGAGGCCGCGACTGATACAGCTGAGAAAGCCTTGACTGGGGATGCTGTGACGGAGGCAGACGAAACTGCAGCCGGCGGGGAGACGGCCGCGGAAGAGATTCCTCAGGAAGAAGAACTGCGACCCGCTGCATAAGACGGAGGCGGTCATAGGTAAAGAGCGGAGGATATACATATGGGTCATATATATTTCATCAGACATGGAGAATCTCAGTGGAACGTGGAGGATAAGATCTGCGGAGCCACGGATGTCCCCTTGACGGAGAAGGGTCATGAACAGGCGATCATAACGGGAAAGAAATTTCTGGAACTGGGCTATACAGCGGATGTGATCCTTAGCTCCCCGCTGATTCGGGCAGCGGATACCGCAAGGCATATTTCGGAGATCACGGGAATCCCCGTCCGCTTTGAGCCCCGCCTTATTGAACAGAATTTCGGCATCTGGGAGGGTACGAGTCCGCGAAACAGCGAGGGATTTTTCAAGGCAAAGCAGTGCTTTATTAATTCTTTCGGCAGCGGCGAGTCTATGTTCCGCGTTGCCCAGCGCGTATATAATCTTCTGGATGAACTCAAGGAAGATGACAGGACATATGTCCTGGTCGCGCACAATGGAATCGTCCGCTTTGTAAAATCGTGGTATCAGGATCTGACAAACGAAGAGTTCGCGGCTTTTAAGGTCGGAAATTGTGAGATTTTCAGGTTCGAATAAACATCCGGCGCATCCAGCAAACCTTCGGTTTGTCTTAGCGTTTATTCTTCATTGTGGGATTGTACCTACAACGAAGCGGTTTTCCTTTTTTTTGCGCGCGTATCCCGCGGCTGAAGTCATGGGTATTGTGCGATGAAAAATAAAAAACCGCAGTTCCCATTGCGGGCAACCGAAAGAGGAGCTCGCAGCCGGAAGTGGAGTTCGCAGCCGAAAGAGGAGTTCGCAGACAATGAATATAGAATTAATCAGCTTGCAGACGCTCTTGTGCTGCCTGGCCTTTTTCTTCGCGGGAATCGTCGATTCCATTACGGGCGGCGGGGGCCTGATCACTATACCGGCCATGCTTGCGGTCGGGATTCCTGTCCGTTTTATTACCGGAACAAATCAATGCTCTGCATGGATCGGCTCCGGCGTAGCGGCATTCAAATATATGAGAAGCGGCAACATCCACCTGAAATCAGCACTCATCACACTCCCCTTTGCGGTGATCGGCTCCTATCTTGGAGCAAGGCTGAATCTGATCGTCCCGGTCCGATACCTGAAGGTTTTTATGCTGGTCACGGTTCCGGTCATCGCGGTTTTCCTCTTTGCAAACAAAAACCTCGGCGATGAGGATCATGTCGATGAAAGGTCGGAGGTGTCTATTGTTTTCTGGTCTGCAGCCATAGGTCTCGTGCTGGGCGGATACCAGGGCTTTTACGGGCCCGGAGCCGGACTGTTTTTTATGCTTGCCTATGCGGCCTTTTTGAAACTGAACCTGGTCAAGGCCACCGGAAACACAAGATTTGTCATTGCAGTGGCGTCAATCATCTCGGTGTCTACCTATGCCTCATCAGGCGCAGTGCTCTGGGGCCTTGCAATAGCTGCGACGGTTTTTAACATTGCCGGATCCTGGCTGGGAGCGGCACTTGCGATCAAAAAAGGGGCAGAGATCATCCGTCCCATCATGATCTGCGTAGTGGTGCTGTTGATCATAAAGCTGATTTTTGATTTTACAAGCGGCTGAAAAGAAGGAGCGGGGGATGGCATGATGCTGTCCCCCGCTCCTTTATTTTTCTGTACCTGCTTATACTTCGGATCATTTTGTGAGATCAATTGTCTCACTTATACCTGCGGTCATTTGTGAAATCGACGGCCTCGTTTTTGCCTGCGATCATTTAGTGAGAGCAACTGCCCCACTTATACCTGCAATCATTTTGTAAGATCAACTGCCTCACCGGAAATATCATTTGTTCCAATACCGTGGGCATCCACAGTGTACCATGCGGAAGTCGCTGTGTGGGTGTATCCATTTCCGTCATCAACAATCTCATACAGATGGATCTGGTATTTTCCGCCCTCTTTCGTCTCATAATCGGCGACCGGCGGATAATAGTTGTAATGGCGATTATAATAGTCCTGCGCCATTTTGCAGAGTTCTTCAGGAGTATAGGTCCTCGACGGATCCGCAAATGCTCCGGCTGAAAACAGCGCTTCCACGGCCCTGAGAGATCCTTTTGTCTCTGATCCTGCTTCGTTTGAGCCCGCGGGTGCATCATCCGGTTTCCCCGGTGTCATGGTATAGCTTCCGGTCAGAAGATTATCAGAAGCGCCTCCTGCAAGCGTGAGTTCATCCCGGACAACGGACATAACTGCATGATTGTTGATAAAGGTGAAGGACAGCATGGCAAAGAAGTGAGAAATATCATATTCGTGATCGTCCGTGACTTTTTTCAGGAAAATAGTCTTTCCGATGGTTTCCGCAGAATCAATATCAAGTGTGTAGATTCTCTCATAAAACTCCGGACTGCCGGACCGGAACATGCAGTGCAGCTTCAGCTCATCCCCGCTCATGTCAAGCCAGTATTTTAGCTGGCCATCTTCCAGACGATAGACATAAAATTCCTGCAGTTCCTCCTGAGTGTCCGCTGCATGAGCGCTCAAAGTGCCCATACGGCCGGTACCGAATGCCGGAAGCCCGGCCAGCAGGAACACAAGTAAAAAGGCACAAATGATAAGGCGGCTGATTCTTTTTGCTCTCATGTTTACCTCCTTTATGACCGCAAAAAACATGATCTGGAATAATAGTGGAATCTTGCCTTGTATAATTATTTTAATACATAAAACAATTTTGATAAAGAACCATAAAGAGCTTGCCCGTGAAGGGTTATTAAATTATCATCTTTACGTATGATGAAAACAGGAACGGGAAGAAAATGGGGAAACGGGGGATGATGTCGGACCCTCGGGGAATCTTTTATAAAATGAAGAAATTGGAGGCACGAATGAAAAGAGAACTTGTGATCATTCTGGATTTCGGGGGTCAGTATAAGCAGCTCATTGCCCGTCGTGTACGGGAATGTAATGTTTATTGTGAGATTCATCCGCACACCATGGGAATCGATGAGATCAGGGAGCTTGCGCCCAAGGGGATTATTCTGACCGGCGGTCCCGCCAGTGTCTATGATGAAAAATCCCCCACCTGTTCTCCGGAGCTGTTCAAACTGGGAATTCCTGTTCTGGGTATCTGCTACGGGTCCCAGCTGATGGCATACCGCTGCGGGGGCAGTGTGAAAACGGCCCCGGTCAGCGAATACGGACGCACGGAAGTCTATATAGATAAAAAATCTTCCCTGCTTTTGAAGGATGTTGAATGTGATGACAAGGGTTCCACCATCTGCTGGATGAGCCACACCGACTATATTGCAGACCTCCCGGAAGGTTTCTCGGTCACTGCCCATACAGACCACTGTCCTGTGGCGGCCATGGAGGATCCTGCCCGCAGGCTCTATGCCGTACAGTACCACCCGGAAGTTGTGCACACTCCGGAGGGAACCAAAATGCTCCGCAGTTTTGTTCTGGATGTCTGCGGCTGCAAGGGCGACTGGGAGATGTCCTCCTTTGCGGAGCGCACGATTGAGGAACTCAGGGAAAAAATCGGGGACAGGCATGTTCTGCTGGGCCTCTCCGGCGGTGTCGATTCCACTGTCGCTGCAGCCCTTCTCTCCAGGGCGATCGGCAGCCAGCTGCACTGTGTCTTTGTGGACCATGGCCTCATGCGTAAAAATGAGGGCGATGAGGTGGAAGCGATCTTCGGACCGGCAAGCAGCTTTGACCTGCATTTTATCCGCGTCAATGCCCAGGAGAGATTCTATCGCCGCCTGATCGGCCAGACCGACCCCGAGATCAAGAGGAAGATTATCGGCGAGGAGTTTCCGCGTGTTTTCGGGGAAGAAGCCAGGAAACTCAAGGGAAAGGTCCGTTATCTGGCACAGGGGACAATCTATCCGGATGTCGTTGAGAGCGGCGACGGCAAGACGGGCGATGTCATCAAATCCCACCACAATGTCGGCGGTCTTCCCATCGAACTGGTCCGTGAACTGGGGTTTGATGAAACCCCGATCGAACCGCTCCGCATGCTTTTTAAGGACGAAGTGCGCCGAGTCGGCCTGGAACTGGGCATTCCCCGGGAACTTGTCTACCGTCAGCCCTTCCCTGGTCCGGGACTCGCCGTCCGTATCGTGGGTGAGATCACACCCTATAAAGTTCAGATTGTGCAGGATGCTGACTACATCTTCCGCGAAGAGCTTCACAAAGCCGGTGTGGACGAGAATCTCGGTCAGTATTTTGCCGCCCTCTCCAACATGCACAGCGTCGGAGTCATGGGCGACCACCGCACCTACGGCCTGGCTGTCGTCCTGCGCGCTGTGATCACCAGCGACTTCATGACTGCAGAGGCGGCCGAGATTCCATGGAATGTCCTCCAGACCACTATGAACCGCATTATCAACGAGGTGGAAGGAGTCAACCGCGTGCTCTACGATATTACGAGTAAACCTCCGGGAACAATAGAGCTGGAATAGTTCCAGACTCACGGAAGGCCCTTTATTTATGCGGGCTGCAAACATATTTGTTTAATCACTGACAACAAAATGACAACAAAAATCCAATTCTGATTATTCTGAGAGTAAAACGGCTGTCTGAATCTATGTGGATACAGGCAGCCGTTTTTTTTCTTCTATGTTTGATTATTCTCTTTTGCCTCTGCCCAACATGCAGAGAGTAGTTTTGCGTACTGGATTGGATCAAGACCATAGCTTCCGAGTGCAAAGCCGTCATTTATTTCAACAAGCAAAGTCCTTCCGTTCTCAGTTAGGCCAAAATCCATTGCATATCCGGCCGGAGTGCCTGTGTATGCTCTGACGGTGTTGTCCAGTACATTTGAACCATAATGCGCGTGCCAGTTTCCCCGATACAATCTGACATCCCAAATAACCCTATAACGGACAAATGCGCACCATTCGGTTTGAAAATTTACCGGCTTACTGCAGAGAAGCGGTTCCCCTTTTTCCACATAGCGCTGGCAGGGAATATCTTTCTCAGTCCGGAGTACAAATCCAACAAAGACTTTGTCTTTGACAGGTTTTACAAATACAGGCCATGATTCAGGCTTGGAAATGGAATCGCTTTCGATGGAATTGGATGCATGCAGAATTACACACGCAGCATCTGCTGCCTATGCGCAAAGAATTGCTTCTGCTTTCAGCAGGCGCTTTTACCGGTCCCACCACAGTGATGAACTGGACAAGTACGATGATGTAGCCCGATTTTTTATGACCAAAGCAGGAGAAAAGATTCCATCAAAAAGAAAGAGGAACTGCTGACCAGAAAGACCGCGATAGAAGCAGCACTCAAGGATGTTGCTAAGGTGCTACAAAAAAGTACGCCTTAGCAACCCGCTGACTCCAGAAATCATTTTCGCCTTGATACTTTTTTACTAATTTCGTACTATAAAAGAAACTGAACGCAATTGTGCTTTACGCGGGTTAGGAAGGAGGCGAGAACATATGTCTGATAAAAGACTGAACAACACCATCTTCCTCATGTTTCTTGCAACAGAGAATTATAAACGTGCGCATGCGCTGTCAAACAAGGATTTTCTTAAGCTGGACAAAGAGTATGCAATTCTCAATTATATTTCGGAATGTCCGGATATCTTTGACAGCATGACTGGACAGGAAATGGCGAGGGAGATTGATCAGTATGTCTCAGCAGTATAGAGAAAAACTGTATCACGGAACAGTGTCAGAAATACTAAGAGTGGATGTGACAAAAGGCCGTGGGAACAAGGATTTTGGTAAAGGGTTTTACATGGCTGTCACCAAGAAGCAGGCGATCGGCATGATGCATAAGAAATACCGGGAGGCTGTAAGAAGGAGTCGTAACAAAAAGAATGCTGACTTTACAGAACATCTTTATCAGATTACGCTTGATAAAGCATATTTGGAAACATTACATGTAAAGTGCTTTTCAGCGGCAGATGAATCCTGGCTAGATTTTGTGCTGATGTGCCGGGAGAAGGGCGGTGTCCCCCATGATTATGATGTAGTAATCGGCCCGACAGCGGACGATGATACCATGTTGTGCTTGAAGACTTATTGGGACGGACTCTATGGGAAGGTCGGCAGTGCCGACGCAAAACGGATTCTTTTGAACAATCTGGAGCCTGAGAATCTGGGAATTCAGTATTACGTTGGCAGGCAGGAAATCGCTGACAATCTGATTGTAAAGATTCAGCCTATTGATTGGAGGTGATTGTTTTGCCAGGCGGGAAGATCGAGACTATCCAGGGACTTTGTGTTGTAGCCCTGACAAAACACTTGATGAAAAAGTTTGCTCTTGCTGAAGATGTGGCATACGCAAAACTGATAGATACGGAATTATATTCACTTCTGATGGATCCGGAGACGAGACTGTTCCTGGAGACCAATCAGTATTTATGCAAAGCGTGTGACACGGAACTGGATCATGGCAGTGAAGCGCTGTATGATTATATAAATCAGGAGTAGAACAATTAACAGCTCTGATCTTGCTTTGCTTTTTAATCCTTTGGATTCGACAGGTTCAGGAAGGCATAATACCCATAATCCTGAGAGCTGATAACACACCGCTGATAACAATTTGATAACACCAGTTTAGATAACCCATATAAGCAGGATACATGAGAACAAATGGAGTCACGACGTATAACGGCTACTATACAAATTCGTATAGAATCACGAATTGATTAGCGAGCTGGAATGACCGTGAAGCACAGGTGCAGTGCGAAGCTAAAAAAAGCAGTCTGGCGGGAGCTTGCTCTCGCAGGACTGCTTTTTTTGATTCATGTGGCGGCAACCGCGTTGAGATTGCCTCGAAGGGGTAAGTGAGAATTATTATATTAGCAGCTGGGAACCTTGATTTATACAATAATACACTGTCTAATCATAAGATGATGGACAGATATGAACCGTCAAAGTCGTTTCCCCAATCATTTCGCTCGGATGTTTTAGAAAAGAGGACTTTTGTGTAATCCGGCAATTCAATGTCTTGGCTTAGCAATATCGCTTCGGCGTGTTCAATTATTGAGAGACATTCTCGTCCGTCGCCTATAGTGGTTCCCTCATAGACCATAGCCATTTCATGAGGCAGGTTTAAAAGTGTGTTGACAATATCAGTGGGAGCATCTTCATTGCCGGATGTGATACCGGAGTAAAGCGCCTTAATAAAAGAAAAGTATTCTCATCAATATAGTCAGCAAATTCGTCTGAGTCATAGGCATCATACTGGAGTATAACGTCAGGAATATAATTGCTGTAAAGCTCAGCCCAGTCGCCCCAGTTCATACTGGTAGATTTCCAGAGAACTTTGGACAATGTGCGCCAATCACGGTCAGGATATTTGATGATGAGATATTTTTCTATACACATGACAATATATGCCATTCTACCAGTCATAGATACAGGGGTTAATCTGTTTGACACTTTAAGTTTCTCCTTATTATTTATCGACCCTTCGAAATGTACGCAGAGTTGTAGTTTACCAAAATCAATTTGACGGACAATAGGACAGATGGTAATATAAAAGCAGAAAAAGTGCTGCCGATAGACGGTCAGCCCGAATTATAAGTTAGTCACAGAATGACCGCCTCACTTTTGCAGAGCTTGGGCGGTCATTTCTGTGTCTTCGATTCTGAATCGCTTCTTCCTCTATCTTTGCCGATGGCAAAAGACTAAAGTCTTTACGAGGCTGAACGCACCCAGCACCAGGCTTAGGATACCTACCAGTCCTTCAAGTGTCAACATAGCTCAGCCCTCCTTTCGTAGGATTCCTTTCCCCGGTTTTCCATTTTTCGTGGTTTCCCACTCAACCTAGTCCTTCCGGATCCGGTTATCTGATCGGAGGGTCACAGTCCCTCCGTATTACCTTTTTTAAGGCCTTCGTGAGGGCTTATAACCGCCTACCGTATATGGCAGCACATAAGGTATTATAGCAGAGGACACCGATATAAAAAAGATGAAACATTTCGATAATATGTATCTGGGCTTGATAACACTCCGCTGATAACAATTTGATAACACCAGTTCAGATAACCCATAGAAGCAGGATACATGAGAACAAATGGAGTCACGACGTATATCAGCTCCTATACAAATTTATATAGAATCACGAATTGATCAGCGAGCTGGAATAACCGCCAAGCACACGAGCCAGGCGAAGATTAAGAAAGCAGTCCGGAGGGAGCGTGCTCTCGCAGGGACTGCTTTCTTCAGCTTCATCCGGCATTTGCCAGCAGAGAAGTTTCAATCATGGCGCAGGTGTGATGGAGACCTGTGATAACCAGGAACATTGTCACTGTCCGGAATCAGCCTTCAGTTTCTGATGATAGGCGAGGAGCCTTTTTCGTGCAGGACTCTTTGTGTCGATCATGTCTTTGATCAGGTCGAATAGTTCAGGATCATCTGACCTGGAGACCAGATATTCCGCGGGTTCGGGGTCTTCAGAGGCACCGGTCAGATATTCGGGCGAGGTTCCGAGCTTTTGCGCCATAAAAAATATCATCTGCTGGGAGGGAGTTCTGGCCGCTGTTTCATAGCGCAGGTATCCCATTTTTGATAATCCAAGCAGTCTCGCTGCTTCAGCTTTATTAATCCCCCTCTCTTCCCGAATATTCTTTAATCTTTCCGGACAAAACCCTGTTTCCATTTTTAAATCTCCCAGTAAAAAGATTGACAGTAACCAATGGATACAATAATATGATAAAAAACGGTAACCATTGGTTATATTTTATGACTGAGCATGAGTAATTACAAGTCTGGATGTTTTAGGTGTTCAGAATAGATATGTTGACAATATAGGATAAAACATATATTCTTTTGGAAAGAGATGAAAAATGGCGGAATTTGAAGTTGAATTTTATGATACAACTGATGGCGATAAACCTGCAAAAGATTTTCTGATTTCGTTAGATAATAAGATGCGTGCAAAAATGGCAAGCATGATTAGTCTGCTGCAGGAAAATGGATATAATCTGCGGGAACCATATAGTAAGCACCTGTCAGAAGGCATATTTGAATTGCGTGCTAAAGTAGGTTCTGATATCACCAGAGTGATGTATTTTTTTTACATTGATCGACGTGTTATCTTAACGAACGGATTTGTAAAGAAGACAAAAAAGACTCCTTTAAAAGAATTGGAGAAAGCTAAAAAATATCGGCAAGATTATCTAAGAAGAAAGGGTGTTGATGATGGGAGAAAAGTTTGATGATTTTTTAAGAGAACAGCTTCATGATCCCGGATTTCGAACTGAATATGAAGCTCTACAGCCTGAACGTGCTATCATTCAGGCTATCATTGATGCCCGCCAGCAATCAGGTCTTACCCAGAAAGAACTTTCTGAGAGAACTGGTATTGCACAAGGTGATATCAGCAGGATAGAGAGGGGAAATGCCAATCCATCAATACGTACGTTACAGAGGTTAGCGGCTGGAATGGGTATGATTTTGAAACTGGAGTTTTTGCCGGATCCGAAAAGAATGATACGTGGGTAAAAATACAGCCTGACATAGGCACTAAACCTGATAACACTCCGCTGATAACAATTTGATAACACCAGTTCAGATAACCCATATAAGCAGGATACATGAGAACAAATGGAGTCACAACGTATAACAGCTCCTATACAAATT
>CACZFF010000009.1 GCA_902780385.1 uncultured Lachnospiraceae bacterium
GTGTTGACAAGGTATGCCTTGGCGCCGCTCTTCTCCATTCTCTTAACCAGCTCTTCTGCATACTTTGTGGGATGCAGCTCCAGGAATGCCTGGCCGAAGCAAGCGGAGAAGGTAGGTGTGGGCTCTGTGATGCCGCGCTCTGTGCCTGCGAGTTTTGCTGTAAATCCGGACAGGAAGTAGTACTTGGTCTGCTCGGGAGTCAGGATGGAAACGGGAGGCAGTACGCCGAAAGCGTCAGCAGACAGGAAGATTACGTTTTCAGCTGCAGGGCCTGCGGAAACAGGGTTGACATTGAGAACGATGTTCTGAATGTGGTCGATGGGATAAGAGACACGGGTGTTCTCTGTGACACTCTTGTCCGCGAAGTCAATCTTGCCGTTCTCGTCGACAGTGACGTTCTCAAGCAGAGCGTTGCGCTTGATGGCGTTGTAGATGTCGGGCTCAGACTCTTTGTCCAGATTGATGACCTTTGCATAGCAGCCGCCCTCGAAGTTGAAGACGCCGTTGTCGTCCCAGCCGTGCTCGTCATCGCCGATCAGCAGACGCTTGGGATCTGTGGAAAGAGTGGTCTTGCCGGTGCCGGAAAGGCCGAAGAAGATGGCAGTGTTCTTGCCCTGCATATCTGTGTTTGCGGAGCAGTGCATGGAAGCAATGCCCTTCAGAGGCAGGTAGTAGTTCATCATGGAGAACATACCCTTCTTCATCTCGCCGCCGTACCATGTGTTGATGATGGTGGCTTCGCGGTCTGTGATGTTGAAGAGGACTGCAGTCTCGGAATTGAGGCCGAGTTCTTTGTAGTTCTCAACTTTTGCCTTGGAAGCGTTGAAGACTACGAAGTCAGGCTCGAAGTTCTCAAGCTCTTCTTCTGTAGGCTGAATGAACATGTTCTTAATAAAGTGTGCCTGCCATGCAACTTCCATGATAAAACGGACAGCCATGCGGGTGTCTTTGTTGGCGCCGCAGAATGCGTCAGCGACATAGAGCTTCTTGCCGGAGAGCTCTTTCATGGCGATGTCTTTGCAGGCCTTCCAGGTTTCCTGGGAAGCAACGTGGTTGTCATTGGGATACTCGGGAGTGGTCCACCATACGGTGTCCTTGGAGTTCTCGTCCATGACGATGAATTTGTCTTTGGGGGAACGGCCGGTGTAGATGCCGGTCATGACGTTGACTGCGCCCAGCTCGGTCTCGACGCCCTTGTCAAAGCCTTCGAGGTCTTTCTTCATCTCTTCCTCATACAGGAACTCATAGGAAGGGTTGCGGATGATCTCTGTTGTGCCGGTGATGCCATACTTTGTAAGATCGATATTTGCCATTCTCATACCTCTTTCTGAATCATTAATGCAGCATTAATGTACTTAATAAAGGACACTTATCCTCACAGTGTCATTATAACCATTAGCTGTGATAAACGCAACTGACAGAACATAGGAAAACCAACATTTTTACAAGCCTTTTTTCGTGTATCTGAACAATTGTCCAGGCTAATTGTTCGTTATTCTACCCTTTGTGTTTTTTTACGTTCCCGGTATCGCAGGTGTCAGGGGGACGGTGTCAGGGGGACGGTTCCAGTGACAATCCGACTGTCAGGGGGACGGTTCCGGTGACACACAGATCAGACTTCCTCGCGCAGTGTCAGGCGGACGGTTCCGGCGACAAAGGTGTCAAAGGAACCGTCCCTTTGACAACCCCTCTGACAACCCGGATTAGACTTCTTCGCGCATGGAGTCCTCGAGGGCCTCAACAATGGTGGGAACCACCTTGGTCACGCGCTCCTGCACTTCTTTGGGCGCATAGGGGAAGGTGTAGGAGACGTCGGATGCCTCGATGAGGGGCAGGTCGTTCATGGAGTCGCCGATGCCGTAGAGGCGGATCTCGCCGTACTCGTGTTTCATGTACTCGCGCAGGAACTGGACTCCCTCGCCCTTGGAGCAGCCCTTGGGAGCGATGTCGATCTCGATGACGTTCTGGAAGGCATTGACGGAGTCGCCGAACTCGGCATTGATCTCCGCGGCCATGCGGGCGGCATCGTCCAGGCTCTCGGTGTGGATGGAAACCTGGTGGATGAGGCCTTCGGGGCAGTCGTCTACGCCGGTGATGATGTAGTACTTGCCGGGATAGTCCATTTCCTTGAAGACGCAGATATCGCCTTCAACATCAAGGGTGAAGCGGAAATTGTCGGTGCCGTATTTTTTGATAATGGCATCGGCGACCTTGGGGTCGACGCCTTTTTTGCGGATTTCCTTAAACTGGGTGTCAACAATATTGGCGCCGCTGCTGGTGATGTAGAAGTCAGGCTCAACAAAGCCGGTGATGAAGGGGGTAAGACCGCCGACCTGGCGGCCGGTGCAAAGGCCGAAGAGATGGCCCGCCGCCTGGTACTCGCGGATCTTGGCTACATTCTCGGCCGGAAGCTTGCGGTCATCTTCGGCAAGGTAGAAGTACAGGGTTCCATCAAAGTCACTCGCAAATACTTTTTTCATATTGTATGGGTATCCTTTCAGACTTTAGGCGGGAGGAGACAGGGGACGGGAAACAGAGGACGGTTCTCGAGAAGACAGGGACCGAGGAAACAGAGGACGGTTCTCGAGGAGTCAGGGGACCGAGGAGACAGAGAACCGTCCCCTTCCTCGCCGTCTCCTCAGCGTCTCCCGCTGTCTTCTTTTTTCAAATTACACTACAAAATCATCCTTGACGGAGGGGTTGAGTTTGTAGATCTTCACTTTCGCGCCGTCGGTTACGGTGTAGTGGAACTCTTCCGCCTCGGGATAGCTGTGGGTGGTGAAGGTTGCCTCGCCGTCGTTGACGAAATACTCGGTGGAGCTGTGGTCGATGAAGATGCGGAGGCTCTTAAGGGGATTCTCAAGGGGCATATCAAGGACTTCGCCGACGGCCATATTAAAGCGTTTGTTGAGGCCGGTGCGGTCGACCGTGCAGGTCCTGGAGGCTGCGTCGTAGTGGAGGCGCAGACCGCCGGAACCGTCCGCTTTGGTGTAGAGGTTGAGGTCGAAATCAGCGTCAGCCGCGGGCTCGACGATTATCTCGCAGGCTGCGGGCAGGGTGCCGTCGGCCGGTGCTTCGCCTGCGCGGAGGGCTTCGATGCCGCTGACAGGAGTCTGAAGGAGCTTGCCGTTTTTGACACGGAGTTCACGGGGCAGGCCCATACTGCCTTCCCAGTCTTCTTCCTCAGTCGGATAGTGATTGTCGGGAAGACCCACCCAGCCGATCAGGATGGCCTTGTCGGGATCGCCGACGTTGGATGCGCCCTGGGCTGCGTAGAAGTCAAAGCCGTAGTCAAGGTGACTGTAGCCGGATTCGGGTGTGAATGTCAGGGTGTCATAATCCATCTTGCCGATGAGGTAGACGTTGTGGTTTGTGCTCTCGGCGCGGCCGGGGAGTTTGGTGTACTGGGGCGAGAAGATCAGGACGTCACTGCCGCTGATATTGACGATGTAGGGGCATTCCCACATGCCGCCGAAATCCTCGAAACCAACAACATGGAGCTGTCCTGCGAAGGACCAGCCGGAGAGGAGGTCCTCGGACTGGTAGATCTGGACAGTGCCCTTCTTGTCCAGGGTCTGGGCTCCGATAAAGATATAATATTTATTATTTTTTTCGTTATAGACGACCTTGGGATCGCGCTGGTGCTCGCTGTAGTCGTCGCGGGGACCGAAGAGGGGCTCAGGGAGCTTCTCGGGGCGGCCGTCTTTGCCCAGCTTGGCGGCACAGGTGTAGGGTGTGCGGACCCAGTTCTCGTCGCGGTGGTTGCCTGTGTAGAAGAAATAGAGGTCATCGCCGGCGCAGATGGCGCTGCCGGAGTGGCAGCCCTTGTTGTCATAGAAAGTATCGGGAGCCAGTCCGATTCCCTCATTTTTCCATGTGACGAGATCCGGACTTGATACATGGTACCAGTATTTGAGGCCGTGCACTGCACCCCAGGGGCACCACTGATAAAACAGATGCCAGGTTCCGTTGTGGCAGGTGAAGCCGTTCGGGTCACTGGAAAGTCCTGTGACGGGCTGTACGTGATAGGTCTGGCGATAAGCGGATTTGCTGATCTTCTCATAAAGATCGGAAATCTCATCCGGACTGTGCAGTACTCTGTAGCGCTCTTCCGTTGTCCATTGTCTCATTGAATATGGTCCTCCTGTGTTGGATTGTGAATGATTTTTTCATTAGTTTTTAACTACTGTTCGTGCATCGAATTCAAGTAAACTATTAATGTATATTATACAGTAAACAGGGGTTTTCCTCAATTGGATTTGCGGCCCCGGATCCCTCCGGCGGCTCGGAAATATTGCCGCGGGAACCGTCCTCTGACACACAGGAACCATCCCTTTGACACAAATACTGAACTTTTCATGACTTCGTTGAAGTTTTGACCGCTATCGCCTATACTGAAATGTAGCAGTCATAGCGAATTTTTAGTATACGTCATTTATCATCATTAAGGATCGCATTCAATGAAATTCAACAAAAATCTTCTGAAGGAAAAGTGGTTTTCCTATACCATAGCCCTGTGTTCGGCAGTAGCACTCTATATGATACTGACGCATTTGAGCGGGATCCTTCATTTTCTCCAATCGATTTGGCGCGTAGGGTCTCCGGTCTTTATGGCATTCGTGATTGCATATGTTCTGGGGCCTCTGGCAGAAGTCTACTCGAAATATGTATTATACAAGATAGAGCAGGGAAAGCTGCGGCATACGCTCTCTGTCATTCTCGCGGTTCTGTCTGTCGTTCTCTTCATTGTGATCCTTGCCGTGGCGCTGATCCCGCAGATCATCGACAGTGTGGTTCTGTTCGCCGGAAACCTGAACGGATATGTACTTTCTTTCCAGCGTCTGATGCGGCAGCTCAACAGCATGGCTCTGCAGCATGATCTTGACCTGTCCCAGTTTATTACCTCAAGTGATGAGCTCCTGCAGTCGATCACACGGATCCTGCCGGAGAACCTCAATAAAATCGTCAATTTCTCCTACAGCTTCGGCGCGACAATGTTTGAATGGATCATTTCATTCATTCTGGCAATCTATCTGATGCTGAGTTCGGATAAGCTCAAGGCCGGATTGGGACGTCTTCTGCATGCGATCCTTCCCGCGCAGGTGTATCGGAATACTTCTTCTTTCTGGAGCCGCTGCAACAAGATCCTGGTCCAGTTTATCGCTTTCGATGTACTGGATGGTATTATCATCGGTCTTTGCAACTGGGTGTTCATGGTAATAATGGGAATGCCCTATGTGGCGATCATCTCGGCGATCGTCGGCGTGACAAATCTGGCCCCCACCTTCGGCCCGATGGTCGGTGCCATCATAGGAGCCTTTATCCTGGTCCTGGTCAAGCCATGGTACGCGCTGGCCTTTTTGCTGTTTACCCTGGTTCTGCAGACGATCGACGGATATGTCATCAAACCCCGCCTGTTCGGTGAGCAGCTCGGCGTCTCCTCCGTCTGGATCCTGATTTCCCTGGTCATCGGCGGCCGGCTGATCGGCGTCGCAGGCATCCTTCTGGCCATTCCCTTCGCAGCAATCGCTGATTTCGTCTATCACGATTATATTATCAAGCGGCTGGAAGAGCAGAACGCGGAGCATAAGAAGCTGGCGGAAGCCGCGAATGCAGGTATAGAGGCTGCAGGCGAATCAGTAGCAGAAGCCGCGGCACACATTACAGGCAGCGCCGTCCCGGCATTCGGAGTGAGGAGCATTGTCCCGACGGACGCCGATACAGATTCAGATGCTGTGCGAGCTGCAGGCGCGGAGAACGATGCGGAGAACGGTACAGACGATGCATTGGATGATGCAGACAATGCGGAGAAGGGTACAGACGATACGAAGAGCGATGCAGACAATGCGAAGAACGATGCATTGGATGACACGGTGGACGACACGGTGGACAACACGGTAGACGATAACGGTTCAGGTCCCGGTTCTGATGACAGACAGGCCGCTGACGCTGACGGCGATATAGAGGACAGCGGCTGTTCAGGTCCCGGTTCTGATGACGGACAGGCCGCTGACGCTGACGGCGATACGGCTCCTGCAGTCGGATAATGAATGTCCGGACACTATTTATATTCCGGACACTGTTTATCAGGCGATTCCTTATCCGGACAATCATACGAGAATAGAAAATGTTATAAAAAATGACATTATAAATTGCATAAAAGAAGAATAAAAACAGGCAGCACGCAGGAATGATACATACATCCTGCAGCTGCCTGTTTTTTATCCGGTCAAATATTTTTTGTCATCTGTTGATCATTGATTCAGGACCGCTGTGCCAGGTAGTCACTGAAGCGCTTTGTCTCTCCGTAGGTGTTGTCTCCGAAAACGGCGGAACCGACGACGAAGATATTGGCACCGGCTTCCAGAGGAAGGTGGATGTTGTCATACTTGACACCGCCGTCGACCTGGATGTCTGTCGCAAGCCCTTTTTCTGTCACAAATCTGCGGGCGGCACGGACTTTTTCGAGGGTTTCGGGCATCATCTTCTGTCCGCCGAAGCCGGGCTCGACAGTCATGACCAGAAGCATTTCGACCTTGTCCATATAGGGAGCGACATCCTCAAAGGGTGTTTTGGGTTTGATGGAAATGCCTGCCTTGCATCCGCATTTGTGGATCTCGTCGATCACTGCCTGCGGGTCCTCTGCCGCCTCGAGATGGAAAGTGATGATATCAGCGCCGCAGGCCGCAAACTCCTTGATATAGCGGATGGGATCGATGATCATCAGGTGGACATCGAAGACCTGGCCGGTGGCACTGCGGATGGACTTCATCACGGGCATGCCGAAGGAAATGGAGGGGACGAATACTCCGTCCATGACATCGATGTGGAGGTAGGCAGCGCCGCCCTTTTCTGTCGCTTTGATGTCTTCCTCGAGATTTTTGAAATCCGCAGAGAGCATGGAAGGTGCGAGGATGAGTTCTGGTTTCATAGTTTTTCTCCTTTTCTTTTTCTTTTTTCTTTTCCTTTTTCCTGTAGAAAATCAGTATATCTCATCAGCATCTCACTCATTTGATTTTGAGCTGCTGGTAGATATCCCGTCGGGAAAGACCCCGGTCGGCGGCAACACGGCGCATGGCCTCCTTCTGGGCCAGGCCCTGGTCCAGGTACTGCTGCATATGGTCTTCCAGGGAAAGCACGTCATAGGCGGCGCGGGTCTGTGTCTCGAGGACCCGGGGATCTGCGCCGGCGAGGACGAGAACGTATTCACCGCGGGGTTCATTCTCCCGGTAGTATTGGACAGCGGTCCTGAGTGTGAGCGGGATCGCCTCCTCGAAGCGTTTGGTCAGCTCGCGGCAGAGGGTGACGCGGCGGTCGCCGCCCAGGGTCTCGGTCAGTTCCGCAAGTGTCGCCCGCAGGTGGTGGGGTGCCTCATAGAGAATAATGGTGCGCTCTTCGGTCCGGAGCTGGTCCAGGATCCTGCGGCGTTCTTTTTTCTCTGTCTTTTCGGGAGGAAGAAAGCCTTCGAAGCAGAACCGTCTGGCGGGCATGCCGGACATGGTGAGGGCTGTGATCAGGGCACAGGCACCGGGAAGGGATGTGACACGGATGCCTTCTTCGATGCAGAGAGCTGCGAGGACCTCTCCGGGGTCGGAGATGGCCGGTGTTCCGGCGTCCGTGACAAGAGCGATATTCTCGCCGCGGTGCAGGCGGTCGAGCAGTTCCCTGGCCTTGTCGTATTTATTGTGCTCGTGATAGCTGGTCATGGGCTTTTTGATCTCAAAATGGTTGAGCAGGCGGAGGGTGTTGCGGGTATCTTCCGCCGCGATGAGATCGGCCTCTCGAAGGGTATCGAGCACGCGCTGTGTGATGTCGCCCAGGTTCCCGATGGGAGTGGCGCAGAGATATAAGGTTCCGGGCATAGTCCGTGTTCTCCAGGGCAGTGGGTCAGGAGGGACGGTTCCGGCTCACTCAATTTCTTCAGCAAATGAGTCAGTCAGAACCGTCCCTCGTGACTCATCCTCAATTTCATCGGGTAATGAGTCAGTCAGAACCGTCCCTCGTGGCTCATTTCATTCATAATATATATGCAGGAGCTCCGGTGTGTAGGAGCCGTCCTTTTCGTAGACGATCAGGGGCGGTTCGACGCGGAGTTCGGGAGCGCCTCCCCGGACGCAGTCAAGAAGGACCATGTTGGGTGCCTGGTCGGCGTGGGGGTAGACGAGGCGCATACGTTTGGGTTCAAGGCCCTTGCTGCAGAGCGTCGTGATGAGCTCCGGCAGGCGCATGGGGCGATGGACGAGGTAGAAGTGTCCGCCGGGGCGAAGGAGTTTCGCCGCGGCGCGGGCGACGTCCTCGAAGGTACAGAGCAGTTCATGGCGCGCGATGGCACGGGGATCCAGGTTCTGCAGCAGATTCTCTGAAAGAGCGGGTGTGCAGGCGGCTTTTCCGGCGTATCCGCCGCTGTTGTTCCCGGAGGGAGTTCCGCTGATTTTTCCGCTGCCGGGGGTGCGGTAGGGCGGGTTGCATGTAATGAAATCAAAAGAAGCAGCTGCAAAAATGCGGTCTGCTTCCTTAATATCTCCCTGTACGATGGAAATGCGGTCCTGAAGGCCGTTGAGGGCAAGGCTCCTTTGTGCCAGGTCCACGCTTGCGGGCTGTATTTCCAGGCCGGTCAGGTGCGCGCAGTCTGTTCTGTCGGACAGCAGGATAGGAATGATGCCGTTTCCGGTGCCCAGGTCGAGCCCTCTCCGGGCTCTTTTCATCTGCACATAGGCGGAGAGAAGGACTGCGTCCATACCGAAGCAGAAAAGGGCGGGGTCCTGTATGATACGCAGTCCGCATTGCTGCGGACTGCTGCCGTTTTTATGGTCAATGCCGGTTTCCGGCGAACCGGTCCCCGGTTCCCGACCGGTTCTTGCTCCGCGCTGGAGGTCATCGATCCGTTCTCCCGGACGCAGATATTGGTTCGCGGTCATGGTTTTTATTCCTGAGGGTTGTCTTTTTGTTCGGGATTCGGCCGTCCTGACTGGTCATCCCTGTTCTGACGGCGGTCCTGTCTGCGGTCGGAGCGGCGGTCCCTGCGGTTTCTGCCGTGGTCTTTTCTGCCGCGGTCCCTTCCATTGTTACTGTTGCCGGCATTGCTGCCGTTGTTTCCACTGTTGCCGCCATTGCTGCCGTTGTTTCCACTGCTGCCGCTGTTTTCGCCGTTTTCCCTGTTTTCACGGGGATCTCCCGCTTCGCGGTTTTCAAAGTTTTCCGAGAACTCGTTTATCTCGCGGGGTTCGCGGTTTCCCCTGGCTTCGCGGCTGTCGCGGTTATCGCGGGGTTCACGTCCTCCCCTGCCTTCGCGGTTTCCTTTTCCTTCACGCCCTTCACGGGCTTCTTTTTTGTCGCGGCCATGGGCTTCCTTTCCCTCCCGGTTGTCCTTGCTTTCCTTCGTTTCCTTAGCTTCTTTTGCATCTTTTGCAGGGGCGCTCTTCTGGGGAGGGTTGTTTTTCTGCATGGTGGGCCTGCTGGTGCCTCTCTTGCGGCGGCGCAGGATAGTCAGGTCGCTGACGCTGTATTCGTGAAGTTCTTTTTCATCGTCCACTTCGACAATGATACGGGCAGTCTGGCGGAGAATGTTGACACTCTCGACAAGGCCGTTCATGCCGTCGGCGGACTCCACTTCGTCTCCGGGATGAGGAAGGGTCTTATTGAGTTCCTCATATGTCTCTGCTTCGTTCTTGAGACAGCACATCAGCCTGCCGCACACGCCGGAGATTTTGCCGGGGTTGAGGGACAGGTTCTGTTCCTTGGCCATTTTGATGGATACAGGGACGAAGTCTGAGAGCCAGGTGTGGCAGCAGAGGGGACGTCCGCAGCTTCCGTAGCCGCCGAGGATCTTGGTCTCATCGCGGACGCCGACCTGACGCAGCTCAATGCGGGTGCGGAAGACGCCGGCCAGGTCTTTGACCAGTTCGCGGAAGTCAACGCGGCCGTCGGCTGTAAAGTAAAAGAGCACTTTGCTGTTGTCAAAAGTATATTCCGCGTCGATGAGCTTCATTTCGAGCCCGCGTTTCTGGATGCGTTCGCGGCAGATCCAGAACGCCTCTCTCTCCCGCTCGCGGTTTTTCTTCTCGCGGATATCATCCTCTTCTGTGCTGATCCTGATCACAGGTTTGAGGGGCTGGGTGATATTTTTTTCATCGACCTCCATGCGGGGACCGACAACATAGCCGTATTCCAGGCCTCTTGCCGTCTCGACGATCACGTGATTGCCGCGTGTGAGCTCAAATTCTCCGGGATCAAAATAATATATTCTGCCGGCAGTCCGGAAGCGGACTCCTACGACTGTAACCTTACCGTTTTCGGTTTTTTCCATAAAACACCTCTAAAAAAACTGATCATTCGGCGCGCATGTCCGTCATTCGATAGGCGGCGCGGATCTCCAGCAGCATCATCTGCAGGGTCAGTTCCGCGTTCACGTTGGAAAACAGGCGCCTGCGTGCACGGAAGACAGCTTCGGCAGCAGCCTGCAGGCCCTGCCAGGACGTGGTTTGTGCAGCTTCTATAATATACTGTACTTCATCAGTAAAAATCAAGTTTTCTGTGCTGTGCGTGCTGCGGCAGACGAGAAGATCGCGGTTCCATGTCAGAATCAGGTCTATGAGGTCCCGGGTCTCTTCTTCGGTGACGGTTTCCTTTGCGAAGGAAGCAAGCTGTGCGGCATTTGTTTTTTCGATTTTCTGAAGCAGTAATATGGTCTTTTCGCGCAGGTTGGCGAAATTTTCATTTTCCAGAAGAAGGGCGGCTCTGCCTATGCTGCCGCCGGAAAAGCGGGCGCAGAGGCGGGCGCGGTCTTCTTTGGCTCCAAAGCGTTCCTTCAGGCAGTCCTCCACTGCTTTTTCGGGGACGGGGCGCAGGGGCAGAGTAATGCAGCGGCTCATGATCGTGGGCAGAAAGGAGCCGGTTCCGTCTGCCAGAAGGAGTATGACGGCGTAGGACGGGGGTTCCTCGAGCGTTTTGAGCAGGGCGTTCTGTGCGGCGGGCGTCATTTTTTCCGCGTCGGGAATGATGTAGATCTTATGTTCCGCACTGTAGGGTTTGATCTGGACATCCGCCCGCATCCTGCGGATATCGCCGACACCGATGCTGTTCTCCTTCTCCCGTTCAAGGGTGATGAGGTCGGGGTTGCTGCCGGCTGCGGTCTGTATGCAGGACAGGCACTCTCCGCAGGGCTCGATCCGGTCTCCCTCCTGCCGGGGATTTTCACACAGCAGGGCAGCCGAAAAGCTCCGGGCGATCATATGCCGCCCGGAGCCCTTTGCTCCGTTGAGAATATATGCGTGTGATACGCCGCCGGTGCGCAACGCGTTCTGCAGGTGGGAAACGACGATCTCCTGCCCGATGATCTCCGAAAATGTATTCATGAGAACAGTATAGCGCATCTGCGAAGGAATTTTCAATCACAGAGGAGATTTGCAGGGGATCAGGATATAAAAGAAATAAAAGGAGTTTGAGCTATACCTGTGAGGGTATGTCAGAACACTTCAAAGACTCTGATCATGTTGGTATTGCCGGTCTCGCCCAGGGGAACGCCTGCGGTGAGGACAACCTTGTCGCCTTTGACCGCGATGCCTGCCTGTTTGGCGGCCATGACGGCGGCCTCAAAGAGCATCTCCTCGTTGTCCTCCTGGGGAATGGTCATGGGAATGACGCCGAAGAGGAGGTTCATCTGGCAGGCGACGGGTTCGCTGACGGAACATGCGACAATGGGACAAGTGGGTTTATATTTGCTGATCCGGCGGGCCGTGAAGCCGGACATGGTGACCGTCACAATGGCCTTGGCATTGATGTCCTGAGCGACCATGCAGGTCGAGTGAGAGATGGCTGTTGTACTGTCTGCTCCGAATTCTGACGGGCGGTTCTTGAAACGGCTGCGGTAGTTGATGTCGTGCTCGGCTGCCTCGGCGATCCTGGACATGGTCTTTACGGCTTCCAGGGGATATGCGCCGCTGGCAGTCTCGCCCGAGAGCATGATGGCGGTTGTTCCGTCATAGATGGCATTGGCAACGTCCGTTGCCTCGGCGCGGGTCGGGCGGGGATTGTGCATCATGGAATCCAGCATCTGAGTGGCGGTGACAACGATCTTGCCGCGCACTTCGGCCAGGTGAATGATGTGTTTCTGATAGACCGGAACTTCCTCCAGGGGGACTTCGACACCGAGGTCTCCGCGGGCGACCATGACACCATCGGCGACATCGAGGATCTCACCGATATTGTTGACACCCTGAGTGCTCTCGATCTTGGCAATGATCTTCATCCTGCTGTTGTGAGCCTTGAGGATCTCGCGGATCTGAAGGATATCATCGGCAGTTCTTGTAAAGGAAGCCGCGATATATTCGTAGCCCAGTTTGCATCCGAATTCAATATCCGCCCGGTCCTGTTCACTGATAAAAGGCATGGACAGGTCAGTGTCCGGGACATTGACGCCCTTGTGGTTGGAGACAGGTCCGCCGTTGACAACGGTACAGTGTATCTCCGTTTCGGTGACGCTGTTGACCCGCAGTTCGATCAGGCCGTCGTCGATCAGGATCATTCCGCCCTCGGAGACATCTTTGGGCAGATCTTTGTAGCTGATCGACGCGCGCTCCGCAGTTCCCATCACTTCTTCGGTCGTCAGTGTGAAATCACTGCCTTTTTCCAGCATGACCCTGCCGCCCTCAAAGTCCCGGAGGCGGATCTCGGGTCCCTTGGTGTCCATCAGTGTGGCAACAGGAACGCCCATCTCTCTGCGGAGACGTACAAGGCGTTTGAATTTTTCTTTGTGCTCCTCATGAGTACCGTGGGAGAAATTAAATCTTGCCACGTTCATGCCGGCGTCTATCAGCTGACGCAGCATCTCTTCACTCTCACTGGCAGGTCCGATTGTGCAGATGATTTTTGTTTTGCGCATATGATTCCCCTCCGTTCGTCATACATGTTTTTGAAGGCCTGCTATGACCGCAGGTGCGGCTTACCGGCTTCTATCTTTTCTGCTTCGATTCCGCTTCTTGAACTTATTGAATCAGTTCGGTATACCCATCAATATTTCATCAATGTGTCTATGTTGAAAACCACTTTTATTATAAGCGATGTAAACGTATTTAGAAATGTAAAAAAAGTGACTGTTCATGTACTATTTATACCGTTGCTGCAGTACAGGCCCCCGCTGCCGCCCTTCGAGATCCTTCGGGCGGGCCTGTAACTTTGCTGTCAGTTGGGCTTTTATTCATTCGTTTTTTGCTGTATTATATCTAAGTGTAAAGGTATGCTCATTTGCGGGCATACAGGTTGACAGTGCGCTAGTTATATGAAATGGAGAATATTCTTATGAAGATTACAGATTCTATCAAGTATGTCGGCGTCAATGATCATCAGATCGACCTGTTTGAAGGTCAGTATGTTGTCCCGCTCGGCATGGCATACAATTCCTATGTCATCATGGACGAGAAGATCGCTGTCATGGACACTGTGGACGTGAAATTTACCGATGAGTGGCTCGGTAATCTGAAGGAAGTCCTGGACGGCAGAAAGCCGGATTATCTGATCGTGCAGCACATGGAGCCCGATCATTCCGCAAATATCATGAATTTCCTGGCTGTTTATCCCGACACCACCGTAGTCGGCAACGCCAAGACCTTCACTTTCATGGGCCAGTTCTTCGATCTGGATCCCGCCATGAAGAAGCTGGTCGTCAAGAACGGCGACAAGCTGGAGCTGGGCTCACACGTCCTCAATTTCGTCTTCGCTCCCATGGTCCACTGGCCGGAAGTCATGGTCACCTATGACAGCACGGACAAGGTCCTCTTCTCCGCGGACGGCTTCGGCAAGTTCGGCGCCAATGACGTGGAGGATCCGGAAGGCTGGGCATGCGAGGCACGCCGCTACTATTTCGGTATCGTCGGCAAGTACGGTCTGCAGACCCAGAACCTTCTCAAGAAGGCATCCGGTCTGGACATCCAGATCATCTGCCCTCTGCACGGCCCCGTTCTGACTGAAAATCTCGGCTACTACATCGATCTGTATGACAAGTGGTCCGCCTATACACCCGAGGAGAAGGGCGTCCTGATCGCCTATACTTCCGTCTACGGCCACACAAAACAGGCTGTCATGGAGCTCGCCGAGCTTCTGAAGAAGGAAGGCTGCGAGAAGGTCGTCGTCACAGATCTGGCCCGCGACGATATGCCCGAGGCTGTCGAGGATGCTTTCCGCTATGATCGTCTGGTCCTGGCTACCACGACCTACAACAACAGCATCTTCCCCTTTATGCACACATTCATCGAGCATCTGACAGAGCGCTTCTATCAGAACCGCACCGTCGGATTCATCGAGAACGGAACCTGGGCGCCCGTCGCCAAGAAGACCATGCACTCCATGATGGAGGGCTGCAAGAACATCAAGTTCCTCGAGACATCCGTTACGATCAAGTCTGCTCTCAAAGATGACAGCAGAGCTGCTCTCGCACAGATGGCCAAGGAACTGTGCAGCTGAGCACTGAGATATGCAGAGTCGGAGATGAGATCCGCCGCTTATTGAAGCCGGAATCTTCCCCGCTGAGGTATTCTTCAGCCTGTCCCGGAACCGCTCCGGGATGACTATGCCGGGAGCAGGCAACCGTGTCTGCCCCCGGCTTCTGTTTCCCAAAAAATCATCACCTGTCAGTCCATATTCAGTCCCTATAAAGAGGAATACGGAACAGATCCGTACACCTTCACGAATCCGTTTTTCGCTCCAAGCGCCCGGATTTATATCTTTCAAGGACGGAAAGGACCATTACGAGGACATTGACATTTATGCAAACTTCACTGAAAAAATACCGGATTTTCAACAGCAGCTCCCGGGGGACCCTAAGATCATCCATGTTCTGCAGACTTGCCTGCACACTGATGATGATCTGTTTCATTTTCGGTTCACTCACACAGCCTGTACAGGCTGCTGTTTCCGTATCTGTCTCTGATTCCGAATCAAAAGAAAAGGATCGGACCACTATGTATGTTTCCTCCGCCCTGACGGGACGGCACGGACTCTGCGTTCTGCTGGAAAATGTTGACAGCTCAGGAAACAGGAAATACGGTCTGATCGACACGGGCAATCCCAACACTGCTGCCGCCAAGGTTTTTTTGAACAAGCATGGAGTGAAGTCACTGGATTTTCTGATCCTGACCCACATGCACAGGGATCATGCGGGAAACGCAGTCTGGATCATCAAGAATTACAGAGTCAGGCAGCTCTACCTCAAGCAGTTTGACGCAGCCTGGTCAGACGGTGACCAGTATCTTTACGAAAGTGTTCTGCGTGCCGCACTCACAAGCCCCTATGTACAGCAGATCCACGGCGTCAGCTATGCGCTCTCCCAAAACAAAACCGCCAGCCCCAAAGCTACCAAGGGTTTTCTTTCTTTTCTGAAGTCGAATGAAAACCGGAAATGGCGTTTCAAAGGTCTTTTTAACAGTTCCAACACGGCCCTCTATCTGGGGCAGACTTCTCTGCGGCTCTTCAACTGGGAGATCTGGGCCGACAACGGCACCAGCCAGTGGGTTCCCGGCAAGAATACCCGCTGTAAAGCCCAGAAATATACAATCGACCGCTCTGACAACCATTTTTCCATGGGTGTCCGGGTGACACGGGGCAGTCACAAAATCTGGATCGGCGGAGATATCACCAACCTCCGTCTCAGGCACAAACGGCACTCCTCCTGCAAAGGAGACGAGGACCGGCTCGGTAAACAGATCGGCAAAGTGGACGTCGCCGTCCTCAACCACCACGGCAGGGGCGGCTCAAACTCCAAGTCCTTCCTCAAGGCTCTGTCGCCGTCATATGTGATCTATACCAGTACAAAAGTTGAGATCAACAGCGCTCCCCGGGCTTCGTCCACCCTGAAATATATACGGCGCACGATGAAACTGCCGGAGAGCCATATTATCTGGGCTTTCGACTGTTGGGGAATACACTGCAAAGATCCCGCAGTCACACTCTCTTCGAAAGCCGCAGCCCCCGCAGCAAAAAACAAAACTGCCAAAACTAATCCTGCCAAGAGCACTCCTGGCAAAAACACTACTGCCAAAAGCAATCCTGCCAAAAACGCTCCTGGCAAAAACACTCCTGCCAAGAGCACTCCTGCCAAAAACGATCCTGCCAATGCCAAAAGCACCGGAAACAGCACAGATGCTTCTTCAGATCAGGCACTCGCCGTCCCGCTCCTCCCCGGGCAGACCTATTCATCCTATGATCTGACCGGTGACGGCAAAAAAGACATTGTCAGCATCAGCAGCACGAAGAGCGGAGACTGTTACAAGGGTCTTTCGATCAGCATTAACAAGAGCGTTGTCTGGGCGACAAAGGTCTCCTTTAAGGACAGCAGACCGCTCACACTGGTCCGCCTTCCCGGCAGACAGCCCTATCTGTGTATCTGCATTATGTCTCCTGTGGGGAATAACCCGGGCACAAGGGCTTTCGGTCTGTATCGCTGTGAAAGGCAGGCCGGCTCCGGCCCGCAGTACAGGCTTGTGCAGTCCTACAGCTTTTTGAAGCAGATGCCCATCAGCAGATACACCTACAAGGGTGCGCCCGCCATCACCTGCAGCGCCAATCGGATCACTGTTGTCACATCCGGATCCGATACACTCTCTGCCAGTGCTTACGTATCCTTTGTACTTGAGCAGGACAAGAACGGGCTGAAAACAGCCGCATATACCTTCCCTTACACGACCGTTGCGGGACAGGCCGGGACTGTGACACTGAATGCTCCCGCAAAGCTGTACAGCTATGTCGAGGCCGAAAAGAGCAGTGCAGTGCTTGCCAAAGGCAGTAAAGTCACCGTAACTGGTGTTTTCAAAAATAAATCGGGCATTACCCGCTATCGCATCATCGATTCCAGTAAAAAAGTCTGGTGGATCGATGCTCCCGGCGCTGCCAAATAAATCGGTTCATATATATTCATATATTTTAGAAAGGACACTATTCAAATGGTATACAGAACAAAAGGCACCTGCTCCACCAAAATCGACCTGGACATGGATCAGGACCACATCATCCGCTCTGTCCGTTTCACGGGCGGATGTGACGGCAATCTCCAGGGAATCAGCAAACTTGTCGTCGGCCGCAAGGCCGAGGATGTGATCGAGTCTCTCGAAGGCATCCGCTGCGGTTACAAGAAGACCTCCTGTCCGGACCAGCTGGCACAGGCACTGAAGGAAATGCTCTCCGCTTCATGATTTTTCAGCATTTTCACATGCATTCTCTTTTGCATCCTCAATGAGCAGAGCCGGCCGCTTGGCTCGCTGTTTATTCATATTTCACATCGGGGGAATATTATGACAAAATCCGGAAAGAAAAAAATAGTCCTCACAGGAGGCGGCACAGCAGGACATGTGACGCCCAATATCGCTCTTCTGCCCGCTCTCCGTGAAGCGGGATATGAAATCGCCTACATCGGTTCGGAGGACGGAATTGAAAAAGAGCTGATGAATGACTGCGATATTCCTTATATCGGCGTACCGACAGGCAAACTGCGCCGTTATTTTGACTGGAAAAATTTCACAGATCCCTTCCGTGTGCTCAAGGGATATGCAAAGGCAAGATCCTTCCTGAAAGGCTACCGCCCGGATGTCGTGTTCTCCAAGGGCGGCTTTGTGAGCGTTCCGATCGTGCGGGCGGCAGCAAGTCTGAAGATCCCCTGCGTGATCCATGAATCTGATATGACGCCCGGTCTTGCCAATAAGCTCTGTTTCGGAGCTGCCTCGAAGGTATGCTGCAACTTCCCGGAGACTATGGCAAAGATGCCGAAAGACAAGGCTGTCCTGACCGGAACGCCGATCCGCGCAGAACTCTTCTCCGGAGACAGACAGAAGGGTCTTGAACTGTGCGGATTTGCAGCAGATAAACCCGTGCTCCTGATCATGGGCGGAAGCCAGGGCGCAGCCTCCGTCAACCAGGCAGTCCGTTCCCATCTGGACGAGCTTCTCCAGGACTTCCAGATCGTCCACCTCTGCGGCGCCGGAAAATACGACGCCTCCAAAGACGGAATTGACGGCTATAAGCAGTTTGAGTACGTCAAAGAGGATCTGAGTCATCTCTTCGCCGCTGCAGATCTGATCATCTCCCGCGCCGGTGCAAATGCAATCTTCGAGATCCTGGCTCTTCGCAAGCCCAATCTCCTGATCCCCCTCTCGATCGGGACCCGCGGCGACCAGATCCTCAATGCCCGTTCCTTTGAGGCACAGGGTTTTTCCAAAGTCCTCGTTGAAAGTGAGAATGAAGGCATCCTGGACAAAAAACTTGTCTCCACAGTACAGAAGCTCTATCGTGACCGCGAAAAATACATAGCTGCCATGGCCGGCGCCGGTCAGCAGGAAGCTATACCCAAGATCATGGGCCTGCTGAACGAACTGGCAGAATGAGCAGAGGTTGTCAGGGGGGGTGTCAAAGGAACCGTCCCCCTGACACCCCCCCCTGACAACCCCTGACAACCGCAATAAAGCCCGCCGCGATTCATTTCGCGGCGGGCTTTAAGTATGCAATCAATCATATGCGGGGCATGATGCACCGGTCAGGATCAGACTTCGTCCGGGCTCCACTCTGTGGACTTGGAGAGGTCGATGCTGCGGATGATCTTACGCAGAGGAAGGACGCTCTTTGCATTGACGGAGAGCTCGTCTACGCCCATGCGGAGGAAGGTCTCTGTCAGAGTCGGGTCTGCGCCCAGCTCTCCGCAGATGCCTACCCATGCGCCATGTCTGTGGCCTGCGTCTACAGTCATCTTGATGGCTCTGAGAACTGCAGGGTGGTGTGTGTCGGAGAAGCGCTCCAGCTTCGCATTCTGGCGGTCGATCGCGCAGGTGTACTGGGTCAGGTCGTTGGTGCCCAGGGAGAAGAAGTCGACTTCTTCTGCCAGCTCGTCAGCTACAAAGACGGAAGCGGGGGTCTCGATCATGATACCGACCTGGAACTTGCCTACTTTGTGGCCTTCCTTGATCAGTTCCTGTTTGCACTCTTCCATGATAGCCTTGGCCTCAACAAGTTCCCACTTGCTGATGATCATGGGGAACATGATGCCCATGTTGCCATATGCGGAAGCGCGCAGCAGAGCGCGGAGCTGTTTCTTGAAGAACTCTTTTCTGGTCAGGCAGATACGGATGGCACGGAAGCCCAGTGCAGGGTTCTCTTCCTTGTCCAGATTCATGTAATCGATGGTCTTGTCCGCGCCGATATCGCAGGTACGGATGATGACAAGCTTGGGAGCCAGAGTCTCAACAACGCGCTTGTAGGCTGCGAACTGCTGCTCTTCTGTGGGCTCTTCCTTGCTGTTGAGGTATACGAACTCGGAGCGGAAGAGGCCGACGCCTTCTGCATCGTTCTCGTTCACGCTGCCAAGGTCGGCGGGGCCGCCGATGTTGGCATATACGTGCACGCTGCGGCCGTCGATGGTGGTGCTGGTCTTGCCCTTGAGTTCCTGAAGCAGTGCATCCTTCTTGAGGTCTGCGTCGTATTTAGCCTTCAGGGTCTCCATAAGGTCGGGAGTAGGATCGATGTAGACACAGCTGTTATAGCCGTCCAGGATGGCCATCTTGCCGTCCCAGCTGTCATCGATATCCTTGACCTGGATCAGGGAAGGAAGGTTCATGGAGCGGGCCAGGATCGCGGTGTGGCTGTTAGAGGAGCCTTCGCGGGTGATCATGCCCAGAAGGAGGGACTTGTCGAGCTTGACAGTCTCCGAGGGAGCCAGATCCTCAGCTACCAGGATGGCGGGCTCTGTGCCCTGCATGCTGCTGGCGTCGTTGCCCATGAGGAAATCAAGAACGTCGGTCTCGACGTCGATGAGGTCGGCGCTTCTGGCCTTCATGTAAGGGTCGTCCATTTCAGCGAACATCTGCGCATAGTTGTCAAATGCAGTCTTAACTGCGTACTCAGCGCTTCTCTTCTGCTCTGTGATGATCTCCTTGGTGGAATCCTGCAGATCCTCGTCCTCGAGCATGAGCTGATGTGCCTCAAAGATTCCGGCACTCTCTTCGCCTGCGTCCTTTTTGGCCTTCTCATACAGAACGCCCTGCTGATCGATGGCCTTCTGCAGAGCTTCCTCAAAGCGCGCCACTTCCGCTGCCGGATCTTCGACGATACCTTCATAGATATCATAGGTGGGAGCTTTATAGATTTTGATCTTGCCGATACCGATACGATTAAGGATACTCTTGCCGGTTGCAACTACCATAAATATATTTCCTCCTGTAATTTATAATACAAACGGGGGTGTTTCTGTCCGCATCCCGAACAGTAACACCCCCGGACAATCTGGCTGTCTGATTATAATTCTGATTATAAGATTAATATAATTTTATAATTAGAAGTTCTCTTTCAGGAATTTCTCGATTGCTTCTGCGCAAGCTGCTTCGTCGTCGCCTTCGACCTGAACGGTGATCTCATCGTTCTGCTTAACAGCCATGCCCATCAGAGCAAGGAGCTTTCTCATATCGCAGCTCTTATCGCCCTTCCATACAGTGATCTTGGAGCTGAACTTCTTAGCCTCTTTAACAAGGATTCCAGCGGGACGAGCGTGAATTCCTAACGGATCAGTAACTGTGAATTTAATCTCTTTCATTTTGATTCTCCTTCTCTGATAAAGATGTATTAAGGGACATATAAGCGAGATACAAATATATGTTGTCTCTCAAACGCTATCGCTATTATACTACGAAATGGTTAAAGAAAAAACAGGCTTTTTCAACTTTTTTACAAATTTAAGAACTTTTTAAGACCTTGTTTTGTCAAAAATTGCATAAATTCAGCATCACCAGGAGAATGACAAGCCCGAGAGGGGAGCTTGTTCACCGAAAGGGTTCGATCATTCTTCCTGCCAGGGCCCGGGCGCACATCTCCCCGGATAAAAAACAGAGCCGGTTCCATACAGAACCGGCTCTGCCTTTGTCATTCAGACGTATGCAGCATACTGTGTTTTATATTACTGGCCTGCACACTTGACATCATTGTAGTCATCCGCATTGGTGAGGAGGACAACAACTGTGTCGGGATGGTTTGCAGCTTTGATCTTATCAATGTCGAAGTTGAGGATCAGCTGGCCGGCCTTGACCTGATCGCCCTCAGCAACCTGAGGATCGAAGCCGTCGCCGTTCATGGCAACAGTGTCAACACCGACGTGGATCAGAAGTTCCATGCCGGAGGGGCTTGCGAGGCCGATGGCGTGCTTGGAATCAGCGACAGAGGTGATCTCGCCGTCGAAAGGAGCTACGACATAACCTGCGGTAGGCCTGATGCCTACGCCGTCGCCGAGGACGCCGCTTGCAAAGGTCTCGTCTTCGATGTTCTCGCGGGCGATGACTTCGCCGTTTGCGGGAGCCTTGACTTCACCGGCTTCACAGCTGATGACGGTCTCGGTGGGAACCTTGATCTCAGCAGCGGGAACAGCGGCGGGTTTCTTCTTCTCTTCTTCTTTCCAGAGGATGTTGGTCAGGACGAACGCAATACCGCCGGAGATAAGGAGAACGATGGTGTACAGTCCTGCATTGTCGATGGTCAGGTAGCCGGGAATGCCGGTTACGCCGTAAGCCTTAGCGCCAATGCCCATAAATGCAGCAACAAGAGCACCGACAGCACCGCCGATCATACCGGAGATGAAGGGCTTGAAGAAGCGCATATTGACACCGAAGATCGCGGGCTCTGTGATACCCAGGGAAGCGGACAGAGCGGAAGGGATCGCGACAGATTTTGTCTTTGCGTTTTTAGCCTTGAGACCGACCGCAAGGCAGGCGCCGAACTGTGCGAAGTTGGCTGCGGAAGCGATGGGCATCCAGGTGTTGAGGCCGCCTTCAACAGAAAGCATACCGGCCTCGATAACGTTGTACATGTGGTGCAGGCCCATGACGACGGTCCAGGGATAGATCGCGCCCATGATACCGGAACCAAAAGGATTAGAAACGAGAATCTGTGCGCCCTGCAGAACCTTTGTCTCAAGGAAGGAGAAGATAGGTCCAATCACAACAAGAGTGACCAGCGCGGTAGCGAAAACGGTGCAAAGAGGAGTGACGAACAGGTCGATCATCTCCGGAACGTGTTTGTGCAGCCATTTTTCAATGGTGCTCATAAACCAGACTGCGATAATGACAGGAATTACATGGCCCTGATATCCCGATCTCTGAATAGATACGACATTTCCTATCAGGTTCCAGCGGGGTATAGCAGGAGCAGCAACCTTAGCCCAGTCTCCGGTAAACAGATAAGGGCTTCCTCCCTCTATTTCCATATTAAAGAACTTATAAATCTGTTCGGCATTCGCAACATTCCAGCCGTTCAGGAATGCGGAGTGAATCATCAGCAGACCGATGACCGCGCCCAGGAACAGGTTGCCTCCGAAGACTCGCGCCGCAGAGATTGCGACAATAACAGGCAGATATGCGAACGCTGTATTTGCGACAGTGTCAAGGAACGCATACCAGTCGCTTCCTGCAAAATTCAGTCCATCGATCTTACCAAGAGCCTCGACGAGACCCATCATAAGACCGGATGCAACGATTGCAGGAAGGATCGGGACGAAAACGTCACCGATTGTTTTCAGCGCGCGTTTCCAGATCGGAGCCTTGGCTGCCGCGGCCGCCTTGACGTCGTCCTTTGTACCCGCCGCAACACCTGTGATTGCTACGAACTCGTCAAAGACCTTATTGACGGTGCCGGTGCCGATGATCAGCTGGAGCTGTCCGCTGGACTCGAACATACCCTTGACGCCGTCGATCTCCTCGAGAGCCGCCTTGTTAACTTTCCCGTTATCCGCGATAACGAGACGCAGTCTTGTCGCGCAGTGCGCGGCGGAGACCACGTTTGCGCCGCCGCCGATATTATCAGCGATCTCTTGCGCACATAATCCAATGCCATACCAGTTTCCTCCCTCTTTTGGGCAGCATCAGATACATTTTTTGTATCCTGTTTTGTATCCGGTGCCTCATGAAATGTTGCATTAACAGTTGCTGCAATATTTGTAAACGTTTTCAGTTTCACTTTATTTTATTTTAATTTTTTCCATTTGTAAACTGGGGTTTTACCCCAATAATGGGTTTAGATTTTGTGCATTTTGACATAAATCCATTTAATAAAGAATGAAATTGCCAACACTGCGCTAAAGTGATGTTTGAAAACGATTGCAAACCCGTCTGCACGGAAACGTTCCTGCACTGAGGCAGTTACTCACTGAGCCCAAGGTCCTTAAAGGCCTTTGCCAGACCGTCTTCTGTGACAGCAGGGCAGACGATGTCGCTCATTTCCATGAGCTTCTGACTGCCGTTGGCCATGCATACGCTGGTGCCGACTGTCTCGATCATCTCCAGATCGTTCATGCTGTCGCCGAATCCATAGGTGTCCTCGACCGGTATCCCCAGATGCTCGCAGACCCGGAGGATACCGCGGCCTTTGTCAAAGTCACGGCCGATCAGCTCGCCGTTGAGGCAGGGGTGATCGGGATCGGTGATCTCCTGGATCACGAAATTGAAGTCCTTTTCCAGAAGATCGCGCGCCGGCTGGAGCTGTTCATCCTTCATGCACATGATGACGACTTTGTACACGGGTTTTGTGCCGTCAAACTGAGACATAGGCAGAATGTTAAGGCTCTCTGCGAGTGCCTTGCGCCAGCGTTCGATCTCGCTATTGCCCTTGGTGCCTGCATTGTCAGCCAGAAATGAACCCAGATCCTCATCTCCGTAAGTTGCGTCCAGTGTCTCCACTGTACAGAATACGCCCTCCGAGTGAAGTGCTTCCAGGGCGGTATGCGCCTGCTCCGGCGTCATGGGGTGGTCATAGATGACCTCATCCCCGACTGTGACATAGCCTCCGGCACTGGCTACGACACCGTCAAAGCCGTATTTGAGAAGCGGTGAGAGCATTGCATAGTTTCTTCCGGAGCAGAGAAGGACCTTATGCCCCCTTTCCTGAGCACTGCGTATGGCTTTCAGGGCACTCTCCGGAGGAACATTCGAGCCGGGCTCTGTCAATGTTCCGTCAATGTCAAGAAAGATCAGCTTCTTTTCCATATGTAAGTAAAAATCCTTTCTGTCATCTTCCAAACGTTACGCTCGCCGGATCGGCAGCGCAATGGATCATTTGCGAAGAAGATTGAAATTGTGAAACAGGTTTTGCAAGTGTTGTCAGTGAATGTTTGACCGTCACACAGATCCCCGCTCCACAATAAGATATTGGAGACGGATCTGACGAGCGCGGACAGGCTCGTCACTCTCCCTGCTGAGGATATCCAGCAGAAGTCCCGCAGCTTCTTCACCGCACTGCCTGAAGAACAGATGGGCAGTGGTCAGGCCGGGGACAGATACCGTATCCACCCAGTTGTCGCCGACGCCGACGATACTGACATCCCCGGGAATATCTTTTCCTGCCTCCCGGAGCGCCGAGATAGCGCCCATGGCCATGGTATCTGTCGCGCAGATCACGCCGTCCAGATCAGGATAGCTCTTCAGCAGGTATTCCATGGATTCTTTTCCGCCCTTCGCTTCGAAGGTGCTGACCACATAGGGCATGGCCGAGGCGTTCAATCCGGCATCCAGCAGGGCCTGCTCGGCGCCCCTGCGGCGGTTGAGTCCGGCTGCAATATCTGTTTCGGGAGCACCGATCATAACGAGGCGGCGGCGTCCTTTTTCGATCAGAAGCCTGGTGAGGTCTCTCACGGCATGAAAATCATCGTGATAAACGCAGGGAAATTCTTCGAAATTCTGCCCCGTGATGACAACCGGCACACGGCTGGAACGAATGACTTCCGCTATGCGCGGCGTCAATTCCGCACCCATCAGGATGATTCCGGCCGCCTGGCTCTCCTGGAGGATCTTTATATAACGCAGTTCTGTTTCCGGGTCGTGTTCCGTACACCCCAGCAGCGTCATGTAGCCATGTTCAAAAAGCCTGGCGGACGCTCCGGCTGTAATCTGGCTGACAGAGTCGGAATACAGGCGGGGCACAATGACGCCCACCTGATTGATCCTGCCGGTACGCATTGTCTGGGCCATGGGATTGGGCCTGTAGCCCGTCTCCTCGATTGCCTTTCTGACGCGCTCACTCTTCTCCGGACTGATAGATCCGCCATTCAGATACCGGCTGACTGCGGCCGGAGAGACTCCCGCGAGCCGGGCAACTTCTTTAATGGTCATGTCTTGTTACTAACCTTTCAAGGCTTTGCTGCACGCATCCGCAGCAAGTTATATCATGTCGGTCATAGAAGGATCTGCGTGCTGCATTCATCTTCTTCAATACAGGTTGGTGAGTAAAAAACTGCAATACCCGGGAACTCCTTGACAGAGCTCCCGGGAGTTTTTCTTTCCAGTTTTCTATTCAGTGTATCTCAAATCTGCTCTTGTCTAATTTTTTCCGACATGCCGCTCGCAAGGGCGTCAACACATGCTCCGCATGTGTACGAGGAGAAATTCGCATTTGAAAACCTTACATATAAGGTCTTTGAAATTGGCGATTTCTCCGATGGGATCAGCGGAGCTTTGGGCCGTCCCGCGGCACAAAGCTCTGGAGTGAAAAATCTTGTATCGACAAGATTTTTCACTCTTTTGTCTTAAGAACAGAAGTTTTCTTCTCTGCAGGTGCCCCTGCTTCTGCAGCTGCTGCGGCCTCAGCTTCCTTCTGAGCCTTGGTCTTCCTGGGAGCGCGCTTTTTGGCTGCAGGCTTCTTCTCTTCTGCTTCGGCAGGGGCGTCTGCAGCTGCCTCTGCAGCCTCAGCTTCCTTCTGAGCCTTGGTCTTTCTGGCCGCGGGCTTCTTTGCAGCAGGCTTCTTGGCTGCGGGTTTCTTTGCAGCAGTCTTTTTTGCCTTGGTCCCGGCAGCCTTCTCTTCGGCTGCAGCCTCAGGTTCGGAAGGTTTCTCTGCGGTTACCGGCGCAGCGTCCGCTTTGCTCAGTTCCAGGGGCTTGTTGAAATCTGTCATCAGCCATACGAAATCGTATGCCGGAAGCGCGACAGCCTTGGCCTCGCGGGATTCTCCGGTGATGATGTCATGATAGTCTTCGGATTCGTTGATCCATGCGATCTCATCTTCCTTGCTGAAGTTGAAGAGAGCGATGAGCTTCTGTCCCTTATAGTAGCGGCCGATGCCGAGGATGTGGTCATTGTAGGGCTCGACGATCCATGTGTCGGCCTCATTGTCAAAGACCTCGTACTTGGCGCGGACGATCTCGAGGACGCGCAGGGCGTTAAAGATCCTGCCTTCGCGTGTGGAGAGGTCATTTCTGAGAGCGACTTCATCCCAGTTGAGATCGCCGCGGTGCAGATAACGGCTGTCGTCCCATTTCAGAGGATCTTCGTGGTAGGTGTAGTCGTTTTTCTGGCCGATCTCATCACCGCTGTAAAGCACGGGAATGCCGCTCTGGGTGAAGAGGAAGGCGTGCAGCATGATATCCAGGCGGATGGCGCGGTCAAGCTTGTATTCGTCCTTCTCGTACTCGGCAGCTTCGATGCCGCACAGGGATGCGGTTGTGCCGCACAGACGGGCGTCACCCAGGCGGGGATCGTCATTGTAGAGCTCGCCGCGGGCATCGCTGTTATAGCCCTTGCCGGTCAGGTAGTCATTGAGGTATTTCTTGTGGGCGACTTCTTCCATTCCGAACTGTTTGAGGAAGTTGTAATCCAGGCCCCAGCCGATATCGTCGTGGCAGCGCAGGTAGTTCAGGAAGGTGTAGTCATGAGGCAGCGCAAAGACAGCTTCCATCTGATGACGGAGCAGGCGCACATCGTGAGTAGCCACGGTATGCCAGGTGCTGGCCATGGTCGTGACGTTGTAGAGCATGTGGCATTCGGGCTTCTCGATCGTTCCGAAATAAGGCACGACCTTGGAGGGCTCCATGACGACTTCGCCCAGAAGCAGGGTGCCGGGGCAGACGACCTCGGTGGCCATGCGCATCAGGCGGACCAGCGTGTGGACCTGAGGCAGGTTGCGGCAGTCGGTGCCCAGTTCTTTCCAGATATAGGGCGTTGCATCCAGACGGATGATATCGACACCGTGGTTGCACAGGTTGAGCATGTCAGCGGTCATATCGTTGAAGACGACCGGATTTGCGTAGTTCAGATCCCACTGATAAGGATAGAAGGTGGTCATGACGACCTTGCCTGCCTCTTCGCACCAGGAGAAGTTTCCGGGCGCGGTCTGCGGGAATACCTGGGGGACGGTCTTCTCAAATTCGCTGGGAATCGTCCAGTCATCGTAGAAGAAATATCTGTCCTGATATTCCTTCTCACCGGCGCGGGCACGCTTTGCCCACTCGTGGTCTTCGCTGGTGTGGTTCATGACGAAGTCCAGGCAGACACACATGCCGCGCTTGTGGCACTCATCGCCGAGCTCAGCAAGATCTTCCATCGTGCCGAGGGTGGGCTGTACTTTGCGGAAATTCGCGACCGCGTAACCGCCGTCGGACCGTCCGGCAGGGCTCTCCAGCAGAGGCATAAGGTGGACGTAGTTGAGTCCGCACTCCTGCAGATAATCCAGATGCGACTTGACACCCTGGAGAGTACCAGCGAAGCAGTTGGTATACATGAGCATTCCCAGCATCTCGTTGCCCTTATACCACTCCGGCACTTCCTCACGCATCTGGTCCCACTGCTTCAAAGCTGTTGATCGCTGTGAATAATACTCATACAGCATATCGCAGAAATAAGAAAATGCCTGCTGATCATTGTGGTAGAGCTCGGCATAGAGCCATTTGAGCTCGTCATAATGCTTCTCCAGACGTTTTATAAACTCCGGCTCCCAGTTTTTTTCTTCAAACATGAAACGCTACCTCCTCTTTGGGGTCTACATTTACCGAATCGACCATAGTCCGGTTCTTCACAGCGCTTGTTTCCCGCCTGGTGCAGGGCAGATCTGAATAAGAAAAACAAACTGCCCTTTTCCGGTTTGTAATCGATTTCACAATTACATCCATTATAAAAAATTTATAAACTTTCCGCAATCTGCAAAGCAATGAACTTAAGGGTGTTTTTTTGTTGAATGTGCACAAATTTGAAGATAAATATACATTTTTTTGGTATCTATCAATAAAAAAGGCACCTCCGGGATCCTTCCCGGAAAGGTGCCGCTCTTCTTTCATTGTCTCATCCGGATCATGGTCAGCCCCGGACTGTCTTCTGTCTCGTCCGGATCATGGTCAGCCCCGGACTGTCTTTTGTCTCGTCCGGACCATGATCGATCCCGGACTTCTATTTTTCTGCTTTCCACCTCAGGAGGATGCCGGACTCCGGGGGCAGGGTCATGCGCAGTATGCCGTCGCTTGTGTAGACTGGCAGAAGCAGTCTGTCAGAAAGTGTGTCTTCCTGCTGCCTTGCGCCTGCCGGTATAAGGGCGGGATCCGCAGCGAAACCGCTGCGGTCCGTGCGCAGAAGACATTCGAACTCCACTCTGGGCGGAGCGCCGGCGCAGGTGATATCTGCACTGTAATCAATCGGAATATGGTTGATGTTGACCAGCACAATAAATGTCTCCCGTCCGGATCCGGCCGTAGCTGCCGCGGTCCCGTTCTCTGCATCCTTTTTGTCAGCAGATTTTCCGCGGGTAAACCTTGCGTAGGCCAGCACACCATCTGTGTCCGGAAGGCGGAGCAGAGATCCCCGCCGAAGGGCGCGGCTGGTATGGCGCAGGCCGGTCAGGACTTTGTGATAGAGGATCAGGGCGTGGTCTTCATGTCCCCAGGGATAGGTCCTGCGGTTATCGGGGTCTGTGAAGCCCCCCAGTCCTGCCTCATCACCGTAGTAAATGGTCGGTGAGCCGGTCCAGGTCATCTGGATCAGGACCGCCTGGCGCATGGTCTGCATGTTGACGCCCTCAAGGGCCGCCTCCGTACTAAGGTTCTCCGCTCTCCCCACGATCCGGCTGGTCCGTGTGAGAAAGCGCGAGTGATCGTGATTGGAAAGCTCGTTCATGCCGATCCGCAGGGAGACATCCGGCATAGCCTTCTGGCTGTAGCAGAGGACATCGTGCCAGAAAGAGCCGGGATCGCCGAAGCGCTCCTCATCGAGGCTGTCGCTGTGTTTCTCCATTCCTGTGAGAAAATACGTGAGCGGTTCCATGAAGAACTCGTAATTCATGATGGTATCCCACTCGTCCCCCTGCAGCCATTTGTAGGAGTCCACATAGTTTTCCGCAATGATGACGGCCTCCGGATTGGCCTCCTTGACCGCTTTCCGGAAGCGCTTCCAGAAACGGTGATTGAATTCCGAGGAATGTCCCACATCCGCGGCGACATCCAGGCGCCAGCCATCGGCATTATAGGGCGGAGAGACCCACTTGCGTCCGATCTCCAGTATATACTCGCACAGTTCCTCCGAGGTCTCGTAGCTCAGCTTGGGAAGTGTGAAGAAGCCCCACCAGGACTCAAAAGAATCGTTGGACGGCCATTTATCCTTTTCAAACCGGAAATAGTTCACATAGGGCGATTTTTTCGATGCGAAGGATCCTTTTTTGCTGCCTGGCAGCTGTTCATAGATCTTCTCCGCGTCCAGCCAGCGGTGGAAGGAGCCGCAGTGGTTGAATACGCCGTCCAGAATAACGCGGATCCCGTGTCTGTGAGCCTTGTCCACCAGCTTCGCGAACAGGCGGTCACTGGCCTCCAGGTTGGCGGGATCTGTCACTCGACAGAGATAACGGGAAGCCTGCCGGTTGGTGCGGCGGCCGATGGTGAGATCTTCTTCCCGCACGGACTCAAAGCCCCGGGTCGCATCCGGCCACAGCACTTCACCCGGAGATCGTCCCGACAGAGGAATCCGCACCTTTCTGCCCCGGGCTGCTGTCTTTGCGGCATCCGGGCTGTTCCCTGTATTTTTTGCGCTGTTGATGCCGGCGCGGAGGCGAAAGAGCAGTTCTCCCTTATCGTGAACGATCTTCCCGAAATGGGGATCGATATGCTCATAATCCTGCGTATCGTATTTATGGCTGGAGGGCGAGAGAAAAACCGGATTGAGATAAATGGCTTCCACCCCCAGTTCCTGAAGATAATCCAGTCTGTCGATCACTCCCTGCAGGTCCCCGCCGTAAAATTCGCGGTAGCCGTTGGAAGTCGGGGGCTGATCCCAGTCCCAGACGCCGATGGAAGGCTTGCCCATATAGCTGTATTCGCCGGTCAGCACATCATTGGAGGTGTCCCCGTTGCTGAAGCGGTCAACGAAGATCTGGTACATCACCGCGCCCTCAGCCCATGCAGGCGGATGGAATCCCGGAATGATGTGCCACCAGTCCGCCGCCCGGAGCATATTTCTCATCCCGCGGCGGGTGTAATGGATCTTTCTCCCGTTGGAATAGATCTCAAAAATATAGCGGAGCGGTGTCGATGTCACCTCAAATTGAACTTCGTAATAATCAAAACACTCATCCGATTCCGCCTTGCGCATGCGCAGAAGTCTTTCCTCTGTCATGAGAAAACAGGTCTGCGCCGCCTCTTTTTCAACACGGAGCCGTATGGTGACCTTTTCATAAAGATCCGGCTGGGAAGGTGTGACATAATCCTCTGTCGTATCGCTGAAAAAAGCGCTGTAGCCGAGGCCGTCCCGGTAATTCCCGTCGTATAACATCCCTTTATCTCCTGTTTTTCATTCTTCCGACCATGCCGCTCGCCAGAGCGGCCCCGAGGAGAAATACGCATTTCAAAGCCTTACGTATAAGGGCTTTGAAATTGGCGTTTTCTCCGATGGGATCAGCGGAGCTTTGGGCCGTCCCGCGGCACAAAGCTCTGGAGTGAAAAAAACGCTATTGAGCGTTTTTTTCACTCTTTTCGCACACCTGACTGTTTTCACAGAATCATGCGTACTGCAGGCTGACAGATCATGGGCCGCTGACTTAAATACAAAAGCGGCAGTTCCCGCCGGAACTGCCGCCTCAGTCATCTCAAAAAGTCCGATCCCCTTGTTTTCAAACTCCGGCAGGAGCATCTGCTGCCTGCAGAGACGGTTTCTCAAAGAGAGAATCAAACTCTTTTCCGGTCAGTTTTTCCTTCTCCATAAGGAGCGCAGCGGTGCGGTGAAGAACATCCATGTGGTCGGAAATAATTGCTTTTGCTTTTCCGTAACAATCGGAAATGATGGCGCGGACTTCCTTGTCGATCTCGCCCGCCATATATTCGCTGTTGCGCTTCTCATGACCGATATCGTAGCCGAGGAAAACATCCTCGCCGCCCTGCTCATAGTTGATGGTTCCGATGGAGGAGGACATGCCGTAGCGTGTCACCATCTGACGGGCAATGTTTGTCGCCTGTTTGATATCCTGGGAGGCACCGGTTGTGATATCATCGAGGACAAGCTCCTCCGCGATCCGGCCGCCCAGGCTGACCATGATCTCCTGGAGCATACGGCCGCGGGTATAGTACATCTCGTCGCGGTCAGGAAGAGGCATGGTATAGCCGCCCGCGCCGTTGCCGGTGGGAATGACGGAAATGGTATAGACATCGCCGACATCCGGCAGCTCGTGGAAAAGAATGGCATGGCCTGTCTCGTGATAGGCGGTGATGCGCTTTTCTTTCTCGGAGATAATATGGCTCTTCTTTTCCGTGCCGATGCCGATCTTAATGAATGCGTTCTTGATATCCGACTGGGTGATGAAGAGACGGTCTGCCTTTGCCGCCGCAATAGCTGCCTCATTGAGCAGATTTTCCAGGTCGGCGCCGGAAAAGCCCGCCGTAGTGCGCGCGATCTCTCCCAGATCCACGTCGTCGCCGAGGGGTTTGTTGGCTGCATGGACTTTCAGAATCTCCTCCCTGCCCTTTACATCGGGACGGCCCACGGAGACCTTGCGGTCAAAACGGCCGGGACGCAGGATGGCGGGATCGAGGACGTCGACGCGGTTGGTCGCGGCCATGACAATGATACCCTCGTTTACACCGAATCCGTCCATCTCGACAAGCAGCTGGTTGAGGGTCTGCTCGCGCTCGTCATGGGAGCCGCCCAGGCCTGTGCCTCTGCGGCGCGCCACTGCATCGATCTCATCGATGAATACGATGCAGGGGGAATTCTTTTTGGCTTCTTCAAACATGTCGCGGACACGGGAAGCACCGACACCGACGAACATTTCCACAAAGTCGGAACCTGAAATGCTGAAGAAAGGCACCTTTGCCTCTCCGGCAACTGCTCTCGCCAGGAGGGTCTTGCCGGTTCCGGGCGCGCCCTCGAGCAGGACGCCCTTGGGAATCCGTGCACCGACCTTGGTATATTTTGCGGGGCTGCGCAGGAAATCAATGATTTCCTCCAGATCGGATTTCTCCTCATCGAGACCTGCGACCTGTTTGAATGTCACATCCTCACCGGTGGAAAGCCGGGCCCGGCTCTTGCCGAAATTCATCATCTTGGCATTTCCGCCGCCCATGCCCTGTCCGGACATCAGATAGAAGAAGAGGAAACAGATAGCCATGACCAGGAGCATGGGGAGGACATTGGTCAGGAATGTGTTCTCCGCCGGAATGTCCAGCACAACTGTGAGGGCACCGGCCTGGCGCGCCATATCCTCGACATCGGCGATCACCGTCGCGTAGAGGATCTTTTTGCCTCCGTCCTTGATCGTCACTGTCGCGCAGCCGGTCATATTGTCCTTGTTGGGACTGATCTCTACCAGCTCCACCTGTCCTTCCTGTAAGTCCTTCGCAAACTGTTCCTTCGTATAAGCGGACTCACTCGAAGAAAATGAATTCCGCAGAAACGGAGAAAAGAAAGTGAAGAATAAAACTGCCATGACAAGCAGCCCCAGGTAATTGCCGCTGCCTCTTGTAGGTTTCTTTTCCAAAACTAACTCCTAAAAATGCTCTCCTGAATACTATTCCGCCGCAGCCGGTTACTTTTTATTCATCCAGCCAGGTGATGACTCCGATGTAGGGAAGATTTCGATATCTCTGATCATAGTCCATTCCCCAGCCGACCACGAACTGATCGGGCACTTCGAAGCCCTTGTAATCTACATGGATATTGATCTCGGGCGCGCGGCGGGAAGGTTTGTCGAGCAGGGTGCAGACCCTGATCGATGCTGCGCCGCGGCTGCGGAAGAGCTCTTTCAGAAAGCTCAGTGTCCTTCCGGAATCAATGATGTCTTCGACAATGATGACATCCTCACCGTCGACCGGATCCTCGAGATCCTTGATAATGCGGACGATGCCGCTGGACGTAGTCCTGCTCCCGTAGCTGGAGACAGACATAAAATCAAAAGAAACGGGAAGCTCGATCCTCTTGGCAAGCTCGCACATGAAAAATACAGCGCCGCGGAGGATACATACCAGGCGGACAGAACGGCCCTTATAATCCCTGGTGATCTCTTCTCCCAGTTCCCGGATCCTGTTGTTGACTTCTTCCTCGGTGATCATTTTTTCGATACTGTATGCCATCTTTCTCTCCTTACGTTCCAATGAATTTCCAGAATTCTTGTCGTCGACGAAGTGACTTTGCAGGAATCACCCATGCGCAGTCCCGGAATCCAGAGCGCCTCATTCCCTGCAAAGGGAAGTACGACCCTGTCCCGGATCCCCGCAGGAATCTTTGCGTCCAGCATGATCCTTGCCAGTTTTTTACAGATCATTTCCCTGTTTCCCGGGGAAACCGCAGGGTTTGAGCACCCGCCGGGGGTCTCCTCGGCAGCGCCCCCGCCCGGCTGTATCTTTCCGACAGAATAAAGACACATATAATCGCCCGGCTGTCGGGTTCGAAAAACAGGAAACGTTCCTATTTTATCATAATCAAACCATTTCGTATACTCATTTTGGGGGATTGAGGACATGCTGCCGTCAAAATCCCGCAGGCAGCATTCGTACTCCTCCTGGGATACAGGATAAATCTTCTCTGTTATTTCCTGTTCAGCAGGATGCGGCTGCAGGGATCTGTCGGCTGTATCGGATACATCTGTCTCTCGTGCATCGTATACATCTGTCTCCCGTGCATCGGATACATCCGTCTCCCGGCAGAAAAACAGTCTTCCGCCGCTCCGGATCACTGTGACGCGGGAAGGCATGGAGAGCTGTCCGTCCCTCTCTCCGGCGCAGAGCCCGCGCAGCGCCTCCACATGGACCGCCCCCATGTCCTGGCCGGTCAGTGTACTGTCTGTCAGACACCGGTAAAGGATCCTCCCCTGCAGGTAGGGATCCTCCCTCCGCAGGGCATCGAGGCTCAGGACCTTTATACAGACATGGCCGCCGGCAAGCAGCATCCTCTCCATGTCCGTATGTGCAGCACTGCATCGTTCCAGGGCCCGGTCTGTCAGGCCTGCCAGGCAGTCTTCCGCCTCCGCGCACGCTTCCGCGAACCGGGCGATCCTCTGAGCCGCGGCTGCGTGGACTCCCTCTTCAAGGCGCGGCATAATCTCTCTCCGGATATAATTCCGGGTATAGCCGGTGTCCGTATTGGTCTCGTCCTCCTGCCAGGTAAACCCTCTTTCAGTCAGATAATTTTCAATGGACGCCCTGCTCTCACGCAGCAGTGGACGGATAATCTGTCCGTTGACGGGCAGCATGCCGCGCGCACCGCGCAGGTCAGTCCCCCGGCAGAGGTGAAAGAGTACCGTTTCCGCCTGGTCCTCCCGGTGATGGGCAACAGCGATCCGGAAGGAGCCGCTCCCGTCATCCATCCCCTGCCCTGTCTGCCCCTCTTCCCCTTCCGGTCGGCATGCATTCTGCTCTGCAAGCTGTTCCCCGGTCCGCCTGAAAGCCTGGTAGCGGAGCCTTCGCCCTGCTTCTTCGACACCTGTTCCCCACTCTTTTGCAGACGCTGCCGCATCGGCACGCACGATCGTACAGGGAACATCCATCTTTGCGCACAGGTTGCGGACAAATTCCAGATCATCCTGTGCTGTGAGACGCAGTCCGTGATGGACATGGACTACATGCAGCCGGAAACCCATTTCCGGGGCCAGATCATGTAAAAGCAAAAAAAGACACAGCGAGTCTGCCCCGCCGGAGACACCTGCTACAAGGGTATCTCCGGGGCGGATCATTCCGTGCTCTTCCATATATTTTCTGACGCGCTGTTTCATCAAATCTTCCTCTGAAAACCGGAACACAAACCTGCTGACATAGTCTTGCGCTCAAAGTAATACAAAGCGCCATGCAATATCTGCATGGCGCGATTACAGTCAGCTGCCCGACTATTTTTTTTCCTCTTTAAAGACAGTTTCGCCTTCGTAGATCAGCCCGAGTTTTTCACGGGCAACCTCTTCTATATAAGCATCTGTTGAGGTATATCTGCGGTACTCTTCGATATCAGCGGCGCGCTGCTGCTCCGTCTGGATCTCCTTCTTGAGCTGTACGGCACGTTTCCGGTTGTCAGCCAGGCGCCTGTTCAGGGACATGGCGTTAACGGAGACAGCAATCATCAGGATCACTACCACCAGAGCTGCCAGGAACATACTCAGACGATTATGACGGCGGTCCTGTGTCAACAGCCCTCTGTTCTGCACCCGGGTCCCGTTTTTACTTTTCTTTACCGTACGTTTTACGGATTTTCGGGTTGTCTTCATTTCTCTTTCCTCTCAGCCCCTGCTCTCTGTCCCTGCTTCTCCCCGGCAGGATCAGCCTGCTCTTTTTCGCTTTCTAAATCATATTATGATAATGCACTGAAAACGTACGGAAAGACCATCGATCCCACGAGGATCTTTCCAGTATCCTTTCTTATACATTCTTTTCTATACAATCTGTTCTATACAGCAGCATCTGTCAGCAGTAGCGGAAAAGATCCTGTACTTCCTCCTTGCGGACATTGTCGCGGACTGCCAGCACTTCCGCCTTGATCTCGCGGTCTCCGAACGATATCCCTATGATATCGCCGGGCTTTACTTCGGCGCTGGCTCTGGCAATTTTGCCGTTGAGCGTGACCCTGCCGTTATCGCAGGCTTCATTCGCAACAGTTCTGCGTTTGATGAGCCTTGTGACCTTCAGATACTTGTCCAGTCTCATATTCTGTCTGCTTTCTCTTTCCTGCAGCATGCGTCGAAACGCCGCAGCGGACTTTATTTTGAGACAGCCCGCTGCCTGGCGGCAGCGGGCTGCATTATTTACATCACAATCACTGTCTTCAGCCGTTAATGGCATCCTTGAAAGCCTTGCCTGCTTTGAATTTAGGTGTCTTGGAGGCAGCAATCTGGATGGACTCGCCTGTCTGAGGGTTTCTGCCTTCTCTTGCGGAGCGCTCGCCGATGTCAAATGTGCCGAAGCCTACCAGCTGAACCTTCTCGCCGTCCCTGAGAGCCTCGATCACAGTGTCCGTGAAAGCCTTGTATGCCTTCTCTGCATCCTTTAAAGTAAGCCCGGATTTCTCATGCATCTTGTCAATAAACTGTCCCTTGTTCATGCTTTTCTCCTTATGTTCTCCCTGCACGGCAGGTTGTTTTGATAATTGTGTCGCTCTGAAGCAGTAACAACTCTACTGCAGACAAGCGGCTGCATTTTCAGCGTCCTGCCTGGCTGTACAAGACTTCAGCAAATTAATATTACTTGTTTCACACTGTTTTTGTCAATACAGACATGCAGTGTCATAAAGACATGCCGCCGCCATGTCTGGCTTATTTACAGTACACTTCCTGTAATGCGGGCTCACATTGCGGCGGGCCCGTATTTTTCCATTAAATACTCTTTGTTATTGTGTTCAGGATCATCGATCACATCACGGTACATGGCCCCGAGCACTTCTCCGATCTCCCTGCCGGGCTTCATGCCGGCTGCGATCAGGTCTTTTCCGTTGACAGCGAGGTCTTTGAGGGAGAGACAGTCTCCCTCCTCCAGTATCTTTCTGTAGAGAAGACGCACCTCCTCAAGATAATCCATTTTCTCCTGAAAGCGGAAATCACTCTGGGCACGGGTGTCCGCGTCCTTTACCTCCAGATAGAGGGGAAACAGATCCTCTCCAATCAGGCTGATCGCTTTTCGGACGCTTTTTCCGGTGAGTCCGCAGGTAAGATCATGATAGCGGACCAGCTTTGACACGCTCCTGCGGGTTTCATTGTCCGATTTGAGGCGCCGCAGAATGTCATTGGCCATCTGCGCGCTGACTTCCTGATGTCCGTAGAAGTGGTCGATCCCCTGTTCATCTGTTGTCTTGCAGGATGGCTTTCCCATATCGTGCATAAGCATTGTATAGCGCAGGATACGGTCCGGACGGGCATTTCCGATGGAAACGATCGTGTGCTCTCCCACACTGTACTTGTGGTGAGGGTTGTTCTGTGCAGTCTCCATACACCGGTCAAATTCCGGGAGTATGACTGCAGTGATGCCGCACTCATAGGCCATTTTGAGTTTTTCGGGGTGCGGCGAGACCAGGAGCTTCTCCAGCTCCGCGGCAATTCTCTCGGCACTGATCTTCGAGAGGGTGGGCGCCAGCTCCTTCATGGCCTGTACGGTATCCTCCTCGACCTCATAGCCCAGCTGGGCGGCGAAGCGGACGGCCCGCATGATCCGCAGCGCATCCTCTCCGAAGCGTTTTGCGGGGTCTCCCACTGCGCGGATCAGGCCCTTTTCCAGGTCCGGAAGCCCTCCGAACAAGTCCTGCAAGCCCTTTCTTTCGCTGTAGGCCATGGCGTTGATCGTGAAATCCCTGCGCTGCAGGTCCTCCTGCAGGCTGGCCGTAAAAGTGACTTCCGATGGATGCCTTCCGTCCAGATATTCTCCGTCCACTCTGTAGGTGGTGACTTCGAAAGGCTCACCGTCCATCAGGATGGTCACAGTCCCGTGTTTGAGGCCTGTGTCGATCGTGCGGCGGAACAGAGCTTTGACCTGGAGCGGAAGCGCCGATGTCGTGATGTCCCAGTCGTTAGGGTTCCGTCCCAGGAGGCTGTCCCGCACGCAGCCGCCGACCACAAAGGCCTCGTAGCCGTGGTCCTCCAGCACGCGCAGGATCCTGGCCGCTCCCGGCGGAATCCTGATTTCTATATCTCTCATAAAAATCCCCCACAAACGTGAGACATCCGCCCTTTACCGGTCTGAACCATCCGCCGGTCTCAGCGGCGGGTCATCAATAAGATTTGCCCCAGTAGACCATCTTCTTGGCCGGTTTTCCGCAGCAGACGCAGGTCTGCGCGATCTCTTCCTGCTCGAAGGGGATGCAGCGGCTGGTCACGCCGAATTTTTCTTTGATTTCTTCTTCACACGCCAGTTCGCCGCACCACATGGCCTTGACGAAACCGGTCTTCTCGGCGAAGGTCCTGTCGAACTCTTCGCGGCTGGCTGCCTTGTAGGTATGTTCCTCGAGGTGCTTTTTGGCGCGTTCGAACATATCCTTCTGGATCTGCTCCAGAAGCTCGCCGATCCTGGCTTCCAGCTTATCCAGTTCGCACTCTTCCTTGGCGCCCGTATCTCTGCGGGCGATGATGCACTTGCCGTTCTGGATATCGCGGGGTCCGATCTCGACACGGAGCGGGAATCCGCGCATCTCCTGGTCCGCAAACTTGAAGCCGGGGCTCTTGTCGCTGTCATCGACTTTGACGCGGAAATTGCTCAGGGTCTCTTTCAGCTCGTATGCCTTTTCGAGGACGCCTGCCTTGCGCTGCTGGATCGGCACGATCACGACCTGGGTGGGCGCGATGCGGGGAGGCAGCACCAGACCGGAATTGTCGCCGTGCACCATGATGAGGGCGCCGATGATACGGGTGGAAAGACCCCAGGAGGTCTGGAAGGCGTGCTTCTGCTTGTTGTCCTTGTCCGTGAACAGGATGCCGTAGGCCTTCGCGAAGTCATCGCCGAAGTCATGGCTGGTACCGGACTGCAGGGCTCTGCCGTCATGCATGAGAGCTTCGATGGTATAGGTCGCCACGGCACCGGCAAATTTCTCCTTGTCGGTCTTTCTGCCCTTGATGGTGGGGATGGCCAGATCCTCTGCGCAGAAATCCGCATAGACGTTCAGCATCTGCTGGGTCCTTGCCTCAGCCTCTTCCGCGGAGGCGTGGACGGTGTGGCCTTCCTGCCACATGAACTCACGGGAACGCAGGAAGGGCCTGGTCTCCTTTTCCCAGCGGACAACGCTGCACCACTGGTTGTAGATCTTGGGGAGATCGCGGTAGGACTGGATCTCGCCCCTGTAGAAGTCGCTGAACAGAGACTCGGACGTAGGGCGGACACAGACGCGCTCGTCAAGCTTCTCGGAACCGCCGTGGGTGACCCATGCAACCTCGGGCGCAAAGCCTTCGACCAGGTCGCTCTCCTTGCTGAGGAGGCGCTCCGGAATCAGCATGGGAAGATATACGTTCTCCACGCCGACTGCCTTAAAGCGGGCGTCAAGGTGTTTCTGTACAGCTTCCCAGATGGCATATCCGGCGGGTTTATAGACCATAAATCCCTTGATATTTGAATAGGCGATCAGGCCTGCCTTGATGCAGACATCTGTATACCATTGTGTAAAGTCTTCGTCCATTGCCGTGATCTCGGCAACCAGTTTCTTCTGTTCTGCCACTTTTTCATTCCCTTTCTCCGGGAAAACCCGGTTGTCTGTGTTGATGGGTTCCGTAGTCACAGTACACGCCCCTATAAAGGGCGTGTACTGTGGCATTGCGTTTCATGCGGATCTGTATTTATCGATCCGGTTCAATCGTGATCCACGCTGCCATGACAATTTACTGTATACTGCTGTCAATATGCACTTTATGTCTCCCCGCCGGAAGAATCAGCGGATGCGCCTTCTGATGTATCGGATTCATCCGCTTTCTCAGGCTTTTTGGAGACACGTACATAGACAGTGATGTTTTCTTCACTTGTATCCGTCAGATACGCTCCATCAGGCAGATATTTTTCAATACTGATCAGCTTGTGGATATTGCTGCTGATGGGACCGGAAGCAATATCCTCCGCAGGTATTTCTATGGAATCAATGTCCCGCAGGATACCTGCCGCACCGGCGATCTCAATGGATAAGGGATCCGAAGTGGGATGCGAGTCCATTTTATAGCCGTCTGCAATCGGCACTTCCGAGCCGATGGCGATGCCGACGCTCTTTGTCTGATAGATCGTGGCTACCACCTTGACAGATGAAATATTGAGATGAAGTTTCTGTGACGCCATCTCTTCCGAAGTGATCTCATCCCCTTCTTCATCATAGAGGATGATGTCCGGATAAGAATTGATGCTCCTCTCCGAACCTGTTATATCAACCCGGACCACTGCGCGTCCCACATCTGCCACGCAGGACTGGGGGCCGGTAATAATGACCTGGTTCTGCTCCGCGGATGATTCATACAGAATATATCCGTCAGCAGGCTTTCCCACAGCTTCCACTTCGAGCGGCAGCGATTTGGTCTCCTGGGGTTCCACCCGCAGCTGGACATAGCTGATACTGCCCGTGATCCGCTCAATGCTGTTGGAATATTTGTCAGTTGTCAGGGAGATTCTGACGGATCCGTCGTCTTCGATCTGACGCACATCCGCAGTCGCAATGACATTTTTTGCCTCCAGCTTGTCGATGACAGAGCGCTTGGCGTAAATGGTCACCGTGGGGATCACATCCGAATCATCCAGGACCGTATATACATCTCCTTCTTTTTCAATCGACTCCCCGTGCAGGATCTCAACATTTACATTGTTGACTGTCATGCGCACAGCCGGGTCGCTGAAATAGTTGATCATATACCAGACCGCCATGGCGATCAGAACGGATGCCACTTTCAGACGCAGATTCGAATCCAGGCTCTTGATACGCTCAAACATGCGCACCTCCTTCCTTTCCCGCATCCGCAGGCTCCAGTATGTCAGGATCCGCGGCCTCCGGAACTTTCGCATCTGAAGCGGTCTTTTTCTGATCCGAAGCGGAACCGCCCTGTTTTGTCCGGCGCAGTGCGTTTCTGCCGAATTCGGATATTCCGCCCAGGGGCGAGCGGGTCGCATTTTTGGCAGCCTCCTCCTGGGAGAGCTTGTTCTGCAGACGCACCAGTGCTCCCCGGAGCTGTTCGGGTGTCACATTGCTCCAGAGATTTCCCTTGTAGGAATAGCTCAGCTGTCCGGTTTCTTCCGATACGATCAGCGTGAGGGCATCGGTTTCCTCCGATATGCCCACACCTGCCCGGTGCCGCGTTCCCAGGTTTTTGTCCAGCTGGGAAGACGTGATCGGCAGATAACTGGTCGCGGAGACAATCCTGTTGCCGCGCACAATGACCGCCCCGTCATGGAGCGGTGTATTTTTTTCAAATATATTGATGAGCAGCTGGCTGGAGACGATCGCGTCGATCTCGATTCCGGAGCGCACATATTCGAGGAGCGGTGTCGTCTGTTCGATCACAATCAGGGCTCCTGTCTTCACCCGTCCCATTTCGATGCAGGCGCGGAGCAGTTCGTTGATTGTCCGGTCCGAAAAACGGCCCTCCTCGGTCTTGGCAGGTTCCATACGGAGAATGGAGCTCAGGAAATTTCTGCGTCCCAGTTCCTCCATGGCCTTGCGCAGTTCCGGCTGAAGAATGATCACAAGTGCTGTGACGGCGATACCCGCGACGTGCTGGAAGATCCACAGAATTGTGGTCATGTTAAAGACAGCTGCAAGAATGGCCATTGCTATCACTACAGCAATTCCCTTCATCAGCTGCCAGGCTCGCGTGTTTTTCACCCACACCAGGATGTGATATGTCAGATATGCTATAATCAGGACTTCGACAATATCTGTCCACCGTACATCGGGTATTCTAAGCCGCGATATGAAGTCACTAAATGAAAAAGTCCATGAAAAGTTCAACGATTATCATCCTTCGTTTACATCAATATCAGCCTCTTCAGCAGGCGTTTCGTATTCGGGATCGAATTCATCTATCTCCGCCAGATCAGAGGTATAAACCATGACTTTAGGGACAGCCTTGACATAGTAATAGTAATCTTCGTCCTCAAACTGGACATTTTCTATGCGCAGGTAATCCACATTGAAAATAAAGAACCGTACAATCTGTGCCAGCACAAAGGAAAAAACGATTCCGACAAATACATTGGCAAGATTGATCCCTGTTCCGTAGCGCATGTCACCGATCAGAAGACCGATCAGCTCTATGATGCAGCCGGCAGTTATCGCGATCATCCACGCGTTCACGATGGCGAGCCTGCGGATAAAACAGACCACAATGACTGTAACCGCGAGAATTGCTGCCAGTATGATCATCGGCCTGTCGTTGGTCATGCCGTCAACCAGACCGCGGAAATTCGTGATAATGCGCTCGCCGGCGATCACCGCCGCTCCTTCAGGGACTGCGAGCGAGGGGAGGTTCCCTTCCACCAGGAGCACATATTTGGTGAACAAAAGACCGAAGACGACCGGCACAGCCGCGCCCGGTCCGAATACAAGCCCGGCCAGGATGGGAATCAGATAATGCAGGTTGACCGCATAGGCCACCGGCATGAGCAGAAGAATGATCGTATCTCTGGGCGAGAAGCGGAAATATACCAGAAGGCAGACCAGAATCATCGCCGCGCCGATCGCTGCCGCCTCGAGCGACAGCTTATACAGGTTTAAGACCAGAACCAGGGCAATAATGCCCGCGGAAAAGCCGAGCGGGAGCATTGAGCACACAAGGGCAATGATCACATTGAGCAGGGTGCTGTTGAGCGCCGAGCCGCCGGCAATATGAATGCCGAGGTGGCTGCGCAGAAGGAGCAGCACCGAAAGGCAGACTGCAAAACGAAATAGAGACAGCAGCAGAAACTCCTGTCTTTTATAGAACTGTATGAGATTTTCTCTGAATACATATATACCGCTACTACTGTTCATTATGCCTCCATTGCTGCCGCACCGGGTGCGGACGGGCCGTGTTAGTCTTCAGGGCTGTGCCGTACCATGCCCATGCACAGACATGGTCAGACTGCGTCTTTTTCCTTTATTCCGATCTCACGGTCGCAGATTTCTGTAAGTGCTTCCAGGTCCTGCTGATACATCCCGCGCCGTCTGGCAAACGCCGCACTCCTCCTGTAGAAAACCAGCAGTGTGACCAGCAGGAAGATCAGGATGAAAACAGCATAGCTTGTCACTGCCAGACGCAGATAGGTCCCCAGGCTGTTCTCATAGACCGAAAAGAATATATTCTCAAAAAAATACCCGCAGTAGACAGCCGCGCAGACTCCCCATGCCAGCGAACCTGCCACAAAAGAACCCACCAGGCCGAAAAGAATATAGTCGTTCCGGAAATATTCGGCTGTCCTCCCGTCCTTGACTCCCAGGCCTTCTTCATAGACAGTCAGCCGGGTCATCAGACGGATCTTCTCACTGTTCAGCATATGTAATATGTTCCTCTCATCAGATCATCATGATCCGCTGTCCACGCCTGCGGCGAGTGTAATAAAACAGACACGGCAGGCGCCCTGTCTGTACAAAGCTTGAGCACAGGCATCCATTGTGGCGCCGGTCGTGTATATATCGTCTATAAGCATAATCGAATTTAATTCTACATCATTTCCAAATGCCTGAAAAGCTTTTTTCAAATTATTTTGGCGCTCCGCAGGGGTCATGTTTTTCATGGGAAGTGTGTCTGTCACGCGCCTCAGCGCGTCGTCAAGGACAGGAATCCCGGTCTGACGCGATATTTCGCGGGCGAGAACAAGCGCCTGGTTGTAGCCGCGTGTCCGCAGCCTGTGCGCAGAGACGGGTACCGGCACAAGATAATCAGGCATACGAGACGGGCCGCCTGCAGCTTCGCAGAGCTTGCCGGCCATGCATCTGCCGTAATAGGTCCCGTATTCCTGTCTTCCCTTGTATTTAAAGCGAAAAATACCTCCCGCGGCACTGTGATAGGTAAAAACCGTGCGTCCGCGCTCAAATACATGGGGAAGCATGCGGCAGTCCCGGCAGAGATTCTCTGCCGCTGAAAGAAGCTGTTTTCCGCAGCGGCGGCAGAAGGGTGCCTGCACTTTCTGCAGCATACCTTCGCAGAAGGGGCAGACCAGTGCCCCGAAGGGCCGCACAGGCCTGTCGCACACAGGACACCGGCGGGGAAAGGCCAGGTCCTCCGCCATACGCGCGGGCGCAGTCATTTTTTCATAAATCTTCATTTGTTTCTCCGTCCCTTTGTCTTCAGACCCTTCCGGGCAGCTGATTCAGGATCAGCCGGGTCCCGGGAAACCTTTCCTCGGTTACTGTATCCCCGTTCGGGAATGTGTAAAACACCCGGATCGATCTCTGCCTCTTTCGCGCTGAGCTCGGTGATCCTGTCCCGCAGGCCGGTCCAGCGGCGGGTACGGCGGGTATTGGCGATCATGCGGTCCACGGCGTCGCGGCTTCCCAGAAGCACAACACAGCTTTTGGCGCGGGTGACCGCCGTGTAGAGAAGGTTTCTGTTGAAAAGTCCGGACGGCCCTGCCAGAAGGGGCAGGATGACCGCCGGATATTCGGATCCCTGGGATTTATGCACCGTGATGGCATAGGCCAGATCCAGATCCTCAAGCTCTGCAAAGGGGTACTCTACCGTCCTGGAATCATCAAAAATGACGGTCATGGTCTCACTCTGGGGATCGATCTCTTCAATCCTTCCGAAATCGCCGTTGAAAATACCTGTGCCGCGGTCGACGGGCATGCCGAAATTGCCGCGCACCTCCCATTCGATGCGGTAATTATTGCGGGTCTGCATGACCTTGTCCCCCTCGCGGAAGACGGTCTCCTGACGCACATGCTCCCGCTTTCCCTTGGCGGGCGGATTGAGGACGCTCTGAAGGACTTCGTTGAGGCGCTCCACACCCAGGCTCCCCCGCCGCATAGGGGTCAGCACCTGGATATCCTCCGGCCTGCAGCCGATATATTTTGGCAGCATCTGGCGGATCAGCTGCACCGTGTGCTTATAGATCACAGGCGCCTGGTCACGCTCCAGGAAAAAGAAATCCCGGCTCTTGTTGTCCATGGGCAGGGAGGCTCCCTCCAGGATCCGGTGGGCGTTCATGACGATATCGCTCTCACTGGCCTGACGGAATACATTGCGCAGCATGATGGTATGAAAGGCCTGTGATTCGATCAGGTCCTGCAGGACACAGCCGGGTCCCACGCTGGGCAGCTGATTGACGTCTCCGACCAGTACAAGCCGGGCTCCGACCGGCACCGCCTTGAGAAGATAGTGGAAGAGATTCATATCCACCATCGACATCTCATCTATAATGACGACATCTGCCTCGAGCGGGTTATCCTCACCGCGCTCAAAATATGAATAATTCTGATTTTTTCCGGATTTTCCGCCGCTTCCGGCGTCTCCGAAGGGGTCATTGGTCCCGGGAGCCCCCGCAGAGCCGCCGGAAAGTCCTTCGCTTTTGAAAAAATCCCTCTCGCCGTCATCGTCTCCGACACTCCGCACGCCCAGGAGGCGATGGATGGTCATAGCGGGATAGCCCGTCGCCTCGGACATGCGCCTGGCCGCCCGCCCTGTGGGCGCCGCCAGAAGCACACGCAGATCTTCGCTCATAAAATAGCGGATAATCGTGTTGATCGTCGTTGTTTTTCCCGTGCCCGGACCGCCGGTGATCAGAAGGACCGCATTTTCCACCGCCTCCTGCACCGCTTTTTTCTGGAGGGGATCCAGGGTGATCTCCTCCTCCTTCTCCAGACGCTCCAGACGGGCTATCTTTTTTTCTGTTTTTTTACGTTCTCCGGAGTCCTTTACAGTCCTCTGAATCTGTGCGTCCAGGTCCAGAAGCATCCTGGCGATCTCCTGTTCCCTGCGGAAAACACTGGTCAGAAATACCTCCACGTCCTCTGTGGCTGCTGTATCCGCGGCTTCCCCCGCAGTTTCCTCTGCCGGCTCCTCTATCTCCGCCGCCTCCTTTGCAGGCTCCTGTAACTCAAAGCTTCTGCGGACGCGGCGGATGCGGAGACGCCTCTCCACCGCGAGATTTTCCAGCTGCAGGTGCACTTCCTCCGCGGGCAGATGCAGAAGGGTACAGGTTCTCTGTACCAGCACATCCCGGGGAAGAAAGCTGTGTCCTTCTCCGGAGGCCATGAACAGGGTATACAGAAGGCCGCTCCGGATCCGGTACTCCGAATCCGCCCGGATCCCCATCCTGCGGGCGATATCGTCCGCCGTCGCAAAACCGATCCCGCGGATGTCCTCTGCCAGGCGATAGGGATTATTTTTCATGATCTCATAGAGGCCCGTTCCGTAGGCCTGCCAGATCCGCGCCGCGTGGGCGCTCCCGATCCCGTACTGCTGCAGGAAGATCATGGCGTCCCTGAGATCCTTTTTGTCTTCCATCTGGGCGCCGATCTCCCGGGCGATCCGCAGGCTGATGCCCTTGACCTGGGCCAGCTTCTCCGGCTCCTCCTCCATGATCCGCAGGGTATCATCGCCGAATTTCTTTACGATCCTGGCTGCCATGGCGGCGCCGATCCCCTTGATGCTTCCGGCTGCCAGATAGCGGTACATGGCCTGGGCACTCTCCGGCGCCACGGCCTGATAGGACTGCACCCGGAGCTGTTCCCCGTAAACAGGGTGCGTCGTATACTCACCCGTCACGGCGCACCCCTCGCCCTCGCTGATCGAGACCGGATAGCCGACACAGGTGATCACATCGCCCACATCGGCGCCGAACGGCTCAAAGGCAGTGTCAGCCTTCTCTTTCTTTTCACCGGCTCCCGTCAGGGTGATCTCGAAAACAGTATAGCCGTTCTCCTCATTCCGGTAGATGATGTGTGATACAAAACCCCTGAATTCGGTCATTTACCTCTCCTGGTGCTCCTTTTTTGATGATGATTTTCCGTTTTGATGACAGCTTTGCACTTTGGCGGCGGCTTTACGTCCAGGAGCAGCAGGTCAGACGCGTTCAGTTCTTCTCTGCTCTCTCCAGCATCTTATTTACATAATAGCCCGTATAAGAATCGTGCCTTCGGGCAATTTCCTCGGGGGTTCCGACAGCGACTACAGTTCCGCCGCCGTCTCCGCCCTCAGGTCCCATATCGATGATATAATCTGCGGTCTTGATGACGTCGAGGTTGTGCTCGATGACCACTGCAGTGTTGCCGCCCTCGACCAGTTCGCGGAGAATATTTGTCAGTTTCGCGACATCGTCAAAATGAAGGCCTGTGGTGGGCTCATCGAGGATATAGATGGTTTTACCCGTGCTCTTCCTGGAGAGCTCCGTCGCAAGCTTGATGCGCTGGGCCTCGCCGCCGGAGAGTTCCGTGGAGGGCTGTCCGAGCTTCACATATCCCAGGCCCACATCGTAGAGGGTCTGGATCTTGCGCCGGATCGTGGGAATATTTTCAAAAAATGTCAGAGCCTCCTCGACGGTCATTTCGAGGACATCGGCGATGTTTTTCCCTTTGTAGCGGACTTCCAGGGTCTCGCGGTTGTAGCGCCTGCCGTGGCAGACCTCACAGGGAACGTAGACGTCCGGCAGGAAGTGCATCTCGATCTTGATGATACCGTCACCGGAGCAGGCCTCGCAGCGCCCGCCCTTGACATTGAAAGAGAAGCGTCCCTTGGCGTAGCCGCGGGCGCGGGCGTCCTGGGTTCCCGCAAAGAGAGAACGGATCAGGTCGAAGACGCCTGTATAGGTCGCGGGATTGGACCGGGGCGTGCGGCCGATGGGGGACTGATCGATATTGATGACCTTGTCCAGCTGCTCGATCCCCTCGATGTCGTCGTGCTGTCCGGGAATGGTGCGGGCCCGGTTCAGGTCGTGGGCCAGCCGCTTGTAGAGAATCTCATTGACCAGAGAACTCTTGCCGGAACCGGACACACCGGTGACAACGGTCAGAACGCCGGTGGGGATATCCACATCTATGTTCTTGAGGTTGTTGACAGCTGCGCCGCGCACATGCAGCCAGCCCGTGGGGAGGCGGCGCTCAGCGGGGACAGGAATGGATTTTCTGCCCGACAGATACTGGCCGGTGACGGACCCGGGGACTGCCATGATCTCCTCTGCGGTGCCGCAGGCGACGATCTCACCGCCCCTGGATCCCGCGCCGGGACCAATATCCACTATATAATCGGCTGCCCGCATGGTGTCTTCATCGTGTTCGACGACGATGACCGTGTTCCACATGTCGCGCAGGTTCTTGAGGGTGTGCAGGAGCTTGTCATTGTCGCGCTGGTGAAGGCCTATGCTGGGCTCATCCAGGATGTAGCAGACACCGACCAGGCCGGAGCCGATCTGGGTCGCCAGGCGGATGCGCTGGGCCTCCCCGCCGGACAGAGTCGCAGTCGCGCGGGCCAGGGTCAGGTAGTCCAGGCCGACATCATTGAGGAAACGGACGCGGGCCCGGATCTCCTTGAGCACCTGTTTTCCGATGAGCTCCTGGGTCTTTGTCAGCTGCAGATTCTGCAGAAAATCCTGCAGCTTTTTGACAGACATGCAGGTCAGATCATAAATATTCAAATCACCCACTGTGACGGCCAGGGATTCCTTTTTCAGGCGGCGGCCGCCGCAGGTCTCGCAGGGCGTGATCTGCATAAAGGCTTCATACTCCGCGCGCATGGTCTCGGAAGCTGTCTCGCGATAACGGCGGCGGGTGTTTTCCAGGATCCCTTCGAAAACAACCGGATAGATGCCCTTGCCGCGCTGTCCTTCATAGTGGACATCCACACTTTTGTCCGCGCCGAACATGAGCATCTTCCGGACCTTTTCGGGGAGTTCCCGCCAGGGCGTCGACATATCAAAGCCGTACTCCTGGCAGAGCGCGGCCAGGATGGCGTTGGCAAAGCTTCCCTTGTTCATACAGGACTGCCAGCCCAGGACGGCGATGGCCCCCTGGCTGATGGAAAGGCGGTCGTCCGGTACCAGCAGGCGGGGATCAAACTCCATGCGGTAGCCCAGTCCGGCGCAGTCGGGGCAGGCGCCGAAAGGATTATTAAAGGAAAAACTGCGGGGCTCGATCTCGGAGATGCTGATCCCGCAGTCAGGGCAGGCAAAGCTCTGGCTGAACTGCAGGAGTTCTCCGCCGATGACGTCCGCCTGCACCAGTCCCTCGGAGAGAGCCAGGGCGTTTTCAACGGAGTCTGTCATGCGGCGCTCGGTGCCGGGGCGGATGACCAGACGGTCCACCACGATCTCTATATTGTGCTTGATATTTTTGTCCAGGGTGATGTCCTCGGAGACATCGTACATGTTTCCGTCGACCCGAAGGCGGACATAGCCGGCTCTTCTGGCCCGGTCAATGACCTTCTCATGGCGTCCCTTGCGGCCGCGGACGACCGGGGCCAGGATCTGGACACGAGTCCCCTCGGGCAGTTCCATCATGCGGTCCACCATCTGGTCTACGGTCTGCTTTGCAATCTCCCTGCCGCAGTTGGGGCAGTGCGGGATACCGATCCTGGCGTAAAGCAGTCGGAAATAGTCATAAATCTCTGTCACCGTGCCCACGGTGGAACGGGGGTTGCGGTTGGTGGATTTCTGATCGATGGAGATCGCGGGGGAAAGGCCCTCGATGTTTTCCACATCCGGCTTCTCCATCTGACCCAGGAACTGGCGGGCATAGGAAGAGAGAGACTCCATGTAGCGGCGCTGTCCCTCTGCGTAGATCGTGTCAAAGGCAAGAGAGGACTTGCCCGAGCCGGACAGACCGGTCAGGACGACCAGCTGGTTGCGGGGGATGGACACATCGATTCCCTTGAGATTATGTTCGTTGGCGCCCCGGATCTTGATACAGTCCTCCGCATAGATCTGCTTGCGGCGCTCTGCGTCGATCTCCCGCTGTGCCAAAGCCTTTTTTTCATTTTCCGCAAGAGCCGGCCAGTAATCGGGCTTTTTCATTTTCAATACTTTTTTCTCAGTCATATTCATTCTTTCCGACCATGCCGCTCGTAAGAGCGGCAGCCTGAGGCGTTTTCGCTTGCGCGAAAACGGTGAAGGATCAGCAGAGCTTTGGGCCGCCTCGCGGCACAAAGCTCTGAGAGCGAAAAATCTTGTATCAACAAGATTTTTCACTCTTTCCGACCATGCCGCTCGTAAGAGCGGCCCCGAGGAGAAATACGCATTTCAAAGCCTTACGTATAAGGGCTTTGAAATTGGCGTTTTCTCCGATGGGATCAGCGGAGCTTTGGGCCGTCTCGCGGCACAAAGCTCTGAGAGTGAAAAATATCGTATCGACGATATTTTTCACTCTTTTCTACCCGTATTTCGCATACAGGTTCTATATATATATATCACTTTTTCGTCATGCGCTCAGTCCTGCCGGAGCTCTTTCTTCGGGCGCCGCGCTTTGCGCTGCGCTCGGCGCTGCGGACGGTGTCGTGCATGCTGGCGGAAGGCGAGTCCCCGGGGACGGTTCTGTCCGACCCGTCAGAAGATCCGGCAGAAAATCCGGCAGATCCCGCCGCGGCGGAAATACCGTTTTCGACTTCCAGAAGGTGCTTTTTGAGTTCCACCATGCGGTCACGAAGCTCTGCGGCGGCCTCGAAGTTGAGGTCCGCGGCAGCCCTGCGCATCTGTTTTTCGACATCGGCGATGAGTTTTGTCAGCTCCTTCGCATCCATGGACTCGGGGTCCTTTTCGAAGCGGACCTCTTCTTTGGAGATCTCCTTTGAGATGGAAATGAGGTCGCGGACAGCCTTGCGGATGGTCTGGGGCGTGATTCCGTGCTCCTCATTGTATTTCTGCTGGATGGCGCGGCGGCGCTCGGTCTCCCCGATGGCGCGGCGCATGGAATCGGTCATATTGTCGGCGTACATGATGACATGGCCGTCGGCATTTCTCGCGGCGCGGCCTATGGTCTGGACGAGGGACGTCTCGGACCGCAGGAAGCCCTCCTTGTCGGCGTCCAGGATGGCGACAAGGGAAATCTCGGGGATGTCCAGGCCTTCTCTGAGCAGGTTGATGCCGACAAGTACATCAAAGACATCCAGGCGCATGTCGCGGATGATCTGCGAGCGCTCCAGGGTGTCGATGTCGGAGTGGAGGTATTTGACACGGATGCCGGCCTCAGCCAGGTAGTCCGTCAGATCCTCCGCCATTTTCTTGGTCAGAGTGGTGATCAGGACCTTATTTTTGTTGTCCGTCTCCTTGCGGATCTCGCCGATCAGATCATCGATCTGGCCCTCGACAGGGCGCACATCGATTTTGGGGTCCAGGAGGCCGGTCGGGCGGATGACCTGCTCGGTGCGCAGCAGCTCATGCTCTTCCTCGTAAGGGCCGGGCGTGGCGGAAACAAAGAGCATCTGGTCGATGTGGGTCTCAAATTCCGAAAATTCCAGCGGCCGGTTGTCCAGGGCGGAGGGCAGGCGGAAGCCGTAGCGGACCAGGGTCTCCTTGCGCGACCTGTCTCCGCGGTACATGGCCCCGATCTGGGGGATGGTCATATGGGATTCATCGATGATGATCAGGAAATCATTGTCGTAGAAATCCATGAGGGTCATGGGCGGCTCGCCGGCCTTCATGAAATTCAGATGGCGGGAGTAGTTCTCGATACCGGAGCAGAAGCCGGTCTCGCGCATCATCTCGACGTCGAAATTGGTGCGCTCGGCGATGCGCTGGGCCTCGAGGAGCATATCCTCTCCCTTGAAATATTTGACGCGTTCCCTGAGTTCCTCCTCGATATTGTCGCAGGCGGCGTTGATCTTCTCCTGGGGAACAACGTAGTGGGAGGCGGGGTAGATCATCACATGCTCGAGCTGCTTGTGGACGCGGCCGGTCAGCTGGTCCACCTCGCAGATGCGGTCGATTTCATCGCCGAACCACTCGACACGGAGTATAAAGTCGCTGCCCTGGGCAGGGAAAATTTCCAGCGTGTCGCCGCGGACGCGGAAATTGGTGCGCTCCAGGGCCATGTCATTGCGGGTATACTGAATGGCCACCAGCTCCTTCAATACCTCGTCGCGGTCCTTTTCCATGCCGGGGCGGAGGGAGATCGACATTCCCTTAAATTCGTCGGGACTGCCCAGGCCGTAAATGCAGGAGACAGATGCGACGACAATAACGTCCCTGCGCTCCGCCAGGGAAGCTGTCGCGGACAGGCGCAGCTTATCGATCTCGTCATTGATCATCGAGTCCTTGGCGATATAGGTGTCGCTCTGGGGAATATAGGCCTCGGGCTGGTAATAATCGTAATAGGACACAAAATATTCCACTGCGTTCTCAGGGAAAAATTCCTTCATCTCGCCGTAGAGCTGGCCTGCCAGTGTCTTGTTGTGGGAAATGATCAGCGTGGGCTTGTTCAGTGCCTGGATGACATTGGCCATGGTAAAGGTTTTGCCCGAACCTGTTACGCCCAGCAGGGTCTCAAACTGATTTCCCTCTTTGAAGCCCCTGACCAGGTCCTCGATCGCCCCGGGCTGGTCTCCGGTCGGCACATATTCCGAATGGAGCACAAAATGATCCATAGTATCCTCTCCTGATTCTGTCCTGTATCCCGGTGAGATCCCGCCCATAAAAGAGTAAGCGGATATCCTCGTGGAAAAACGCGGACAAATTATCGAACATATGTTGTGTGGAGACTTAGTATATCACATCTTTTTTCTCAAAAAAAGAGAGAGCCGCAAAGAAAAAAGGATACCGCACATTCAGATGAACGCGGTATCCCTGTCCGATATTCTATATGTGAATCAGTCGAACTTGAAGCCCTTGAGCAGGTCTGCAAGACTGGTTGTGGCATTTTCCTTTGTGGTGTAAAGAGAGACATCTACGGGCTCTTCTTTTTCCTGAACAGGAGCATCCTCGAGGGTCTTCATGCTGAGGCTGATCTTGCCGTCGGCAACCTTGATGATCCTGACCTTGACCTTGTCGCCTTCCTTGACAACTTCAGAAGGATCATTGATCCTCTTCTGGCTCATCTGGGAAATGTGGACCAGACCGTCAATACCGTCGCCGAGGTCGACGAAAGCGCCGTAGGGCTTGATCGTCTGCACAGTGCCTTCCAGGACAGTTCCGGGCTGCATGGCATTGATGCGGTTTTTACGCTCCTGCCTGCGGCGGTCACGGGCAACCTCTCTGCCGGAAAGGACAAGGCGCTTCTTGTCGGGATCGCAAGTGATAATGCGGACATCGACATCCTTGTCGATCCATGCGGAGGTATCCTCGACATAAGCGTCGCTGAGCTGGGACGCAGGGATAAAAGCGCGGATTCCTTCAACATAAGTCACGACACCGGCCTTGACTGTCTCAAGGATCTGCACAGTGAAAACTTCCTTGTTCTCCATCATCCGGGCAAGTTTATCCCATGCAGCGGTGTCACCATTCATTGTTTCCATTTTCTCTTCAGACATACTTTTCCTCCTCCCCGCAGGCTTTTGCGCTGCGAAACGCATATCTGCGCTTATAACTCCACCCGTTTATTCAGTAAAAATCTGATAAGCAAGTGGAAGTATCGTATCATAAAAAGTCCATAAAGTAAATCGTTACTGTCCAGACTGCCTCAAAAAATCCTGCAGAATCCTGCAAAATTCGAGGTGCAGTGCGGAAACATCTTCTTTTCAGAATCCCCCGCCGAACAAAATCTTACATCCGATCAGGATCAGGATCACGCCGCCGAGGATGGATGCTCTGCCGGCCAGCCGCATGCCGAAATACCTGCCGATCCGTATGCCGGCCAGACAGATGATCAGTGTAGTAACTCCGATCAGGGCCGAAGCAAAGAGTGCCTCGCCTGTGCTGTAAGGCGCAATCGTAAATCCGACGGAAAGTGCGTCAATGGATGTGGCGATCCCCTGCATGAGCAGCTCGCTGTGCGACAGTCGGATTTCCTCCTGTACTTCCTCCGCTCCCCGGATTCCCTCCACAAGCATTTTGCCTCCGATGAAGCCCAGAAGAAGAAAAGCGATCCAGGGTATCATCTTCTGAAAAGCAGTGAAGCGCTCGGAAATTGTGTGGACACAGATCCATCCGGTCACCGGCATCAGAAACTGGAAAAAAGCAAATGTCCCGGCAATGGTGAACATCCTCTTTCTGCTCATCCCGGGATTTTGAAGGCCGTTTGCCATGGAGACAGAGAAAGCGTCCATTGCGAGCCCGACTCCCAGCAATATGCTTTTGCAGATAAATAAAAAATATCTTTGCATCTTTCTCCTCTCAGTCTTCGATACCGTTCATACTTGCGGCCATGGACCTGTTCCCTTTGTGTTAGGCAAAGCAAATTCTCTTTGACATGAAAAACCGGCACAGGTAAAAGTCCTGTGCCGGTTCAGACGAAGTCTCAAAAACACGATACGGATGCCGTCTTTATTTATGCCTGCTGCTTTTCATAGCGCGATAGAACTGCATCTGTCTTTCGTACTCCCCTTGTGTAAAGGCCAGACAGAAGGCTGACCGCATTCTGTCTGCACTTCAAATATGGATATTCAAACGCAATTGTCTGAGCATCAGGGAATCTGAATGAAGCCATATGTAGGTGCTCCGCTGAGCCATACGGAAACACGATGCCAGCCGTTGCCGGCCTCTGCAGCTTCTTCAATCGCAACACTCCAGCCGGGAACCAGTTCCATTACAGCTTCGGAATCAGTAGATGCTTCAGAATAAAGGGTCATAGGGTTCTCGATCGTGTAGACCGTACCGGCATCGAGAACTGTCGTAGAGGTAACTTCCTCAGCAGGAGCAGCTGCCTCTTCTGCAGGCGCAGCATCCTCTTCGTCTTCTACAACGATTTCCTGGACCTCTTCCTCAGCGGGAGCAGCTTCTTCTTCAGCGGGAGCGGCTTCTTCTTCAGCGGGAGCAGCTTCTTCCCCGACTGCCTCTTCCTCAGTTTCTTCTGCAGTCTCTTCTACTGCCTCAGCTTCCTCCTCAGTCTCTGTCTCTGCTTCCGCAACAGCTGTCTCTGCAGCTGCTGTCGCATCAGCCGCGGCAACCTGTGTGGTTGTTGCTGCAGATGCCTTCTCTTCGTCAGAAGATCCGGAAGTAAGCCAGATCACGATTCCGACAACCGCGAGAAAAGCGACGACACCGATCAGAAGAAGCAGGTTCTGTCTGTCTTCTTTGCGCTGCTTTTCACGGTCGGCGCTGCTCTTTGCGCTGCTCTCAGCTTTAGGCTCCGCCTTGCTTTCCTTAACCGGTGTGACTTCCTCGGCTTCCTCTGTTACAGGTGCCTGAGTCTTTGCCTCTTCCGGCTTCTGGTTTGTGTTTCTTTTTTTCCTGTTATTTGCCATTTCATCCTCCTGTTGGCTGCAGTACTGACGCTGCTGATCGTTTTGAATGCAAGCAGGCTCATTTTCATTCCGAGCCATTGTTTATTGTAGCACAAAACCCCGTGTGAGGCTCGTTACTTTTCCAAGTAACTGCATTTTTTTCAATAAAAATGTTCAATTCTAAAAACAAATTATCTGTTTAAAAAACAAATCATCTGCGGATCACTGTGAAGTAGATAATGACCAGCAGTCCGAGAACGATCCTGTACCATCCGAATACCTTGAAATCGTGTGAGCGGATATAACTCATCAGGAAGCGGATGATCAGGACAGAGACGACAAAGGCGACGATCATGCCGACCGCCAGAATTGCCATTTCCATACCGGAAAAATAAAGTCCGTATTTGACGATCTTGAGAAGGCTGGCGCCGAACATGACCGGGATGGCCAGAATAAAGGTGAACTGCGCCGCCACTGTTCTGGATACACCGATCATGATTCCGCCCAGGATCGTCGCGCCGGAGCGGGAAGTGCCCGGAAAGATCGCGGCGATCAGCTGGAACAGCCCGATGAAAAGGGCTTCGCGGTAGGTCAGGTCCCGCAGCTTTCTGGTGACAGCCTTTTTACCTGAATTGCGGTTCTCCACTATGATAAAGGCGATACCGACCACGATCAGCATGACCGAAACTACGAACCAATTGTAAAAGTGCACCTCCAGCCAGTCGTCAGCCAGAATTCCCACAAGGGCGGCGGGGACACAGGCCACAATGGTCTTGCACCAGAGGCTGATCGTATCCTTGTCGATATAGCGCTTTCCGGCCGCGGAATCTTTTTTGACAGGCCAGATCGTGTTCCAGTAGAGGACCACGACTGCCAGGATCGCTCCCAGCTGAATCACTACGAGAAACATCTGCCAGAAAATCGCCGAGACGCGGAGCGTCACAAACTCATTCAGCAGGATCATATGACCGGTGCTGCTGACGGGAAGCCATTCCGTAATGCCTTCCACCAGTCCGAACAGCGCGGCTTTCAACAGTTCAATCATGAATACTATGTCCTTCCTTTATTGTCCCGGAGCATTGCTATTGTTTACCGTGCTTTACCGTAAACGGCAAAGTGTTTTTTATTATGCCGTTACAGCAACATACTTTCGGGTAATAGTCTTTCAAATAATAATCTTTCCGGTATTATCCTTTCAGCGATCCGGATATTCTGCTTCCACAAAGCGCCTGATGGCGGCAAGAGAACGCTCTACCTTCTCTGTGTCCACGCAGTAGGCAACACGGAAGAAGCCGGGGGCATGGAAGCCGTCGCCGGGCACAAAGACAAGGTCATATTTGAGGGCCTTTTGGCAGAAGGCAGTCGCGTCGTCCTCCAGTGCTTTGGGCATGATGTAGAAGGTACCGCCGGGACGGGGGACTGTGAATCCGAGCTCTTTGAAGGTGTCATAGAGCAGGTTCATGTTGGTCTCATAGACCGAGAGGTCGGAAGTGTCTTCGATGCAATAAGCCGCTGCCAGCATGGGCAGGGAGGAAGGGCAGTTGTGGCCCAGGCCCCGGGAAATCTGTCCCATCATGGCGACCATCTTGTCCGCCTGCTCACAGTCCGGGGAGACCGCTACATAGCCGACACGTTCGCCGGGCACGGAGAGGGACTTGGAGAAGGAGTAGCAGGTCAGCGTGTGAGGGTAAAACTTTGCCGGATAGGCCTGCTTTTTGCCGTCAAACATGATCTCGCGGTAGGGTTCATCGGAGATCAGGAAGATGGTGTGGCCATAGCGGGCGGATTTCTCAGTCAGCACCTCTGCCAGGCGGGTAAGTGTCTCCTCGGTGTAGACCGCGCCGGAGGGATTATTGGGTGTATTGATCAGAACCGCGGCAGTCTTTTCGTTAAAGATTCCGTCCGCAGCATCGAAGTTGATCTGGAAGTCGTCCTCCTTGATGGGCACAATGCGCATTTTCGCGCCGGTACCTTCAATATAGGGGCCATACTCAGAGAAAAAGGGAGCGAAGACCATGACTTCCTCACCCGGCTCTGTCACACAGCGGAGAGCATGGGCAATAGCGCCTGCCGCACCGGAAGTCGGGAAAATATGTCCTGCCTCATAAGCCATATCGAAACGCTTATTCAGGGACTCGGCGACCATCTTCTTGACGCGGGGATCGCCCATGGTCGGATTGTATCCGTGAAGCTTCAGGGGCTCTTCTTCCTGCAGCAGCCTGACAGAGATATCTCTGTAGCTGTCCGGCGCAGGCACCGAAGGATTCCCGAGACTGAAATCAAATACATTTTCGTATCCTATTTCCTTTCCGCGCGCGGTCGCGTATTCCGACAGTTCGCGGATCACAGACTTGTTATCGAGCATTGCAAGGTATTTCTGATTGACCATGTTTATACCTCCTTCTGATTCATTTCCTTTTGGGCATATATAAAAAGCGTTTTATCCGCAGCTTCTCCTTCCTTTTCCGGAGTACAGCTTCCTGCGGGCACAAACCCCAGTTTCGTGAGCAGATGCTGCGAAGCGGCGTTGTCATTGCGCGCATCAGCCCGCACACATGTAAATCCCAGTTCCGTAAAACCATAACGCAGAAGCGCCCTGCTGACTTCCTCCGCAATTCCCTGTCCGCGCCATTTGGCCCCGACCAGAAACCCGAAATCCGCGTCAAGAGCTGAAAGTCCCAGTGCCTGTGCCTCCTGCTCCTGCCGGGACGTGATGGCGGAATAGCCGATCCGTCCGATCAGGACCTCCGGCTCATCCTTTAAAAAAACCGCCCAGTGGCCGAAGCCGTACAGGCCATAGATCCGCTCAATATAGGCTCTCAGAATCTCTCTTTCCCTGGCGCGGTCCGCAGAGGGAGGCTGGAGAAAGCGGCAGGCCTGAGCGTCATAGAGGGCATAGATCCCGTCCAGATCCTCTTCGGTAAACTCCCGTACAAGGCATCGCTTCGTCTCCAGGATCGTCCATGGAAGGCCTGCTGCCCGCTGATACATTTTGACATAGCTGTCCGCATCGACCAGATCCGGCTCCTGCACGATATAAGGAGCTCCCGAAAAGCGCTCCGCGGAATTGTCCGCATGTGCATATCCTATTGCGTACGCTCCCTTTTCCAGAAGTTCCCGCAGGACATGGCCGCCCTCGCACAGAAAGAGCGTCTCCTCAATCCCGGGAGCACCCGCTGCTTTTCCGGCAGTTGGAAAAATCTGCTCCGCTGACGCAGCAGCATTCTCCGCTGAAAAAAGCACTTCCCGGGCAGCTGCAGCAGCAGCTTCCGCTGAATCCGCTGTCAGAATACCGCTGATCAATCCGGCTTCCCGGAGAGCTTCTGCCGTGCGGGTCATCTCGGCCGTCACTGCATCAGAGTGCACAGCCTTTGGGTTTTTGATCAAAAAAACTGCTTTCAACATAACAGCTATTATAACGACATAAATATATCGATGTAAAGTGGAAAACAATGCCCTTGCAGGACAAAACCGCCAAAAAGTTACAGTACACGCCCTATCGAGGGCGTGTACATGTAACGTCGCGAAAATCGCATTCCAATACGCTTCGCGCGCGATTTTCGCCGTTCAACTCGGGTTTTTCGCGAAAAGCGCGCGAAAAACACTCGCGTTTCAGGTGGGTCTGTAACGCCCAAAAACTCTTATCTGCCCCGGTTCAGAAACGTAATCAACAGCATGTGAGAGCTCCCGAAACTTCCTGCAGTACTTGTTAAAAATTTGTTCATATTTTATTAAATGATTTTTAAATTGTTTCTCATTGTCCGTCCATTTTTCATAAGTATACTCTGTTTATAAGCTGAACAGCGAAAAGCAGTACAGCTCAAAATGTCGCCAATGCAGCAGGCTTACGAATAACTTTTTCATAACTATGCCAGGTACGCAAGTACCTGGCATCCTCCCTTTTATGGGGGTTTTTATATTTTACAGTAAAAATATCGCGTCCGGGGATTGCTCCTCCGGACGCGTTTTTGTTTTCAAATATTCAATTGTCCATCCCGCTTCTTTTCCGCACTGTATGCTGCAGTCAAAGCAGAATGTACCGGCCGGCCCGGGCGCCGGTCATCAGACAGCTGCGCAGGCCTTTTTCTCTCCACAGCAGAGGAAAGCGGAAATCTCATCCATAGCCCTGGCCTCATCGTCTCCATCAATCATAACCTCTATACTATCGCCGGACACAGCCTGAAGAGACATCATGCCCATGATACTCTTAGCATTTACCTTCCTTGTACCATGTTCAAGATACACACGACTCTCGTACTTGCTCGCAACCTGTACCAGCTCTGCAATAGGACGGCCTTCCAGTCCCTGCGGCCGATTGATCAAGATCGATTTCCTCAGCATACAAAACTCCTATCCTGCGGTTTCCCGCTGTAATCATTAAATTGATCCTGTTCATTCCGGAATCCTCAGGAAGGATTTTTTTCCTCCCGTGCTTTCTGCGCGAGCGCGGACAGTTTCCGGAGTCGATGATTCATGCCCGATCTTCCGACCGGTGGTTTGGCGAGTTCTCCCAGTTCCGTCAAAGAAGCACCGGAGTGCTCTGTACGAAGATCTGCTGCTTCGCGGAGCGGGGCAGGAAGTGTCTGTAAAATACCGTTCTCACGAAGATAACGGATATCCTCCATCTGTCTGCCCGCGGATTTGACGGTCTTGCCGATATTGGCGGTCTCGCAGTTGACACGACGGTTTACGGAGTTTCTAACCTCTTTGAGAATGCGCGCATTCTCTGTCGCCATCAGGCCGACAGAAGTTTCCATCAGATGCAGAAGTGTGACAATATCCTCGGAGTCCTTTACATAGACAACAAAGTACCTTTTGCGGCGTGTCATCCCTGCGTGGATTCCGTGTCTGGAGAGCACCCCCTGCAGCTGCAGTGCCTGCGGCTCCGAAAAGCATCGGTATTCCAGATGATATCTCCTGACCGGGTCGTTCATAAACCCTGTGCACAAAAACATCTCCCGAAGATACGCTCTGCTCCTCTTCCCGCCGACAAGCTCCGGCTCCAGCGTCCCGTCCTGAATACGCAGCGTCCCGTCCCTGTTCAGAAAACGGAGCCTCCGCAGCAGATCTGTGATCTGCTCCGAAGCATCCAGCAACAGGTCCGGAGGAACTGCTTTTTCTCTGTTTGCGGGTGTCCCGGCACCTTCAGTCTGTGCTTCCGTCTTCATTTCAGTGAAAGACATCCACGAAGCCGGGAAACCAGAATTTATATTAACGTTTTTCTGAATTAAAGTAAAGCACTTTCTTAAGGCCAGAATATTGCCTGCGGAAAAATGCAGCCGGATCAAGCCGTCTTCCGATGTACTTAAGGTACAGATATTGGCAATGAGAGCCGCAAGGGCCGTATCCCTGTCCTGCCTCCCGGGCGGGATCAGTCGGGCCGCTTCCGCCCGCAGATTACCGGAAAAAGACATCTTGGCAGCTTCACCTCCATGTACAGTTCTTTACAAGTACCTATGTCTGAAAACAGTTTTCTTCTACTTTTTTGAATCCCTGTGGTAGATCTTGAGCGCGTAATCCCCATGGTCCTTAAGGTCCTCATACAGGCAGTTGGCAATAGTCACGCTGCGGTGCTGACCGCCCGTACAGCCGATGGCGATCACCAGCTGGTTTTTTCCCTCATCGACATAGTAGGGGATCAGGAAGCGGATCATGCTGCTCAGCATTTTCCTGAATTCGGTCGTCTGGGGAAAAGAGAGCACATAATCCGAGACAGGCTTGTCATTGCCTGTCAGGTTCTTGAGCTCATCGATGTAATAAGGATTGGGCAGAAAACGGACATCAAAGACAAGATCCGCATCGTGGGGGATCCCGTTTTTGAAGCCGAAAGACATGACCGAAACGATCAGGGAATTGTATTTCTCGTCGTCGACAAAAACCCTGATCAGTTCCTCGCGGAGTTCTCGCACAAGCAGACTGGACGTATCAAAAACATAGTCCGCCTTGGATTTGATCTGGCGCAGGATCTCGCGCTCCTTGCGGATCCCGTCCTCCACACGGCCCTGGGGCTCGCAGGGATGGGCGCGGCGAGTCTCTTTATAGCGCTTGATCAGTGTGTCGTCACTGGCGTCCATGAACAGGATCTCATAATCATATCCCCTCTCGCGCAGCGCGGACAGATCTTCCTCCACATAGATAAAAGGACGGTCAGCGCGCACATCGAGTCCCAGAACAACCTTGTCTATGTTGCTGCCGGGCATGAAAACCAGTTCCATAAATTTATCGATCAGGCGGACAGGCAGATTATCGACGCAGTAATATCCTCCGTCTTCGAGAATCTTGATCGCAGTTGCCTTTCCGCCGCCGCTCATTCCTGTCACAACGACAAAACGCATATTTCCCCCTCCATGCCAAACTCTTCCGGATTGCTCAGGTGCGGGCTCAGAATTCACCCAGGAAAATCACTTCACGCTCCAGCCTGACTCCTGTGTCTTCGAATACTTTTTTCTGGACATCACCGATCAGTTCCCGGATCTGTGCGGAAGTAGCTCCTCCCTTGTTGATGACAAAACCGCAGTGTTTCTCGGAGACCTGTGCTCCGCCCACACTGTAGCCGGCAAGGCCGGCGTCCATGATCAGCTTGCCTGCAAACATTCCCTCCGGCCGTTTGAATGTGCTGCCGGCACTGGGATATTCCAGGGGCTGTTTGGAACGGCGCCTTTCAGCCAGATCCGCGATCCTGGCGCGCACCTTCTCCGGATCTTCCGGCATCAGTTCAAACTGTGCCCGCAGAGCCACCGCATCGATGCTGCGCAGCACACTGGTCCTGTAGCCGAAGGCCATCTGTCTGCCGCTGTAGTCCCGGATGCTGCCGTCCGGCATCAGCAGACGCACCGAGCGTGTGACAAACCGGATCTCGCCGTCATAGGCGCCCGCATTCATCACCAGACCTCCTCCCACAGTGCCGGGAATACCAGCCGCAAATTCTAGACCGGTCAGGCCGTTTTCCATGGCTGCCAGTGCCGCCGCCTTGAGTGTGGCTCCGGCGCCGGCAGTGACGCAATTTCCCTCCACGCAGACTCCGTCGAGAGGAAAATCCCCCTCCAAACCTGCAGACAGGTCCTGCGCACTCTGACTCCCCTCCGCGGAAGGGGCAGCCGCTGCGGTGACGATCACCCCCCGGTAGCCGCCGTCGCCGATCAGAAGATTTGTGCCTCTTCCCAGAAGGAAATACGGCTCTTCCCGTTCCCTGAGCAGCTTCAGGAGAGATGCCATTTCCTCTTCCGTCTTCACGACCGCAAGGACATCCGCCGGCCCGCCGGTCCGGAACGAACAGTGCCGGTCCATCGGTTCATTATAATAAATCTGCCCCTGGGGCAGAATCTGCTCCATTTCCTCCTGCAATGCTCTGTGAATCACGTCTCCTCCTCCTTCGCGGCACAAACATCCGGAGCGAAAAATATTGCATCGGCAATATTTTTCACTCTTCTTCCTCATCTTTTTCTCTGGATTTGCGCATGAGATTTTCCTGTACACGTTTGTACAGTTCATGTGCGGCGTTGTATCCCATGAGCTTCTGGCGGTGGTTGGCCGCGGCGGACTCGCAGATGATCGCCACGTTTCTGCCCGGGCGGACCGGAACGCGGTAGCAGATCACCTTGTTGCCCAGATATTCTGAATAATTGTCCTCCATGCCGAGGCGGTCATATTCCCGGTTCTTGTCCCATTCTTCCAGATGGATCTCCATGTCAATACTCTGGCTGTCACGGACGCTGGAAACGCCGAACAGGGTCTTGACATCAATGATGCCGATGCCGCGAAGTTCGATAAAGTGCTTGGTGATGGCAGGAGCGATTCCGATCAGGGTCACCTCGCTGACCTTGCGGATCTCGACCACGTCGTCCGCAACAAGACGATGGCCGCGCTTGATCAGTTCCAGGGCCGCCTCGGATTTGCCGATACCGCTGTCACCGGTCAGCAGGACACCGATCCCGTAGACATCCACCAGGACACCGTGAATGGAAATGCAGGGAGCCAGGCGCACATTGAGCCAGCGCAGGATCTCCGCCATAAAAGGACTGGTCGCCTGGTTGGTGAGATACATGGGCATTCCGTGTTTGCGTCCGATTTCCATGATGACGTCATCCGGGTACATACCACGGGTAAAAATCACCATGGGGACATCCAGGGAAAAGAGCTTTTCGAAAGCGGCTCTCTCCGACTCTTCGTCCATCTGCTCGATATAGGAATGCTCCACCAGGCCGATCAGCTGGATTCTTCCCGCTGCGAAATGATCAAAATAGCCCGTCAGTTCCAGTGCGGGACGGTTGACCTCAGTCTGCCTGACCTTGATCCCTTCCGTGGAGATCTCGGGCGCGAGGTTGACCAGATTCATTTTTTCGACGATTTCATCAATGCTTACATACGACATACCTGTGCTCCTGACCTCCTTCTCAACTATATATGCTTCTATAAATGAATCTATATATGATTCTTTTTATGATTTTATTTACGAATTCTGATAAATACTGCCCTCACCGTTTTTTCAGCACAATGGTGGTCATCTCATGCTCGTCGCCCTCAACGGAAATGATGGGGGTCACGGATGCGCGGGAGTATATGCCCGCCACCCTGCCGCCATAGAGGTAGACACCTGTCATATTGGAGAAGGACTGCCAGCGCGGTTCCCCGGCACCGAAATAAATATTATCCGTTCTATAGGGCGTCACAAATTCCTGAAGAATGTAATCCGTGTCCGCGCGCAGGTCGAGCTGTTCATTCCACTCCTTTTCACTGCACAGGCGGCCCGGATAAATGCCGTGTGCCCCATAGGAATCCCGGGGTTTGATGATCCATTTATCTTTGTCTCTGCGGACGTCCTCACGGTCTGCCGTCTCCCGGGTCAGCATTGCCGTGAAGGGCACATGGGCCGCGACAAAGGCATTGTCTTCTGCGGAAAGGAAGGCGGCTGTGCGGGGATCATGCAGGATGCGGAAGAGCACCTTATCGTGCACAACCTGCGTGCAGAAGTCCCCGATCAGGCAGACACTGCGGTCCCGGACGGCCTGCAGAAAAGGCCCGACCTCCTCTTTGTGGGCAAGAATGTCACTGGTCACAGCGCGTCGGTAGACCGCGTCGACAGCATAACCCTCTCCGGTCACAAGCCTGCCGTTCTCATAGCGCATATCGCGGATCTCCGCCACATAGGCCCGGCAGCCGGCACGTTCAAAGGCCTCCCTGAAGGCCGTAAATTCTGCGGCAGAGGAGCCTTTTTCAAGAAAATCGACGATCGCGACAGCGGGAAGCGCGTCTCTGACGACTGCGTTTTGTCCGTCTGCATTCTGTTCTCTTGTGTTTTGTCCCTCTGCACTTTGCTCTTTTGTGTCTCGTCCCTCTGCATAAATGCGGAGGAAGGTCCGGACCCAGGAGTCAAAGAGCTCGAACATGGCCTGGTCGTACCGCTTATCCATCTCACGGTAGAGCAGGGTATTGCGGTAGGTGCGGTAGAGCTCGGCGTTCTCATTCATGGCGCTGCTGCCGTCGGCATTGAACTCGCAGAATTTAAACTGCCCCGTCTCCTCGTTGAGGAAAATATCCAGACGGCAGACCGGCAGCAGAGTGCTGTAGTCGGGGCGGTGCAGGATCATCTCCTCGAGCTCCGGCGAAAAGCCGAACAGGGCACGGTAATCAGGCTTGTCCAGGTATTCCCCGATCACACGGACCAGAATCCTCCAGGCCTGCTCCAGGTCACTTTTCAACTTCGCAAAACCTTCTTCGGAAAAATATTTGGGGAGATAGCCGAATTTGATCGGCACTCCCTTATAAGTCGCTGTTCCCTGCCGCATCTCTTCAATCTGGGCACGGCCGGAAGCTGTATGTGCGTCGAAATCCCGGAGCACCAGTTCACGGGGTTCGGCATCTATGGTCATTTTCATGATAATTATCTCTTTTGGAATGCCTCAATGTCAGGGAGTCAGGGACAAAAAGGGAACATTGATCTCTGTCGAAAAAATATACAGCCGCAGTCAGTCTGAAACAGAAATATCTTTCTGCTCATCGGAGTGGAAGAATTTCCAGATCTCCTGTGCCTGACGGGAAGGAATCTCCGGAATGGCAGCCAGTTCTTCGGGTGTGGCCGCCATGATATCCTCTATGGAGCGGAAACTGCGCATCAGGGCCTTTTTGCGGGCGGGTCCCACGCCGGGAATGGCATCGAGCCGCGAGGTGACCTGGGCTTTGCCGCGCAGGGATCTGTGGTACTCGATGGCAAAGCGGTGCGCCTCATCCTGAATGCGGGTAATAAGCTTGAATCCCTCTCCTGAGGTGTCGATGGGAAGTTCGACATTTTTGAAATACAGACCGCGGGTGCGGTGGTTGTCGTCCTTGACCATGCCGCAGACAGGGATGTCCAGGCCCAGCTCCTCCAGGACCTGGGTCGCGATGTTGACCTGTCCGCGTCCGCCGTCCATGAGGATGAGATCGGGAAAACGTGTAAAGCTGCCCAGCTCCACGTCGAGGTTCTTTTCCTCCATCTCCTGCTGCTCCTCCAGCCCGTGGCGGAAACGCCGGGTCAGGACCTCGTGCATGCAGGCATAATCATTGGGGCCGGCGACAGATTTGATGCGGAATTTGCGGTAGTCACTGCGCTTGGGTTTGCCGTTTTCATAGACCACCATGGATCCGACATTGGCAAATCCGCTGATGTCGGAAATATCGTAGGCTTCCATACGGCGGACAGAAGCCAGTCCCAGCAGATCCGCGATCTCTTTCGCGGCTCCGATGGTGCGTCCCTCTTCACGGCGCAGACGTTCGCGGTCCTTCTGAAGGACAAGTGAAGCATTCTGGACAGCCAGTTCAACGAGCTTTTCTTTTTTACCTTTTTTGGGGACAAAAAGTGTGACCTTGCTGCCGCGGCGGGCACTGAGCCAGTCCTCCAGAAGCTGATGGTCCTCCGGCTCCACGGGAAGGAAGATCTCCCTGGGCACAAAGGGTGTCGCGGCGTAAAACTGTTTGATGAATTCCGAGAGGATGGCGCCCTCCGACTGGCCGCCGACATGTACCATGTAGTGGTGTTCGCGGCCCATGAGCTTTCCGTCCCGGACAAAAAAGACCTGTATGACGCCGTCCGCGTCTGCGTTTTCGTGCTCCACGGCAACACCGAGGACGTCGCGGTTTTCACCCACTCCCTCGGACATCTTCTGCTTCTGGGCGACCTGCTGCACGCTCTGGAGCAGATCACGCCAGTGAATGGCCTCCTCAAAGTGCATCTCTTCCGAGGCCTTTTCCATTTTTTCCGTCAGATCGCGGAGGACGGGTTTGTAGTTGCCGGAGAGAAATTCCAGCGCCATGTCGATCCGCTTCCGGTATTCCTCTGCGGCGATCTCCCCTGTGCATGGTCCGCAGCAGCGGTTCATATGAAAATTCAGGCAGGGGCGGTCCTTGCCGAAGTCCCTGGGCAGGACGCGGTTGCAGTCCCGCAGGCCGTACATGCGGTTGATCAGCTCGATCGTGCTGCGCACTGCCTGGGCACTGGAAAAGGGGCCGAAATAGCGGGACTTGTCTTTTTTCATCTGGCGGGAGAACAGGATGCGGGGATAGGCCTCGCCAACCGTGACCTTGATGTAAGGATAGGTCTTATCATCCTTGAGCAGAGTGTTGTACTTGGGACGATGCTCCTTGATCAGGTTGTTCTCCAGGATCAGGGCTTCGAGCTCGGAATCCGTCACGATATACTCAAAATAGCTGATCTGCCCGACCATACGGTCGATCTGGGGACCGCGGCCCACGATTTTGCGAAAATAAGAGCGGACGCGATTGTGGAGGTTCACCGCCTTGCCAACATAAATAATCGCATCCTGCTCATCGTGCATGATATAAACACCGGGCTGCGCCGGCAGTTTGTTCAAATCTTCGGAAAAATCTTTCATTCCTCTCCAAAAATATCGTCCGCGGAGACATGCGAATAGCGTCCCCTGGGCGAATTGGTCCTGCGGACCAGTTCCTCGGGAGAGAGACCGTCTGCATTCTCAGTGGATTCTTCTGTTTCTGCGGGAACCTGCTCTTCTGCGGTCACTTCTGTTTCCGTGGAAGCTTGTTCTTCTGCGGTCACTTCTGTTTCTGCGGGAGCCTGCTCTTGGGCAGACTTTTCGGCCTCAGCGGCTTGCTCTGTTTCCAGAGGTTCCGTCTCTTCTGCAGACTCTCCCGGTTCCGCAGGGGCCTCTGCTGCTTCTGCAGACTTTACCGGTTCTGCAGGAGCCTCTGCTGCTTCCATCTCTGCAGATGGTTCTGCAGCCGCGCTTTCCTCTGTTTCCCGGGACGCCGCCTCTTCTGCAGACTTTACCGGTTCTGCAGGTGTTTCTGCCGCAGCGGTTTCTTCTGTTTTTGAGGCTTCTTCCGCAGCTGCCGCCTGACCGGCCTCATCCTCTATCTGCTGATCGGTCAGCAGCGCCTGCCCGCCGTCTCTCTGCGCGCGGACATCATTGAACATCTTCATGAATTCCTTGCCGGTGATGGTCTCCTGTTTGATCAGGAAATCGGCGATGACATCCATGGCATCCATGTTCTCGGACAGAATGCGCTTTGCCTCCTGATAGCTGGACTCCAGGATCTTGCGGACTTCCTCGTCCACGGCCGCCGCAGTGACATCACTGCAGTTGAGGACGGCCCGTCCCTCCAGATACTGGCTCTCGACAGTTGCCAGGCCCATCAGGCCGAAGCGCTCGCTCATGCCGTACTGGGTGACCATGTTGCGGGCGAGGGCAGTCGCGCGCTCGATATCATTGGAGGCTCCGGTGGTGACGCTCTCAAACTTGAGCTCCTCCGCGGCGCGGCCGCCCAGCAGGCCGATGATGATGGCCTCCAGTTCCGCCTTGCTGTTGAGGTATTTCTCCTCCTCGGGAACCTGCATGACATAGCCCAGTGCGCCCATAGTGCGGGGCACGATGGTGATCTTCTGCACGGGCTCGGAATTTTTCTGCACAGCGCTGATCAGAGCGTGTCCGACTTCGTGATAGGACACGATCCGGCGCTCTTCCTTACTCATGATGCGGTCTTTTTTCTCCTTGCCGACCAGGACCTGCTCGACAGCCTCAAAGAGGTCTTTCTGGCAGACATACTGGCGGTGGTCCTTGACGGCGTTGATGGCCGCCTCGTTGATCATATTGGCCAGGTCGGAGCCCACGGCGCCGCTGGTGGCCAGGGCGATCTCTTCCAGATCGACCGTCTCGTCCATTTTGACATCTTTTGCGTGGACCTTGAGGATGGCGACACGTCCCTTGAGATCAGGGCGGTCGACGATGATACGGCGGTCAAAACGACCGGGGCGCAGCAGGGCCTTGTCCAGGATCTCGGGGCGGTTTGTCGCGCCGATGATCAGAATACCCTTGGATGCCTCGAAACCGTCCATCTCGGAGAGCAGCTGGTTGAGGGTCTGCTCGCGCTCCTCATTGCCTCCGCCGTAGCGGGAATCGCGGCTGCGGCCGATGGCGTCGATCTCATCGATGAAAATAATGCAGGGTGCATTCTTATTGGCTTCTTTGAACAGGTCACGCACACGGGAGGCGCCCACGCCGACATAGAGCTCGATGAAATCCGAACCCGTCAGGGAGAAAAAGGGCACATGTGCCTCACCGGCCACGGCCTTTGCCAGCAGAGTCTTTCCGGTTCCGGGAGGGCCCACGAGCAGGGCTCCCTTGGGAAGCTTGGCGCCGATCTTGACATAGCGGCCGGGATTGTGCAGGAAATCGACGACCTCCACCAGGGATTCTTTGGCCTCGTCCTCACCTGCCACGTCCTTGAAGGTGACACCTGTCTCCTTTTGTACATATTCCTTGGCCGTGCTCTTGCCCACTCCCATGATACCGCCGCGGCCTCCGCCCATACGGCGGAAGAGCACACTGAGAAGCCCCCACATCAGCAGGATGGGAAGCACATAGGACAGAATAAAGGACATCACCATCCCGGAGCTGTCCGGCACATAGGGATTATAGGTGATCTTGGCATCCATCAGGCGCTTGGTCAGAGCGTCCTCGGATTCGGCCATACCTGTGTAGAGCACCGCATCCGAGTCCTTGAGATGGATCTCCAGCCGGTCGGACTTCATGTCGACCTCTGTGACCTTCTCCTGTTGGATATATTTGATAAAGTCGTTATAGGAAATCTTGCGCGACTCACCGTTTTCCCGCATGAAATAGCTGAAAGCGGCAAACAGGGCGACTGTCACGATCAGAATGATAAAAAGATTCTGACGGGGCTGGCCGTTTCCGCTGCCATCCCCGTTGCCGTCGCCGTTATTTCCGTTCCCGTTGTTTCCGTTATTGCCATTTCCGCCGTTTCTGCGGTTTCCGGAATTGTTGCCGGAGCCACGTCCGTTCCCGCCCCCGAAAGGGTCAAAAAACCGGATCCGCCCGGGATTTCGAGTATTCTCACTTCTTCCGATCATTCAAATAAACCTTGTTTAATCTTTCTTCCGATCTGGGAATTTTTATCATAATGTGTCAGTTATCATACTGCAGCCTTCTCTCTTGTCAATCCCTTCCACATGGATATCCTGAAAATAAGGCTGGAAAGCCATTTATCTATTATAAAGAAGAAATGCATACAAGGCAATCCTTTGTTTTGACGTTTGGGGACGGTCCCAATGACATTAAGGTAAGCCCCCCCTGTGTCCAAAACAATAGTTTCTTATTCAATCAGAGGTGAAATATCCTCTGATTTTTTTTGCTATTTTTACAAAAAAAGCTTGACAAAATGATCAAAAAATGCGGCGCGCCTTGAAAAATATATTTTTTTGGAGGTGTTGCTATGCAATATAATTCTACTGCCCCCGGCCAGATCAGGGAGTCCCTGATCTCTTCGATCAACTCGCTCTTTACTTGTAAAAAAACGTCATTTAATTCCCCGGATACTGCTTTTTCCAGGACAAGAAAAATATCTCTTGTTCAGACTGTGCTCTTTGTCATGACTGCCGAATCTGGAACAGTCAATAACGAACTGGTTGATTTCTATGGTGAAAACTCATTGCCTACAGCTTCTGCAATGATCCAACGCCGTAATCAATTGAAACCAGAGGCTTTTCGTGAACTTTTTCTGCATTTTACTCAAAAAGCACAGATTTTAAAGAAGTTTAGAGGATATCAGCTTATTGGAGCAGATGGTTCCCGCGTCAATCTTCCTTATAATCCTTCTGATGCGTTCAGTCATATCAATTGTATTCAAGGGCGTAAAGGCATAAACCAGGTACACCTGAATACCTTTTATGACCTCTTAAATGACATTTTTCTGGATGCCGAGCTTCAGGGTATACGGGAAATGGACGAAAAAGGTGCCTTCTGCAGACTGCTTGGCAGACAAAAGGATTCTGGCAGAAAGCAGATCTTTATAGCCGACAGAGGCTATGCTTCTTATAACATCTTTGGTCATGCCATCCACAATAAACAGCTTTTCCTGATCCGTGTTCCGGCGGCTTTTGCAGAATCCATGTATAAAGGGCCGAAACACTGGCTGGAGAAGGAGACTGAAGACGAAAGCATAACGGTTCATATCGGACGCAGAAGGACGAAAAAGAATGCTCAGCTGCAGAATTATCATTGTTTATCAAAATCCCGGCACTACGATTTTATTGAGCCCGGATCAGATAATACCGATGCATTGCAGCTTCGTGTCCTGAAATTTCCTATTGGAGAAGATTCTTATGAGTATATTGTGACAAATCTTCCAAAGTATGCTTTTCCTCTGCAGACGATCAAGGAGCTCTACAACCTCCGCTGGAATCATGAAGTGGCATACCGATATCTGAAATATGCAGGAAACATGGTCCATATCCACTCTCTGAAAAGAGAGTTCCTCATTCAGGAGATCTATGCCAAGCTGACTTTATATAATTTTTCATCATTTGTTGCATCCGCTGTCGGGGATATTAAGAAAAAAACAGAAAAATACACCTATGTACTGAACCATACTCAGACACAGAAGAATTGTATACTCTTTTTAAAAGGCAGGATAGAAGATCTGACAAGTATGATCTGTAGATACCTGGTACCAGTCCGACCGGGCCGTAAATTCAAAAGGAACATGCGGCGCCAGTCGGCTGATACACTAAACTACAGATAAACTCAAAACAATAAAACACCTTTCAGTAGGCAGTCTCCCCAGACTGTCTGTTTGCCTTTTCCAAAAATAAAAATTTCTGGCCGTAAACCCGAGAACTGGCTGTGTTCCGTTTGAATTTACCTTATCCTGAATAATACACTATTATTTTCTGTTTTCATACCTTAATGTCATTGGGACGGTCCTTTTGTTTCTGTCCCCATGTTTTGTTCTTGAACACATGGGGACAGAAACAAAAGGACCGTCCCCAAACGCCACCGAAACAAAAGGACCGTCCCCATTCTTAATGTGTTACAATAAAAAAGATTCATCAGGCTCTGTTTTATAAAAGGGCAGCGCAGCCCGTTACTTCAGATCAATGGATAGAGAAATGTCGAATAAAGATACGACTACAGAAAAAATGAAAGCGGATCCTCCGCAGGACAATCTGCAGCAGGACCCTGCCCCTGTCTCATCAGAGGAAGGCCGGGAGGAAGAAAAAAACCGCTGGCTCTTTGAAAAGATGCCGGTTCCAAAAGCGCTTGCGACCATGGCTGTGCCCACGGTGATCTCCCAGATGATCGTCCTGATCTACAACATGGCGGACACCTTTTATATCGGGCGCACCAACAACCCCTATATGGTGGCCGGCGCGGCACTGATCCTGCCCATTTTCAATGTCTGCATCGCGGTCGCAAACATAGCAGGAACGGGCGGCGGGACCCTGATCGCCCGGCTGATGGGTGCGCGGAATCCCCGCAGCGCCCGCCGTATCGCCTCCTTCAGCATCTGGTTTTCCGCCTTTATGGGTCTGTTTTTTGCGGTCATGACCGCCGTCTTCATGCACCCTCTGCTGACTCTTCTGGGTGCCAGCAGTCAGACCTATGACTTTGCCAGGCAGTACTGCACCTGCGTCATCGTACTGGGCGGCACACCCACGATCACAGCCATGACCATGGGAAATCTGCTGCGAAATGTGGGCTGTTCCAAACAGGCGGGCTTTGCCATCTCCATGGGAGGGATCATCAATATCATCCTGGATCCCATCTTCATGTTCGTGCTGTTGCCGCCCGGCCATGAGATCCTGGGCGCCGGTCTGGCCACTGCCCTGACCAACACCTTCACCTGCACCTATTTTGTGATCACCATCCTGCGCCTGCACAATCCCATCCTGCATTTTTCCCTCAAGGACGGGCTTCCGGGCTCTGTTCTTCTGGCATCCTTTTTCGGCGTGGGCATCCCGGCCGCCATGGGTCCCTTCCTCTTCGACCTGGACTACATTGTCCTGGATCGCCTGATGGCCGCCCACAGCGACATCGCGCTGGCCGCCATCGGTATTGTCCTCAAGGCGGAGCGCCTGCCCCTCAACGTCGGCATCGGACTCTGTCTGGGCATGGTGCCCCTGGCCGCCTACAACTACTCCGCCAAAAACTATGCCCGCATGCAGTCTGTACTGAAGGCCACGCGTGCCGCAGGCATTGCGATCAGTATCGGCAGCATTGCCCTCTATGAGCTCTTTGCGCCTTACCTGATCCGGATCTTTATCAAGGATCCCGCCACTGTGGCCCTGGGCACCGATTTCCTCCGCATCCGGGTCCTGGCGACCATCATGATGTTCCTGAGCTTCATCTATGTCTACTTTTTCCAGGCCCTGGGGCAGGGACGCATGGCCCTCTTCCTGGTCATCATGCGCTGGTTCATGATCAACATTCCCATGCTCTTCATCCTGGACAGGTTCTTCGGCCAATACGGCCTGGCCTGGTCCCAGCTTGTGAGCGACGTCCTCGTCGCCTTCTTCTCCTGGCTGCTATACCGGAATTACCGCAAAAAACACCTGCTGCCCGTCCTGAGGGCACAGTCAACGATCTTATAGCAGGCCATGGCCGCAAAAACCTTCACTGCTTTTCTCTTCCAAAATCAAAAAACGCTGTTCTCTGCCTTCACCAAGCCCGGTGAACTGTCAGAAAACAGCGTTTTTTTCAGTTTATTTCCTCAAGGAACCTATTCCTCATACAACAGATAGGGCCTGCGCTGTGCTTTGAAGGCTTCCACGTCCTCCTGCCAGGAGGCGCTGATCTCCTCTGCGCTCCTGCCCTCCTCGATCATAAGGCGGATCCGGTCCGTGCCGCACAGATAATCGATCCAGTAGTGCCCGTCTCCGTCCGGGTTTCCGAAAAAGGAGATCCCCGGGTTCTGTATCTTCATAATATTGCGGGTATCGATCACATAGTCCAGGTTGAAATGCTCGTCCAGAATCTGTGCAAGAGGGATTTCCCTCAGGTCTTTCCCGTAACAGGTCTGTCCCTGGAAGGCAGGCGAATGTGCGCCCTCCATGTCCTCAGGTGTAAATGTGAAATCATATCCCTCCGTGCCTTCCAGCCATGGACTGCCGAAAATCTCAAAAGGATGTGCCGTTCCCCGCCCGACGGAACAGGCCGTTTTTTCAAACAGGCAGGTGGAAGGATAGAGATAGACAGCCCGCATATCCTTGAGGTTGGGAGAAGGTCGAGTCACCAGCGCGGTCAGTGTGTCATGTCTGTAATGATCACAGGGCACCACTGTCAGGCTGCAGGCATCCTTTCCGGCCGGCAGCCAACCCTCGCCGTTGATCATCTGTGCCAGTTCACCCAGGGTCATGCCATGCACGACCGGGATCGGCAGCATACCGACGCCGGAATAAAAACCGTCCTGCAGGATCGGGCCGTCCACATAGAAACCGTTGGGATTGGGGCGGTCCAGAATCACCACTTCCTTGCCGGCCTCCGCACAGGCATCCATGAGGTAATACATGGAAATATAGTAGGTATAGAAACGAAGCCCCACATCCTGGATGTCTACAACAAGCGTGTCAAAACGATCAAGATCCGCATCGGAAGGGTACATGGATCCGCTGCCATAGAGGGAGACGACCGGTACACCTGTCTTCTCGTCCGTGTAGCTTTCCACCTGCGCCCCGGCATCTTCTGTTCCGCGGAAACCGTGTTCCGGAGAAAAAGCCACTGTCACATCGACGCCCTGCCGGATCAGAGCATCCAGAATGTGTTCGCCGTATTCCATCGGTGTGCCATCCGCATTCTGTCCGAAAGGCACAAGGCCTTCTGCCTGCGCAGAATCCGCCGCAGCTCTGCTGTCTTCCCAGTCTTCGCTGTCTTCCCGGTCTTCGCTGCCTTCCATATCTTCACCCTTGTCAGATTCCGTTTCTGCGTTGATACCGGTATCCATCGGAACATCCCCGGCGGCGCTCTCTGCAGGCTCCTCTTCTATGATTGCGTTTCCCACGATCCCTGTCTGGTTGGAAAAAACAGCTGTGCGTTTTCCCTCCAGAAGAGGCAGATACAGGTCCGCACGTTCATCACCATAAACAACTGCTTCTGAAGCTGTCTCCGTATCCATCGGCAAAGACTTTTCTTTTGAAGCAATAACAGATTCCGCAGCTGTACTGTCGGGGCCCGCCTGCTCAGTTCCAGACACTGCTGAAGCTGATTCCGCAGCCGAATTGCCTGAAATCGTTTGCTCCGTTCCGGGCATTGGTGAAACCGACTCAGAAGCGATCTGCCCGGCCTGATCTGAAGCATCTCTTTTTCCGCCGGCTCCGTTGCAGCCCGTGAGCAAAGAAGCCGTCATAGAAGCTGTTATCGCCAGGGAAAGGACTATTTTCATCCGGCAGTTCTTCCGGCAGCCCCTTTTCTTCATCACAAAAGCCATCCTCCTCCGGTGCAAAACAGACCGGCGCACCCGCAAACAGGCTGCACCGGTCTGTATCTAATTTGTCAAATCTGTAAGAGCTGAAGTGCCATATAAAGTTTACAAAGACAACAGCGCCCCACCGGCTATATTAAGATCAGCAGCGGATCAGTTGGACCCTGCGTCTTTTGCCTCCGCGCCGGCATCTTCGGCAGCAGCTGCATCTTCGCCGGCTTCTTCGGCAGCGCCTGCTTCTTCTCCGGCTGCTTCCGCTTCGCCCTCTGCAGCCTCTTCGGCACCCTCTTGCTGCCCATTGACAGTAAGCCCCATCTGTTCGAGCTGCTCCGGAGTCAGGACGACGGCATCTGTTGCTGCTGAAGCAGCGATCTCGGATGCAGCTGCTGCAGCATCTTCAGACGACATCTGCTTATCGCCGATGGTTCCCATACCGACACCCCAATGGAAAGAGGCCCAGACTGAACCCACCACGATCACGGCTACAAAAATACCGAAGATAATTGCCCAGAGCTTATAATTGACCTTCACTTCATTTTTTTTCTTTTTGTTTTTGATTTTAACTGTGTTGGACATTCCTGCCACTTCCTCCCGTTTTACTGCTTTCTCTTGAATTGCTTCTTTTTACGGCATCCTGCATGCACCTGAACACATGTGCAGGGGTGCAGCGGATAATACCGGTTGTTGGTCAGATAAATCATGGAGTGAAACCACTCGTTCCAGTGTTCCACCACATAAAACAACACCATCACCGCCATTGTGGCCTTCGTGACTGGCATGTAGATCTGCACAAGAATCCGCAGATCGCTGGCCCCATCCAGATAGGCAGATTCCTGCAGTTCATTGGGAACTCCCGCGAAAGCCGTTCGCATCACAATCAGGTTCCAGGTGTTCACCGCCGTAGGCAGGATGATGGCCCACCGGCTATCCAGCATTCCCAAGGATTTAACCAGCATAAAGGACGGCACAATCCCCACGCTGAAGTACATCGTAAACACAAACATGAATACGAAAAACTTCCGGAACGGCCATCCCTGCCGGCTCAACGCATAGGCCCCCAGCGGGGTCAGAATCATATTGATTGTTGTCCCGACAATCACATAGAACATCGTATTTCCGTATCCCTGCAATATATTCGGGTTCCGGAATACCGTCTCATACCCCCTCAGGCTGAATCCCTGGGGACCCAGCATCAGTCCACGATGCCGAATCAGCAGGATCGGATCACTGAAGGAGGCAAACAGCACATGCAGCAGCGGATACAGGCACACCAGAGAAAGGGCCGTAATAAACGCGTAGTTCAAGGCTGTCAGACATTTCTGTCCGAAGTTTCTGCGTTCAATCATTCTGCGCCCTCCTCACCACAGGCTCGTGTCGTTCACCCGACGGCTGAAAGCATTGGCCCCTGTCAGGATCGCCAGATTCACCACGGAATTCAGCAGCCCGACAGCCGCGCCATAGCTGTAGTTTCTTTCATACAGGCCTCGCCGGTACACATAGCTTGAAATCACGTCCGCCGTTTCGTAGGTAGCGGGAGAGTACAACAGAATCACCTTGTCGAACCCCACCAGCATCATCCTGCCAACCCTCATAATCAGCTGAATCACAATCACCGGCATCAGCGCAGGGATATTTACATGAATGATCCGCTGAATCCGTCCTGCACCGTCCATCGCCGCCGCTTCATGCAGCGATTGATCCACTCCACTCAGCGTGGCCAGATAAATAATGGTCCCCCATCCTACGTTCTGCCAGATTTCACTTCCCACAAACAGCGTCCGGAAATATTTGGGATCACTCAGCAGATTCGTACGTTCCACTCCGAAGGCTGCCAATACATCGTTAATGAGCCCGTCAGACTCACTGAATTCCGTCAGCAGGCTGCAGACCACCACGATGGAGATGAAATGCGGCATGTAGGTAATCGTCTGAATCACATTCTTGTATTTGTTATCCCGCATCTGGTGAATCAGCAGGGCCAGCACAATGGAAGCCGTAAAGGCGAACAAAATCTGATAAAGGTTAATCAACAGCGTATTCCGGATCAGCCGCCAGGCATAAATGCTTTTCAGAAATTCTTCAAAATATTTCAGCCCCACAAAGCGGCTGCCGCTGATACCCTTCATCGGCTTGTAATCCAGGAAAGCGATCACGGAGTAATAGATCCCTGCATAATGGAAGATCACATAGTACAGCACAACGGGCAGCAGCATCAGATAGATGTAGCGATATCTGTAAAGCTTCTTCCTCAGGGACCTGCCAGACGGCTTCCTGATCGCGCTTTTCTTCCGCATGCCTTTTTCCTCCACGAACGTCCATTTACATCAGACAATTGATCCGGATGACTATAAACAAAATCTGTCTCACCATTGAGCATCTCAAGTGTACCGTTGCGTGTATTTTTGTTCAATTTGTCTTTTTATTTCCCATTTGCTAAATCGCAATTTAACAACTATGCAAAAAACAAACGCCTTTGCGATTTTCAAAGCCTGAATCGCAAAGGCGCCTGTTTGCTGCCCTTTTCTTACTTTCTCACTCATTCTTTCTGGTGCTGCGCCCTGTATTCCCCAGGTGTGACACCGGCGTATTCCTTGAATTTACGGGTGAAGCTCGCCAGATCCATATATCCGCATTCCGTCACAACATCCCGGATTACAAGGTCTGTTCCGGTCAGCAGTGCCCTGGCTTTTTCCATTCGCAGTCCGGATACCACCTGTATATAAGTCAACCCTGTTTCATCACGCAGAAAATGGTTGATGTACGTCGGGGAATATCCCGCCATCTCCGATAGTCTCCCCAGCGAGAAATCCGGCTCACAGCCATGCTCCTGAATCAGTTTCAGAATATTGTCCCGCTTTTTCTGTGTCTCTGCCTTGCGCCGTTCTTCCACCGCCGCACAGTTTTTTCTCGTCAGTTCCCGCATCAGCGCAGCGAAAGCTTTCTCATCGCTGAAGGCCTCCGCTGTTGTGTGCTCCTGACCAAACTGACGCGCCGCTTCCGGTTCGCATGCGCTCAGCGCGTTCACATACAGGTTGTATCGCATGTATCCGGTGTTCAGCATTCCTCCATGGGGAAACTCAGCGTTCATGTTGCCCAGCAGATTCTCCAACTGAGCGCTGGCTGCTGAATAATCCACGCTGCGCAGGCTTTGCAGGTAGAGATCGTATGCTGAAGCCCGTCCACTGCCTCCTTCCGCTGGCGTATCATCTGCTTCATACAGGTATACCCGTTCTCCGCTATCCCGCTTCCGATTGTTCAGCACAATATAGGCCTCCAGGAAGCTGCCCGGCAGGTTCCGGATCCCATCTGCCATTCCTCCGCAGTACAGTCTGGGGTTCTCAAGGCCAAAGGCCAACAGCTGATCCGACAGTTCCAGGCACTGCTCTTTCCGCTGGTCTTCCGTTCCTTTCGGCAGACAGATGAACGCAAAGCATTCATCCCCCTCCAGCCACACGCTGTAAAGGGTCATGTCTTCCATTCGAATCTCCCGCATCGCAGCCTGCAGAAGCGCCGGGTTCCGGTCTCTGGGCACCGTCAGCACCGCATATACATTCCCGCCCTTTGCTATTTCAGGAAAAATCTGCTTCGCCTGTTCCTCGTCGTACCGTCCCCGCAGCATGCCGGCCAGCATCTGCGTGCGCACATACGGTTGCTGACTGGCGATGGTATCGTTCAGTTTCTTCATCTGGGTCTGCACGTTTTTCAGATGCCGGTCGATGTATTCCAGTTCTCCGTTTTCGGCCTGAATATCGGTTCCGCCCCCCGCGGTGTTCAGCAGCTTTCGAATCGGTCGGTAGGAGTATCTGGCCAGCGCATAGGCCAGCAAAATCAGCCCCCCCATTGTGGGCAGAAGAATCAGCACCATTCTGCCGCTCATTTCACGGCTGTCAAAATAAAGCCGCTCCAGGTGTACGCCGGCCACAATGTGCAGTCCATTCTGATTGCTCAGCATGTGAAGCACGTCCCAGGATTCCCCGCCAAGATTGAAGGAGGAAATTTTCCCGGCCGCATTCCGAATCATCCGCAGCCTGGCACCTTCCTCCTGCGCCATGTTTTCCCACGCATACAGCAGCGTCAGATTTGATGAATACAGATAGAAGTAGCCCGGTTCGGTGCCAATGTAGTCCGACGCGGCACTCAAAAGCTCGCCACTATCCACAATAAAGGCAAATACACCCCGCTGTGCCGGCTCCTGTCCATAATAAGGCACCAGCACCGCCAGCGATCCCGCCAGATTGCCCGCACCGGGAGCCGTATACAGCGGAATCACCGTCAGATTCAGTGCACTGTTCAGCCGTGTGAAAAAGCTGGAGTAGTCCGCGCTGAATTCATCTGCCATCCGTTCTTCAAATTCCTGATAGCTCATTACACCGTCCGCGGTATGAATATTCATACTCCCGATGGCATAATAGCAGGTCCTTGCCCGCAAAGAGTGGCTGTTCTGCAAAACCCGAAGATAGGCCGTAATCCGTTCGTTTTCTCGCTCCGTTTCCTCCGACATGTCCAAAGATATATTGTTGACCGATGTCTGATATTCACGAATCAAGGCGTCCAAGTGATCCGCAAACTGCGTCACTGTACGCCGGTATAGCTCCTGGGAAGTGTTTGCATAATGGAATCGCAGCATGAAAAATACCGCTGCTCCCACAATCAGCACTGGAATCAGTGCAATGCAGCAATAGGAAATAAAATATTTCCGGTAATCGCTCTTACCACGGCGGCACCGTTTGTTTCGATCCCCTGTCCTGTGCGGCATAGTGATCCACAACCTTCCTGCCTGATGCAAAGCAAATATCTGATTATATTATACAACAGGCAGAAAGGCATTTCCAGCGTTATATTCATTCGCGAACCTGACAGCCATGAGGCTGCGGCCTGGGGAAGAAGCTTGGATCGATTTGACAATCGCACCGAAGTCCTCTATAATTTTGGAGCATTGTCGGAATGAACAAAAACCCGATTGAGAAGGAGCTGTCCCATGCCGCCACTGGCCATGATGATTAAACCCGCGTCCTCTGCCTGCAACATGCGATGCCGCTACTGCTTCTATGCGGATGTGGCCTCCCACCGGGAAACGGCGTCCTACGGCCTGATGCAGCCGGAGACCATGCATGAGCTGATCCGCCGCGCGTTCCATTATGCGGACAGAACCATTTCCTTCGCTTTTCAGGGCGGCGAGCCCACCCTGGCAGGGCTGTCCTTTTTCCAGGATTTTGTGCGCACCGTGGATCAGTACAACACCCGGCATCTTGAAATCCATTATGCCCTGCAGACTAACGGGACTCTGCTGACAGCAGAATTCTGCCGTTTTCTGGCGGAGCATCATTTCCTGACAGGCGTCTCCCTGGATGGATCTCCAGCTCTCCATGATGCCCTCCGGCGGAATGCGGAAGGACAGGGAACCCATGCTGAAGTCCTGCGTGGCCTCCGGCTGCTGAAAAAAACCGGCGCGGAATATAACATTCTCTGCGTAGTAACGCAGCCCGTGGCCCTTCACGCCAGGGAGTGCTGGGATAGCCTGAAGGAACACAAATATCTTCAGTTTATTCCCTGCATTGACGACTTTGACCGTCCTCTTCAGGATTATTCCCTCACAGCCTCCGCATATGGGCAGTTCCTGATCGATACCTTTGGGCTGTATGAGGCGGCTTTCTTTTCGGGACATCCGGTCAGTGAGCGTCGGTTTGACAATTACCTTTCCCTGGCCATGGGGATGGAGCCGGAAGCCTGCGGAATGCGGGGCGGCTGCGGGAACTATTTTCTGGTGGAATCGGATGGCAGCGTATATCCCTGCGATTTTTATGTGCTGGATGCCTGGCGGATGGGAAATGTGCACCAGGATTCCCTGATGCGCATGCGCAAAAGCGGCCCGGCACTTCATTTTGCTGAAACCGCACGACCGCTCCCTTCTTCCTGCATGAAATGCTCCTGGCTTTCTATCTGCCGAGGCGGCTGCCGCCGGGATCGGGAGCCCCTGGGTGAGAACAAATACTGTGAAAGCTATCGGATGTTTTTTGAATCCTGCTGGCCCCGGGTTATGTCCCTGGCCCGGAAAGTGATGCACTAGCTGAAGATAAAAAGAAATTATATTTTGAAGCAAGCCGCTGCGCGCCGGGACGTGTAACATTTCTAAAAGCCGGGAGTCGCGCAAATATGAAGCTTTCGATATTGGAGAGGTGTCATTTTTTCGCTTTGATGAAACTGCTTGACAAAATGGGATGCGTTGCAAAAGCCACAACGCAAACCTATCTCTTCAATGGAGGCGTCCGTGATTCGTAAAAGTTCTTTCGCATGATTCAGACGAACGTGAGTCAGGCAGGAAGAAAAAGGAATTCCGACCTCTTTAAAAAAGAGACGTGATAAATAGCTTGGATTCAGATGCATATCTTCGGCAATCTTATTCAGATGCAGATCTGACATATATTCTTCATCCAGGAGATTCAAGACTTTTTTCACGTGTACATTTTTAATAAACAGCGGGTGGCCATAATCTGTTTCAAGAATGAGCCGTGACAAAATCTGCGTCATAAGCATGGATGCGTATACGTCGCCTGTTATGCTTGCGGGGAACTTGTATAAGAGAACAAGCTTTTCGAATACATCCATTAACGTTTCGGTCCAGCCAATAGAAAAAGCCGCAAATTGGTTTTCTCCCAGCAGAAGTTCACAGTACTTCTGCGCGACAGAACCACCAAACTGAATAAAATAGCTTTCTATTTTACCAGAGTGCTCCATGGTATATCCACTGCGGTTGTCGATCAAACCTGTAGCCGCGATGTTATAATCAATACCAATATGGGAGGAACTGCCTGAGAATTTCAGACTTATGCGCTGATCTCTCCCAAGCAGTTTTACACCAGGATCAATCGGGAGCTGGATATCCCGATTGGTCTGGCGAGCATCTACCGGCTGGTGAAGCAGGACGGCTTCCCGTCGGTTACTATTGGCGGCCGGATCTTTGTTGTGGAGAGCAAGGTGGATGAATGGCTGCAGGATCACATAAGAAGGAAACTGATTACAGAAAAGGCAGGTGTGAAGGTTGAAGCTTGACCCGAAAAAGCTTTGGTTGACGGTTGATGATGTGGCAACAATGTTGCAGGTGAAGCGGCCTTGTGCAAAGCGCAAGATGAAAGAGATGGGAGACTGCGTAAATTTAGGCTCTGAGAAGTATCAGATTCTGATGGTTTCCCAGTCGGCCTTTGATTCGTGGATGAGAAACCACAGGGTAGTCGCTGGTTGATGGATCTGGCCGGGGAACCCTAAATTCCCCGGCCGATGTCTTATAACGATAAAGGGGGATGAGCATGATGCAGAAGCTGGCAAAGCGTAAAGACAGTCGATATATGTGCCGTTATAAAGAAAAATGTTTCTATGGCAAGACACTTGCAGAAGCTACTAGAAAAAGGGATGAATACAAGTACCGGTGTGAGCATGGGATTGGAGAAATCCGGCAGATGACTGTTCGCCAGTACTCGGAAGACTGGCTCAAAAATTATAAGACTGGCATTCAGACTGGTACTTTTCGCCAATATGAATCAATCGTCCGGCGTCTGAATGACTCTATCGGCGATTATTATCTTTCTTCTGTTACGCCGGATGATGTAGCTGTCGTTTGGAAAAGCTTTGTTGGGACGAGTAAATCCATGATTACCAAGGCGGGACAGCTCTTCAGGGGTATCTTTGACGCTGCAAAGGAGTCGGGTTATGCCAGTCGGAATCCGTTTCGCTCTACAGTTGTGAAGGCTCCGAAGGGGACAGCGGCATCCCATCGTGCCATTACCGACGAAGAGCGGCGGCTGATAGAAACGGTGCCGCACCGGATGCAAAAGGCTGCCATGATCATGCTTTATGCTGGGTTGCGGCGTGGCGAACTGCTGGCGTTGGAGTATGATGATGTCGAGAATGATGTTATCAGCATTGATGAAGCGGTTTCTTTTGCAGAAACCAAGCCTGTTGTCAAGGATCCGAAAACGGAATCTTCAGTTCGTCGTGTTCCACTGTTGGAGCCGCTGAAAAAATATTTTGAAGATGACAGTCAGGTGGGCTATGTGGTGACATCTGCTGATGGGGTTCTTTGCACTGAATCAGCATGGGATCGTGGCTGGGAGTCGTATATCGCAGCTTTGGAGACAGAATTGAACGGCTGCCATAAGCGCTGGTATCATCTGACCAGAGAGTGGAAGAACGGCCATCCGGAAGAGTATGAGCATTATCTGAAGCTGAAAAAGAACATCAAAAAGCAGGAACAGGCTGAGCAGTACCGATTAAGGGGTTGGAAGAGTGTGAATATTCGGCCGCATGATTTGCGTTATCCAAACCAAAATAAAATCCAAACCTTTTTTAGCTGAAGCTTGCTTTTCAATCGTGATCAAGTGAAAAAGTTGAAATATTTTTGTATGA
>CACZFF010000010.1 GCA_902780385.1 uncultured Lachnospiraceae bacterium
TGGAAGCACGGTAACGTGTGGAGCTGACTGTTACTAATCGGTCGAGGGCTTGACCAAAGCAACTCGGAAAGCAATCTGTATGAAGTTTTGAAGGTATGTACCTTTAAGGCCCAATGGCTCAGTTGGTTAGAGCGCCGCCCTGTCACGGCGGAGGTCGCGGGTTCGAGTCCCGCTTGGGTCGTTTCAAATGGGATCTTAGCTCAGCTGGGAGAGCATCTGCCTTACAAGCAGAGGGTCACAGGTTCGAGCCCTGTAGGTCCCACTTTTCTTGTGGTTATAAGTAAGTTACAAGATTTGCCGATGTGGCTCAATTGGCAGAGCAGCTGATTTGTAATCAGCAGGTTATCGGTTCGAGTCCGATCATCGGCTTTTAAAATTTATAAACATGGATGGGTTCCCGAGTGGCCAAAGGGGGCAGACTGTAAATCTGTTGTCAGTGACTTCGGTGGTTCGAATCCACCCCCATCCACTCAATCGTCTATATGGCGTCTTATAATGACGCGGGGTGGAGCAGTCTGGAAGCTCGTCGGGCTCATAACCCGAAGGTCGGAGGTTCAAATCCTCCCCCCGCTACTATGCCCAGATAGCTCAGTTGGTAGAGCAGAGGACTGAAAATCCTCGTGTCGCTGGTTCGATTCCGGCTCTGGGCATGTTTTTTTATCCTATGCAGGATTTCCTGCATAGGTTTTTTTATGACATTTTTTGCGACGCGGCTGAGCAATGTATATTCAGCCCCTTTTGCAGCGGGATATCCTTCTGCCCTTTTTTAGTTGCCAATACGACGCTTGTCGCATAAAATGAATAGTTAGGACAGATACGCCGAAATGGATAAGGCATGTTGAAGAGAAAACGGATATTGACTGGAAATACTGATATGAAAGATAAAGATACAATGGACAATATGGAGCTGGCTGCCATGCCTGAGGGGACCGGGGAGCCGGCTGTGCAGGCACCGGAGGCAGATCAGGCAGATCAGGCAGATCAGGCGGGTACGCAGCCGGAACAGGATGTCAGACCTGATGAGGCCGGTGACAGCCTTCCTCCTGCGGGCAAAGAAAAAAAAGATAAAAAAGACAAGAAGGTCAGGAAAGATAAGACAGATAAAAAGGAAAGCCTTAAGCCGGTACGCAGAAATTGGTTTGCGCGGTTTCTTTTGTGCTGCATTTCTTTTGCCTTGATTCTGCTGGTTGTGAACCTTGTTTATTACAAACTGGGAATGGAACCGTTTGGAATGAAGTCGGTCGCAGTCGGAGATGCCAAGATACAGTACATTGATTTCTTCACCTATTATGTGGACGTACTGCACGGTACCCGTTCGCTGACCTACGATTTCAGCAATATGTTGGGCGGAAGTTCGGTTGGAATGTTCAGTTATTACCTGGCATCCCCTTTCAATCTGCTCTTGTACTTTTTTGGAAAAGAAGGCGTCTATCGCTTTTTTGATGTAGCTGTCGCGCTGAAGCTGGCGACCGCAGGCGCAACGTTTTCGTGGTTTCTGCAAAGGCGTTTTGAGGACAGGATCCGGCCGGTCTTTGTCATAGCCCTGTCCATGGGATATGGGCTGATGCAGTATCAGATTGCGCAGAGCAGCAATATCATGTGGCTGGACGGTATCTACATGCTGCCTCTGATCCTATTGGGAGTCTATGAGGTGCTCAACAGGAAGAGCGTCTGGAGGCTGGTCCTGGCGGTCACAGTGTGCATCTTATGTAACTGGTATATAGCGGGGATCAACTGCCTGTTTTCCGGGATTTGGTTCATGTTCGAGTTCTTTTTCCGGGATACTATAATACCGGAAAAAAAATTGAAGGCGTCAGGGGTACCGGACCGCAGATACAGCGGAAGCAGGAGACGCACATCCCTTCCCCAGCTGGGTATTACGGAATTTGTCGTCTCTTTCTGCAGGTATGTCTGGGGAATGGGACTCGGTGTCGCCATGAGTGCGGTCTTGTTCCTTCCTGCGATCAGCGCCATACGCCAGGGCAGGGGTCAGTATGATGATATAGAGATCCAGATGAAATTCGTCGGAGATCTGCTCTCGTCTCTGAAGGGCTATGTGATAGGTACTACCAGCGATTACGGATTTGCGGCCCTTTTCTGCGGAGGGATCGCTGTATTTGCTTCACTGGGTCTTCTGTTTTCAGGGCATTGGAAAATCAGGCAGAAAATCGCATATCTGTGTCTGCTGGTGATCTGTTTCCTGATGCTGCACTGGGAACCTGCCATGATGATCTTCTCGCTGCTGAAGAGGGCTGACAGCTATTGGTACAGATACAGCCACCTGGTCTGTTTCGCTCTCCTTTTCGGCGCCGGGGCCTGTCTGAGCCACGCGGAAGAGGAACGCTGGTCAAAGGTCTTTATGATCCTGCTATCCATCCTGTTTGCGGCGGGAATCCTGAAGCTGAACGGGATTGGAAGCGGGGAGTTTGCAGAATACGGAATCGGGATTGTCGGAAGGCATAAAGCTTTGTTCCAGACAGCGGCAGCGGTTATTGCACTGGCTGTGCTGACCGTCCTGCTGACTTCTTTGAAGCCGGGGGAAAAAGGCGGAAAAGAAGGAGGTTTTAATATAGCCGGCCTGGTGAGAGTTACGGCGGGAATCCTGCTAATTGTGATCACGGGCGCAGAGCTTTGGGCAAATGCTCTCAGCTTCTGGAAGGGACATTCGGACCATTCACAGACCCTGTATATGGAGTATTCGGAAGGAATGCAGAAACAGCTCTCCGAGCTGCGGGCGGTCGACAGCGGATACTACAGGATCGCACAGGACAGGACACGCTATCACTATGAGGACGATCTGACGTCCTTCCTGAACGACTCTCTGGCACAGAATTACTGGTCCAATGCTGCCTACACGTCCAGCCCTGACAATACACAGCTTTCTCTGATGTGGAGGCTGGGCTACCGGGATGAGGCGGGCTGCATTATGGTTGTGCGTGACCCCGTGATTCCTTCGGATTCTTTCCTCGGCGTCAAATATTATCTTCAGAGCACACCGATCCGGGGGCTTGAACCGGTAGAAGGTGTGGAGCCGTTCAACGGCCGTGCAGTATATCGCAATCCTTATGCCCTGCCGATGGCATTTACCTATGACGGATCAAAGCTGCCGACCATGCGCTATGACAAGACCTTCGTCTATCAGAACACACTGTTTTCCGTTCTGTGCGGCACAGAGACGGAGATCTACACTCCTCTTTCCTGGACCTATGAGAAGAAGGATAACCTGACCTATTTCAATGTGTATGTTCCGGATGGGAATTATGTTGCCTACGGAAATCTGCCCTGGCCTGAAAAAATGTCCGGACTGATGTCCATCAACGGTGCAGAGCCCTTCGGATATTGCCGGTGGACATCCCCCGCGGTCTTTATGATCAGAAGCCGCCAGGAACAGGAGAAATCCACTGCGTCTGAGAGTCTGCAGGCGATTGCCAGACGGGCCAAAGAATCCTCCGTAGAAGACGGACAATCGCCCCATGCCGGACAGGAGAGTGATGTACAGGCGAAGAAGACAGAGCTGCAGAAGGCAGCAGCGGACTATGATCAGGAAGTACTGGCTTCCCTGAAAACGGACAGTTATGCAGATGTCCGCACAGTTGTTTTCCGATCTGAAAAGGATGTTTCCTTCCGTGACTATCAGTTTTACGGACTCAATCTCGATGCGCTGCAGGAAGCAGTGAACACGATCCGCAAGGGTCAGGTGGCGGAAGAGGATCTTACGATTGAAAACGGGCATGTCACCTGCAGTCTGCAAGGAAAGCCGGGACAGAGTCTGTGTCTTCTGGTGCCGTGGTCCAAGGGATGGCAGGCCCTGAGGAACGGTGAGCCCGTACATCCGGATACAGTTGCCGGAACGATGATCACGATTCCTCTGCTGGACGGTACAAACGAGATTGAGCTCACATATAAGGTTCCCTTCCTCAGGGAGGGAATGTATATCTCCGCCGCGGCCTTCGGAGTTCTCCTGATTGATATTTTGTACAGACTGCTTGCCGGCAGAAAGAAGAAATAGCGAACAGGAGACTATGCATGTTTGCGAACAGGAGACCATGCATGTTTGTGAACAAGAGGCCGCGCATGTTTGTAAACAGGAGACCATACATGTTTGTGAACAGGAGGTCATAGCTTACGTATGTTGAAATCCACCGATCACACAAATAATAATAGAAACAGCGGCGGAAATGACAGAACAGCGAAAGACCGTATTATCGCCTTTCTGACCTCTGAGGGAATGCGTTATCTTTTCATCGGGGGCTGCACAACGCTGGTCAACCTGGTGGTATTTACGGTCCTGTGCCGTGTGATCCATCTGGAAGTCAATATCAGCAACATTATTTCTGTTTCCGTGTCCATCCTGTTTGCCTATGTGACCAACAAGCTGATCGTATTCCGGTCTCATTGCAGCAGTCTGGGAGAGCTCGCGGCAGAATGCGGGCGTTTCATCGGAGCAAGACTGGCCACTATGGTCATCGAGGTCGGCGGAGTGTATGTGCTGTATAATATCATTCATCAGAATGAACTGATTGCCAAGCTCGAGACACAGGTCCTGGTCGTGATCGGAAATTATTTCATCAGCCGCTTTATTGTTTTCCGGGGAAGAGAGAAAAAGTAACAAGGAATAATGCGCATTGCATGACGTAAGCGGGAGATGGCGGGCCAGTCAGGTCCGTCCCGCCAAAGTGCATAAAAAACCTTTTGACTAAAAGATCATTCTGTTCCGCAGAGCAAGTATCTTCTGCGGGCGGCATGGTTGGAAAGAGGGAACAGAATGCTTTTATCTGTGATCGTACCTTGTTTCAACGAAGAAGGTAATATTGATCTGTTTTATGAAGAGACCGTAAAGGAACTCGGGGATCTGATGCCGGATACAGAACTGATCTTTGTTAACGACGGCAGCAGGGATGCCACGATGGAAAAGCTCCGCGCTCTGTGTCAAAGGGCTGAATACCGGGTGCGTGTGGTGAGTTTTTCCCGAAATTTCGGCAAGGAAGCTGCGCTCCTGGCGGGCCTGAGGGAAGCGCAGGGAGAGTTTACTTCGATCATCGATGCGGATCTGCAGCAGAAGCCTTCTTATATCGTGCAGATGCTGGATATCCTGAACGAACATCCCGAGTACGACGCAGTTGCGGCCTATCAGGAGGAGAGGAAGGAAGGCCTTGTCCTTTCGCTGTTCAAAAAAGCCTTTTACAAGGTGATCGACAGTCTGACGGATGTAAAGATCATGCAGGCGGCAAGCGATTTCAGAGTATTGCGCCGGCCTGTGGTAGACGCGATCCTGGCGCTCCCGGAAAAGTGCCGTTTTTCCAAGGGAATATTTGCATGGGTGGGTTTTGAGACCTACTATATGCCCTATGTGGTCGAGGAAAGGGCCAGCGGAACATCCAAGTGGAATTTCTGGAAACTCATGAAATATGCCTTTGACGGAATCATCGCTTTTTCCAACAAACCGCTGATCATGTCTTCCGTGGCAGGTCTGTTTATAACCGGATTGTCATTGCTGTATCTGATCATCATCGTCGTCAAGACGATCATCTGGGGGGATCCGGTTGCCGGTTTCCCTACGCTCGCGTGTCTGATCCTGATGCTGTCGGGTATACAGCTTTTGAGTGTGGGAATCCTGGGCCAGTATATGGCCAAAAACTACACCGAGAGCAAGGAGAGGCCCGTCTATATCGTCAAGGAAGAGCTGGATAACGGATCGCAGCAGAAAATATCATGAACATGAATAAATAAACGGGCCGGACGGCTGCTGATGCCATGCCCGTATAAGTATTTGCGGACAGTTAAGAATGTACATAAAAAATAATCCGGGGAGAACCGCTGCAAGGTTACTCCCCGGAGTTTTTATTTATGTTTTTAAGTCATTGCTCATTTCTAATATTACAGGCACCATATTCTATTACAGTCACCATATTCGGGATGTTTTTGCGTGCTTTTTTAACGTAAAAGCTCGAATAATCATTTATTCTCCAGGTCGCGTACCATGCGGCTGACCAGCTTTGCGCAGTTATCGGCGGCATGGTGCTCGAAGGTCTCATAGGAGACATCGGCCTCTTCGTCGGCCTTGTCGGAAATGGCACGCAGGATGACAAAGGGGATTTCGTTGAGGTAGGCGGTGTGTGCGATGGCAGCGCCCTCCATTTCCGTGCAGAGGGCATGGAAGGTATCCACGATGTAGTGCTTTTGCTGCGTGGTGCAGACGAACTGGTCGCCGCTCACAATGCGGCCTCTGTAGATGCCGATTTCAGGGACTGCTTCTTGGCAGGCTTTGGCGGCTGCCTCCCGCAGGGCGGGATCCGCAGGAAAGCTTTTGAGGCCGTGCGGGGTGCCCATCTGGGGGATGACGCCGGGCTCGTAGCCGAAGACAGTGACATCCATGTCGTGGTACATGGCATCTTCGGAGATCACGATGTCGCCGATATTGATGTTGTGGTCGAGAGAGCCGGCAATGCCGGTGTTGATCAGGTGAGTGACGTCAAAGCAGTCGATCAGGATCTGCGCGCAGACTGCAGCGTTTACCTTGCCCACACCGCTCTTGACGATGACGACGTCGGTATTGTCAAGGCGCCCGACGTGGAACTTCATGCCGGCTTTTTCAACAATTGTATCGGAAGTCATTTCTTCCGTGGTGAGCTTTTTGATTTCAAGATCCATAGCTCCGATAATGCCGATTTTCATTTTGCTTTATGACCTCCTGTGTATAATAGCGGAATTTTATTCGGGATAGATGAGGTGCGCCTCATCGATATTGTAGAGGGTATTTTCCAGAAAACGTGCCGCAAGCCAGCGGGCCATGCCCGGATTCTGGTCGAGGTAGTTGCCGCAGTCGCGGGCGGCGGCACCGGGAATGTCACCCTCGAAATCGCGGATGAATTCGTACATTTTTGTGATCAGGGGGACGATCTGCGCGGATGTATATTCGCCTGCAAGCAGCAGGTAGAAGCCGGTGCGGCATCCCATGGGACCGAAATAGACGATCCTGCCGCCGTATTCCGCGTCATTGCGCAGGAAGGTGGCGCCGAGATGCTCGATGGTGTGCATCTCAGCCGTATTCATGACGGGCTCGCGGTTGGGAGCGGTCATGCGAAGGTCAAAAGTGGTAATAGCGGTATCGCCGTAATGATCGACGCGGGATACATAGATCCCCGGCTCCAGCAGGAGATGGTTGATCGTAAAGCTGGTGATTTTTTTCAGTTCCAAGTGTATTCCTCCGTTTAAAAACATGATCTGACATGACAAGTTCTGCATTTATGTGCGGGCTTTGGCCGGCGCAACTATCACATTTTATCAGGGAACTGACAGATGTGCAATCGCCAGAGAGACAGGGGACGGTTCTTTGTCTCCCCCTGTCTCCCTGTCCCCGCGGGAAAGTTTTTGCACGGAGACCGTGTTTCTGTGGTAAAATCAAACCGACTATGTCTATCTGGACTGTTAACCGGAGGAAAGAATGGGCTTATTGAAAAGGAAACCCGGTCAGGAAGCCGCCGAGACCGGCAGCGGCATTGGCGCTGCGGAAAAGGGCTTTGGCTGGAAGGAATATTTACTTTATTATCTGGGATATACGATGCTGATGGGCCTGATGGCGGCGGTTTTTGTGTGGATGTTTCTGCAAAAGGGCCGATTTGCCCCACAGGCGGACGGTGTCAGTCAGCATTATGCCGAGCTTCTGAGTTTTTCCAAATGGGGGAAGGAAGTATTGAGCAATTTCCGGGAGACCGGATCGCTGCAGCTGCCTGCATTTGCGCTGAACACAGGATACGGAGGGGATCTGTACACTTCGCTTGGCAAATATGTGATCGGTGATCCCTTCAGCTTTCCCGCGATTTTTGTTCCGGAAAATCAGCTGATCCAGTTTCAGTATCTGATGATCCTGGTCCGCTTCTGGCTGGCGGGTATCACATTCAGCGCCTACAGCTTTTTTATGGGCAGAAAAAACCGGATCGGCATCCTGGCCGGCGCTCTGATCTATATCTTCAATGGATTCACCTTGTCGGGGATGCGCCATCCCTGTTTTCTGAATCCCTTTGTATTTTTTCCGCTCCTCTTGATCGGATGTGAGATGTATTTCCGCAAAAAGAAGCCCTGGTTTTTCCTTGTCATGGTCTTTGTCTCAGCAGTGAGCAGCCTGCCTTTCTTCTACATGATGATGCTCATGGCGGCGCTCTACGTGGTCTGGCGTTCTGTCCGGATACACGGGATCCGTCATTTCGGCGGCGTGATCCTGGACGGGATCTCCTTTTTGTGGTACGGGCTGATCGGCACTTTGCTGTCGTCCTTCATCTTACTGCCTGTCATCCTGCAGTTCCTGCAGGATTCGCGGACGGATGCAGCAAGGCAGATCCCCTTCTTCTGGCCCCTTTGGTACTACCGGAATTTTATCGACAGCTTTTTGTCAAACGAGACAGCGGCACTGTCGGAATCCTGGACATATATGGGATTCGGCGGTCTGGCCCTGCTGTGTGTATTCTTTATTTTTGTGCAGCGTAAAAGGCACCTTGACCTCAAGGCTGCTTTTATCGGACTGACCCTGCTCTTGATGACGCCTGCGGCCGGCTATGTGATGAACGGGTTTATTTATCCCGCCAACTTCTGGATGTGGGCATATGCCCTCTTGATCGGCACGATGACTGCGGCAGCGATTCCGGAGATGGAGGAAGCAGGCTGGAAAAAACCGGCGGCAGGTCTCCTGCTCTTTGCGGCTGCGATTGCTGTCTGCGTCGGCTGGGGATTTACCTTTTCCAGATCGAGTGCACAGTCTGTAATCCTGGGGCTCTTTGCCATGTCCGCGGCTCTGATCGGCCGCATCATGGTGCTGGAGAAAGACAAGGAGCATCCGGATGCAGCGCTTATGGGCGGCTTCAGGGAAAAGGTTTTCATGCGCGTGCAGGCAGTGATCCTTCTGTGCACAATGCTTTCCATTGCTTCTGCCGCTTTCCACGATTACGCGCCCGGCAGAACCGGGCAGGTGTCCGACTATCTTCCCTTTACGCAGGCTGCTGCCGATATGGCAGGGGATCCGGAAGGCGATATGGGTGCAGTCTTGGAAAACAAGGATGAGCTGCCGGTCAGCTTTACGGCGGATCAGTGGATCAGTCGTCAGGATTACGAAAGTCTGGATAAGGCCGGACGTCAGCAGGTCCTGATGCAGGGAATTGTTCTGGAAAAAGACCCCGGCGAGGATTACAGGCAGATGAAGCCCGCGGCAGCACAGACTGCAGGTGCCGCGGCAGAGAACAGGCTTGTTTCTGTGGATCTGGATTTTCATGAAATGGGCGGCAGTTCCGCGACGGAGTGGATCAGCGGCCATATCGTGCTGACATCGCCGCAGATTCTCTGCATCCGGATCCCCTGTACGGCGGGGTGGAGCGCTTTTGCAGACGGCAATCGGGTGGAGCTTCTTCAGGCGGACACCATGTTCAGCGCACTGCTTCTTCCTGAGGGAAGTCATGACATTGACTTGCGTTATCAGACACCGGGACTGCGTCTGGGTATCGCCGTTTCTATCGGAACACTGGTGCTCCTGGTCCTTTTCATCGTGATCTACTCGATTATATCGGCGATCCTGCACGGACGGGACCGCCGGCTTGCTGCGATCCCCGCGGGGACCTATGAAACTGCCGCAGACGTGCAGAATACGGCAGACACTCAGACTGCTGCTGACACCGCAGGTGTCAAAAGCGCCGGAAGTGCTGAAGTGACCGGGGCGGCAGTAAAGGCAGGAAAAATGACAGAGCCGGAAAAAGGCGGAAAATCTGCAAATCCGCCTGCAGGTGCCGCAGAAAAGGCAGGAAAAATGACAGGGCCCGAAAACACGGAAGGATCCGGAACTCTGTCAGGAGGACAATAATTATCGTGATCATGAAAAATCAAAGCAGGGCAGGGAAAAGGAGAGAATTCCTGCTTCTATATACAATCATATTTGCCATATCCTGCGTCCTGGTCTTCCGGTATTTCCCGGAGACGGACACACGTATGGTGTGGAGCGGAGACGGGCTTTCACAGCACTATGTAGCACTCTGCTATTATGCCAGGTGGGGAAGGGCGGTCCTGAAGAGCATCCTGCAGGGACATCCCTCGTTTCCGACTTTCAACATGCACATGGGATACGGGGCGGATCTGTTCACGACACTGCAGTACTATGTGATCGGAGATCCCTTCAGTCTGCCTGCTGTATTCGTGCCGCAGAAGCATATGCTCCTTTTCCACGATGCAATGATCCCCCTCCGCATGTATCTTGCGGGAATCTTTTTTGACAGCTACTGCCGCGAGATGGGGCACAGGGACACGGCGGCGAATCTGTGCGGGGCACTGATGTATGTATTCAGCAGCTTCGTCCTTTTCGGCATGCGGCATCCCTATTTTCTGAACGCAATGATCTGGTTTCCGCTGCTGCTCATCGGCGCGGAGCATATTTTCCGGGGCAGAAAAGGCAGGCTGTTTACGGCGGCGGTCTTCCTGGCCTGTATCAGCAACTTCTATTTCTTCTATATGCTGGTTGCCATGACAGTGCTCTACGTCGTGTGGCGGGCGCTCAGGATCTGCCTCTTTCCGCTTCTGCAAAAAAAAGTACCTGCAGAACATGCTCAGAGCGGCAGTAAAGGAGAGGAGGCCGGCCGGAGCATAGGCGGGGTAGGCGAGGCCTTTAAGCAGATTTTCCTCCTGGCAGGCAGGTTCCTGGTCCGCGCGATCCTGGGGACGGCGGCAGGCGCGGTATTTATGCTGCCGATCCTGCTGCGTTTTATGCAGGATCCGAGGGCTTCGGAAGGCGTGGCCTACAGCCTGCTGTATCCGGCGGAATATTATAAAGGCTTCCTGGAATCCTTTGTCGGATTCGGGACAGGCTTTGTGCTGTCCAACTGGACCTGCATGGGAATGGGAGGGATCGGCCTGCTGGGCGTGCTGCTGCTCTTTGCCGGCAAAGGCTCTCTGCGCACGCATGCGGATCTGAAGATCGCGTTTGCAGGCATGTCTCTCATGATGCTGCTCCCCGCTGCGGGGGCGGCGCTCAACGGTTTCACATATCCTGCCAACCGGTGGGGCTGGGCATTCTGCATGCTGACCGCCTATATCGCGGCGGTGATGCTACCTTCCATGAATCGGCTGTCCGCGGGCAGGATGGTGCTGGTCCTGCTCTTTATGTCCGTGTATGCCGTGGTCTGTGCTCTTCTGGACGCGGGCAGAAGCCTGATCCTGGAACTGATGCTTGCGGCGGCAGCGGCGGCCATTGTGTGGGCGGCAGGGCAGCTCTATCGCAGGCGCATGCAGGAGGAGGGCTCGAAAGGCCTTTCGGGGCATGCTGTTTCCGTTTTCTGCGGAGCGGTCCTGGCAGGAACAGTCTTTCTGACAGCCGTGCAGCACGGATATATTTGTTTTTATAAAGGTGTGCGCTCCAGCGGGGTGGCAGAATACCAGACCAGCCAGTCTATTGCCGGGATGATGGCTTCGGATGCCTTTGGTATGCGCAGCCTTCTGGGAAACGAAACCTTTTACCGATATTCCGGAAGACATATTTCCAATAACTTCGCGCTCTTGAATGAAGTGTCGGACACCCAGTATTACTGGAGCCTCTCCGACAGCAGGATCGAGCAGTTTTTCACGGAGACCGGCCAATACAATGGAATGGTCCATCTGTTTGACAATCTGGACAACCGCACCATGCTGGATGAAATCGCGGGTGTGGGGTATTATAAGCGCGGTGACGGTTCGCTCCTTCCCTACGGCTATGAAAAGATGGAGGGACTGCACTTCGATAACCGCGAGCTGTTTGAAAAAAAAGAGGGCGATCCCCTTCCGGTCTTTGCCTTTTCCGTGTATAAAAACAGATATGCCCTTCCGCTGGGATTTACTTCGGACAGGTACCTGACCAGGGAGACCTATGATGCGCTCACGATCCCGCAGCGCCAGGAGGCGCTTATGCAGGGCATCCTTCTGGAGAAAGAGGGAGTTGAGGCTCTGGCGGGACAGAAGCCGGGACACAAGGCAGATGCGGCAGGCGCAGCCTCCTCCGGGATCGAGCAGGCAGAGCTTTCATTTACCCATGAAGAGGTTCCGTTCACGGCGAAGACAGGGGATGGGATCAGGATCGAAGAGCAGGAGGACGGCAGCGTACAGCTGACTGTCAGCGCTGCGGATGCATCCCTCTCTCTGCAGGCGGAGGAAGAGGCCCTCTCGCAGGCGGAAATCAGCATACTTTTGACAGGAATGACTTATACGGCGCCGGACCAAGAAGCTGAAAGTGAAGATTGGCACCGATATTCCAATACGGACCCGGTCCAGGTCAGGATTCTGGCAGAGCGCGGCGGGAAGAGAATCTCCGACAAGACTGTTGAATATACGCTTGCGGACAATCCATGGAAGACGGGAAGAAAGGATTTTCTGAGCTGCTGCGGCTTCACAGACAAACCCCTGTCAAAAATCGAGCTGAGGTTTGCCCGCAGAGGAGTCTATACATTCCGTCAGATGAAGATCATCCGCCAGCCCATGGAAGAGTACCCTGCGCAGGCACAGGCCCTGGGGCAATATGTTCTGGAGGACCTGGATCTCCATGAACTCTCGGGAAGCGGTGCGACCGGCAGGATCACCGGAACGCTGACGGTGCCGGCGGAAAGGATCCTCTGCATCCAGATTCCCCGCTGTGACGGACTGCAGGCCTTTATGGACGGCGAAAAAGTGCCGCTGCTGCAGGCGGACACCATGTTCTGCGCACTGGCGGCAGATGCCGGGACGCATGAGATTGAGCTTCGATACCGCACACCTGGACTCGCTGCAGGAACGGGGATTTCCGCTGCGGCCCTCTTGATCGCGGCGGCAGAGCTGCTGCTGGATCTGAGGCGGAAGAAGAAAAAATCTGCTGCCGCATAGACCGGCCTGAAATAAAGGCTGCATACATTTTGACGAGTATTGAAAAGGGACAGAAAATGGGTGATCTGATCAGTATTATCGTACCCTGCTATAATGAAGAGGCCTCACTGCGGCTGTTTCATGAGGCGGTGAAGAAGACAGAGAAGAGCATGCCCGACTGCAGGTTTGAGATTCTTCTGATCAACGACGGATCGAAGGACAAAACAGTGGAAGTCATGCGGGAGCTTGCAACGGAGGATCCGGAAGTGAGCTATTTCAGCTTTTCCAGAAACTTCGGAAAAGAGGCTGCCATGTTCGCGGGCTTTTGCAATGCGCGCGGGGATTTTGCGGCGGTCATGGACGCGGATCTGCAGGATCCGCCGGATCTTCTCCCCGAAATGTACCGCATCATCAAGTCCGGTGAATATGACAGTGTCGCCGCGCGCCGCGTGAGCCGTAAGGGCGAGCCTCCGATCCGCAGCTGGTTTGCCAGGCGTTTTTACCAGCTCATCAACAGGATCTCAGAGGCGGACATCGTGGACGGCGCCCGGGATTTTAGGCTGATGAAGCGGGAAATGGTGGACGCGATCCTTGCCATGGGCGAATCCAACCGTTTTTCAAAAGGTATTTTCGGATGGATCGGATTCAGGACCTACTGGATGCCCTACAAAAATGTAGAGCGCGTCGCCGGCGAGACCAAGTGGAATTTCTGGAGCCTGATGGGATATGCCATCGACGGAATCGTCAATTTCTCCCATGTACCGCTCGATATTGCCTCCTGGTTCGGGATCCTGATGACCATGGTCTCCTTCCTGGCGATCATTTTCATTGTGGTGCGCAAGCTTCTGTTCGGAGACCCGGTCGCAGGCTGGGCTTCGACAGCCTGTATCATCACATTTATCGGCGGAATCCAGCTCCTGTGTCTGGGGATCATCGGCAAATACCTGGCCACGGTCTATCAGGAGGTCAAGAAGCGGCCGCATTTCATTATCAGTGAGACCAGCCGGGATGACGCAAAGAAAGTCGGATAGATCCCTGTAAAAAGCCAAATGCACCGGCCTCGGGGATTTCACACCGCACGAAAAACTGAGTATTACGATAAATCATTTTCCGGAGTAGTAACTTTTATGACTTTTCGAAAAAGACTGATGGTCACATTTGCAACGGTCATTGTGGTGCCCATGCTTCTGTTCACACTCTCCTTCATTGCGCTGGGCAATTATCTGATCGGTGAAAAAGGAGAACTCAGAGGCTATACGTCTATCGTCGGCAATTACGATACATTTGATCTTGATGCCGTGCAGGCATTTCAGAAGGCGGAGCAGAATCCGGATAAGCTGCAGGATGTGGATTTTCTGGATTCACTGGCTTCGGATCTGAGGGACAGGAATGTATATCTGGTCGTCAGGAGAGACGAGGGTCTCTACTATGCCAGTAACGAGACAATGGCGGTGGATGATCTGAGTTATCTGCCGGAATGGAAAGAAGACGAGGCGTCGGAACTTGAGAACGGCGGTGCATCGGATTCCTTCAGTACGTCGCATACGGATATGGCGCAGCCGGAGGAGAATGCTCCTCAGACAGTGAGGCCGGGTGATGGAAAAGGAGGGGCGGGCGTCGACCTGTCCACGGACGCTGCCAGGGCCGAGGCGGCAGGTCTGCAGCAGCAGAATCAGATGATCCAGGCGGGCAGGCGCAGTATTCTGGTGCGGCAGCTGGACTTTTCTTTTCCTGACGGAGCAAGAGGGAGCCTCTTTATCGTCATGCGCATCATGGGCCTGATATCCGGGAAGTTTTTGAGCGGACTGATGGTTTCCATGCTCACGACACTGGTATTTACGGCCTTCCTTCTGACCAGATGGCTGGAGAGAAGCATCTTCACCCCCATCAGTGCGATCAATATCGCCATGAACAATATCAGGGACGGAAATTTCACTTATACGCTTTCTACGGGCGAGGAAGGCGAGATCGGCGACCTCTACCGCAATTATGAAGACATGCGCCTACGGCTCAAGGAATCCGCGGACGAGAAACTGGAGCGCGAGAAGCAGAGCCGGGAGCTGATCAGTAATATTTCCCATGACCTCAAGACGCCGATCACGTCGATCAAGGGCTACGTCGAGGGCTTGATCGACGGTGTGGCCAACACGCCCGAGAAGAGGGAGAAGTACATCCGGACGATCTACAACAAGGCCAACGACATGGACCACCTGATCGACGAGCTGACCCTCTATTCCCGCTTTGAGAGCGACCGTATCCCCTATAATTTCCATCGTCTCAATGTCGGGGATTATTTCGGCGACTGCGTCGAAGAGATCGGAATGGACATGGATTCCAGGGGAATCGAGCTCAATTACACCAATCTGGTATCTCCGCAGACCAGAATTATCGCGGATCCGGAGCAGATGAAACGTGTAATTAACAATATTGTGGGAAATAGTGTAAAATATATGGATAAGGAGAAGGGGCGGATCGATATCCGGATCCTCGATGAGCACGACAGTGTCCGCATAGAGATCGAGGACAACGGCAAGGGAATTGCCGCAAGAGACCTTCCCAATATTTTCGACCGGTTTTACCGCACAGATTCCTCCCGCAACTCCGCCCAGGGCGGAAGCGGCATCGGTCTTTCCATTGTCCGCAAGATCATAGAAGATCACGGCGGATACATCTGGGCGACCAGCCGTGAGGGAGAGGGTACCTGTATGCACCTGGTGATCCGCAAATACCTCGAGCAGGAGGATGACTCAGTGGAATCCATGGATGAGGAAATCATCTGACCCGCCTGCAGAAGGCAGGTCTTTGCGGGCAACTGCCCATGACTACAAGCAGGATATTGCAGCAATGATTTTAGCGAAAAGGAGCAGCCGATGAGCAGAATTTTGATCATTGAAGATGAAGAGGCAATCGCAGACCTGGAAAAAGATTATCTGGAACTGTCCGGATTCGATGTTGAGATTGAGACCAGGGGCGACCGCGGCCTGACCGCAGCCATGCAGAAAGATTTTGACCTGATCATACTGGACCTGATGCTTCCCGGGATCGACGGTTTTGATGTCTGCCGCAAGATCAGGGAGAAGAAGGATATCCCGATTCTGATGGTCTCCGCAAAAAAGGACGATATCGACAAGATCCGCGGTCTGGGCCTTGGCGCGGATGATTATATGACCAAACCTTTCAGCCCCAGCGAGCTCGTCGCCAGGGTCAAGGCTCATATGGCCCGTTATCAGCGCCTGGTCGGCGCCGGCCAGAAGACCAACGATGTCGTGGAGATCCGCGGTCTCAAGATCGATAAGACTGCAAGGCGTGTCTTTGTGGACGGCACGGAAAAGAATTTTACGACCAAGGAATTTGATCTGCTCACATTCCTGGCAGAGAATCCCAACCATGTCTTCAGCAAGGATGAGCTTTTCCGCCGGATCTGGAATATGGACAGTGTCGGCGATATCGCCACTGTGACAGTCCACATCAAAAAAATCCGTGAAAAGATCGAGTTTGACACTTCCCATCCCCAGTATATTGAGACCATCTGGGGAGTGGGCTACAGGTTCCGTGCATGAGCAGAAAAGCAGAAAAGGAAAAAGAGGGCCGGACAGTCTCTTCCCGTCTCGATAAACTGCTGGTACAGGAGGGATTCGGTTCCCGCAGTGAGATCGGGAAGGCGATCCGCAAGGGAAGAGCCACTGTGAACGGCGTCATCGTAAAAGATCCCGGTCTTCGCGTGTCCCAAGAGGATCAGGTCCTGTTTGACCAAAAACCGGTCTTTCAGAAGAACTATGTCTACTACATGCTCAACAAGCCGGCGGGTGTGGTTTCCGCGACGGAGGACAGCCGGGAAAAGACCGTTCTGGATCTTCTGCGGAACCCTGCAGGCGGTGTGACTGCGGACCGGAAATCTTCTGAAGATGCATTCTCCGTTTCCTCGGCGGAGCCTGTCCTCAGGAGAGGACTTTTTCCGGTGGGCAGACTGGACAAAGATACGGAGGGACTGCTGCTGATCACGGACGACGGACAGCTGGCCCACCGGCTTCTGGCGCCGGGAAAACATGTGGATAAGGTTTATTTCGCTCTTGTGAGCGGAAGGGTGACCGAAGAAGACATCAGGGCTTTTGCAGAAGGGCTCACTATAGACGGGGAGTTCAAGGCAATGCCGGCGCAGCTGCGCACAGATCCCGGGCAGGACCGTGCCTGGGCTGCCCTGATTCCAACGGAATTCGGTGATTATTTATCCGCAGAAATCACACAATATTCGCAGACACTTGTTACGATAAGGGAAGGCAAGTATCATCAGATCAAGCGTATGTTTGCGGCGCGGGGAAAAGAGGTCCTGTATCTTAAGCGTCTTGCCATGGGACCGCTCTGTCTCGACGCCTCCCTTGCACCGGGACAGTACCGCCCTCTGGAGCAGGAGGAGATTGATCTGTTTTCAGTTTCATACGGATTCAACCGGAGGTGACTCGCATGCGAGGTTCTTTCGTTTATCATAGAAAAAAACAGAGCCGGAAAAGATATAGAACATTGGGTGTGCTGACGGCAGTTTTGCTGGCCGTGTGCCTGCTTGCTTCCTGCGGACCTGAGCCGGGAAAGGAAGAGAGCAGCGGAAAGGCGGACGGCTCAGAAATCTTCTCTGAGCAGGACTCCGGCGGAGGAAAAGGCAAAGAGGACGGACCGGACAGCGCCGCAGGGCAGTCTACCGGAGACAGCATGGCTGCTTCGGACATGGGGGCTGCTCAGACCGCAAAGACGGGTGCGGCAGCAGGACCGGTGCCCGGGGAGTCGGCTTCTGCGGGAGCCAGCACCGGAGCGGCTGCAGAGGACATGTTCTCTCATCCGATCCAGGGCGAGATCAAACAGGTGGATGCGCAGATACTGGAGGAGCTGCAGGCATTTCTGAATGAAGACAGCAGTTACGGATTCCTTCTCTCCTCTTATGACATACCGGAAGAAATAGATCTGAATCAGGTCTTTTATTCCGGAGCGGGCTTTAAGCAGGAAGAACTGACAGAAAAGGAAAAAGAGCTCCTGCTGGACCGTATTCCGCAAAAAGAGATCAGGACGCCGGTCGTCAAGCTGAAGAAGGAGCAGGCCGAAGAGCTGCTCAGTCAAAAGGCGGGAATCTCTTATGATGAATCCAGACATCCGCTGGATCAGGAGGACGGATGGGCGTATATAAACAGGTACGGGACCTGGTATGCGCTCCGGGGAGACACCAACCGCCAGTACATCAATTGCTCAGATGCCTGGCAGCAGGGAGACCTGTATATCATCCATTACCAGCTGATGGCACAGGCGCCGGAGAAAGCGGACAGCGCGGAGGCGGATGCCGCAGCAGCTGCTGCGGAAGAAAATGCAGAAACAGCAGAGACGGCAGGAACCGCTGAAGCAGCAAAAGCAGCAGAAACTTCTGAAACCGCAGAAACCGCTGAAGCGGCAAAAGCAGCAGAAACTTCTGAAACCGCAGAAACGACAGAAACAGCTGAAACAGCAGAAGCTGCTGTAACAGGAGAAACAGCTGCAGCGGCGGAGACAACCGGTGCAGCAGAGACAGCAGAGGCAGCAGAGACGACTGCGGCAGCTGAAACAGCAGAAGCTGCAGCTGCAGGGCAGGAATCCCCGGTTGAAGAGGAAAAGAACGCACTTTACCGGCCGACCTATGAAGTACAGCTGCAGAAGACAGAGAAGGGCTATCGTTTCTGCTACAACATTGTATGGACACAGAAAAACCTGATCGAGGCACAATCCTATCGGGCGGAGCTCAAGCCGGCGGGCGAAGTGTTTTTTGCTCCGTATTATCCGGATACAGACCAGGATGAGAAGGCAGATGTGACTTTTGTGCTGGAAAAGGACAGAGCGATCCTGGCAATTCTCGATCCCATGGAGGCATCCAACATACGCACAGACCGGATTTTTGCAGGCGTGGATGCTGTTGATTTTACCGATTACAATCAGGACGGAAATATGGATATCCTGACGATCTGTACCTATACACAGATCGCCGATGACGGCAGAAAATCCGGAGAGATCCGTGAAGCCAGGGTTTACGAGGGGCAGGAAGACGCGGTACCTCTTCTCGACAGAGAAAAGACAGAGGCAGTCAACAGGGATGTAGAGGTGCTCAATATCACCAATGTAACCGGGTACCTGACCGGAAAATCCGACGGCAAGGCCAGAAAATACGATTCCTGGAAGGAAGCCTATGCAGCCCATATCGCAGGAATCGCAGAGGAAGAATACCAGGGTTTCGGATTGATCTACCTCAATGACGACCGCACACCGGAACTTGTCCAGCTGGGCGCGACGACTGCCAAGGGAGCCACCATTGTTGTCTATCGCAACGGTACACTCGAGGAAACTTGGCTGAACCGCCGCGATTTCCAGTATCTGGAGTATGAGAATCTTCTCTACAGCCCGTCCGGTGTGGAAAACCTGCATTTTGATACGATCTACAGCATTACAGGCGGGAAACTCAGTATCTCGACACAGGGGTATTACGGAAACAGCAGCTTTGCCCGCGTGCGTTTTGACGAAAACGGGAAAGAAGTCCGGGATTATTTCTGGGAAGGCGGCCAGGTATCGGAGAGCGGATACCGGGATGGCATCAGCTTCCTGTTTGACTCTACCAGGGCAAAGACCTGCCAGGGAGACCAGCTTCTGACAGCCGCACAGCTCCTGGAAAGACTGAAATGAAAGGAAATTATAAATGAGAATCATCGATATTTTGAATGAGAAGGATGTTACATTGTCATTCGAGGTGTTTCCGCCCAAGACCGAGGCCGGTTTTCTGACGGTGGAACAGGCGACGGAGCAGATTGCCGCTCTCAGGCCTGATTTCATGAGTGTCACCTACGGGGCCGGCGGAGGCACGAGCAAACATACCACCCGCATTGCGGCAGACCTGCAGCAGAAGTACGGGACCAATGTGCTCGCCCACCTCACCTGTGTCTCTTCCACCAAAGAGACGGTCAGGAAGATGATCGAAACATACCGGGAGAACGGAATTCAGAATATCATGGCTCTGCGCGGAGATATCCCGGCGGAAGGAAGATCGGTATTTGACTACAACCACGCATCGGAACTGATCTATGATATCAAGTCCATGGATGACAAACTCTGCATCGGAGGCGCCTGCTATCCCGAAGGACATGTGGAATGTGAGCGCCAGTCGGAGGATATCCTCCATCTCAAGGAAAAAGTGGAAGCAGGGTGTGATTTTCTGACAACGCAGATGTTTTTTGACAATTCCACAATGTACAGCTTCCTCTACCGCATCCGTGAGGCGGGCATCGAGGTGCCTGTTGTCGCCGGCATCATGCCGATCACCAATCCCGGACAGGTCAAGCGCAGTGTCGCCCTCTCCGGCGCCACGATCCCCCAGCGTTTTAAGACCATGGTCGACCGCTTCGGCGATGATCCCCTCAGCATGAAACAGGCGGGTGTCGTCTATGCGGCGGAACAGATCATCGATCTGATCGCCAACGGCGTCGGGCACATTCATGTCTACACCATGAATAAACCGGAGATTGCTGCCGGAATCCGCAACAGCCTCTCCGCTCTGTGGGGAATTACCGACATCTGAAAGAAGAGACAGGAGAGGAGACAGGGGACGGTTCTGTGTCTCCTCTCTTTTTAAGGTAAAAAGCATATGATCAAAGTTGATAAAAAGGAAATCTATCGCTATCTCGGCTATCGCAGGAATATTCCGGACGCAGAAGTCTGCAGGATGGTGGACAGCTGTCTGGAGCAACTGCAGCGGGAGGTGACACCCCGGTATATATTCCGGAAATACCCTGTGGAGAGTGTCTACACGGTTCCGGGGGCATTTGCGGAGGAGGAAGATCCTTTGCTGTACTCCTCACCGGAAGGCGGGACAGAGCGTTCCGGGCAGAGGAAACGGGGCGCACGGCCCGGCCGCAGAACGGAAGCGGAGCTGCCGATGCTGCGGATCGCGGGAATGGAGATCCGCAGCAGGAGTCTTTCAAGGAACCTGCGCGGGTGCGAGAATGTGTATCTGATGGCGGCTACGCTGGGAATCGGACCTGACCGCCTGATCGCGCGGGCAAGTGTCACCCATATGAGCCGCGCTGTAACCCTGCAGGCTGCCGCCGCTGCCATGATTGAATCCTGGTGCGACGAGGTAAATCAGAAAATCATCCGGGAGGCTTCGGAACAGGGCTTTTACTGCAGGCCCCGTTTTTCACCCGGATACGGGGATTTTCCGCTGGAATATCAGCAGGACTTTGCCCAGATCCTCCGCATGCAGAAGGAAATAGGTGTTTCTCTGACAGAGAGCTTCCTGATGATCCCCACCAAATCGGTGACAGCTGTGATCGGGATCACAGGGGACAGGCAGGATTGTGTCCTGCATGGGTGTGAGGTCTGTGAACAGGCTCCGCACTGTGCCTTTTCCAGGAATCGATTGGAGACAGATGGAGAGTGAGTTCATGGCAAATGGAATCAGAAAGCCGTTTTTGGAGCGTTTGGGAAAAGAATGGCTGTTTTTTGACGGGGGAACAGGTACGATCCTGCAGGAAAAAGGCCTCAAGGGCGGCGAACTCCCGGAGAGGTGGAATCTGACCCGTCCCGAAGACATCATCGACCTGCACTGCGGATATCTGCAGGCAGGATGTGATATTTTCAACACCAATACCTTCGGAGCGAATGCCCTGAAGTTCCCCGGTCCGGCTGTGACTGTGGAAAAAGCCGGGGTTAGTGCGGAAAAAGAAGGCACAACAGGCATTGATGCGAATATGGCAGGCGGAGCTCAGGAGCACGGAGAGCTGCGTCAGATCGTCGAGGCAGCAGTGGCCCTGGCAAAGGAGGCGAGGCGACGGTCCCGGCGCGAGGATGCCTATATAGCGCTGGATATCGGGCCCACAGGCAGGCTTCTGGAGCCCCTCGGAGACCTTCCCTTTGAGAAGGCGGTAGAGATTTTCGGGGAAGTCGTGCGCATCGGTGCTGCAGCCGGCGCGGACCTGGTGCTCATCGAGACAATGAGCGACAGCTATGAATCGAAAGCGGCTGTTCTGGCAGCGAAGGAAAACTGCAATCTGCCGGTGCTGATCACCAATGTCTACGACAGCAGCGGAAAGCTTCTGACAGGCGGCACAGTGGATTCCACGGTCGCCATGCTGGAAGGACTGCGTGTGGACGGTCTGGGTGTCAACTGCGGCATGGGGCCGGAGCAGATGATCCCGATCGTGAAGCGGATGACCGAAGTGGCTTCTGTGCCGATTCTGGTCAACCCCAATGCCGGCCTTCCCCGTTCGGAGAAGGGCAGGACGGTCTATGATGTGGATCCTGATTCCTTCGCGGACTGGATGAAAAAGATTGCCGGCATGGGTGTACAGGCCGTGGGCGGCTGCTGCGGCACGACGCCGGAACATATCCGGAAGACTGTGCAGGCAGTCAGAGGCTGCGCAGGTGCAGAAGAAAAGTCTTGTGCAGATGCAGATAAAAAAACCTGCACAGCTGCAGACGAAAAGACCGGTGCAGAAGCAGAGGGGATCCGTGAAGGAACCATGGCCTCAAAAGGGGTTCCTTTTGTTCCGAATACAAAGAAAAAACTGACAGTGGTCTCCTCCTTCTCCAGGGCGGTGGAAATCGGCAGAAAGCCTGTCATTATCGGCGAGCGGATCAATCCCACCGGGAAAAAGAAGTTTAAAGAGGCTCTGCGGGAAAATAACATCGAATATATCCTGACAGAGGGACTCAATCAGGAGGACAGCGGCGCCCATATTCTGGATGTCAATGTGGGCCTTCCTGAGATCGATGAACCGCAGATGATGGCGACAGTCGTCTCCAGACTCCAGAGCATCCTGCCCCTGCCCCTGCAGATCGATACTTCGGACCCGATTGCCATGGAACGCGGCATGCGTCTTTACAACGGCAAGCCCATGGTGAATTCCGTAAACGGCAAAAAAGAGAGCATGGAGGCTGTCTTCCCTCTGGTCAGAAAATACGGCGGCGTAGTCGTTGGCCTGGTGCTGGATGAGGACGGGATCCCGGAGACGGCAGACGGCCGCATCGCGGTCGCGAAGAAGATTTATGAGGCTGCAGACCGGTACGGAATACCCCGTGAGGATATTGTGATCGACGGTCTTGCGATGACCATTTCCTCTGACACGAAGAGCGCCCTGACGACCCTGGAGACCCTGCGCCGCGTGCGCGATGAACTTCACGGCCATACGATCCTGGGCGTTTCCAATATTTCCTTCGGCCTGCCGCAGAGATCCATTATCAATGCACATTTTCTGACAATGGCCATGCAGATGGGACTTTCCTGTGCCATCATGAATCCGGGGAATGAGGATATGATGTGCGCCTACCGCGCTTTCCTTGCTCTCTCAGATCTGGATCCGCAGTGTATGGGCTACATCGGGGCCTACGCCAATGCACAGAGAACGACCGTGACAGCGGCGGCAAAAACCGGTGCCGGGGTCGCAGCTGCAGGCTCGGCGGACGCAGCAGGCAGCGGGGGATTTAAAGCGTCTGCGGCAGAAAAGGCTGGAGAAGGAATGACGGGAGGCAGTTCCCACCAGCCTTCTGCAGGAATGTCCCTGGGAGACAGCATCCGCAGAGGCATGGCAGGGAGCGCGGCCGATGCCGCCAGAGCCCTTCTTGAAGCGGGGACTCCTGCTTTGAGCCTCATTAATGAGGAACTGATCCCCGCCCTGGATTTTGTCGGCAAAGGCTTTGAAAAGGGTACCATTTTCCTTCCTCAGCTGCTCATGAGCGCGGAGGCGGCCAAAGCGGCCTTTGAAGTCGTCAAAGAGACCATGCAGGACGAAAAACAGGAGACAAAGGGCAGGATCATCCTGGCCACTGTCAAGGGAGATATCCACGATATCGGCAAAAACATCGTCAAGGTCATGCTGGAAAACTACAGCTTCGAAATCCTTGACCTGGGAAAGGATGTTGCCCCGGAGACCATTGTGGAGACGGCGATCAGCGAGAACATCTCTCTGGTGGGTCTCAGTGCCCTGATGACGACGACGGTCGTCAGCATGGAAGAGACCATCCGCCTGCTCCGTGAACAGAAGCCGGATACAAAGGTTGTGGTCGGCGGTGCAGTCATGACGCAGGAATACGCTGATTCCATCGGTGCCGACTGCTATGCGCCGGATGCCATGGCAACCGTTCACTTCGCGGAAGAGGTTTTTGCAAGTTGATGTTTGGGACAATAGCAGGACCCGGACGATGATCAAAAATGAATCTCTGCAGAATCCATGTACAAGGAAAGAGGGTTCTGCAGAGTTTTTTGTAATAATCAAACAATTTGTTTAAACGGATACACAAATACTGAAAAGTTCACAATTGTTTCACTGTTATTTGTCAAAAATCCATTGAATAATTTGATAAATGACGATAAAATAAACTTTCTGAATTGATCGGAAATCGAAGGGCTACAGTTGCTGCCCATATACCGGCCCGGGAAAGGAGATCTGATGGGCTTCTGTACAGGCCGGAATTTTTTTACGGATTTTACAGGTATTGAAAGGAGGCGCTTTGGGAAAGAAATTTGAGAAGATGTTTAAGGAATATGCCGTCTCGCAGATGGGAAGGTGTGTGAAAAATGATACGATTCCGGATGCGCTTTTCCAGCATTATGAGGTAAACCGGGGACTGAGAGATCTCGACGGAAAGGGTGTGCTTACAGGTCTGACGAATATTTCGGAGATCATTTCCTTTGAGGAGAAGGACGGGAAGAGGATCCCGATCGACGGACAGCTCTGGTACAGAGGCTACACGGTGGAACATCTGATCAAAATGTTTGCCAATGACCGGTTTGCCTATGAGACTCTGACTTATCTGCTTCTGTTCGGAGAGCTTCCGAACGAGCAGGACAAGAAGGATTTCATAGAGATCCTCGCAGGCGCCAGGGACCTTCCCACAAATTTTGTCCGCGACGTTATCATGAAGGCGCCGACTAAGGATGTCATGAACTCCATGACCCGCAGTATCCTGACATTGGCCTCCTATGATACACGTGCCCAGCAGACGGATCTGGCCAACGTCATCCGCCAGAGCATTATGTTGATCGCGGCTTTTCCCATGCTGGCAATTTACGGTTATCACGCTTATAATCATTATGAGAATATGGAGAGCATGTACATTCACAGACCGGACCCGGAGCTTTCCACTGCGGAGAATATTCTGATGATGATGCGCCCCGACCGGCAGTTTACAGAGACAGAGGCCAAGGTTCTCCAGGCGGCGCTGATTCTGCATATGGAGCACGGCGGAGGCAATAACTCCACTTTCACCACCCGTGTTGTAACCTCCTCCGGCAGCGATACCTATGCGACGATCGCGGCGGCCATGTCCTCGCTCAAAGGCCCCAGACACGGCGGCGCCAATATCAAGGTCATGGAGATGATGGACAACATCCGCAAAAAGGTCCATGACTGGAATGATGATGACGAGATTGATGCCTATCTCACCAAAATGCTCAAGGGAGTCGTCTTTGATCATAAAGGGCTGATCTATGGAATGGGACACGCGGTCTATTCTCTCTCGGATCCCCGTGAGCGCGTGTTCAAATCCTTCGTCGAACGCCTGAGCATGGAGAAGGGACGCGGGGAAGATATGGCTCTCTACCAGAAGATTGAAGACATAGCGCCCAGGGTCATCGCACGTGAACGACGGATTTACAAGGGTGTCAGCCCCAACGTCGACTTCTACAGTGGATTCGTCTACGATATGCTGGGCATCCCGGTAGAGCTCTATACGCCAATCTTCGCGCTGGCCCGTATCACCGGCTGGAGCGCACACCGCATCGAAGAGATTGTCGGAATGGGCAAGATTCTGAGACCGGCCTACATGAGCGTCATGAAGCGCATCGACGAACAGTGAGTAAACTATGGTTGTATGTCATATGCTTTTGAACACACATTGACAGGCGCCTGACAGGATGTGAAATATTCATTACAGGGAGGGATTATGGGAAAACTGAAGATTACCTGGCACGGACACAGTTGTTTTACACTGGAGGAAGAGGGATACTCTATCGTTCTGGATCCCTTTGCGGACGGGGCCGTCCCCGGCTTCGGAAACCTGCGGCTTGAGGCGGATCAGGTGCTTTGCAGCCATGACCACTTCGACCACAATGCGGTCCAATGCGTGAAGATCCGCGAGGGAGCGGCTTCGAAGAAGAATCCCTTCAAGATCACGGAAATTCACTCCTGGCACGATGATGCACAGGGCACAAAGCGGGGCAGCAACACGATCCGCATCTATGACGACGGCGAGTACAAGGTCGCGCACATGGGCGACATTGGATGCCTTCCGACTGCGGACCAAAAGGAAGCTCTCAAGGGAATCGACGTCATGCTGATGCCCGTCGGCGGATTCTTTACCCTGGAGCCTGAAGACGTATGCGCCCTTGCCGCGGAGCTGAAGCCCCGTATGCTGGTTCCCATGCATTACAGGGGAGAAGGATTCGGCTACGATGTGATCGCCCCTCTGGAAAAATATGCCTCTCTCTGCGGCGGCCTGACTCAGCTTGATAAGAGCGGACTGTCCCTGCCGGAGGAACTGCAGGCCGGCACAGTAGCCCTCAAGGCACCGGTGGCATAAGGCTCATACGACTATTGAACAGAAAAACCTATAGAACAGAAAAACCTATAGAACAGAAAAACCTATAGAACAGAAAAACCTATGGGACTAAAAATCCAAATCTATAAGGAAACTTTGAAAAAGCAACCGCTGAAAGGCGGTTGTTTTTTTACAAGCTTTTACAAGTTTTTTTCTGTTTTCTCTAAGTTTCAAATAAGGATACTCTGCTAAGATGTTTTCATGCACAGGAGAACAGAAGTGCATATAAATACGATTACTACAGAGATGATCGATCATAGAGAGACTTATCAGAAAAAGCAGAAAGGTAAAAGAAATTATGAAGGCAAATGAAATCAGAAGGAAATTGAAAATATTGATCACCGGTATGACACTGGCAGCGATGGTGACTTCCATGGCCGCCTGCAGCTCTGCCCCGACAGGCAGCACAAGCGGTTCCGCCCAGTCTCAGGCAGCTGCAGAGACAACAGCAGAGTCTGAGGCGGAGAACGCAGCAGAGAATACAGCAGCAGAGAATACAGCAGAGGACGTACATGAGGAAACAGGAGCCGCAGACAATGCTGCAGACAGTATCACAGACAATACTGCAGAGGCAGAAGAAGGGGCTTCTGCAGATGTCTCGGAATCCACCGCGTCTGCTTCCGTGCGGACCGGTCCCTCGAAGGAAGACATTGAGACGACAGAAACTGTTGAAAACGGTGAGGACAGCAGCCACGCGATCACAGCGGACGGAGAAGAGGCCTCCTGGTCCAACACCGCTGTCACCAAGACCGGCGATTCCGGCCAGGGAGACGAGGCGGATTTCTATGGGGACAATGCAGCAATTTTTGCGGCAAACGGAGCAACGCTCAATCTCTCCAACATGGTCGTGGAGACCAACGGCACCCACGCGAATGCAGTTTTCAGCTACGGCGAAGGAACAAGCGTAAACGTGTCAGATTCCTATATTGAGACCAGCGGCAACTGCTCCGGCGGCATCATGACCACAGGCGGAGGCACCATGAACGCAGAGAACCTGACCATCAATACCAGCGGCAATTCCTCTGCGGCGATCCGCTCCGACCGCGGAGGCGGCACGGTCACTGTGACAGGCGGATCCTATACGACCAGCGGAACCGGCTCCCCGGTCATTTATTCCACCGCTGATATCACTGTCAACAATGCGGAGATGGAGTCCACTGCATCTCAGGGTGTCGTTGTTGAAGGAAAAAACTCCGTCACTCTCAACAATGTGGAGCTGGCAGCGGACAATAACACCAAGAACAGCGACAAATCCGACTACTATCAGGCGGTCATGATCTATCAGTCCATGTCCGGTGATGCGGATGAAGGAACTTCTTCCTTTACCATGAACGGCGGCAGGCTCACCAATGCCAACGGAGATATTTTCTTCGTCAACAATACGGCGACAACAATTGATTTGACCGGTGCGGAGATTATCAACAATGGCGACGGTATTTTCCTCAGAGCGGCTGCTGCCGGCTGGGGCAGTGAAGGTTCCAACGGAGGCCATGTGAATATGACGGCGGCAGACCAGGAGATCAAGGGTGACATGGCCGTGGATGAAGTCTCCGAATTGAACCTGTATCTCAAGGACAATTCCGCCTTTACAGGCGCCATCAACAGCGACGGCGAAGCAGGAAGCGTCTATGTGGAAATCGAAGAAGGCTCCAGGTGGGTTCTGACAGGTGATTCCTATATCACAAGCCTCACCTGCGGTGCCGATGCGATCGACCTGAACGGATATACGCTCAATGTCGGCGGACAGACCTATGAGGCCGGGACGGAATCCACCGGAGAAGCAATTGAATTCACCATTTCCTCCGGCAGCGGAGAGGGATTCGGCGCTCCTGACGGCAAGCCGGGTGAGAACGGAGAAAACATGAGCCCCGGAAGACAAGGAGGCCCCGGCGGTGACGGCACCACACCTCCCGAAAAACCCGCAGGAGGGAAACCCGGCGGAGAGAAGCCTGACGGTAAACACGGTCAGAAGAACAGCAGCTCTTCGGACAGCAGTGCTTCAGACAGCACCTCAACCAGCGGGACATCTGTTGATACGACAGAAAACTGATAAAAAACTACAATAAAAAAGCTGCGAAAAAAACAAAAGAGACAGGGATCATGCTATCCCTATAAAAGCAAAAGAGACAGGGATCATGTTTTCCCTGTCTCTTTTGCTGCTGCCCATCAGCAATTATAAACTATAAACTTTACCGCGAATTATACGTCGAATGTCTTGGTGGTGCCGAACTTGGTGGTCTGTGTGACGTTGTTCAGCTTGTAGCCTGCATTGACCAGGATGTCGACCATGCTCTTGACGGAAATCTCGCCGGTCGCCTTGACGACGGCCTCGGTGCCGCGGGCTTTGGTGTGGTAGACAGCCATGGCTTCCATGTTGGCCTCGTTGTCGGCCAGGAGCTGGGCGATGCCGGCAAAGAAGCCGGGTCTGTCGTCGCACTGGAAGACGAAGCGGGTGCCCTGGTGCTTGTAGCCCAGAAGGTCCGTGAAGGCCTGGAAGATATCTTTCTCGGTGATGATGCCGAGCACATGGTTGTCATCATCGATGACCGGGAGAACGGAGATTCCCTCGTCCAGCATCTTCTGGGCGGCCTCTTCGATAAAGGCGTCCTGGTTGATCGTCTTGACGTCCGTGAGCATGATGTCCTCAACCTTGGTCTTGCTGAGCAGGTAGTTGAGCTCATAGATGGACAGAGAGGTCGCATTGGCGCCGCTCTTTTCGGTGACCAGACCGCCGGTGACCAGGCCGATCAGCCTGCCGCTCTCATCGACGATCGGAAGGCGGTGAAAATGACCCTTGGACATGATGTCCACAGCCTTGGAGATCTTGGTGTCTTTTGTAACGGTGACAGGTTCCTTTGTCATATGATCTTTAACGTACATATTTCCCTCCTGTAAAATCCGATTATCCGCCGAATTATCCGCTGTATTATCCGCCGAGATAGGCTTTGCGCACACGCTCGTCGCGGGCGAGTCCCTCTCCGGTACCCTCCAGGGTGATCCGGCCGGTCTCCAGAACGTAGGCGCGGTTTGCTATGGACAGTGCTCTTTTCGCATTCTGCTCGACCAGCAGAATGGTAGTTCCTTTTTTGTTGATCTCCTCGATGATCTGGAAGATTTCCGAGACAAGGAGGGGGGAGAGGCCCATGGAGGGCTCATCCAGCAGCAGGATGGAGGGCTTGGCCATGAGAGCCCGCCCCATGGCGAGCATCTGCTGCTCGCCGCCGGAGAGTGTGCCGGCAGCCTGTGTGCGGCGCTCACCCAGACGCGGGAAGGTCTGGTAGACGTCCTGAATATCCTTGGCGATTTCGCCCTGGTCCCTGCGCAGATAAGCGCCCAGGATCAGGTTCTCCTCGACCGTCTGCTGAGCAAATACGCGGCGGCCTTCGGGGACCTGTGCCAGTCCCAGACCGACGATCTTGTGAGGGGGGATTTTCGTGAGCTCGGTTCCGTCAAGGCTGATGGTTCCTTCCGCTGTCTTGATCAGACCGGAGATTGCATGCATTGTGGTGGTCTTGCCTGCGCCGTTTGCGCCGATCAGGGTCACGATCTCGCCGTCGCGAACTTCAAAGGAGATGCCTTTGATCGCCTCGATCATGCCGTATCGGACTTTCAAATTTTCTACTTTCAGCATATCTATACTCCATGCCGCCCGCCGGGCGGCTCTTTTCTTGATCCGGTGGATCTGTTCAGAGCATCTTGATCCAATGAACAGATACTTTCTACATCAGTCGCCCAGGTATGCCTTGATGACCTCGGGATTTGCCTGAATCTCGGCGGGAAGGCCCTGGGCCAGCAGCATGCCGTAGTTCAGAACATAGATGCGTTCGCAGATTCCCATGACGAGCTGCATGTCGTGCTCGATCAGCAGGATCGCGATCTTGAAGTGGTCGCGCACGAAGCGGATCATCCGCATCAGGTCCTCGGTCTCCTGCGGGTTCATGCCGGCGGCCGGCTCGTCCAGAAGCAGGAGCTTGGGCTCTGTGGCCATGGCGCGGGCGATCTCAAGACGTCTCTGCGCTCCGTAGGGAAGATTTCCCGCGGTGACATCCGCGTATTGACCGAGCTCCATGATCTCCAGAAGCTCTCTGGACTTGCCCTCGATCTCGCGCTCCTTTGCGTAGTAGCCGGGAAGGCGGAATACGGCGGAGACAGGGGAATATTTGATGTTGTTGTGATAACCGGTCTTGACGTTGTCGAGAACGGTCAGATTGTCGAAAAGACGGATATTCTGAAATGTTCTGGCGATACCGGCCTTGTTGATGTCCACGACGGTTTTGCCCGCGGTATCCTTTCCGTCGAAGAAGATACTGCCGCGTGTAGGTGTGTATACTTTGGTGAGCAGGTTGAAGACAGTTGTCTTGCCCGCGCCGTTGGGACCGATCAGCCCCACGATCTCTTCGTTATAAATCGCCAGGTCCAGGTCGTTGACCGCCGTCAGACCGCCGAAGTCGATTCCAAGCTCTTTGACCTCCAGAACAGGAGTTTTTTTCTCGCTCATAACTACCTCTTACTTATTTTCTGTCATTTTAAGGGACACCGGAAATGAATCGTGTTTACGGACGCAGCAGACCGCAAGCGGTCTGCGCCAAATGTCTGCAAATGCTCATGCAAGCATGGCATTTGCAGCCGCTTGGCTCACTGTTTTCATCATGCTTTCTTTTTCCTGCGGAAGGCGGAAGCCTTTGTCCTGAGGAATTCGTTGTTTGTGACAAGCATGATCACGATCAGGATCACGGCGTAGATCAGCATGCGGTAATCCTGCAGTCCGCGCAGCAGCTGAGGGAGCAGGAAGAGGACGACAGTGGAGATCAGAGTGCCGTTGATATTTCCGAGTCCGCCCAGCACGACGTAGACCAGGATCAGGATCGAGGTGTTGTAGTCGAATTTGCTGGCGACCATAGTGGAGTAGTTGAGGCCGTACAGAGCGCCTGCGGCGCCTGCAAGGGCAGCGGAGACCACGAAAGCCATCATCTTGGTCTTTGCAATATTGATGCCGATGGATTCGGCGGCGATCCGGTTGTCGCGGGCAGCCATGATGGCGCGGCCGTTTCTGGAGTAGATCAGGTTATAGACAACGATCAGGGCGAAAACTACAAGGATAGTACCAGCTGTGAAGTTTGCGATACGCTCGGTACCTGTGGCGCCCATGGGACCGTTGATCAGATATTTCCCTCCGGGCTGCAGCTCGAAGTTGTTCTCGACAAAGGCCACCTTGAGACCAGTGCTGTCAAAAGCGACATAGAGGTTCATGATCAGGTTCATGACGATCTGGCCGAAAGCGAGGGTGACGATTGCCAGATAGTCGCCCTGCAGCTTCAGAACCGGAATACCGATCAGGAAACCGACGAAGGCGGTGAGCAGCATGCCGACAATGATCGCCAGGATCAGACGCGGGATGGCGGGAACGGAAGCCTTGAGCAGGCCTGAGACGCAGACGCCGGAGAATGCGCCGACCGCCATGAAGCCGGCCTGGCCCAGGTTCAGCTCACCCGATACGCCGACGTTGAGGTTGAGACCGATGGCAGCGACCAGATAGCAGGTCGCGGGGACCAGAAGGCCTGTAAAAAGACTGGACAGGTTACCGGTTTTGAGCAGGATCTCCAGAACAATATATGCGACAGCAACCATTGTATAGGAGATGGTCCTCGAACGATGCCGGTTGTCCATCAGGATACCGAAAATACTTTTTTTCTCTTTCATAATAGAACACTCCCATGTTTAGACTTTTTCACGGATATTCTTGCCGAGCAGACCGGTGGGCTTCACGAGCAGGATGACGATCAGGACACCGAAAACAATGACATCGGAAAGATTCGTGGAAATATATGCCTTGGAGAGAATCTCAATGATTCCCAGCAGAAGCCCGCCCAGCAGTGCTCCGGGGATCGAGCCGATTCCGCCGAAGACGGCGGCAGTGAAGGCCTTGATACCGGGCATGGAACCCAGTGTGGGAGTGACAGTGGGATAGTTGGCACACAAAAGGACAGACGCGATGGCGGCAAGTCCTGAACCGATTGCAAAAGTAATGGAGATGATCTTGTTGACATTGATGCCCATGAGGGTTGCGGCACCTTTGTCCTCGGAACAGGCGCGCATGGCGCTTCCGGTCTTGGTCTTGTTGATAAAGAGTGTCAGACAGACCATGACAACCAGGCAGGTGGCAATCGTGATCAAGGTCAGATAAGAAATAGAAAGACCGCCGAATTCAAGCGCACCGGTCGAGATGATGGAAGGGAACATCTTGGGAGATGCACTCCAGAGAAGCTGTGCGCTGTTCTGCAGGAAATAGCTGACACCGATGGCAGTGATCAGAACGGACAGGCTCGACGCCTGGCGCAAAGGTTTGTAGGCAAGGCGCTCAATGACTACGCCCAGGACCGTACAGCAGATGACGGCCGCCAGAATGCCCGGAATCAGCGGGACATGAAAGCGAGTCAGTGCGAAAAAGGCTACATAGGCACCGACCATGATGACGTCGCCGTGCGCAAAATTCAGCATTTTCGCAATACCGTAGACCATGGTATATCCGAGCGCGATGATCGCGTACACGCTTCCCAGCCCCAGGCCGTTGACAAAGTTAGATAGGAATCTCATTGACGTAAATTTCCCCCTCTTTCAGATTTGCGGCTGCTCAGGCTTGTCTTCTCTTCGGATCATGCCGGAGTACGGGCAGGTTTCGAAAAGGGAAAGGCTGTTTTTTTAATCCCTGCAGTGCCATGAACAGCTGCCGTTACAAATAATAAATATTTCTGCGCACAGAAAAAAAGCTGCGCAGATTCAGCTAACGACCATTATAGCACGTAAAACGTCTTCGGAAAAACATAAATGAAAAAAAGATGGGCCTTCCGGACCATGAAATCCGGAAGACCCATTGACAGGACTTCTATTTTTTAATCTGGAGAATCAGTGCCTCTTATTCCGCTGCGGGAACATATTCGCCGTTCTCGATGATCATAGCCTTGGGAGCCTTGGTGACTTCGCCGTTCTCATTCCATGTCATGTCGGAGCCGGTCAGGCCGTTGAAGGTCATGGTGGTGAACTGCTCGACCATTGCTGCGCAGATGTCTGCGTTGCTCATGTCAGATGTGATGCCGGCTGCTTCGCAGGCCTGGGCCAGAGCGTAGATGCAGTCATAAGCGTCTGCTGCGAACTGGTTGGGAACCTCGCCGTTGGCGCGTGCCTTGTAGTTCTCGACGAAAGTCTTGGTCAGCTCATCTTCTGCGTTTGCAACGAAAGGAGTCAGCAGATAGACGCCCTCAGCAAGAGCAGTATCGAAGCCTTCCACACCGAGGATACCGTCCATACCGTCGACACCGAAGACAGTGGGCTTGTAGCCCATCTTGTCAGCCTGGGTCAGGATCTGGGAAGCGGGTGTGTAGTAGATGGGGAGGAAGAGGAGATCAGCGCCTGCAGCCTGTGCATCGCCGAGCTGTACATTGAAGTCGCTCTCTTCGCCCTTGAAGGTGCCTTCATAGACGATCTCAAGGCCTTCGGTTGCTGCCTGTGCCTTGAAGGTATCGAAAATGCCCTTGGAATAGGGATCATCGTTCTTGTAGATAACAGCGATCTTGGAGCCGAGGTCGGGATGAGCTGCGATGTAGGTCGCACTTCCGGAACCCTGGTTGGGATCGGAGAAGCACATCTGGAAGACGTTGCCGTAAGCGCCGGTCATGCCTTCGCCGTCAGCATAGATAACGGAAGGGCTGGAGCCGGAGGGAGTGATCGCGAAAGTCTGATCTTCCTGGTAAAGAGGAGAGACTGCTGCGCCGGGAGCGGATGTGACAGCTCCCAGAGAAATCTGCATGCCGCCGTCCTTCAGTGTGCCGTATGCGGTAGCTGCTTCCTCAGCATCGTGCTTGTCGTCTTCAAACTGGAGAGAAAACTGCACGCCGCCCTTTGCGTTGACTTCTTCGACTGCCATCTCTGCCGCAATCTTAACAGCGTTGCCGTAAACTGCTGCGGGGCCTGTAAGAGGGCCGCTGCCGCCGATCTTGATGGCGCCGCCTTCAGCAGCTCCGCTCTCGGCTTCTGCTGCCGGAGCGTCGGAAGAAGTAGAACTGCTGGAAGCGCTGCCGCCGCAAGCTGCGAGCGACATTGCCATGCATGCAGTCATGGCAACTGCCAGAGTGGTTTTCCAAAACTTTTTCATAACATAATACCTCCTGTATAATGAATGTTCATATCGCCGCGGAAAGCAAATGCGGGGCTGACGCACCGTCACTTCCCATATCTTGGAAAAGATCATAAAAAATCATAGCAGCAGGAAGGAAATACAGTGTGCTGTCTGCGCAGGAGCTTTTCTGTCTCATGGCGATATTAACGCCTATTATAATGCGAAAGAAAATTCATTTCAACACTTTAGTTCGGCACATTGCAGGAGGAGACAGGGAGGAGACACAGAACCGTCCCCTGTCTCCTCCGGAACCGTCCCTCCTAATTCTGCACTCCGTGGTGTGCGGGCTCGCTGTCAAACTGCAGGGGCTGAATGCTGTATCCGTGGTCAAGGAGCCAGGGTATGAGGTATTCCATGGCCTTGACGGTATATTCCTTTGTGTCGTGGCACAGGACGACGCAGGCGTCCTGATTGGGGAGTCCCGAGATGATATTGGTGATGACCATGTTCATATCACCCTCTGACCCGCCGTCTCCGCTGGAAATATTCCAGTCAAAATACTGAAAGCCCTTCTGCTCTGCCTGTTTTGTCAGCAGGGTCATGATGCCGGTTGTGTAATTTGCGCTGATGCTGTTGGAACTGCCGCCCGCAAAGCGCATGAGATTGGTGGTGTGTCCTGTCTGCTTTTGTACGATGGCCTGCATTTTATCGATATCCTTCCAGAAGGCCTTGTCACTGGAATAGATTTTGGCGAAATCGTGTGTAAGGGTATGAATACCGATGCTGTGACCTGCGGCGTCTTCTTTTTTGATCATGTCCTCGCAGGCCGGGAAGGAACCTGTCACGAAAAAGGTGACCTTGACGCCGTAGCGGTCCAGAGTATCCAGCAGCTGTTCTGTGTAGACTCCGGGACCGTCATCGAAGGTCAGATAGACGGCTTTGCCCTCCGCATCAGGATCATCGATGTGAATTTTGGGAAAATCCTTTCCCGCCGCCTCCCTGTATCCTGTGTCATAGGGAATATCCCTGTAAACGACGGTCAGATTCCCTGCGCTGTCAGTAACCTTGTAGCAGATCCGGTCCTCCAGGACGGACCGTTCGACCTGATCCGTCAGATCTCCGTCCCGGTCATCTGATGCGGAAAAGCCTTCCTCCTTATATTCCTGCCAGGGCATGACGACATAACCTTCTTCATGATCCAGAGAGATGACGGGAGGGACCTTGTCCTTTCCGGCTCCCAAAAGCCGCAATAAGCCGAAGAGAAAGAGAACTGCGCAAAGTATAAAGATAAGGGCGGCGACAGGACGCGGAAGCTGCTCCAGGAGAGTTTTTTTCCTGCGCTTTCCTCTGGAGGAAGGGCCTTGTAACTGCCGCTGAGAGGAAACAGCTCTGCGGTTCATCGGATTCATCGGGCCTGCAGGGGATGCTGTGCGCCTCCGGGGATTCCGGACAGGACTGCTGCTGTCCCGCCTGCTCTGCGCAGTTGTGCCGGCTCTTTGTCCGCTTCGCAGGGTGACGTTACTGCCCTTCCGTGCTCCTTGCGGGGCTTTTTTTCTATTGGCTGGTGTTTGACCGGCAGGTTCACCGGTGGTCGATTTTTTCAATGAGCGCTCCTTCAGAACAGAAACACGCCCGCACCCGGGTGCGGACGTGTAAAAGCATTATCTTGTGGATCTGTCCTGTCCGGATCCCTGCCGGGTTTTCCGGCAGATATTTGGGAATACCGCATTCCATTGTGCTGCGGGGCAGATGCCCCCGAAATCATTTCTTTACTTCTTTGATGCGGAAAGAAGCAGGCTGAGCAGTTCTGTGCCGTCGATGCGGCCGTCGCCGTCCTTGTCCATAGGATTTACTGCAGCCGATGAGGCTTCCTCTTTGCCGCCGCCGAGTATGGATCCAAAGATTCCGCCGCCGGTAAGCAGGGAGGCGAAAGGATTGGCGGGCTGATGGGCGCTGGCTGCCTGGGCTGCCTGTGCTGCATTGGCTTCTGCGGCATTGGAGACGCCGCTCATAAGGCCGGGTGCCAGGATAGACAGGACCTGATGGATCTGGTCTGTGCCCAGTCCGGTCTGTGCGGACAGATCCTGTGTAACGGCATTCTCTTTTTTGCCGAGAATGTGATGGATGATCTTGGCGCCGTCAGCCTCGTCGGCATCCTTGAGCTGCAGGTCCATGCTGTTATTGTTTTTATGCTGAGAGAGCGCGCCGAGCAGGGACAGAGCACCGTCCCCGGAGGAAGCGTTCTTGGTCATATACTTGATCAGAATCGGAAGAGCAAGCATTACAAGCCTCTGGATTTGTTTGCTGGAAAGTCCTGTCTTCCCTGAGACGGAATTGACAGATGACTGTGATAACATCGTACTGGCCAATAAACTGAGCAGATTCATGAGATCCTCCCTTCAAAAAATCAATGAGACTCGCACTCGAGTCCTGTTCCCCGCATACAGGATGCGGTAAAGCGCTGGTCATGGCAGCCATGATAAAGCCTGTGACTGTCACTGCAATTCTATTGTATAACATTTTTTCCTGTATCGCGATATTTTCCGAAGGAAAACAAAAGAACCTGCAGTATCCCCGGTGCAGTATCCCATTATAGTAAATACTCCCTGCAGGTTTTAAACGTAAACAAAGACGCAAGCAAAGACGTAAACAAAGCGGAGAAAACACAAAGAAAACACAAAGAAAACAGACGGATACTCTGGTATAATATGAATAAACAGCTTGCCGCAAGCACGTAAGCGCAGGCATGAGGCGTCCAGTCATAGGTCTTCAGTGCAGGGGAGGGTATAAAAAATGATCAATTATTCAGCAGATGTGTCGAAACAGTACCATACCCAGGTCGGATCGGGGGATGTGGGGCGCTATGTCCTGATGCCCGGCGACCCCAAGCGCTGTGCCAAAATAGCCCGGTATTTTGACAATGCCGAACAGGTTGCGGACAGCCGGGAATATGTGACCTGGACCGGGACGCTGGATGGCGTGATGGTGAGCGCGACTTCGTCGGGAATCGGCGGACCTTCCACCGCGATCGCCATGGAGGAACTGAGCCTGTGCGGAGTGGATACCTTTATCCGTGTCGGCACCTGCGGCGGCATACAGCCGGAAGTGAAGAGCGGTGATCTGGTGATCGCGACCGGAGCAGTCCGTATGGAGGGAACCTCGCGGGAATATGCCCCGATCGAATTCCCTTCTGTCGCGAATCTGCAGGTGACAAACGCCCTTATCGCTGCAGCGAAGAAGCTGGGATTTGCAGATGGAAAAGAAATGGATCCTGCGGCCGGTATGTTAAGGGACTCAGAGGTGTCTGCAGAGACATCAGCAGAGGACCGGGAGCGGAATGAAAAGCCTGTACTGGTTCCGTCTTACCATGTCGGCGTCGTCCAGTGCAAGGATTCCTTCTTCGGCCAGCATGAGCCGGAGAAAATGCCCGTTTACTATGAACTTCTGAATAAATGGGAAGCGTGGAAGAGAATGGGATGCCTGGCCTCCGAGATGGAATCTGCCGCCATGTTTATCGTGGCTGCAAAGCTGCGGGCCAGAGCAGGGACCTGCCTGCTGGTGGTGGCAAATCAGGAGCGCCGGAAACTCGGCCTTTACAATCCCATCGTCCACGATACAGACCAGACGATCCGCACAGGCATTGAGGCCATAAGGGCTCTGATCCGGGCGGATCAGGGCAGGACATGAAAAGGACGGATTTATTCCGGCGCAAAAAACGCACAGACAAGTCCTGGATCCGGATATTATTTCTTCTTGAATCCATGAATCAGGACTGATATTTTTGCATGGAGATAGGGTGATGGATGAAAAACTGATCAGAGAACTCATAGAGACGGCTGCCGCCCAGCGCCGCTATTCCTACGCACCGTATTCCGAATACAAAGTCGGCGCGGCACTGCTTGCCGGAGACGGGAGGATATTTACCGGATGCAACATCGAAAATGCCGCCTATGGACCCTCCATGTGCGCCGAGCGCACCGCAATCTTTAAAGCGGTCAGTGAAAATGTGCGGGAATTCGAGGCAATCTGCGTAGTCGGGGGAAGAGGAGATGTTCCGTCGGACTATTCCGTTCCCTGCGGCGTATGCAGGCAAGTGATGGTGGAATTCTGTGAGCCTTCGTTCAAGATCATTGTTGCAAAGGATCCGGAGCATTTTGAACTTTACACACTGGGTGACCTGCTCCCGAAGAGCTTCGGGCCGGACAATCTGAAAACCAGCTGATGACAGAAAAACAGGGCTCTGCCCCGCATACGGGTTATCCGGTCATTCAGCCCTCGACGATCAGGTAGCGGCCGTCCCCAACGGGAAATACCTCTGCGGCGGAGAAGATGTCTTCTCCTTCCACATCCGTGCCCACTTCTTCAAAATATTGCCGCACCTCCCTTTTGGATTTTGCGACGACGGCAAAGCACATCTCCAGGAAGTCAGCAGCTTCCTCCGGCGTCGATGCCACCTCTTCCGGGAAGAGCTGGAGCTGTTTTTCCAGAAAACAATCCAGAACGGCTGCGTCGTAATCGGGATGAGAGAAAGCTTTGGGATTTTTATTCGCTGATTTTTTCTGTGCCATGGCAGTCCTTTCATCATAAATGAGCCTACAGTTACATGTACCTGCTCTTTGCAGGGCAGTGTTTTGTAACAAGGGAGCAGATAGTTTCATTATATGAATACCGACCTTTCTTTGCAAGATTTGCGGGAAAAGGCAAGGCGTTTGCGAGCCTGTAAGGTTACACTGCGCACGGTGCTGACAAAGCTTCGCATTGTCGCGAAAAAACGCCTCCTGTTTCAGGTGTGCCTGAACTGTAACCCTGTAACAGTGGGACATAGTGTCCGGTCCAAGTGATTTTTCTTTACATATTCAGGTGGGCGGATACAATGAAATAGTAGGAAGGAAAACAGCAATGCCTGCGCACTGATGTGCTCCGGCATGTCAGGGCAGTGTCATAGCAGACTGAATGGGAGGAGGATGACCATGGGAATCACGATCATCACAGATTCGGGAAGTGATATCAAGCAGGAAATTGCGAAAAAGTGGGGCATCCGGGTACTGCCCCTGACGGTTCGATTCGGAGATGAGGAATTTCTGGATGATGTGACACTGACAGCTGACCAGATGTACAAGAGGATGATTGAGACCGGGGAACTGCCTAAGACAAGCCAGGTTCCTCCATATCTTTTTGAGCTGGCTTTCAGGGACGAAGTGGAAAAGGGAAATACTGTGATCTGTATCACGACTTCCTCGGGAATGTCCGGCTGTTATCACAGTGCCTGCATAGCGGCAAGGCATTTCCCGGGAAAGGTCACGGTGATAGACAGTCTCAATGTCTGTGCGTCTCTTTATGTGCTCGTCCGCTATGCGGAAGGGCTTGTCCGTATGGGCAGGTCCCACGAGGAAATCGTCCACCGCCTGGAGCGGGATAAGCGCCGCCTTCACGTGATCTCACTGGTCGATACACTTGATTATGTCCGCAGAGGCGGACGGATCTCCCCTGTGAAAGCGATTGCCGGCAGTATCCTGCGGATCAAACCGATCATTACAGCAGACGAGGAAGGAAAGGTAAAAGTGATCGGGAAAGGCCGGGGAGAGGCAAATGCCTACAGACTCTTTTCCCAGCTGGTGGATGAGAAGGGAGGCATTGATTTTTCCCTGCCGGTCTGCATGGCTTATTCGGGGCTCTCGGATGAAAATATGCGCAGATATATGAAAAAAGAGTCGGCTCTGTTCGAGGGAAGAGAAAGAGAAGTCCATGCAGTGCAGTTCGGCGCGACAGTCGGCACCTACTCCGGGCCGGATGCCTTCGCGATCGGATATTTCCACAAGCGGCTGGCATCGTTTCCGTAAGATCTGTTTGCGGGCGGCCGCCCATGACCACATTACGACACTGCAGGAAAAGGCAGAATAAATGAATACAAGTCTTGTATTAATGAGTAAACTGTTCTCCATGATGATCATTGCGGCGGTCGGACTGGGGACGATCAGGATCGGCCTTCTGGAAGAGAGAGACAGGCGTCAGCTGGCCAAGCTCAGTCTGTATGTGCTGCAGCCCTGTCTGATCATCATGTCTTTTCAGATCGAACTGACGCAGGAAAGGCTGAAGGGATTCGGGCTGGCAGTGATTTTCTCGGCTCTGATCCACTTTGGATTTATCTTCGCCGCAGAGATTCTGGAGAGGATCGGTCTGATTGATGCTGTTGAAGAACTGACGATCGTCTATACCAACTGCGGCAATCTGATACTTCCGATCGTAAGCATGACGCTGGGACCGGAAATGACTTTTTATGCCAGCGCTTTTCCGATTATGTTCAACATACTGTTCTGGACACACGGAGTCAGCCGGATGAGCGGGGGCGGATTTGACTGGCGAAAACTTGTTTTCAATACCAACATCATAGCATTGTTTACAGGTCTTCTGCTGATGCTGCTGCAGATTCCGATCCCGGGAGTCCTGAAGACCTCCATGGAGATGTTTTCCGATATGCTGGGACCGACCTCCATGCTGGTGATCGGCATGACAATGGCAGGAGCGGATTACAAGGAGATGCTGTCCTATAAAAAGGCCTGGCTGGTCATTTTTCTGAGACTGATCGGATTTCCCCTTATGGCGATCGCGGTTCTGCGCCTGAGCGGGTTCCTGACCCGGCATCCCGAATATATCCCGATCCTGCGCGTATCCTTTATGGCTGTTGCCGCACCTCCTGCGGCTAACGTTGCGCAGGTCGCCGTCATCTATGACAGACATCCTGCAAAGGCAGGCTTTTACAATATTCTGGGAATGCTTCTGTGCGTGCTCACCATGCCCTTGATCGACTATGTTTATGCACTTGCTTTTGCGGTATAGAGACAGCGGCGGCGTCCCGGAACAAAGTTCATCTTTCCCCGGCCTTCCGGGCACAAAAAGAACTGTGAAAGAAAAAAATAAGAAAAACGGCAGCAGGCTGCGATCCTCCAAAGATCCGGCCTTCTGCCGCTTTTTGTCTTTTATGTATGGGTTATTCCGGCTATGCCATCACAGGCGCCTTGCCCAAAGGCGGGAGAGACGTGTCTGTTCCCAGACAGGATCGTCACGGCGGAGCCTGCGGGAGAAAGACTGCCCTCCGGCTTTCAGAGCACGGACAGATCCGTTTTTGAAATCACACAGAGGGGATACATGTCCGGGCACTCTGCCATACCACAGATGTGCGGAAAAATGCACCGGATAGAGCTCCTGTACGGATACTTTTTCCTCCTCCGGGACAAGGTCCGTCACAGGATTTTCATTCTCCTGCAGGAGAAGATCTGTCCCAGGATCTTCATCATCTGCCGTGACAAGGTCTGTCCCAGGATCTTCATCATCTGCCGTGACAAGGTCTGTCGCAGGATCTTCATCATCTGCCGTGACAAAGTCTGTCCCAGGATCTTCATCATCTGCCGTGACAAGGTCTGTCGCAGGATCTTCATTTTCCGCCGGGAAAACTTCTGTTGCAGGGGCATCGGATAATCCGTATTCACCTGCAGAGGGAGGCAGCTCCGGAACAAAAGGAAGTAAAGGTGATACGACTTCAATCCTGCTGCGAAGAGAGAGAGAGCTGATTCCGGAGAAATCTTCTTCGGGACCGTCTGCATGCATACTTGCTGTATCTTGCTCAACCGGGTCTTTTGGCGGAGCATTTTTCTCCTCAGGAGTTTCCGTAATCGCGGCATCCGGAGCAGGGGTCTCGTCAACGGGAAGCTCGTCAGCGAAGGATTCGAGCAGAGGAGTCTCGTCAACAAGTGCTTCATCCATGGGAACTTCGTCAACAAGGGCCTCGTCAGCAGGGGCTTCGGGAGCAGGAAACTCGTCAGCGGAGGCTTCGTCAACAGGAAGTTCGTCAACAAGAGCTTCATCCACGGGAACTTCGTCAGCAGGGGCTTCGAGAGCAGCGGATTCTGGAAGAATAGCTGGATTGTGTTCTCCTGTCTCCGAAGATTCGATCAGGATTTTTCCGCAGATGGAATCCTGGACGATGTGCACCTTCTGGTTTTTCATGAGTTCGAGGAGAATGAGGAAGGTCACGATGACCTCTTCCTTGCTCTCCTGGGATTCCAGAAGGGCGCGGAATTCGGTCCGGGGGTGTGCCTGCAGATAAGCGCGGATATAGAGAGTCTTGGTATCGATGTTGACTTCTTCGCGCCTGATTTTTCCGAACCCGCTCCGGATCGGATCACGTCGGCTCTTTTTTCTGCGGAGGACTTCTCCGAAGACTTTTTCCAGCTTTTTCAGGTCAGTGCCCTTGAGAAGATCCTCATAGTCAATAGGAGGCTGGTAGGTGCGCACTTCTTTGGGAAGGTCCTGCGCACGAAAATAACGCACGCCTGCCCGCTCCCGGCAGACAGCGAGCTCTTCGGACATATATTTATACATCTTGTATTCCAGAAGGCGCCGGACCAGCTCTTCGCGGGGATCGCCTTCCTCTTCACCGGTCTCTTCGTCTTTTTCCCTGGGAAGGAGCATGCGGCTCTTGATATCCAGAAGGGTCGCCGCCATGACGAGAAATTCACTTGTGACGTCCATGTCCTCGTGATCCATCTGATGGACATATTCGAGGTACTGGTCGGTGATCTCAACGATAGGAATATCGTAGATGTCTATTTTGTTTTTTTCAATCAGGTGCATGAGCAGGTCCAGAGGGCCTTCGAACACCGGAAGCTTTACGGGAATTGCCATAATTGATAATCGGGATGCCGTCCCTGCAGAACGGCCGGGGGTGTTTTCGTAAAACCAGTCCCCGGGAGAGCCGGGGCTGTGCCGGCAGAAAACAGTATCTGTCAGAAAATCCTTTTTCAGTATTTTGCATTATAACATGAATTCAAAAATAATCACCCCTGTTTTTACAGGAATACAGCAATGCGAAGCTTTGCTGCCGCCCTTCGAAAGGGCCCGTACAGCAGCGATCGATGTTTCCGGCGGATCTGTACAGAAACTGATTTATTCCGACAAAAAAAGTCACCAGACCTGGATTCTCAAATGGAGACGCAGGTCTGATGACATTGAGGGCATTGGATGCCGGAGGGCAGATTATTCGGGGCCCATAGGCAAAACCGGAATATTCTCTGAAAAACTGAAGCCGACTGGAACGATCAGTCTGCAAAGACTGCAGAAGCGGAGCGGACGATCGGAGTGGAAGCAGCAACTTCATCTGCAGCGAGCTCGATGCGGTATTCCTCCCGGAACTTCTCGAAGTAGTGCTGGTAGGCAGAGCTGCGGTCCTCGTGGAGTTTGGAGAGGTACTCGTGCATGTCATAGCTGTCGTGGCCGGAAACAATGACAGCGACAGCGATATTCGCGCAGTGGTCGGAAACGCGCTCGCAGCCGGTGATGATATCACTGAAGATAAAGCCCTGGGCGATGGTGCAGATCTTTTTCTGCAGACGGTCGACGTGGTTGAGCTTCATGGTGTCGCAAAGATTATCGACAACCTCCTCAAGAGGCTCGATCTGCTCGGCAAGAGTGAGATCGTTATCGATAAATGCCTTGACAGCCAGGTCGGTAACTCTTTCGACCGCATCAGCCATGACATTCATCTCGTGATCGGCATTGCCGGAGAACTGGCCGAATTTTTCAAAGGCTTCACGGGAACCGATCGCGATGACCAGAGCCTGGTCGGAGATCAGCTCAAGGTCGGAGATGGTGTGCAGGTACTTGGAGACGAGTTCGTTCTGCTCCGGAGTCATATCGCGGCCGGTGAGCTTGACAAGGTAGGCTCCGAGCTTATCCTCGTAGTCGTCGACAGCGGTCTCAAGCTTCCTGACTTCCTCCAGATGATCGACGCTCAGATCGCGGGCCATCTCAAGAGCGAGTCCGACGCCCTTCTGGGTCAGATGTGCCATATCTTCAATAGTGATGCGGCACTGCTCGAGGGCCATGGCGGGATGCTTGAGAAGCATTTCCTCAAGATGGACAGTAGGAAGATCTTCGTCTTCGGGCTTGAGCGGGATAAGGACGTTTACAAGCTTCTCGATCAGACCCCTTAAAGGGAACAGCGCCAGTATCATGAACAGACGCATGATCGTGTTGGCCCCGGCGAGGGAAAACGGATTCATGACCTTTTCCATAAACGGGAAGTGCACAACGGCATTGACAATGTAAAAGACCAGAGCAGTGATGATAACACCCAGCGCAGTCGCGATCGGGTATACCATGGAAACGCGCTTGCCCTTTGCATTGGTACCGAGAGCGGAAAGCATGACGGGCACTGCGGCACCGACAGAGATACCCAGAAGGAGCGGGAAGGCTTCTTCAAACTGTATGGCGCCGGTGACAGAGAGAGCCTGAACGATACCGACGGCGGCTGAAGCAGACTGCAAAAGAGCCGTGAAAAGCGCACCGACAAGGATACCCAGAATCGGGTTTGAAAGGGATGTCAGAACATCCGTAAACCAGGGCTGGTCTTTCAGACCGCTGACAGCACCGCTCATCGTGCTCATACCGACCATCAGGACGACAAAGCCCATCAGAATATCACCTACAGACTTTGTGGACTTTTTCTTGCTCACCGTTCGGAGCAGGATTCCGATGACAGCCACAACACCGGTCAGCGTAGCGGTTGACAAAAGCTTGGCCAGACCGCTTCCCGAATCAAGATAGCTGAGACAGATGACCCAGCCGGTGATGCTGGTGCCGAGGATCGCGCCGAGAATGACACTGATTCCCTGAGCGACCTTCATCATGCCCGCACTGACAAAGCCGACGATCATGACGGCTGTTGCAGATGAGGACTGAATGACTGCTGTGACACCTGTACCGAGCAGCAGACCGCGCAAGGGTGTGCCGGAAAGCTTGTACAGGATTGGTTCCAGCTTGTCGCCGGAGACCTTTTTCAGCCCGTCTCCCATCAGAGACATACCGAAGAGGAAGAGGGCGATGCCGCTGAGAAGCGCAATGACTTGTGTAATATCCACAGGAACTCCTTTCGTTAAACAGTGAATGCGGCCGACTACTGCATCCCGACAAAGAAAGCAAGATACTAGAAGTAATGATACAGTTTCTGGACGATATAATCAATAGCAGTCTAAAGGATGGATGTTAAGCAGAGTGAATGACGAATGTAAAATTTATGTTAACTGAAAAGGACACTGACATCAAAGCGCTGGTATAAAGAAAGGAATAAAAAAAGGAAAAAGAAAGGGCAGGTTGCGCAGTCTCTGCAGCCCTTGCAAGCAAGACCGGTGATAAGCTAAAATATCTAGGGTACTCCGGAATGGCCGGAAGAAAAAGTACATTATAAAGGGTAGAGAAAATGATCTATATTCTGGAAGATGACGACAGTATACGCAAACTGGTTACTTATGCGCTGGAAAGTCAGGGATATGAAGCGGCGGGCTTTGCGCTCCCGTCTGCTTTTTACAAGGCAATGAAAGGAAAACAACCCTCCCTTTTGCTTCTGGACATAATGCTTCCCGAGGAAGACGGGATCAGTATACTCAGAAAACTTCGCGCAGATCCCGCCACAGAGCATCTGCCGGTGATCATGCTGACGGCAAAAAGCACTGAGTACGACCATGTGGAAGGCCTGGATGCCGGCGCGGATGACTATGTTGCAAAGCCTTTTGGAATGATGGAACTCCTTGCCCGTGTACGCGCAGTGCTTCGCCGTGCAGAAACCGGGAATACCATCGGGGAAGGATCCTCGTCCGAATCCGGGAACGCGGAAAAGCCGGGTATGAGGGCCGCCGGCAAAACAGCGTCTGCTGCAGCAAGGGCTTCCGGATCGTCTTTTGCCGGGGAAACAGCTTCGGCTGCTTCAGGAACTTTTTCAGCTGGTCTGTCTGCGTCTGCTGAAGAGGAAGGGGCGAAGGCGAACACTGTGGAAACAGGCGGCGGACGGCCTTCCGGTGCTGCAGAGCAGGATACAGATGCGGCGCGGGCACAGAGAAATCCCGGCCGTGGAAATGATGTCCTGAAATACGGGATTCTGAGGATTTATCCCAAGAGATATGAAGTATATGTCGAAGATGCGGAAATAACGCTTACAAATAAGGAATATCAGCTGCTGCTCCTTCTGGTGGAGAATGAAGGAATCGTCCTGACCAGAGAGGTCCTGCTGGACCGGATCTGGGATCTGGGTTCGGAGCCGGAGAACAGGACGCTGGATGTACATATCCGCAAGATCCGCTCCAAACTGGGGGAAGCTGCAATGTGGATCGAGACGATCAGAGGCGTCGGATACCGCTTTCGTCCGGGATACTGAGTTTGCAGCTTGAGGCTTGTAAGGGGCATCTTCCCGATTGAACTGAGTTGAGATTAAAAAAAAATGAGGCGTGTGACGGAATGCTGGACTCGATGCTGATGGCTTTTTCTCTATATTCGCGCATCCCCGTTCCGCAGGCAAAATGGAACGATGAGAGTATGCGCTGGTGCATTTGTTTTCTGCCCCTGGTAGGTCTCGTGATCGGAGCGGCACAGTGGGCAGCCTTTGCCTTGCTGACGCACTTCTCTTTCGGGCCGGTCCTGAGGGGGGCCGTTCTGGCAGTGCTTCCGATCCTGCTCTCCGGCGGCATCCATATGGACGGCTTCATGGACACATGTGATGCCATTCATTCCTACGGGAGCCGGGAGAAGCGCCTGGAGATTTTGAAAGACCCCCATGTGGGGGCATTTGCCGTGATCGGGGGAATCGTCTATTTTGTCCTGGATTTTGGCATCTGGTCTGAGGCCGGCAAGCAGGAGATCCCCCTGCTCTGCCTGATTTTTGTACTCTCCCGCGCCCTGAGCGCTTTTGCGGCAGTGACCTTTCCAAAGGCAAAAAAAGATGGGATGCTGCGTCAGGAGACGGATCCCGCGGCGCGGGGAACAGCTGCGGCAATGTCTGTGACCTCTCTGGCAGTCTGTGTGCTCATGATCGTTCTGAATGTGACTTTTTCCGCAGCGGAGACAGCCTCCGCCGCATTTTTATTTCCGCTTGCGGCAGTCTGCGCAGCTGCGGCTTCTCTGGCCGTGTTTTTTTACTACCGTCACATGGCCATCAAAAATTTCGGCGGAACGACCGGAGATATATCGGGATGGTTCACGCAGACCTGCGAGCTTGTGACAGCCGCTGCAGTAATCGCCGCCTTCCGGTGTCTGTAAACAATCGGCGCCCGTAAACTTTTGATGCCTGTAAACGATCGGTGTCCGTAAACTTTTGATGCCTGTAAACGATCGGTGTCCGTAAACTTTTGATGCCTGTAAACGATTGGCGCCCGTAAACTTTTGATGCCTGTAAATGTCCGGAGCAGGAAATCTTCCGATACATGAAAAAATCTTTACAGAATCAGTGCAGCGGCGGATTGTCGAAGGTCTGGAAGACAGGAAGGTCTATATCTGTATCATTCTCGATATAGTTGTTTCCGTATGTGCTGACGTCGCTGGCGCCGAAACGCAGGATGGAGGCACCGCCGCTGAGCCAGCCGACATGGCGGTAGCGGTTTCCGGACACAGTGACAGAACTGACATGGCCTCCGCCTCCCGGTGTGCCCACGCCGACGGCGGCTTCCGCGCAGTCGGTGAGCAGGTTGTCCGCGATCAGAATATTGCTGGTGGAATGCCCGCCGTGCTCAGCGCCCGCCTCAATGCCGCCGTCGCAGTTTTTAACGGTGTTGCTGATAAAATCGACATTCTGCGCACCGTCGGCATAAATAGCAAATCCGGTGTCGTACACGCAATGGCAGTTCGTGACGGTATTGCCGAAGACAAGGCCGTTTCTGGGATAGTCGACACTGGAAGGGGCGTTTCCGTAATTTCCCGCAAAGCAGATGGCGATGTTTCCCGTGTCATCGAGAGTGTTGCCCACGATATTGACATCGCTGACATTGGCCGCGACAGAGATGGCTTCCGACCAGCCGGTCTCGCAGTTTTCGATATTGTTGCGGAAGAGAAGGACATTAGAGATCGTGCTGCCGCTTCTTCCCATGAGAAGGATGGCATTGGCGCAGTGATCCTCGCTTTTGGGACTGGGAGTCGAGATGTTGTGGATATAAAGGTCGCTGACCACGATGTGATGCGTGCCGGGCTCCAGTAGAATGGCGCTTGCGTCGCGGCCGTGCGCGTTTTTGACCTCAAATCCCGAGAGCTGTATGTAGGAACAGCTGTACAGCCAGAACATGGAGGAACCGTCCAGATCCTGGTCATGTCCGCTGAGCCCCGAACCGTCGAAAATAACCTCTTCCCCGGGAGCCGCGGCGATCGTGATATATGCATCATCTGTGCCGTTTACACCGCCGTAGATCCGGATCTTGCGGTTGTAGACACCGCCGCGCAGGTACAGTGTATCTCCGGGGCTGAGACTGTTGATCATTCCCTGCACATCATCCGAGGGACCGGCATAGTACACCTCGCCCTTATCAGACGGTGCGGTGATACCTGTCTCTATGATATACTTTGAATGCGCCTGGAATGCATCGTCGCCTCGCAGCTGATACTCGTATTTCCAGGGGACGGAAGCTTGTGTCCGCTCCGGAAACAGAGACAAAAAGCAGGCGGCTGCCAGGATCATAGTGAAAAAGGTCCTGAAGACAGGGGAGTTTTTAGTCGATTTTTTTTTCAGCATAAATTCTCCGATCAAGAAAAAATTGCAAGTCGCACCTATATTAGCCTTGGGATTTTTCAGGCAATATCCGGGTGAAAACCCGGGTATAACAGTAAAAAAGCCCGGGAACGGCCCTGAATAGCTTCAACACTTTATTACTTTCGTAATTTCTGAACATATTGTATCACACACTTGTAATATGTTTGATAATTTTATTCAAATACTATAATCAGACACACAATAATCAGGCATACAATAATCAAACACGCAAAGATCAGATGCACAGATCATAACGGGACGAAACCCCGGAACCTGGAGGATTGTACATGAAAAAGAAGGTCATAGGGATTGCGGCCTTGCTTGCGGCAGCGGCAGCGATATTTTTTGCATACAGAGTCTTCAGCGCGAAATCATCGGCATCCAATGCAGTGGAAGCCTATAATGCTGCTGTCCGGGAATATAATGCAGCCATAGCCCCCTTCAATGAAGCGGCATCCGGAATCGCAGACGCGAATAATACTCTGCAGGGAGTTCTGGATGCGGCACAGGCTGTCCTTGACAAGGGAGAGAAAGCCTATGAGCCTGATACGCAGGATGAACTGGAGAGTGCAGTGAAGAAAGCGGGAAAGGCCTTTGCCGAAGTGCCGGTGCAGATTGATCCCCTTGAGGAGCAGGCGCTGCCCGTCAGTTTCAGCACAAAGGAACTGGCCCAGCACGAGGCGGAGACGGCCCTGAATGCAGTGGGGGAGGCAAGGGAAAAGATTCCCGATGTCCCGGATGTGCCGGACTATAAAAAAGAACTTGATGCTGTCCGCACCGCGCAGAAAAAGTATGAGGACAGTGTTCAAAAACTTGCTAACGTCACATCCCCGCCGGACAGCTTTGTGATGGAGCGTGTGGAGAAAATAAAAACGGTTGCGGCGGCGGAGGCAGTGACTGCGGACAATGATCCCAACGGCCTTCTCGGAAAGAATGGCGGATATATCGGGTGCGTATATTTTCTGGATGAGCGTGTAGACAGAGATCTCCTGCCGCAGGAAGCTTTTGCAAAGGAACATAAAAAAGCTGCGGAAGACGGGGACGATGCAGGCTCAGAAAGCAGTGAGGAAGCTGCAGCCAGTGCCGGCACGGAAGAAAGCAGCAGTGACGATGCGGCAGACAGCACCGGCGCGGCACAAAGCAGCGAAGCTGCAGCCAGTGCCGGTACAGCAGAAAGCAGTGAGCAGGCTGAGGCCCAAGCAGGCACGACAGCCGGCAGCGAAGCTGCAGAAAGCGCCGGCACAGAAGCAGCCAGCAACGAAACCGCGGCCAGTACCGGCACAGAAGCAGCCAGCGGCGAATCGGCATCCACTGCCGCTGCGGCAGAAGAAACCGCGGCGCCGGAAAATCCTTCCGGAACAGCCGCGGTAAAAGAAAATAACATTGATGTCGTGATGATCGGAACGGCAGGCGGCGGCGCGGTAGAGGTATTTGCCACTGAAGAGGAGGCAAAAAACCGCGCGGAGTACATCGCGTTTTTTGACGGGAGTGTTATGGAGGCCGGTCCCTGCCTGGTGGAGGGCACCTGTGTGATCCGCGCGTCCAGGCATCTGGAAGCGGAAGACCAGCAAAAACTCCTCAGGGAAGTCCGCGATGCCCTGCTGTCTGTAGAGGAGTGAAAAAAGGCTCGGATTGGGAGGAGACAGGAGGAGGAGACAGGGGACGGTTCTGTGTCTCCTCCCCCTCCCGGGTAATATCCTGCTTACATGATGATGCCTCCGCCGATCACGCAGTCGTTTTCATCGTAAAAGACGGAAGACTGACCGGGGGCGGCGGCGCGGACGGGCAGGTCAAAAGTGATGCGGACGCATCCGTCTTCCTGCATTTGCAGCAGAGCCGGCGAAGCTTCATGGTGGTAGCGGACTTTGGCTCTTGCGCGGAGCTGTTCGCCGGGCTCCATGCCGGGAATGGAGAGGAAGTTTACATCCCTGACCAGCACAGTATTGCTGAAGAGAGCGGGCTCGTCGGAGAGGACGACCTCATCCGAATCCGCGCGGATCTCCTTTACATAGACAGGCCGGCCCATGGCGATGCCCAGTCCTTTGCGCTGACCGATGGTGTAATGAGTGATCCCCTTGTGGCGGCCGAGGACCTTTCCTGTTTCATCTACAAAGTTTCCCGGACCGGGAACCTTCAGCAGAGTCTCCGCGGAGGCTTGTCCGGCAGTGCCGGACAGGACATCCGCGTTCTTTTTTTCTGCATATTTCTCGATAAAATCAGCATAATGGCCGTCTGTCACAAAACAGATTTCCTGAGAATCGGGCTTGTGGGCAACAGGGAGATCTGCCTCCTGCGCGATCTTCCGCACTTCATCCTTGGTGTAGCTGCCCAGGGGCATGAGGGTGGCGGCAAGCTGTTCCTGGGTCAGTTTATAGAGCATATAAGTCTGATCCTTGGCAGCGTAATCCGCCTTTTTTACTGTGTACCTGCCGTTATCCAGATGTACAACATGGGCGTAATGGCCGGTGGCTATATAGTCCGCTTCCATGACCTTTGCGGCATAGAGCATCTTGTCCCACTTGAGATAGCGGTTGCATTCGATACAGGGATTCGGAGTCTCCCCGCCCAGATAACTCTGCACAAAAGGATCCACTACTTTTTCGGAAAAATCGCTGATACAGTTGAGGGGATAGAAGCGGATCCCCAGCGCGTTTGATACTCTTCGGGCATCATCGATTTCACAGCATCTGCCCTCGCTTCCGTCGTCGGGAGCCCAGGTGCGCAGTGTCACACCGCACACATCATATCCTTCCTTCTTCAGCAAATATGCTGTCACGGCGCTGTCCACACCTCCGGACATGCCGACCAATACTCTTTTCATTATTGCATTCATTCCTGTTTATCAGATTTTTACTGCTTTTCCTATTATTTTTATTTCTCCTTATTTCTCCAGCAGAGGCGTCATGGCACCGCGGGCAAGGACGGTCAGGCGGCGGGTGGCGCGGGAGAGAGCCGTGTAGAGACGGTGACGGCCCAACAGGGTGTCCGGATAGTTTTCCGCATTGCAGTCGGGCATGATCACGCCGTCAAATTCCAGACCCTTGGCATGCGCCAGACTGATGAGGAAGACACCGCTTTGGGGAAGTTTGTCACCGGAACGGATGACTTGCACGGGGCAGTTCCGCAGAAGATCTGCGCCGGAAAGTCTGCTGTCCCCGGAGGCATTTGCGGCCGGACCGGCTTTCCTGTCTTTGTCTGCAGATCGATTTTTGCAGTCTGCCATATTTTCCGTGAGCAGAGCGGCAACCCTTTCCATATTGCGTGCGCCGGCGCAGATTATGGCGGTCAGGCCATCCTGCTGAGCAGCGTTCTGCACAGCCTGTACCAGAGCCTGTGCGTATTCCTCCCCGCTGCCGCAGGTCAGGAAAACAGGTTCGTTCCCTGAGGGCTGTACGGAGGAGACCAGGATCTGCTTTTCCGCAGGCAGAAGACCGGCGAAGAGAGCAGTGATTTCCGGTGAGGACCGGTAGCTGGTCGTCAAAAACAGCTCGGTGACTCTTTTGCTGTTTTTCCTGACAAGCTGCCCCATTGCGGAATCTGCCGGAGGCACATTGAAAAGCTCATGGATCTGGGCAAAGGTGACAGTGCCTTCGCGAATCGCCTGGTATTCATCGCCCAGAAGCATGAATCTTGCGCGGGGGTAATACCTGTGCAGCACCATCAGCTGGGCGGGAGTATAGTCCTGTACTTCATCGACCATGACATATTTGGTCCGCAGATCCCGCTGGCCGGTAAGAAGCATCTTGAGGTAGAACCATTCGATATCGGAGAGCTTCTTTTTGCCCAGAAGGCGGGTGCCGATCCGGTCTATATTGATCCACTGGCAGGAATTGATCGCCTGGAAGGCACCGCCGTACTGGCTCTGGATGCGGTTGTCTTCCGCGCGGGAGCCGGCCGTTTCCTGAACAGGGAAGGCGTTTTCTGGTGAACCCATGCCATCGGGATCTTCGAATTCATCGCTGCCGAGCATTTCCTGCTCTTTGCGTTCTTTGCGGCGGATCTCATATTTAGCAATCTCTTTCAGCTCATCGATGGCGATCTGCACCAGCCTTTCTCCGGTCGGGATCTCCGGGTGACGGCCAAGTACTTCGAGAATGTCATTTTGAGCGAGAACGCGGATGCTCTTCTGATAGACGGGATTAAAATCACCGGGCTCCAGAACCAGAGAAGGCAGACCTTCTTCTATCTTGCGCAGGGAGCCGGCAGGTGTGCGGTGATCCGCACCCTCTTTGCCGCCTTTTCTGCGGGAGACGCCGGCCATGGACAGGAATTCGTTCCAGGTCACAGAGACCGGGTTCATTTCGCCCATATCGGGGAGTACCTGGTCTATATATCTGCGGAAGATCGGATTGAGTGTCATGAGGACGACTTCATCGGGACGCAGTGTTTTGCGCTGGCGGTAAAAGAGCCAGGCGATGCGCTGCAGAAGGACGCTTGTCTTGCCGCTTCCGGCAATGCCGTTGACGAGCAGGGCCGGTACGTTTTCATGACGTATGACGACATTCTGCTCCCTCTGGACGGTCGCAGTGATCGCCTGCATCTTATCGCTGCGCTGCCTTGTGAGCGAGCGGATGAGGAGAGGATCCTGGATGGCGATCTGTGTATCAAAAAAAGCTTGCAGGTGGTTTTCAGACAGCTCGAACTGACGCCGCAGCAAAAGATCGACGTCGATCCGTCTTCCGTCCACAGTATAGAAGGTCCTGCCGTTGTCCTGATTGTAGTATGTCTCGGCGATGGGGGAACGCCAGTCGATCACTAGCGGATCCAGATTGTCTTCGGTAATTCCCACACTTCCGATGTAATACTCTTCAGGATCTTCATCGGGCTCGAACTGCAGCCGGACTTTGGCAAAATAGGGCGCCTTCAGAAGGCGTTTCACCCGGCTCAGCTTTTCCGCAGCGGTATCCCGGTCCATATTGTACTGATCTATGGTATGGTTCATAACCTCGACTTCGATGTAGGTCTCCATCGATTCCGAGTCCCCTTCGAAATTGAGGGCAAGATTCTCACGGATATCCAGCTTTTCTGCCGCGGCCTTCTCCTCGATCGCCCCGATCCTGTCCTCCAGGCCTTTTTCCATAGACTGTAATTTATCGTAAACCATGGACAGATGTGCCTGCTCCCGGCAGAAAATATCCGCTTCCGCCTGTTGCAGTCCGGTATTTTCCTCCTGCGCCTGCGCAGCTGAATCTGTCCGGCCTTTTGCGGCACCGGATGTATTTATCTGTCCAAAAACGGTCTTCTCCGAAGATACGTCAGCCATGTTCTTCAAAAGACTCCTCCTTCATCATTCCTATATATGAGAGCATTCCTGCAAGTGAAGCGGAATGCGGATCAACTATGGCGTATTCTCATAAGTACTGCCAGGATTTCTCTATTATAAACGATGCGGGAGAGAAAGTCCAAAAAGAGAAATCGGGGACGGTCCTTTTGTTTCTGTCCCCTTGTTCTGAGTAGGAACAGGGGGACAGTAACAAAAGGACCTTCCCTACATTCCCAAAAAATATCGTGTAAAAAGTAATTATATTCGGTAATTATTTCGATAGAGAAATATCTGCAGCTGCGATATAATCTGCAATAGAAAGGATATAAAAATCGACAAGGCGGATCGGGTCCGGTTCAGGACCGCGGCAGTTCGAAAAAGTGATCTGAGAAATCGGCGGGGGAGTAAATCTGATGGCAAGAAAATCTGCACAATATAGCGAGAAGGTATCATTTTTTACCCAGGACAGATCATTTTACAGGCAGCTGTTCTCGATCTTCACGATGGTGGCCCTGCAGAATCTGGTGGCCTACAGTGTGAACATGATCGACAATATCATGATGGGAAGCTATTCCCAGAATGCGCTCTCCGGCGCTGCGACGGTAAACCAGATTTTCTTTCTGGTACAGCAGACATCGATCACGGTCTGTGACTCGCTGATCATTCTGGCCTCCCAGTATTACGGCCAGGGGCGCATGTCGCCTGTGCGTAAGATCTGCGGACTTGCCCTGAAGCTGGGCCTGGCATGGGGTATTTTCTACGCGGTTGTCTGCAGCCTGTTTCCGTCTCAGGTCCTGCACTTCTTTACAAGAGACGCGGCAATCATCGAGCAGGGCAGAATGTATATGCAGATTATTCTGCTCACTTTCCCCCTGTTTATTCTCACCAATGTGCTGATGGCGTCGCTGCGCTGCGTCGGAACGGTCAAGATATCTTTTTATATATCCGTTGTGTCTCTGATCGTGAACACCTGCATCAATTACACGCTGATCTTCGGTCATTTCGGATTCCCGGAAATGGGTATCCGCGGCGCTGCGATCGGAACCCTGATCGCCCGTATCGTGGAGTTCTCGATCGTCCTGTTCTATGTGCGGTTTAAGGACCAGATGCTTCAGCTTTTCTCCGAGAACTTCCTTTCCAGTAGCCGGCAGCTGGCAGGGGACTTCATCCGCGTCGCGATTCCTGTCATGCTGGCAGGTCTTCTGTGGGCGGTTTCCGTACCCATGCAGACAGCCATCCTTGGCCATCTGCCCGGGCCTGACGCTTCGGATGCCATTGCGGCAAACTCCGTGGCGATGACTTTTTACCAGTATTTGAAGGTTGTTGTGAGCGCCATGGCTTCCGCCACTGCGGTCGTCATGGGACAGACGGTCGGCAAGGGCAATATGAAGCGCATCAAATCCGATGCCCGCACCATCTCGGTGCTCAACTTCTGCGTGGGCTTAGTGCTCGCGATCATCCTTTTTATCCTGCACAAGCCCCTGCTGTCCCACTACAGCCTGACGCCCAACGCCCTGCGTCTGGCAGATCAGATCATGGTCGTCATGTGCTTTGTCATGGTCGGCATGGCTTATCAGATGCCCGTCTGCAACGGTGTCCTTCGCGGAAGCGGTGACACCAAGTTCTCTCTGATCCTTAACACGGTCAGTGTGTGGGCGATCGTCATGCCCATCTCTCTCCTGGCCGCTTTTGTCTGGGAGCTACCTGTGCCCCTGGTCGTTCTCTGTATTCAGTCCGACCAGATTTTCAAGGGCCTACCCATCTTCCTGCGCGTACGCAGCGGAAAGTGGATCAAACACCTGACCAGGGACGAAGAGTAATCTGGCGGAAATCGGCGGAAATCCTGTTCAGCCTTCTTTGCTTTTAGGCTCCCCGGGGAAGCATGTTTCCCGGGGAGCTTTTTTCGAAAGTCGGCAAAAATACTCCAAAAAGTCAGAGATTTCTTGTTGCCGGCGACGGATACAGATATAATATTGATTAGAATCTGGCGGTAAAGCGAATTGTGCCGCGACAATGCTGCAATAATTCCAAAACCAAAATTGTATTGAAATAATCGCGCACAGATCCTATTGAAAGGAGGAACCCTCATGAAAGTGATCGCCATTAACGGATCACCGCGTAAGGGCGGAAATGTCTCACAATGCCTTGATGTCATGGCAGCGGAATTCGCAAAAGAAGGAATCGAGTTTGAAGTCCTTCAGCCCGGCCCCCGAGTCCATCCCTGCATGGCCTGTTACCACTGCCTGAACGAAGGGGATATCCACTGCATCCAGAAGGACGACATGGTCAATGAGATCATTGACAAATGTATCGAAGCAGACGGCATTATCCTGACATCTCCCGTCTACCACGGAGGAATCGCCGGCGGCATGAAATGTGTCCTGGACCGTATGTTCCTGGTGGCCTGCTGCGGAGCTGAAAATAAGTTCCACCACAAAGTGGGCGCCGCCTTCTGTACGCTCCGCCGTTCCGGCGGTATGGCAACCTACCAGCAGCTGCTGGGATACATGGATGCCATGGAGATGGTCATCGTCACATCCGATTACTGGGGAGCTGTGCACGGCGCGGATCCCGGCGAGGTACAGCAGGATATCGAGGGCCTCGAAGTCGTGGCCAAGCTTGCCCGCAACATCGCCTGGACAGTAAAGGTCATCGATGCGGCCAAGGGAAAAATCGACCCACCCGAGACACATCCCAGGACATTCACAAACTTTATCCGGTAAATATCTTTATCCGGCAGAAGTCTTTATCCGATGAAAAAGAAAATAGCTGCTGTATCCGCTGAAAAGGAAAATCTCTCAGCGGATACAGCAGCTTTGCTTTTACGGGTGTCAAAGGGGGTGTCATGGGGACGGTTATTCTGACACTTTGCGCTCAAAGTGTCAGAATAACCGTCCCCTTTGACACCCGAATAACCGTCCCCATGACACCCGGCTTATAAATCTACCCAGACATTTCCGAGGCGGTTGCTCTCCACGCAGGCATGGACGAATTTCATGCCGTTCAGGCCCTCCTGGATGGAGGGATAGGGCAGTCCTTCGTAGGGCTTTCCTTCTTTCAGAGCCAGCAGATTCTGGCAGAAAGGGCGGTAGATATTGCCGAAGGCCTCGAAGTATCCCTCATGGTGGGCAGCCGAAACGCGGACCATACTGTTGCTCTCTTTGCTCATGTAGTCTCTTCCGGCAGAGAGGAGCCGTGTGGGTTCGTTGACAGGAGTATATTTGAGGATAGAAGGGGTCTCATGATTCCATTCCAGGGAGCCTTTGGAACCTACCACATAGATGAAGGGACTGCACTCTTTGCCGATGGCAATCTGGGAGGCCCAGAGCTCGCCGGTGATACCGTCTCCCAAATCCAGAAAAGCGGTGACGTTTGTCTCAAGGGGAAGATAGGCCGGCCAGGTGTTGAAGACAGCCAGCAGGCGCTTGATGGTGAGGCCGGTAAACTGCTCGACAAGCTGCTCCGCGTGGGTTCCCAGGTCAGCTGAGCACAGGGATTCGCCTGCCATCTTGGGGTCAAAGCGCCAGGGAAGTTTCCCGGAAGGCTCCTCAGGGACAGAAGAGATGACCCAGTCCTCGGGATGTCCCGCGCGGAGATAGATGATCTTTCCAATGACACCCTCTTCGATCATCTGCCGCGCCTGCCGGATGGCCGGATAGGCTGTGTAGGCATAGGGCACCGCAAAGAGAAGATTTCTTTCATCCGCAATCTTTTTCAGGTCTTCCGCCTCTTCCACGGTCATGGTGACAGGCTTGTCGCACAGGACGTGGATATTTTTTTCCATAAAATATTTTGCAATCTCATAATGGCTGGAGTTGGGCGTCGCAATCGTGACAAAATCGATTCCGTCCTCGCGGGAAGATTCCTTGTCTGCCATTTCCTGATAATTTGCATAGACCCGGTCTTCCGGAATCTCCCAGGCGTCCGCCGTCTCCAGGTTTTTGTCCCGGTGGCGGGAAAAACAGCCGGCACAGAGCACGGCCAGATCATCCATCATTGCGCCGTGGCGGTGCACGTCACCTATATAGGATCCGAGACCGCCTCCAACCATTCCGTATCTTACTTTTTTCAAGGAAAATGCCTCCTTCCCAAAACATACAGCACGAGACTATGCTCACAACTATGCTGCTCCATTCCTGCTTTTGTTTTGATAACAGAATTATACCTGAATTATTCACGGACAAGTCTATAAACAGACTTGAAACCGCATAGTTACTGCAATTTTTAATGTTTTTGCTTTCATCTGAAAAGTGAATA
>CACZFF010000011.1 GCA_902780385.1 uncultured Lachnospiraceae bacterium
ATCCAACAGGAAAAAGGATGTAATCCTGTCCGTATTTTTAAAAGCATGGCGCAGAAAGAATATATCAGCATCCACGGACCGGAGCATCATATCCTTGACGGTGCCTGCATACTGACCGCATTTTTCAATGCCGGCGGCAATATCAGACTGGAAGAGTGTCTTGACAGGATTGCCCGTGAGGGTCTTAGAATGCCCGGCGCAATGTGCGGTCTCTGGGGAATCTGCGGTGCCATTGCTTCTGTCGGAGCTGCTCTTGCAATCATTGACGGGACAGGTCCTTTATCTGACGACGGGACCTGGGGAGAGCATATGAAGTTTACTTCGCAGGCGATCGGAGAACTTGGCAGGATCAATGGCCCCCGATGCTGCAAACGGGATGCCATGATTGCGTTCAGGGAGGGAGTCAGGTACATAAATGAACACTACAGCCTTGTGCTCGAATATGAGGACCAGCCTTGCGAGTTCTCTGAACGAAATCAGCAGTGTCTGAGAGAAAAGTGTCCCTTTTACGCCCGAAATGAAGGATGGGGATGCAGTTCTGATTCATACTGAACATCTGCATATTCACACGTCCTTTGTCTCGAGCGGTATCGAGACGGTAGTTCTACTGACACATACTAAATAAGAAGGGCTGAAAGCCTTTAAACACAAGGGGTTCCCGCCACCCGGGCAGTTTCTGCGCCGGGTGACGGGAGCCTCTTTTTCAGTGTGAAGCAGCCCACTAAAGAGGGCTGCGTACTTATCATACGAGGAGAGGGAAAAAGAATGCGGCGTTACTCCAGTAACAATGCGATAACAGATTTTGCTATAATATCGGCCAAATATGTCGCATATATCGTGAATTTTTGGTATGATAGACACAGACTATTAATTTAGTGCAGTGCCTGCACTGTTCAAATTGGTGTGTCAATCGCTGTCATTATCAGAATAAGGAGAAGAAGTATGCAGTTTATACGTTTTATTCTTGCCCTTGTCCCGATCATTTGGCTCATGGTCGCGCTCAGCGTCCTGAAACTGCCGGGCTTTCTGGCCTGCATCATCACAGTCATTATTACGGCATTCGAATCAATTTGCATCTGGCATTTCAGTTCCGCTAATATGCTCACAGCAGCACTTGAGGGCGCCCTGAACGCTATCTGGCCAATCTGTCTCGTCATTGTCGCAGCATTATATACATACGTTCTCACACTTGAGACCGGCGCCATGGAAAAGATCAAAAAAATGCTTGCAGGCGTCTCCGCGGACCAGCGTGTGCTCGCCCTTCTGATCGCATGGGGATTCGGCCATTTCATGGAAGGAATGGCGGGGTTCGGGACTGCGGTTGCTATTCCAGCAGGTATCCTGATCGCACTGGGAATGGAACCCCTTCCTGTCGTCGTCGGATGTCTTGTTGTCAATTCTATGCCCACAGCCTTTGGGTCTGTAGGCGTTCCCATCGCGACCATTTCCGCAATCACAGGACTTGCCCCGGTCGAGATCGCGGCGAACACAGCCAAGATCGAAGTACTCATTTTTGCCATGCTTCCGTTTTTCCTGGTGTTTATTATTGGCAATGGATTTAAAGCATTCAAAGGCGTGATCGAAATGATCGTTGTAGCCGCGGTATCCTATATCGTTCCGATGCTTATTTTTGCCAACTATGTCGGACCGGAACTACCCAATATCGTCGGCGCAATCTGCAGTATGATCAGTATTGTGGTCTGTGCCAGAATAAGAAAAGGAGAGGTGCCGGAAGAATATCTGGCCAAAACTTCAGGCTCTTCTGACAGCGCCTCTGAACCGCTGAGTCTTCGGGAAGCACTGATCGCGTGGGCGCCTTTCCTGCTGATCTTTGTCCTTCTTGTACTGACAAGCCTTGTTCCTTTCATCAAGGAGCCTCTGTCATCGATCAGGAGCAGTTTCCACATATACGCCGGAGACCCTGAGTCGAAGCTGACCTTTGTCTGGATCAATACACCGGGTGTGATCATACTCATTTCTGCAGTGATCGGAGGACTGATCCAGGGGGCGTCACCCATCAAGCTGTTACATGTATTTGCCAGAACAGTGAAGACTAATGTCAGGACCTTTGTGACGATCATGTGTGTTCTGGGCACTGCCAAAATTATGAGCTATTCCGGAATGACATCGGATATGGCCGCATTCCTTGTTGCAGTGACGGGGTCCTATTATCCTTTTATCCCTCCTCTGATCGGAACGCTCGGCGGTTTCGTTACGGGAAGCGGTACTTCGACCTGTGTCCTTTTCGGACCTATGCAGGTGCAGACGGCAAAAGCGATCGGAGCCGACCCATCCTGGCTGATCGCAGCCAATACCTGCGGAGCAGGCATCGGCAAAATGATCTCTCCCCAGGGGATCGCGATCGGTGCAGCCAGCGCCGGGCTGAGTGGATCGGAGAGCAGGCTCATGGCCAGTGTAATGAAATACTGCATTCTGTTTGTAGTGATCGCGGGAGTGCTTTCTTACTTTCTTCAGTAATAATCAGAAAAATGTAATTAAATAGTTATTGTCCATGAAAAGTCAAAGGACGCTCCTTGGGGAGCGTCCTTATTATGGTCAGATATCTTTTATGTATCAGAAAAACATATCAGATAAATTATCAACTTCAATATCTATTTGATAAATGAAAGCATGTTCTTTGCTCTGAAAGAAACCAATATTCAAATTTCTTGAGTCAATGTCATAAACTGCTTCAGAATATTGATCATAATCAAATACGTGAGAAGGTTCCCCCATCAACTGCCGGACAGAATCAAGATTATCACCCAGTTTTATGCCGTTGCTTAAGGCAAAGGAGTAGGGCAGCGGGTCGAGAGATGTTTGTCCCACTTCAATTTTATAGACCTGACAGTCAATAATTTTCTGTCTATTACCCGGTGCGCTGACGATAAAAGCTGTGATCACTTCTTCCTTCCCGCCCCTGGTAAAATGTAAAAACGAGATGGTATATCCTCCTATATCTTTTTCCTCCAGTTCTTCCCAGGTGATGCCTCTCGGCTCCCAGCCGTTTTCCCTCATTGCGGTAAGAGGGAACGGGACGGAGTATGTTTTTCCTTCCAGTTCGAAAGAATACTCAGATCGCGCTGAAGTCGGAACTTCACTGTTTTCTCTGGTTTCAGCTTCTGATCCAGATTCGGTGTCAGATCTGTTTCCCGCTTCAGCTTCGGTTCCGGCTTCAGATTTGTTTCCAGCATCAGCTTCATCATCAGCATTTTCTTCCGCGATGTGCTGTCTTATAATATCTGCGACACTTGCATTTGCACTTGCCTTGCCGCAGCCTGTTACCAGAACAGCAAACAAAGTGACAGCGATCGCTGATCTCCAGAACTTCCTGATTTGCATGTCTTCCTCCCTTTTTCAATTGCCCGATACCGTTTCTCCTCAGCAGTCCGGAGAATCAAAGAATATCACTATCAAAAAAGCACCACCGGAGCGGTGCCTTATGATCAATTTTAATATCTATAGGAAGCAGCCTGATATGCTTTATAAGCCTGATATGCCTTACGGACCTGAAATCCGAATACAATGTCAATAACTAAAAGGACAAGACATATAAGTGAAATACCAATGGGCATACCTATAAAAGCATAGGCTAATGATAAAACTGCTGTGATCATAAATACGATCAAAGGTATCATTATTCTATCCGGACGTTTCTTCATCCAGATTCCTAATATTCCTCCAACCATCAAAAGGATTGCAGGCGTGCTTGCGATCAGGTGAATAATAATCTTAGTCGTATCAGAAAGGAAAAAATAGTTCAGCCCAAGGGAAAAGTAACTCATTGTAGAGTATGTATATATAAGCAATGCAAAGTATAAAAAGCCAAATACTAATGTTACAATGGAAGCAATAAAAAGACGTTGTATTGACTTGTAAAGGACGACGTTAGGGGTATTCTTTTCGTTCATTCTTTTTACTGAAGCTCCTTTTTTTGCGGCATTTATTTAGCAAAATAATTATATGTTTCGTATTATTATATGTCAACATATCGTATGAGGAAGGGGACAGTTCCTTTTGTTGACGTCATAAATAATGTTATTTATAATTTTTTAAAATATCTGTGCAATTTGATGACCATTATGCCAGTCTGTGAGCGCAGACTGGGAGTTCATATATGGGTTTCGTGATATGTGCAGATATTGTGATATGTCGCATTTAGCGCATCACTGACAAAGTATTCCATCAATAGGAGGAAGATATGCGATTAAAGAAAGTTTGGAGATTTGTGAGCGGTGTTGTCCTGACTGCTGTTCTGTTATCAGGCTGCGGCGGAGGAAGTGCAAGTATTGCAGATATTTTAGAAAAGAGAGCCGCGGAAGAAAATGCTGAAACAGAAGTAGAAGCTGAGGATGAAACTGAATCCGGGGCCGAAACTGAAGCTGGAGAGAGCAGCGCGATTCAGACTGAAACGCACTTTTCTTTTTCCTTTGAGTTGGATGGAAGGAATTATCGCTTACCTTTTGACGCGACCAGATTTCAGGAGGAAGGATTATTTAACGATTTCACTATACAAGGCAATTTAGACAATGATCTGGAACCCGATACTATGCAGATTCTGTTCATTTCAGAGGATGAAGAAGAAGCAGAAGATGACTTGACAATATATATTTACAACGGAACTGAAGAAACAAAGCAAGTGATCGATTGTCAGGTTTCAGGCATCTCCGTATACGTGGCTGACCTCGAGCATCACTCTTTCGCTCTCAGTAACGGCCTTAAACCAGGTGACGATTTCGCAACTGTGTGTCAGGTGATGGGAGAACCGGATTTTTACGATGAGGGTGATAATTACGATTGTGCGTTTTATAAGTACTATGATGGTGATGGGGAGGTCAGATTCTATTTTCACAAAGATGATCCTTCATGGTCCAGTTTAGATATGATTCTCAATATTAAGCAGTAGATAAAGCGACACGGAGATTTGTGCATATCAAAGCACTGAGAACCATTAAAACGGTCTGCATGATGCAGGCCGCTGTTTTAGAGATGACTGTTTCGATGAAAGAGGCCGATTATGAGAAAACGGGAACTGCGAGCAGGAATTGCTGCGGGAATGCTGTGGCTCTGGTGGATGATCATTTCGCTGGATCCTCCAATGCTCCGTTTCTTTGTGCAGAACATGAATATGATGATAACGCCCCTCAGGCTGGAGATATTCGGTCCGCCTGCAGCGACAGTTATCCTGATCCTGGGGCTTTTGATGAATCAGAAAGTGATTGTCGGATCAGGCTGTCTGATTATGATCGGATTAGATGTCTGGCGGCTTTCGCAAATACCGCGAGTCAGTAACCTTGCCCTGGCACTTACAGGGAGCCGTGGTCTGGTAATGCTCTCGTGCCTGGCGGAAGCATTGTGTTTTCTGGTGATGCTTCTCCTGATCGGCAGCCCGGAGAAGCCCGGAGCCAGAATACTGGCAGCATCGGTTCTGGCATCAGCCGGACAGATTTCTTCTGCCATTGGACCGGGCCATTTCAGAATGCTGGGGAATTCGGGGCTCATTGTACCTGGAGTGATTATCTATGTGATGGCTGTGGCGGCGACCGGTATGTATTGTGCCGGATTGAAGCCGGAAATGATGAATGCCTTATTCGGAAACAGCAGAGCCGCGGGAAGTCCCGAGAGCGGATACAGAAACAGTACGAGCACCCGCCGCGAAGGTGCATCCGGGAAGGAAGATATCTGGAAAGACCGGGGAGCGGCATCCGAGGAGAAAAGGGATCGTATCAGAAAGCTGAAAGATCTGCGGGACAACGGGATCATGACCAGGGAAGAGTACAATCGGATGGTCGACAAGATCATGAGGTCGTGAGGACCAAAAAATAAGAATAACCAGAAAAGAAAAATGGGACAGGAGTGAAATGCTCTTGTCCCATTTTTTAACAGAAGTTGTTTCCAATAAACATTGTCTGTCTTTGGATGTTTTTAGAAAACTTTAGAGGCCTTTAGAAGAATCTTCTGATCGACAGGATGCGGCGGAAGGCTGCGTTGTTCCAGATGCAGATGCCGTACTTGTAATCTGCCGCATGGACGATACGGCCGCCGCCCATGTAGATGGCCACGTGTCCGTCATAGCAGATGACATCTCCGGGCTGGGCATTGGCGAGTCCGTTGACAGCCCTGCCCCTCTGACGGATCCAGGCATCATAGTGGGGAAGCGAGATCCCGAAACGCGCGTAGACAGCCATGACAAATCCCGAGCAGTCGCAGCCGTGTGTCAGACTGCTTCCTCCCCATTTGTAGGGGTTGCCGACAAACTGCACTGCATAGTTGACGAGCTGCTGTCCCTTTGCATAGCTGGAGGAGGAGCTCCTGTACTGTCCGTAGACTTTGCTGCCGTAGGAATAGACCGAGCCGTCATAGTTGAAAACCAGTTTCTTCCCATGTTTTATCTGATCGGTTCTCTGCTGGACACCCTTGGAATTAAAGTAATAGATCTTATGGCCGATGTATTGGAAGCCTGTCAGGCGGTACAGCTTTTTCACGCTGATATAATAGCGCTTGCCGCCGATCTTCTGCCAGCCTGTGAGGAGACGTCCTCTTTTGTTGACACTTCCGTAATAGTAGTGCTTCTTGTATTTGATCCAGCCCTTTTTCAGGACGCCCTTGGAACTGAAAATATAATAATAATTCCCGATTTTCTGCAGGCCTTTGAGGGCATAGCCTTTTTTGTTGAAGTAATAGGTCTTGTTTCCAATCGTCTTCCAGCTGCGCTTGAGGTATTTTCCGTTGGAAAGCCTGTAGCGGTATTTCCCGTGAGAATAGATCAGCTGGTCTTCCTGTATTACATCCGTATTTATACCGGCGCCGTCTTTTTCGTCGCGGACAGAGGATGCGGATTCATCATCCGGATCGACAAGAGGTTCAGCCTCAGTCCCCCTGAAAGCAGCAGCCTTTACGCTCTCTGCATTGGCATAGACGACTGCAGTGGACAAAGGTGAAAATGCAGTGCAGGCGAGCATGGCACTGAGCATTACGGTGGACAGGAAACGGCGAAAGAAATGTGACATAATACCCTCCGTCAGGGACTGGATGATCATTGTATAATAATCAATCTGCAATGTTACTTGAAAAAGAGTGAAAAAACTGTGTCCATTATACTACAACTTATATATAAATGTTACCTAAATGTTACAAAAATAATGAATAAAATCCAATTTTTATGCTGATACATTGAATATTCGAAAAATCGAATAAAAAGTAATTAATTGACGCAATAAGCTGGAATATCGTTGACACCGGGGCGAGAGCGGTGCTATTGTAGGTAACACGGCATCGATGAAATCTGACAGATTCCTTGCCGGAGTTAATTTTATTCTGCGATCAGTCCGGATCGGACAAACACCATCTATCTTTTTTTATTTATTGCATACAGGAAGAATATTCCGCCTTATTGCGAATATGCAAAAGGGCGGGACTGGTTCACTGCGCTCTGAATGTGTATGAAGCCATACACGGGCATACACAGGCTGTAAAAATGAGCGAAAAGGAGGACATTTTGAAAAAGAAGATGGAAACAAAGGGCAGTTTGCGCCGGCCGCGGGGACATATTCCCGGACCGCGGACTGTCTCACGGATTGCAGCTTCCATACTGGCAGGCTGTATGATTCTGGTGATAATGACTGCTTCCCTGCCTTTGACATGGAACATACCTGATGCCGGTGTATATGCGGCTGAGACGGCAGCTTCCACTGCAGCTTCGGACGCAGCTGCAGGACAGATGACTTCAGGCGGGGGATCCGACAATGCTGCCGACAAAGATTCCGGGGACGCTGCCTCTGTAAAGACAGACGGACCGGCAGCTGACAGGGACGACATTGACAGTGCGAATACTGGAAGTGATGAAAGGAAAGAGGATCAGGACGGCGCAGATGACGCTGCCGCAGCAAAGACAGATCAGACAGCTGCTGATCCGCAAGAAACGGAAGAGAAAGGCGGCAGCACAGGGAAGGCTTCCGGTGAAACGAAAAACGGCGGAGAGAGCGAAGGCAGTACACAGGAAACTGCTGCAGTCGAAGAGGGTGCAGAAGCTGCAGAAGGTGCTCCGCAGGATGCCGGCGGTACGCAGAGGAATGCTGAGTCTGAAGAAAAGACTCCCGGCAAAGACTCTTCCGGTTCCGGCTCCGGGGACAGCTCCGGGACGGGGGCAGGCCGCGGTCAGTCGGCAGAGCCTGAGAAATCGGGCGGTGTCGGCAGGGCAGGATCTGATGCGGCAGCAGACAATAAAGCTGCAGACAATGCAGCAGACGATGCGGCTGCAGGTTCGACCGCGCAGGTTCTTGAACTGGAACAGGTCTGGATGACAGCCCGGGAATTTGACCGGGCCTACACAAGCGCGACAAACGGTGTGGTCCCTGCCGGTGGATACATCCCGTCCAGGGCGACGATCGTCAGTAAAGAGAGTGAGATCGATTACGAGGCACTCGGGATCGGAAAAGATGTCAACGGTCATCCCGGTCACACCACACCGATCAACGTCCGCGATGAGAACGGAAATACCTATACCGGTCTGTGCGTGGTCCCTGATGACCGGGGGCTTGCCACCTGGTCTGTCCTTCCGGGGGTCAAGATCGTCACGGATGCAGTGCTGCTCAAGCTCTACTACTTTACTATGTTCGACAGCTATGGGGAAAATCTGGCAAAAAACAGAGGATTCGGGAGTAGTTCCAGGAAAGTGGCATATGCTGCCTGCCATGAAGCCCTCTCCATGCGGTATGCGGAACTGGCGGGGATCACCTACGACCGCCCGAACGTAGGGGATAATCTGCGCTCTCTGATCAATGCTTACCGGAGCGGTGTCTCTTCCAAATCCCTCCCTGATATGACGAGAGTACATATTTATATCAGCGGACGAACACAGAGCAACGGTCAGTGGCTGCAGGCTTATGTGTTCGGATTTATTGAAGAGGAAGAACCCGCCGGGATCGTGCTTCAGAAGGTTTCCTCGGATCCGGATATGCGGTATGCCTATGATGATTATTACTGTCTCTATGAGACAGCGGACAAAAAGTCAGTGACATTCGGTGTCTATACGGACAAAGCATGCACGAAGAAGGCACATGTTTATACAGACAAGGCGATGACCAAAGAGATCAGTGTCATTCCGCTTGGCATGAGCGGCAAGAGCGGCCTCTGGAACAGCGCGGAGTTTTACTGCAAGCCTGGTACTTATTACCTGAAGGAGCTGGATACACCGAGGGGATACATACTGCACAAGGATCCTTTCGGCCCTTACACGGTGGGAGAAGGGAAGGGACTCAAGATCAAAGCCCCCAATACACCTGTCTACGCCCATGCCGGCATCATCAAAAAGGATGCGGAAACAGCACAGGCCCTCGAAGGGGCAGAGTACGGCCTTTATGGGGATCTGGAAGATGCCCGCAACGAAGAGAAACCCTCCGGTGTCTTCAAGACCGGGAAAGACGGAAGATCCAACCTGCTCGAAGTGCTGGCAGGCAAAATATATTATGTCCGGGAAATCAGCGCTCCGGCAGGATATAAAAAAGACACTCGCATTTACAAATTAAATACGGCCCAGAGCCTTACAGTCCCTGTGTGGACGGAATTTACCGACCAACAGGAACCCGGCAAAGTGAGGGTCAAAAAATCCTCCTCCGATCCCGGCGCGGACACGGGAGACGATCAGGGACTCTACAGCCTGGCGGGCGCCGTCTATACCCTCTATGATGCGGACGGTGAGATCGCCGGCACATTAGAAACGGGGAAAGACGGCATGTCGGACTACCTGAGTGTACCCGCCGGTTCCTACACACTCAAAGAGACAGAGCCTTCCCCGGGATTTGCGCTCGATATCGAGACACATGATGTCAAAGTCACGGGAGGCGGCGAAACAACCGTTGAATCCACAGAGCCGGTCCGGAAAGCAAAAATACTGGTGCGGAAAGTGTCATCGGAAGAAAAGGAGGAGAAGGAACCCGACACACTTCCTGTCAGCGGCGCTGTCTACAGCCTCTACAATTCCGAAGAGGATGCAAAAGAAGGGCGCTCCAGTGCAGGTACTTTTGTGATCGGCAAGGACGGCACTTCAAACAAGATCGAAGTACTGGCGGGAAAGACCTATTATGTAAAAGAGACAAAGACACCGGAGGGATATCTTCCGGACAGGAAGATCCATTCCGCAAAGGTGGATTCCCTGACAGAAATCGTCACGGTCCAGAGCCAAGATCAGCTGATCTTCGGGGGCGTAAAAGTCTGTAAACAGGATCTTGAGACAAAAGAGCCCGCAGCCCTTGGCGGAGCCACACTGCAAGGGACCATTATAAAAATTTATAATGACGGCGATTTCTCAGTATATGCAGACGGCAAAAAGGTCCTTCCGGGAGCAGAGGCACTGACACTGACAACGGGCGCTGACGGAACTGCATCGACTTCAGCGCATGCCCTGTCTTACGGCACCTATCGCGCACAGGAAACCACAGCTCCCGAGGGATACACGAAGAAGGGCGCGAAAGCGGTCAGCTTCCAGGTGCAGAAGAATGGTGAGATCACAGACCTTTCCGCATCCGGTGAGACATCTATCCGGGACCGCGTCATCCGCGGAGATTTTTCCCTGAGCAAGATCAACGGCTATACACAGAAACGGATGGCGGGAGTGACCTTCGAAGTGACCTCATATGACAGGGACGGAAAAGAACTTGAGAAGCATCGTTTTACAACGGATGAAAACGGATACTTTGAGAGTACAGCTGCCTGGGCCGCAGAACATATGAATAAGAATGCCCGGCAGGGTGGAAGTGCACAACAGACAGAAAATACTAATACGGCACAGCAGACAGAAAATACCGATCAGGCACATCAGGCAGAAAATACTAATCAGGCACAGCAGACAGAAAATACTGATCCGGCGCAGGAGGAGGAAAACGGAAGACTTTGGTTCGGCGCCGGCACAAAGCCGGACGACAGCCTGGGCGCCCTTCCCTTCGGTTCTTACCATATCAGAGAGATTGAAGGGAAGAACAACCGGGGCATGAAGATGTTTTCTGATGATTTTTCCATCAATGAGGATGGAGTCATGCTTTCCCTGGGTGAGATCAGGAATATCCTGAAGCCGGTGCTGGAGACAGAACTGCTGGATGAAAACGGTGACCATTTTGCGGATCAGCAGGGGATGGTCACACTCACCGACAACGTGACTTATGACGGAATGGACGATTATATCGGGAAGGAAGTGACCTTCCACGGTGTGATCTATGTGAAAGAGACCGGAAAACCCCTGCAGATCGACCAGAAGATCGTGGAGTGTGCGGAGACCAGGAAGATTCTCTCGCATTCCGGTTCGGTTCAGCTGCGCTTTACCTTTGATGCCTCCAAAGCACAGGGAAGAACACTGGTCTGCTATGAATACGCATCGGAAGCAGTATCTTCATCCGGAGAAAGCCAGACCGGAAATCCCGGAACAGATCCCTCCGAAAGCATTGACGGGAGATCTTTCCATGACAGCACGAACGGCGGCAGGGACATTGTCAGACATACGGATCTTGAAGATGAGGCGCAGACGGTCCATCTGGTATTGATTGAGACAGATGCGGAGGACCAGCTGACCGGCATGCATATCGGGCTGGCACGCGACGGCGCAGTCACAGTTGACCATGTCACCTGCAAGGGACTGATTCCCGGGCAGAATTATCTTGTGACCGGATTCCTTGTTGACAAAGCGGACGGAAAAGCACTCAAAGATGCTGACGGAGCGGAAGTGACCGCGAAAGCGTCCTTTACAGCGCAAAAGAGCGAAGAGATCGTAGACCTTACATTTACCTACGATGCATCCCTGCTTGAGGGGACTACAGTTGTGGCATTTGAGAGACTCTACCTCAAAGGAGACGGGACACCGGGCAGCCCGCAAGAAGATAGTCCTCAGAATCCGGGCAGCGATAGTCCTGAGAATCCGGACCATGACAAGCCCGGCAGGCCGGATGAGGATGAACCTGATGGCGACACGCCCATAGCCGTGCATGAAGATCCCGATGATGAAGACCAGAGCATCCATTATCCCCGTATCCGCACCAATGCGGATGCAGCAAGAGGCCAGATCAGAAGACAGGAAGGCAGTCCTGACGGAACTTCCCCGGACGAGGCTGTATTGGCAGACAAGACGGGCCGTATGACAAAGACTGTGACAGCCGACGGTAAACTGGTCGTACGCGACAGGGTGACCTGGGAAAATCTGCTTCCCGGCAGGACCTACCGTCTGCAGGGAGTCCTGATGGATAAAAACAGCGGGGAAGCCTTTTCCATAAACGGACAGAATGTGACTGCCCGGGCCGTGTTCACACCCGAGACCAGGGACGGACAGACCTGGCTGTATTTTGGCTTTGACGCGGCCGGTCTTTTCAAAGACACCCGGTCGGAAGAGGCCGGTGACAAAGCAGATGCCAAGGCAGAGAAAAAAGCGCTGCAGACCCTCCGCCTGGTGGCATTTGAAGAACTTTATATTTCCTCAGAGGAAAAAGCAGGGGAAGAAAAGTCCGGAGAGGCAAGTACTCAGGATGACTCTGAAGTCAAACCCGTAGAGGATCCTTCCTCAAAACCGGACAATACTGGTGAAGAGAGTAAAGAAGGTGATGATAAGCAGGAAGGCGGAGAGGACGGAGAGAAGAAAGAGTATCTTCTTGCAGAGCACAAAGACCTGGAAGATCCTGCGCAGACTGTGGCCCTGAAAGAACCCGAAGAGCCGCAGGAGCCGGATAAGCCCCTTACTCCCGAAAAACCCGAAAAACCTGAAAAACCGGTTGAGCCGGAAAAGCCTGTGAACCCGGAAAAACCGGAAAAAGTGCGCAGAAAGAGCGTCAAACCTGCTTCACCGGTACCGGTGCGGTCCGGCTCTGCAGTTAAGACCGGAGATGATACAAATCCTGCGGTCTATCTGATCCCTGCTCTTTTGTCGGCACTTGCCATTGCAGGCATTCTGCTTGCAAAGTACAAGAAGAAGGCAGACAGGAAATGATTATCTTTTTTGAACCCTTGCGGGGCCAAAGTAACATAGTTTAAATCTGCTCCAGGCGCAGATTAATACATTTCATAGTCTCAATCCGGCCAGTGTGTGACCGGAAAGGGCAATGATGATCAACAGGATCCGGCAGTCCATATATATAGAAGTATAAAATTTTTACTGAAGTATATATGGAGGCCGTGATCCTGTTTTTTTCTCCCGTGAATCATGCAGAAGTGGTATACTGTTAAGGTGAATGCACGATTCTGCCAACAGGAAGGCAGAGTAGTATGAAAATAAAAAGCAGTTATTTAATTGCTCTTACATCATACATGTTTGTGAACAGGAGGTCATGACCACAAGTATGCATAGAAGAAAGAGACCGATGATATCCGCTGCCCTATGCGCACTGCTTTCCGGACTGCTTCTTTTGTCCGGCTGCGGTAAGGGACCGGAGGCCGGGACAGTCTACGGACCCGCTGATTCAGAGGAGAACCTTTATCTGGATCTGACCGCGGAAGAGCAAAAAGAGCTGGAAGAGAAGGAAAAGGAGCCCCCGGAGGCAGTCATTATTGACAGCGGCTATACGATCACCGAGATTGATGAGTCAGATGTCTATCCTCCCAAAAAGACAGACGACTACGGAAACGCCCTGCCGGCCTATCTGGTGGATTATGCAGTGAAGATCTCCAATGAGGGAAATGAGCTGGCTATGGTCTGGCCGACTGTGAGGGTTGTTGCCTACGATTCCTACGGGAACAAGCTCGCTGAATCTCACAAGAAGATTCAGACCTATGTACTTCCGGGAGATGTGATCGCCTTTGGATCACAGATGACGGTCCGCGGAGAGAAACCGGACAGCATCGCCTTTACTGCCGCGTCAGAAGACCCCGAAAACTATTATCCGGCGGAGGAAGATCTGAAGATGCCTTCTTCGGACAGCTATCAGGCGGGGGAAGTGAGAGCAGAGACGGCAAAGGAATATGAAGAGACAGCACCTTCCGCCGGCCGCAAAAGCTCTGATGGACTGGCAGACGGATATTTTTACTTCAAAGAACTGCCGGCACTGTCGGGTGAGATCAGCTGCTCCTCTGATACCGACCAGGAAGCCTTTGTGACGATCCTGTACAAGGACGGAGACGAGATCCTGGGCGGGGAAACGAGCAGGGTGATGATCCCGGCCGGAAAGAAAGCATCCTATGTCTTTACGGCGGCTGCACCGATCCCGGAAGATACGGAGAGCTTTGAGGTGTCCGCCTTTTCCATCCCTGACTATTGATTTTTTCATTGCTGATGATTCTTAACACTTGTTATGGAGGACAACCCTTTTATGGCGGAGGAACTGAAAGAAAGAAAAGATATGGATCCCGCATTTCAATGGGATCTGACTTCATTATATAAGGATGATGAAGCCTGGGAGGCGGCTTTCGGGCAGCTTGCTCAGAAAGTGGATGCCATCGCGGCGTTTGACGGCAAAATAGCGCAGACAGATGGAGACGGCGGAGCTGCCGCAAAGTGCATCCGTGCCCTTATGGAGACGGAGACGGAGCTCGATCTTCTCCTGAGCGATCTTTTTTCCTATGCAAACCTGCGCAGGAGCGAGGACACACGCGCCTCGCAGGCACAGATCATGTACGCCCGGATCTATGCCAAATTTGTAGAGGCTGTGACGCGCACGGCATTCATCCAGCCGCAGATCCTTTCTCTCTCGGAAGAGACGCTGCGGGCTGCCATGGAAAAAGAGGACCTCGCGCCCTATCGTTTTACGATGGAAAAGCTCCTGAGGCAGAAGCCCCACACACTTTCCGAAAAGGAAGAGGCCCTGCTCGCCCGTTTCGGCGAGGTGCTCGCCGCGCCGGGACTGATCGCCGATAATCTGCAGGATGCGGATATGGTTTTTGATCCGGTAAAAGACGCAGAGGGGCAGGAGCATGAGCTGACGGGTTCGAATTATATCCTTCTCCAGACAAGTCCCGACAGGACACTTCGCAAAAACGCTTTTTTCAGTTTCTATAAAGGATACAGGCAGCATATCAATACATTCGCGGCGGCCTATGCCGGCGCGGTCAAAGCTTCCGCGGCACAGGCTCAGGTGCGCGGATATGCATCCTCGCGCGCCATGTCCATGGCGGAGGAGAATGTCCCGGTGGAAGTGTATGACACATTGATCGAGACAGTGCGGGCCCACCTTCCGGCCATGTACGAGTATGCGGAGCTTCGCAAAAAGATCCTGTCGCTGGACGAACTCCATTACTATGACCTCTACACCCCCCTCACGGGAAGCAGCGGCCGGCAGTACACCTACGAGCAGGCACAGCAGATGGTCCTGGATGCGGTTGCCCCGCTGGGAGAGCGTTACGGTAATATTGTCCGGGAGGGGTTCGGCTCCCGCTGGATCGATGTCTACCCCAACCGCGGAAAGAGCGGCGGCGCCTTCAGTTCGGGCACCTACAACTCCAACCCCTATATCATGACCAATTTCACGGGGACGCTGGACAGTGTCTCCACGATCGCTCATGAGATGGGACATTCCATGCACACCTGGCACTCCAACCACACACAGCCGCCGCACTATGCGGAATACACACTTTTTGTGGCAGAGGTTGCTTCCACGGTCAATGAAAATCTCCTGGTCGAGCACCTTTTGAAAACAGAGAAAGATCCCAAAGAACGTCTGGCACTTCTGAATCAGTACCTGGAAAACTTCAAGGGAACGGTTTTCCGTCAGGCCATGTTTGCAGAATTCGAAAAGACAGCCCATGAGATGGCAGAGAGGGGCGAAGCCCTCAATCCCGACGCCCTGAATGACCTGTACGCAGGACTGGTGCGCGACTATTTCGGCCCTGTCCTCACCATGGACGATGAAGTAAAGTACGAATGGGCGAGGATCCCGCATTTCTACAGACCCTTCTATGTCTATAAATACGCCACTGGCTACACTTCTGCTGTTGCCCTCTCCGAAGCAGTGAGGACCGGCGGGCAGCAGGCAGTGAACCGCTATCTGGAATTTCTCTCCATGGGCGGAAGCGCGGATCCCCTCGATGAGCTCCGCCACGCCGGCGTAGATCTGGCAAGCCCCGCCCCCGTGCATGCGGCACTGGAGAAATTTGAGAAAGTCCTGGCCGAAGCAAAAAAACTGGCGGAAAATTTGTAAAGTCCGGATAAGTAAAAGCGCCTGCAGAAGCCTTGTAAAGCCTTGACAAGCAAAAAGTGTCTGCGGCAGCTTCGTAAAGCTTTGATAAGTAAAAGCGCTTACGGAAGTATTTTATAAGCCTGAAAAAACATAACTGTCCGGAATCCCCCGGCTTCCGGCCAGTCACAGATCCCCGCCTTGCGGGAGCGCAGCAATTTGATTTCAAAGGGAGGTAAATTATGGATCGAGAACGGCCGCGCGGCAGAGAAAAGAATGTGACCGGAGAGGGCTCCGGTCTTGGACGCAAAGGATCCGGCCTGGGCACAGGTCCTGTCGGCTCAAAGGACGGCTACAGCGGCCGGGGAAGCAGCTCCGGAGGAGGCGGCGGACGCAAGATCACCCGCGGCGCGGGACTGAGCCTTCCTGTGATCATTATCGCAATCCTGGCCTATATGTTCGGCGGCGGAAACATGTTCGGAGGGGGCGGGAACCAGAGCCCGGTCAGTTATGAGTATGGCACCTCCAACGAGTCTTCCGGCGGAAGCTTCGGCGGGTATTCCGGCATGTCACAGGGAACCTCTTCAGGAACCTCATCCGGGACATCTTCGGGGACATCCTCCGGCTCGTCATCCGGTTCTTCCGGAAGTTCCTGGTCCAACAGCGGTGCTGTCGGCACGCTGAGTGAAGATGTCGCGTCCGGTTCCCGCGAGAAACGTACGAAGATCATCGGCAACGGCAAAGATGTCGTGACTATCATGGTCTATCTGTGCGGCACGGACCTCGAGTCCCGCAGCAAGATGGCGACATCGGATCTGCAGGAAATGGCTTCCGCCAAGATTTCCGACAATGTCAACCTGATCGTCTATACCGGAGGCTGCAGCCGCTGGAACAACAACATTATCAGCAGCAGCAAAAACCAGATCTATCAGGTCAAGCAGGGAGGTCTTCTGCAGCTTGTGGACAATGCGGGCGCCGGCTCCATGACGGATCCCAACACTCTTGTCTCCTTTATCCAGTTCTGCAAAAAGAACTTCCCCGCAAACCGCAATGAACTGATCCTCTGGGACCACGGTTCAGGTTCGGTCAGCGGATACGGATATGATGAAAAACACAAAGCCAGCGGTTCCATGAGCCTGTCGGGCATCAATAAGGCTCTCAAGGCCGGCGGTGTGGAATTTGACTTCATCGGATTCGACGCCTGCCTGATGGCGACTGCCGAGACCGGACTCATGCTCAACAGCTACGCGGACTATATGATCGCGTCCGAAGAAACAGAGCCCGGCATCGGCTGGTACTACACCGACTGGCTGACGGCGCTGAGCAAAAATACATCCATGCCCACGACCGAGATCGGCAGAAACATTGTCGACAGCTTTGTCGACACCTGCGAGAAGCGCACACCCGGCCAGGGCACTACTTTGTCGGTCACTGATCTGGCAGAGCTCTCCAATACGATCCCTGCTAAGCTGAATGCTTTTGCCCAGTCCATTACCAAGTCCATTCAGGAAAAGGATTACAAGACCATTTCCAGCGCCCGCAGGGGAAGCCGTGAATTTGCCAGAAGCGCCAGGATCGACCAGGTCGACCTTGCCCACCTCGCCTATAATGTCGGCAGCTCTCAGGGTAAGGAGCTTGCCGAAGCCATCCGCAAGGCAGTCAAATACAATCGTACTTCCAGGGGAATGACAAATGCCTACGGCCTGTCTATTTATTTCCCCTATCAGAGCACAAAATATGTCGACAAAGCGACCCAGTCCTACAGTGAGATCGGCATGGGTGAAGAGTATTCCCAGGCCATCCGTGCCTTTGCAAGCCTCCAGGTCAGCGGACAGGCGGCGGCAGGCGGCAGCAGCACCGGTTCCCCGATCCCTTCCCTCTTCGGGACACTTCTGGACAGCAGCGCTTACGGCGGTTCTTCCTCCGGCTCTTATTCCGGAACCTCTCCCTATGGCTCCTCCGGCATGAGCGAGGAGATGATCAGCCAGCTGCTGGGAAGCTTCCTGGGCGGCAACTACAGCTCGATCAGCGGTCTTTCCTCCTCAAATGCGGGATTCCTTTCCAACCGCATGGTCAGCGACGAAGAGACCATCCAGTATATCGCGGAAAACCACATCGACACTTCCGCCCTCTACTGGACAGAGAACGAAGAAGGCAAGCCGGTCATGAAGCTCTCAGAGCAGCAGTGGGGTCTTGTCCAGTCCCTTGATCTCAACCTCTTCTACGATGACGGAGAAGGATATATCGACCTGGGACTTGACAACATCTACAGCTTCGACGAGGACGGAAACCTTGTGGCGGATGACGGCGATACATGGCTTGCCATCAACGGCCACATCGTCCCCTATTACCATCTGGATACCACTGAGGACGGGGAAAACTGGACCATCACAGGCCGTGTTCCCGCCTTCCTCAACGATGAGCGTGTGAGCCTCATCATCGTCTTTGACAACGACACTCCCACAGGCTATGTCGCCGGTGCGTCCACTGAGTACGACGACGAGGAGATCGAGGTCATCGCCAAGAATCTCACTGAGATCGAGGACGGAGATGTGATCGACTTTATCTGCGACTATTACACCTATGACGGAGAATATCAGGACAGCTACCGCATGATCGAGCCCATTACTGTCGACGGCGGCCTCAAGGTCAGCGATGTCACCCTTCCCGGCGGCAGTGTCCGTCTCACCTATCGCCTGACCGACATTTACAACCAGGCCTACTGGACCGAGACGATCAACCACTGATACCGGCCTCAGCCGGCCGCTTAACCCGGTTTTTCACGCAGAGCAGCGATCCAACAGGATTTGATAAAACCATATGATCAATAGAGCGAATCAGATATTAAATAACAGGAGACATCCCGGCGGCAAAAAAGCGCCTCGCCGCCGGGACGCTTCGGATCGTCCTCTCCGGGAACAAAAAAGCCCGGACCGCGCCGGACAGCTCAACAGGGGATCCCAGCAATGGATCCCCTTTGCTTCCTATTGTACTACAGGGCAGTTTATGGATCTGGAGAACGGCTACAAGCGCCACTGCAGCCCGACTGCGGCAGTGAATATCGTCCGCACCCTCAAAAAGTGCCTCGAAGATAATCGCAGACCCAACGAGAGCAGTGACGAGATGTTCCTACAGTTTGCGGAGATCGGAAGGCGGACCCACATATACTGGAACCAGGACATCCTGGGACACTTCGGGGGCACATCCAATTTCCTGACCGGCATCTTTCTGCGCAGCTGCCTGCGTGCGGCGGGACTGAAAAAAAGGGTACGGGTGCGTTTTCACCCGTGGATCACTGCGGATGCCGTCGAGAGAGCCCTGGAACGTGGTTCCATCGTGCTGCTGCAGGTCTACCGCCACCCCAAGTATAAAAATCACCACATGCTCTGCTACGCCTGCAGGAGAACGGATGCCGGAGAAAGAGAGTTTCTACTGGCGGATGGCTGGAAGCCCGGTCCTCTCTGGGTCGACAGCAAGACCATCGGACACGGCCATTATCTGACCATCCGTCCCGTCTGACGGGTCTGTCTTTTTCCCCTTTTTCCAGCACTTTTTCCAGCACTTTTTCCGGCCCTTTTTTCAGCCTTTCTTTCCAACATTTTTTCTGCTTTTTTTGCGGAATATTTTAAAAAATCTGATTGACAGAATTCCTTATGCTGTGGTAATATACATTCGTTGCGGAAAACAGCAACATACAATTCGCTGGCATAGCACAGTCGGTAGTGCGTCGCATTGGTAGTGCGGAGGTCACGAGTTCGATTCTCGTTGCCAGCTCTGAGAAGTCCCTGAGAACCTGTTGAATGAGGTTTTGAGGGGCTTTTTTCTTTCCTGATTATTGCTTTTATGTATCAGCCCCATCAACCGATAAAAAGCCGTATGGAACGCTATCAGCCCCATCAACCGATAAAAAGCCGTATGGAACGCTATCAGCCGCATGAAGCGGTCAAACTTCATGGATCCCCTTACGGACAGCTGCAAAGAGAATAGATTTTGCAAAAGATTTTGAGGAGAATGCAGAATTCGCTGAGAAAGGAAACGCAATGCTTTACACAGAACTTACGAAAAAAGCAATCCGGATCTGTTTTAATGCCCATTGCACCGAGAATGATAAGGGGGAGACCCCTTATGTTTTTCATCCCTTTCATCTTGCAGAGCAGATGGAGACGGAAGAGGAGACCTGTGCCGCACTCCTGCATGATGTCGTAGAGGATACAAATATGGGCTTTGCTGATCTGGAGGCAGAGGGATTTCCAAAGTCTGTCGTAGATGCGCTGAGGCTGCTGACCCATGACGAGAAGACAGATTATATGGATTATGTGAAGGCACTTTCAGGCAACCGGATCGCTGCACGTGTGAAACTGGCAGACCTGCGGCACAACAGCACGGCGGGACGTCTTCCCTTCATAGGAGACAAGGAAAGAGAAAGGATGGGCAAATACCTGGAAGCGCAGGCAATCCTGACCGGCGGTGAATACGATCTGGAAGAGATGACACTCAGCCTTCGATACAGGATTCCCCTTTCCGACAGGCAGGATATCCGGGAAAGACGGTATGGACTCAATACCGGAGAAGACCTGCACGGGCAGAAAACAGGGATAGACCTCCATGTGCAGGACGACGGAAAAGACCTGCCCGGACAGGCCGTCGGAGAAGGCCTGCAGACAGAGTCCGCTCCGCTCACAGTTGTCCTGGAACCGGACGGACGGGTCCGCAGATATATCCTGGTATTTCCGTCAGAAAGACGGGAAAGGGACTATCGGGAGCTTTATCCCCTTATGGAAGATCTGGAAGGGCACGGGTATTCAACTGCATATGCCTTATCGTGCATTCGAAACAGCACGGGCTGCCCGTGGAATATGGTGCCGTAAGCAATACATGGCGGGTCAGTAGATTTTCTTGATCTCACCCTGTATGCCGTACTGTGTCCGGAAGGATTCCAGGTCCGCAGGTGAGCGGATGAACATGACTTCGGAGAAGGCACCGGTCTTTTTATCTTTAAAGCCCGCGACCTGCTCGCCGTTGCAGATGCTGCAACGCAGCACAGGCTCCTGCAGGGCTGGATCATATGTATGAGAAGCGTCCTGTGCGTGTCCTGCCTTCTTGTCCTTTTTCAGAAAAAACATTGTCGAAGCTCCTTTCTAAAAATGACATGTCAAAATGATATACCTGGATGATATGCCGCTCTCCGGATCGGCAGCATTTGCCGCTTTGTTGGAATGCGATTTTCGCAGCGTTACAGCAATGCGAAGCTTAGCTGCCGCCCTCGATAGGGCGTGTACTTGTAACGTTATTAAGAAAGCTCCTGCAGCAATCACACAGATGCCGCAGGAGCTTTTTGAGTCAAATGATTTATTTCAGGAATCCGTTGATGATCTGTTCTTCAGCTTCGGCCTCGGTGAGTCCGAGGGTCATGAGCTTGATGATCTGTTCGCCGGCGATCTTGCCGATGGCAGCCTCGTGAACGAGGGCAGCCTCTGTGCTGTTGGCTTCGAGGGACGGAACAGCGAGGATGCGGCCCTCATCCATGATGATGGAATCGCACTCGGTGTGGCCGTGGCAGGCGGCATTGCCGAGAATGCACATATCAAGCTTCTGATAGGATTTATCGCGTGCGACAGAACGGGAGACGACATCCGCGCTGGAGTCATCGCCGTTGAGGACGACCTTATAAATACTGTAGGCATCCTGTGTTCCGTGGGTCATCAGGCGCTCCTGAACGACCAGGCGCGCACCGGCACTGAGCTCGGCCTTTGTATCACGTTTGGTGGAATCGACACCCTTGATCTGCACCATTTCCATCTCCATGGTGCTGTTCTCTTCCATATAGACCTCTGTGCCGGGATTGAGCAGGCGCTTGCCGGTCCCGTCGCCGGAGCCGTAGTGCTTCTCGACATACTTGACCTTTGCGCCCTTGCCGACAAAGAAGCGGTGGATACCGTCATGCTCGGAATCCTGTGTGCCGCAGTTGTCGATGCCGCAGCCTGCGACGATCACGACATCGCTGTCCTCGCCGATGTAAAAATCGTTGTAGACGACTTCCTTGAGTCCGCTCTGGCTCATGACGACCGGGATATGGACACTCTCATTCTTTGTGCCGGGCTTAATCTTGATGTCGATGCCGGATCCGTTCTCCTTGGAAATGATATCGATGTTGGCAGTCGTGTTGCGCATGGCGGATTCGCCGTTGGCACGAATGTTAAAAGCGCCTTCAGGCACAGTGTGCAGGTCTGCAATCTCCTGCAGGAGTCTCTTCTGTATTTCGTCAATTTCTCTGATTTTCAGCATGTTTATCTCCAATCTGTCCGGACATACCGCTCGCAGGAGCGGCTTCCTGAAGCGTTTACGCGAAAACGAAAACGGTGAAGGATCAAGTCCTGTTTTTAGCTTTATTTTGAAGTGAGTACTTTGCAGGCCTCCACTGCGGAAGGAGTTCCGATCAGTGTGGGAAGGATCTCTTCTCTGCTGCCTGTCGCGGCGATCCTGCCGCTGCGCAGTACGACGATCTCGTCCGCGATCTCCAGGATGCGTTCCTGGTGGGAGATGATCATGATGGAACTGTCATGGATCTTTTTGCGCATTTTTTCGAAGACCTGGATCAGGTTCTGGAAACTCCACAGATCGATTCCGGCCTCGGGCTCATCAAAAACGGAAAGCCTGGTGCTGCGGGCGAGGACAGTGGCGATTTCGATGCGCTTGAGCTCACCGCCCGAAAGAGAGGCATTGACTTCGCGGTTGATATAATCTTTGGCGCACAGGCCGACCTCTGCCAGATACTGGCAAGCATCGGCGGGAGACATCCTCCTGCCGGCAGCCAGGCGGATCAGGTCCAGGACCTGGATGCCCTTGAAACGTACAGGCTGCTGGAAAGCAAAGCTGATTCCAGCTTTTGCGCGCTCGGTGATGTTCTTGTCTGTGATATCCTGGCCGTCCAGGAGAATGCGGCCCGAAGTGGGCTTCTCGATACCGGCGATGATCTTGGCAAGAGTGGATTTGCCGCCGCCGTTGGGACCGGTGATGACTACAAACTTATTATCCTCGATCGTGAGGTTGATATCGTTGAGGATCTCTTTATCGACAGAGCCGGTGCCGTTATCCTCTGTGACACCGAACGAGATATTCTGAAGTTCCAGCATATTTGTTCTCCTGTAAAAAATGTATGGTTATACTGTAATAAAGACGCACATTTATGAACGTGTTTATGAATCGGGATCCTGTCCGGGCCGTTTGCACGATTCCAGAAAGCAGTCCTCCCTGTTTCCGCCGCACAGCTGCCAGCTTCCGCCTTCGATGATGAGCTCCCTGCTTGAAACGATCGCACTGGCAACTTTCCTGCGGGCTGACTCGCAGATTTCTGTGGCGGTCGTCCTGGAAATATTCATCTGAACGGCACACTGGCTGTGTGTCAATCCCTCATGATCCACAAGGCGCAGGGCCTCGAACTCATCCACTGTGAGGATGACAGGTTCCTCCGCTGCTGATCCTGCGGGAAAAGGGGATGGAGAGGGCACAAACCGCCTGACCTGCGGCATGTCGCAGACACGCCGGCTTCTCTGAGGCCTTGCCATAAAACACCTCCGTTACTGTGTGTGTATTTTCGACATAAGTCGATTATAGGAGAATAACAGGTGGTTTGTCTATACTAATATCACGGCGTATTGTACATCAATACATACAGTTACGCACAAGTAACATATATCCTGAAAAGCTGCCCCGGACCTGCAGGCGGACGCAGACGGTGAGCTTTGGGATAGAGCAAAAAAACAGCCATGGCAGAAGGTGGTCTGCCATGGCTGATATATGTTTTTTGATTTGCGGCCTTCAGCCGCTCACACAGGACTTCACTGATTCATACGATGGGGCATTGACTCCATTTTCCGGATCAGTGCACTGTCTTGAATGATATTTCTTATTCCTTACAGAGTGTCACTGTGTTTGATATAGCCGACCGAGCCGGGCTCAGCAAGGATCTTGTTCTCATGGACGATCTTTGCATATTTGTCGACTACCTGGTTCTGGATGACGACATTCTCACCGATCTCTGCATATGCCAGGACGATGCAGCCCTTGACAACAGCGCCCTTGCCGATCACGACGCCGCGGCCGATAACGGAATCTTCCACTGTGCCGTGGACTTCGCAGCCGTTGGAGATCAGGGAATTCTTGACCTCTGCCTCATCATAGAACTGAGTCGGGCAGGAATCGGAGGTTCTGGTGTAGATCGGCCAGTCGGAGGTGAACAGGGTTGCGGACTCGTCGATGTCGATCAGAGCCTCGTTTGCCTTGTAGTAGGTCTCCAGGCTGGTGATAGGAGCGAAGAAGCCGTGGTGCTCAACGGCACGGACATCCAGCTCGCCGCACTTGGCGTTGACGATGTTGGCCAGTGTGTAGACGGAAGAGGTCTCACGTGCTGCAAACATAAGGTCGAGCAGGAGATCTTTCTTCATGACATAGGACTCCATGAACATGTCCTTGTTGTCCTCGTCGCCCAGGTTGGGAGTGACGGATGTGACCTTGTCGCCGTCCAGTGTCAGAGCGTTGCAGGTGGAATAGCCTTCCCTGGCGTCAAATACTTTGTGATAGAGCAGAGTGATGTCTGCGCCGGATTTGACGTGCTCCTGAAGAAGCTCATCATAGTTCTGTGCAAATACCATGCAGCTGGGAGCGATCACGACATAATCCTTGGTCTGACGGCGGATATAGTCGATGTTCGAGAACAGTGCGTTGATATTTGTGTTGTAGATGGAATTGACCAGCTCTTCGTTGGGAACGATGATCTGGATTCTGCCGCGCTTGGAGTTGATGTTGTAGTGACGGCCGGTGCCGATGTGGGCTACCAGGGAGCGGGGCTTCTTTGTGATATAAACCTGGATATTATTGATTCCGCTGTTGCTGAAGTTGGAGATCGGGAAATCGATCACACGGAATCTGCCGAGGAAGGAGAAAGCGCCGATCGGACGATAGTCCTGCATACCATCAACTTTATGCTCCGGTGAAGATGTTACGATACCAAATGCTTTTGCCATTGTTTTGTCCTCCCCTTAAACATCCTGCGCCTGCAGCAGGATTTCCTTGCTGTCGGCGCTGCCGATGACTGCGTCTGCAGCAATCTTGACATTGTCAGCAACCAGTGCTCTGGTGACGACTGCGCCGTCGCCTACGACTACGCCGGGCATCAGGACAGAATCGATGACCTGCGCACCGGTGCCTACAGTCGCGCCGGTGAAGATAACGGAATTTTTGACCTTGCCGTCAACGCGGCAGCCCTGTGTGATGTACGCACGGTCAATATCAGCATTCGGTCCGATGTAAGCGGGCAGGCCAAGAAGTCCTGCAGAATCCTCGGTATAGATCTTCCATGTGGGATCATCGAGGTTCAGCTCGCAGTTCTCATCGAGCAGATCCATGTTTGCTTCCCAGAGAGAATCGATGGTTCCGACATCCTTCCAGTAGCCTTCGAACTTGAATGCTACGAGCTTGTCGCCTGCGTTCAGCAGAGTCGGGATGATGTTCTTGCCGAAGTCGTGATCGGAATTGGGATCATCCATATCTGCTACGAGAAGCTCACGGAGTCTCGGCCAGGAGAAGATGTAAATACCCATGGAAGCAAGAGTGCTGCGGGGATTTGCGGGCTTCTCTTCGAAGTCGATGATGTTGTCGTCATCATCGGTGATCATGATGCCGAAACGGCTTGCCTCTTCAATCGGAACGGGCATGACTGCGATGGTTGCCGCCGCGTCTTTCTCCTTGTGGCAATCAAGCATCTTGTCATAGTTCATCTTGTAAATATGGTCGCCGGAGAGGACAAGAAGGTATTCGGGATTGTAGCTGTCGATGAAATCAATATTCTGGGAGATAGCATCTGCAGTTCCACGGAAAACTTCAAGTCCGGAATCAGCTTTTTCACGAGGAGTCAGGACGAAAACGCCGCTGTCCTTGGTGTCAAGGCCCCAAAGGCCTCCCTTTGCAACGTAGCTGTTCAGAAGTACAGATTCATACTGTGTCAGAACGCCGACAACATCGATGCCGCTGTTGGCGCAGTTACTGAGGGGGAAATCGACGATGCGGTATTTTCCACCGTATGCAACTGCAGGCTTCGCCACTTTGTTGGTGAGATCATGCAGACGACTTCCCCGACCACCGGCCAGGATCATTGCTAACATTTCAGTTTGTTTCATGATGAGCCCTCTCTTTCATTATTTATAGCAGCGTTTGGAACCGGACATATGAACACTCTTTACTCTGGGGTCTGATCAAAAGAGATTCCCCCGCTCGGAACAGCCGTTCCGGATCGTACAGGGGATCTGGATTTTACGAAAAACCAGAACATTTTTACGCTTTCACCGACCGGATCCTTTTGCGACAACTCCCTGCCGCATGGTGTCATCTGCTACTGCCGGTAAACACGACAGGCAGGACGCAACTTATACATATTGTACAGTAATAAAAGATTAAAGTAAATATTCTTTGTCGGAATGCATAAGAATTTTACTTTTTACTTTTTCTTAAGGGTTTATTCGAAAAAACAGCTAAAGCCTGCTTACTGTCAGGAAGGTCTTGAAAAATAGTCTGGAGCGGGCTTCATCAGGCAGTCCGGCCCTACCCCGGTCAGAGAGCGGTTTATACGATATTTTGCGGGCTGTAAATTGACAGAGAATAATGATATGATAATAAGAGTCACTGATAGACCATTGTTTTTTTCACTTCTATATGTTATAGGTAAGAGGATTTTTTGAGGATCGCAGAGGACTATTATTATAAGGAACAGAGAGTGTTGATTATTAAGGAACAGAGAATGTTGATTGTCATCGGAAATTAATCAGAAAACAGTCGGAAATATTGATAAGGAATACTCATACCTGGATATTCCTGCGGGAATATTTATACGGCAGTACATGAATGAAAGGAAAAAAGATATGCGCAAATGTATATATTGCGGAATGCCCATGGAAGATGATGATTTATTCTGCACACGCTGCGGAAAAGAGGTTCCCGGGGACAGGGCAGGGAAAACTCCGGAGACATCAGACAGCAGGAAAGATTACGGCCGGGATGATTATGATCCGGATGATTATGACGTCGAGGGAGTCGATGAAGAATATGAAGAGTACGAAGAAGAGGAGAGGGGCAGCAGATTTGACCGCGGCACCATTATCATGCTGAGTGCGGCTGCAGTACTTCTGCTGATACTCGGTGTTCTGCTCTTCAATATTATGCATATTTCCAATCCGGGTAAGGACAGCACCAAGGATGATGAGATCGCTGTTTACAACAATGAAAGCAGTCAGGAACAGAACCTGAACGAGGGGCGGCAGACTCCCGCCTCCGGACCTTCAGAAGAAACTTCCGAACAGACTCCGGCAGCGGACGAGGATACGTATTCTGACACACAGGACAGCAGTCAGCAGACCGATCCTTCTGCTGTCGAAGTTCCCGACACAGATACGGACACAGATGCCGAGGAGCAGCAGAGAAAGGAAGAGGAAGAGAAAAAGAAAGAAGAGCAGCAGAGAGCGGAAGAGGAGAGGTCACAGGAACCTCAGCAGGAGACTTCTGAGGAAGACGATGACTATTATGAGGATGAAAACGCGGGCCAGGATGACTATGCCGGTGAGGAAGACGATGAGTATGGCTGGACCGTCGATGAAGACGGCAATGAAGTCTATTATCCCGAAGACGGCGAGGAGTATGAGGGAGATGACCAGACCGGCGGTGTAAGTCAGCAGAGTGTCCCTGAGACAGACAGGGGTGCAGTTTCTGCTTCAGGCGGTACACGCGCTCAGGCCGGCCGCGCAGCCTCCGGCTCTGAAGATGCTGCACCTGAAGAAGGCAGCACTCCGGATGCTGTTGCCGCAAATGCCCTTGAAGGGAGCGGCGCTTCAGATGCCCCCGCCGCTCATGCTCCGGCAGAGAGCCCCGCAGCCTCTGGCTCGGAAGTCACTGCCCTTGCAGGGAGCGGAGCTTCGAATGGCTCCGAATATATACTGCCGGACAGCAACAGCCGCCTGTATACCAGGGAAGAACTGAGCGGACTCGATGACAATACCCTGCAGCTGGCCATCAACGAGATCTATGCGCGCCACGGCAGAAAGTTCAATACAGAGAGCATGCAGGCGTATTTTGACGGCAAATCCTGGTACAGCGGAACGGTGGACCCGGAAGTCTTCGACGGAAATGAAGCAGCATATTTCAATGAATATGAAATCAAAAACAGGGAACTGCTGTCCTCGATCCGCGCGGAGCGTCAGGAAGCAGCCGGCACAGCTGGTCAGCAATTATAAATTACTAAAACTTCCCACACCAAAAAGGTGTGAATAACCTTGAAAACTCAATAATACAGACAATAAAAAGGGCATAGATCCTGTATCTTTGGTACAATTGAATTGTCCAGAAACAACCATACCCAAGGAGGTTTTCTATGCCAATTTCAATTCTACCACAGGATCAGGATGGACAGGAAATTTATAACGCAATTTCTTTATTTTTTTCCAATTTTAAGATTGGAAATCTTCTCCGTAAATGCAATGCTCAAAAAGAAAAAGGTGTTCCGGTGCTTGATATCTTCAAGTATAAGCACTGCAACGCCTTTTCCGACCGCAGCATGTACATGCAGCAGAAGACCGGCTCCTTCAAAGAGTCCTTTTCAAAGAATACGTTCTACCGTTTTCTGAACAATCCGAAGATAAACTGGCTGCGCTTTACGACACTTCTTTCAAAAGCGGTAGCTGATGCTGTCGAGCCGTTAACAGCGGATGACCGTGTCAATGCTTTTGTCGTCGATGACAGTCTGTTTGAGCGCACAAGCTGCAGAAAGACTGAACTCGGATCCCGCGTGTTTGATCATGTATCGATGAAATACAAAAAGGGATACCGTCTCATGACTGTTGGCTGGACGGACGGGAATACGTTTCTCCCCGTAAACAGCTGCCTCCTCGCTTCTTCAAAAGAAAGCAACCTCATTGGTCCGGTAGATCATTTTGATGGACGTTCACTGGCTGCAAGACGAAGAAAACTTGCGCAGATGAAGGGGACAGAGGCTATGATCGAACTGCTGAAATGCGCCCGGTCTGCCGGTCATCGCGCCGACTATGTCCTTTTCGATACCTGGTTCTCCAGTCCGGCCCAGCTTATTGCAGTGAAAAAACTGGGGCTTGATTCCATTGCGATGATCAAGAAGAGTAACCGGATATACTACGAATATAAAGACGAGCAGTGTTCCATCAAGAAGATCTTCGGTATCTGTAAAAAACGTCCTGGCCGCAGCAGATATCTTCTCTCCGTAAATGTCATGGTCGGGAAAGATCAAAAGATCCCCGCAAAGATCGTCTGTGTCCGCAACAAGAAGAATAGGAAGGACTGGATCGCTTTTATCTGTACTAACCCGGATCTCTCCGAAGATGAGATCATCAGGATCTATGGAAAAAGATGGCAGATAGAGGTATTTTTCAAGACCTGCAAGACATATCTGAACCTGATCACGGAGTGCCATAGCCTCTCTTATGACGCTCTGACAGCTCATACGGCCATCGTTTTTTCCAGATATCTGATGATCGCGATGGAACAGCGGCGTAACGAGGATGAACGGACCCTTGGAGAGATCTTTTTCTTCTTCACGGATGAATTGGCGGATATGACTTTCGGAGAATCATTCCAGATCATCCTAAACATCATGATAGACAGTGTTTGCGCCATCTTCCAGCCTACAGAAGAACAATTACAGCTGTTCATTGACATGTTTGTTGGCCGACTTCCGGAATATATTCGGAACTCACTGGCGAAAGCCGCATTGGCATCTTAAAGATACTATCTGATTGCCTGTATTATTGAGTTTTCAAGGTGTAGAGCCCATTTTAGTTATGGGAAGTTTTAGTAAATTATAATAAATATTATTGCTGCACAGGTGCGATCCGGCATGAGAGGTAAGGATGGAAGAAAAAAAGAATAATGCAGCCGCTTCAGGCGGACAGAAGAAAGGAACAGGGAACTGGAAAAAAATTGTGATCATCTGTCTGGCACTTGTGCTGGCTGCGGCGGCGTACGGATGGTACACTTATAACCTTCCGGCAAAGCGCCTTGAGCGTGCTCTGAAGAAAGCGGACGCCCTGATGGAGGAGCACAACTACGAAGCAGCATCCTCGGCCTATGAAAAGTCACAGGATATCAACGGCGTGAGCCCGCAGGCGCTGCAGGGGCAGATTCTTGCCGAACTCTACAGAACAGATGAGATGGCGGCCAAGGCATCGGATATCCCTTCCCGCGCGCAGGTCTGTGATCAGTATGCGCAGATCATGCAGCTGTGTGACGACGCCATGGCGGCGGTGCAGGATACATCCGACGAACGTTTTACACAGCCCCGGACCGATGCAGAGCAAAAACGTACAAGCCTGCAGAAGGGGATTGCTGCTGAATATGAGAAAGTGGACTGTGTCGTGGAGACAGAGGACCGCTCCGGCAGCGTCCGCCTTCCCGACGGAAGCGATATTCCCTACACACAGTATTTTGACCTTGCAAAAGTGCAGGATGAATACTACCCTTATTCGGAAATCATCGATGCTGCCCTGAAACAGGATATGGATGACTATTTTGCGGATCCCGCGAACGACATTTCTGCTGCGGTCAAGACCGTCGGCGCAGCCGCAAAAGACGCTGTCTACCGCGATTATGTCGGTGTAGAGGGCTTCTATTCAGGCCGGGGACTTCTATGTGTCCGGATGGCACATGTTCAGGTTTCCGGCAATTCACAGAAAAATGATTACTGCGGTATGACCTTCCGTCTCTCGGACGGCGCACAGGTCTCTCTTCCGGAAATAGCGGAAATGACGGACATCGGCCTTCGCCGCACTGTCAGGCGAAGAATCTGGTCATTTGTCGAGCAGCAGGGCTACACAGATATTCTGAAGGCCGACGTAGAAGACTATGTGGAAAAAACCGATCCTGCGGACTTTAAATACTGCATCCGGGACGATGGGACCCTCTGTCTGATCGTCGACCAGACAGCCCCTTTCTTTGAGGGGAGACAGGAAATCCTGGAAATACCGCTTGAATTGGAAGATTAGCTGCTGTACAGGCCCGCCTGAAACGCGAGATGTTTTTTGCGGCTCTTTGGCCAAAAACCGCGAAAAACCCTGAAAAACCCTGGTTAAAGATCAAAAGAATCATTTGATAGAACGATTGTTATCTGGTAAAATCTTTTTTTACGTGTATATTTCATTTAGACAGTAGTTGCAAGTCACACAGCCACCAGACGCGAGGCGTTTTCGCGTGTTTTTTGCGCGAAAACCCGAGTTGAACGGCGTTGACACACTCGCAGAGTGTGTTGCGTGCAGCGTAAGCGCATCGGAATCACCGAACGCAACGTTACTTGGTCATACGCTGGCGAGCGTGTGACTGGTAACAGACAGTGAAAGGCACCGCGGATTTCCGCCGGGAAATCACTTGTGCCGGAAAGGGAAAAGGACAAAAAAATGGCAGATCTGGAAAAAATTCTCCGCGAAGTCAGTTATCCGGGCAGAGGAATCACCATCGGCAGGAGCGCAGACGGCACAAAAGCGGTCATCGCTTATTTTATCATGGGCAGGAGCTCCAACAGCCGCAACAGGATTTTTGTAACGGAAGGTGACGGCATCCGCACAGAGGCTTTTGACCCCTCCAAGATGGAAGATCCCAGCCTGATCATCTACGCGCCCGTCCGTGTTCTCGGCAATAAGACCATCGTTACCAACGGCGACCAGACCGACACCATCTATGAAGGCCTTGACCGCCAGATGACCTTTGAGCAGTCCCTGCGCAGCCGCGAGTTCGAGCCCGACGCGCCCAACTACACACCCAGGATTTCCGGCGTCCTTCACGTGGAAGCCGGCAAGTACAACTTCGCCATGTCCATTCTCAAATCGGATGACGGAGACCCTTCCTCATGTCTGCGCCAGACCTTCGCTTACGAAAGTCCCGCAGCAGGCCAGGGCCGCTTCATCTCCACCTACCAGGGCGACGGCAGCCCCCTTCCCTCCTTCGCGGGAGAGCCTGTGAAACTCGCTTTTGACGATTCCTTCACAGCCGATATCGACACTTTTGCTGCCCGCATCTGGGACGCACTCAACGAAGACAACAAGGTCTCTCTTTTTGTCCGTTTCATCGACATCGCTACGGGCGCGGCAGAGAGCCGTATCATCAATAAGAATAAATAATCAGGAATAATAAGTATTTTTTAGAAGGAAAGGAAAGCAATGAGTACAGAGAAGATGACAGAACTTCAGCTGAAATACGGCTGCAACCCCAATCAGAAACCTTCACGCGTCTATATGGAAGACGGCAGCGAACTTCCCATCACCGTGCTGAACGGCCGCCCCGGCTATATCAACCTGCTCGATGCCCTCAACGGCTACCAGCTGGTCAAGGAGCTCAAAAAGGCCACCGGCAAGCCCGCGGCCACTTCCTTTAAGCACGTGTCACCCGCCGGCGCAGCCATCGGCCTTCCCCTCACTGACGTGGAAAAGAAGATCTACTGGGTAGAGGACGCGGGAGAACTCACTCCCCTGGCAAGTGCATATGCCCGTGCCCGCGGTGCCGACAGAATGTCCAGCTTCGGCGATTTCATCTCCCTGTCCGACAAGTGCGACGCCTGCACTGCCAACCTGATCAAGCCCGAAGTCTCCGACGGTATCATTGCCCCCGCCTATGACGATGACGCCCTTGAGATCCTCAAGAGCAAGAAAAAAGGCAACTACTGCGTCCTGCAGATGGATCCCGATTACGTTCCTGCTCCCATTGAGAAGAAACAGGTTTACGGCATCACCTTCGAACAGGGCCGCAACGAACTCGTTGTCGACGACGCCCTTTTCGCAAACATTGTCACAAAGAATAAAGACCTGCCCGCCGCAGCCCGCGACGACATGGCCATCGCCCTCATCACCCTCAAGTATACCCAGTCCAACTCTGTATGCTTCGTCAAGGGCGGCCAGGCCATCGGCATCGGTGCCGGCCAGCAGTCCCGCATCCACTGCACACGCCTTGCCGGCCAGAAGGCCGACAACTGGTACCTGCGCCAGTGCCCCAAGGTACTCAACCTTCCCTTCAAAGAAGGTGTCCGCCGTGCAGACCGTGACAACGCCATCGACCTCTACATCGGCGAGGAATATATGGATGTTCTCGACGACGGCAAGTGGGAGGCACTCTTCACCGAGAAGCCCTCTGTTTTCACAGCAGAAGAAAAGAAAGCATGGCTGGCCGGCAACACAGACGTGACCCTCGGCTCCGACGCCTTCTTCCCCTTCGGAGACAACATTGAGCGCGCATACCGCAGCGGCGTCAAATACGTTGCCCAGCCCGGCGGCTCCATCCGCGACGACAACGTCATCGCAGCCTGCGACGCCCACGACATGGTCATGTGCTTCACCGGCATCCGCCTCTTCCACCATTAATGAGTCACGAGGGACGGTTCTGACTGACTCATTTTGGGACACGAGGGACGGTTCTGGCCGTCCCATTTCAGCATCAGACTGCAGATATAACAGGAGAATCACTCTTATGCGCATCGGAACCGGTTATGACGTCCACAAGCTGGTCGAGAACAGGAAACTGATCCTCGGCGGCGTGGAAATTCCCTATGAAAAAGGTCTCCTCGGCCATTCGGACGCGGATGTCCTGGTGCACGCCATTATGGATGCCCTGCTCGGCGCCGCCGCACTGGGGGATATCGGCCTGCATTTTCCGGACAATGATCCCGTTTATAAGGGGGCTGATTCCCTCCGCCTGGCGCGCAGAGTCTCAGAGATCCTGGCTGAAAACGGATATCTGATTGAAAATGTGGATTCAACCGTGATCGCCCAGGCGCCAAAACTCAGGCCCTACATCGACCGGATGCGTCAGAATATAGCTGATGCTCTCGATGTCGACAAAGATCAGGTAAGCGTCAAGGCGACGACAGAGGAACATCTCGGATTTACAGGGCGCGGCGAAGGCATCTCTGCCCAGGCAGTCGCCCTCATCACATCGCCCCGCGACCTCATTGCCCGCGAAGTCGGCCCTGGTGCCGATCCGGATGCAGCGGCCATGCCCGGCGGCTGTTCAGCCTGTCCCATGCGGCAGCAGGCAGGGCAGATCAATGAGCATTAAGCTAAAAATACGACAATTATAAAAGGAAATCCATAGGATATATAACCATAGGATATATAAAAGGAAATCCATAAAACAAGAGCAATATTGAAATATAGAAAACCAAGACACAGATAGAGGGACTGTAAATGATCAGAATTTACAACACAATGTCGAAACGTAAAGAAGACTTCGTGCCGCTTCATGAAGGCAAGGTCGGGATGTATGTCTGCGGACCGACTGTCTACAACCTCATCCATATCGGCAATGCGCGGCCCATGATCGTCTTTGATACAGTCAGACGTTATTTTGAGTACCGCGGTTATGAAGTCAATTTCGTCTCCAACTTTACCGACGTCGACGACAAGATCATCAACAAGTCGATCGAGGAGGGTGTAGACGCCAGCGTTATTTCCGAGCGCTATATTGAAGAGTGCAAAAAAGATATGGCGGCGATGAACATCCGTCCCGCCACAACTCATCCCCAGGCGACCCGCGAGATCGGCGGCATGATCGAAATGATCCAGAAGCTCATCGATACGGGCTATGCTTATGTCGCAAAAGACGGCACAGTCTACTACCGCACCCGCAAGTTCCGCGATTACGGCAAGCTGTCCCACAAGGACCTCGACAACATGCAGACAGGCCTGCGTATGCTGGCAGTCACCGGCGAGGACCAGAAGGAAGATCCGCTTGATTTCGTTCTCTGGAAACCCAAAAAAGAAGGCGAGCCCTACTGGGAATCCCCCTGGTGCCAGGGCCGTCCCGGCTGGCATATCGAGTGCTCTGTTATGAGCAAGGAATACATCGGCGATACCATCGACATCCATGCCGGCGGTGAAGACCTTGTCTTCCCTCATCATGAAAATGAGATTGCCCAGTCCGAGGCAGCCAACTGCTGCACATTTGCACGCTATTGGATGCACAACGCATTCCTCAACATCGATAACCGCAAGATGTCCAAGTCCCTCGGCAACTTCTTTACCGTGCGTGATATTCTGGGCCAGTACGACGGCCAGGTCCTGCGCTACTTCATGCTTTCTGTCCAGTACCGCAGCCCCCTGAACTTCAGCCGCGAGCTCATGGAGTCGGCCAAGACTTCCTACGAGCGCATCGTCAACTGCGCCGAAAACCTCCGCTTCCTGCTCGAGAAAGCTGCAGGCAAGGACACCATGACAGAGGCCGAGGCAGCCCTTCTGCCCGAGGCAGATGCTTTCCGCACCCAGTTTGAGACCGCCATGGACGACGACTTCAACACCGCGGACGGCATTTCCGCTGTTTTCGAACTGGTCAAATGGATCAACAGCCACGTGGATGAGAATTCCTCCGCAGCCTTCCTGAACAAGCTCAATGAAGAGCTCGGGACTCTTACCGATGTCTTCGGTCTCATCCTTGTCCGCGACAAGAGCCTGGACGACGATCTTGCGGCCTACGTGGAAGCACAGATCGCAGCCCGTCAGGCGGCCCGCAAGGCCCGCGACTTCGCAAAGGCAGACGCCATCCGCGACGAGCTCAAAGCCAAAGGCATCATCCTCGAAGACACCCGCGAAGGCGTCAAGTGGAAAAAGGCCTGATCATAAAACCTGATCACAAAAGAGGAACAAGCTATTGTCAGAAAACAAAAAACGTGACAGGGGGACAGTCCCCCTGTCACCAGAGACTGCAGAACCCCGTGTACTGCAGCCTGCAGAATACCAAGAGGGCGGCGATGATCGTGCGCCCTCTTTCATGACCAATGAGACCGGAGAGGCAGAAACGAATATTGCCGCCTCTCTTGCTCTGTTTGGCATGGACGCTGACATCCGGACCTTTTCCCCGCTGGCGCTGGCCTTTCTGGGGGATGCGGTCTATTCCCTGATCATCCGGACCAGCGTCATCGCAAAGGGGAACAGGCAGGCGGAGAAGCTCCACAATGAGACTACCCGCCTTGTCCGCGCGCAGAAACAGGCCGCCATCGGAAGGGTGATCTACGATCTTCTCACCACCGAGGAAAAAAAGGTCTACCGCCGGGGCAGGAATTCTCATCCCATGCACCACGCCAAGGGTGCCTCGCTGGAAGAATATCTGCAGGCAACCGCTCTGGAAACCCTCTGCGGTTACCTCTACCTGCAGGGCAGAACGGAGCGCCTCATGGAACTTCTGCGCACCGGGCTTGAGATGACGCAGCGAAGAAACGGTGATCCCCTGCTGTAATGCATAAATAATGCAGAAATAATGCAGAAATAATGCAGAAACGGTGACTCCGTGCCGGGAGGGCAGGAAATGCCGCTGTTTCAGATCAGGGCGCAGCTTATATGTTTTTTTGAAAGGAAATAATTGAAAATGCAGGACAGACGTCCGGGAAATGACCAAAGGGGAGAGCGGCAGGAAAACCGCCGCGGATCCTTCTCCGGAAAAGAATACAGATCTGACAACTACAGAAGAGAGAGCCGCCGGGAAGACCGGCGCGAGAGCCGGCCGGACCGCAGCTACAGCAGCCGCCGTGAGGAAGGCCGTGAAGAACGTTGGGAAAACCGCCGGGAAGACCGTCGGGAAAACCGCCGGGATAATCGTGCAGACAGGGACCAGGACCGCAGAAGAGCGGATGTGGATACCAGGTTTTTTTCCGGTGAGACAGAGCCGGATGAAAACAGGATCGAAGGCCGCAATGCTGTCATCGAAGCCTATCGCGCCGGAAGGACTATCGAGAAACTCTTTCTGCTCGAAGGTCCGGCAGAGGGCGCAATGCAGACAGTGCTGCGCCTGGCTAAAGACCACCATACGCCGGTCCGCTTCCTGACCCGCCAGCGTCTTGACCAGCTGTCCCAGACCGGCAGGCACCAGGGCGTCATTGCCCAGGCGGCAGCTTTCCGGTATGCAGAGATCGATGATCTCTTTGCCAGAGCTGCGGAAAAAGGAGAGGATCCCTTCTTTGTGCTGCTTGACCAGATCGAAGATCCCCACAACCTCGGTGCGATCATCCGGACCGCCAATCTCGCGGGTGCCCACGGAGTTATTATCCCCAAAGACCGCTCTGTCGGCCTGACCGCGACTGCGGCCAAAGCATCCGCCGGCGCCATCCACTACACACCTGTAGTCAAGGTGACCAACCTGGCCCGCACCATGGAAGACCTCAAAAAACGCGGCCTCTGGTTTGTCTGCGCGGATATGGACGGCACTCCCATGACCCGGCTGTCCATGACCGGCCCCATCGGCCTCGTCATCGGCGCGGAGGGCAGCGGAGTCAGCCGCCTTGTGAGGGAAAAATGCGATATGACCGCCTCTATTCCGATGAAGGGCGAGATCGATTCCCTCAATGCCTCTGTCGCAGCCGGTGTACTTATGTATGAGATCCTCCGCCAGAGAGGATAATTAAAAAACAGGAGTACAGATGCAGAAAGAATACTACGAAGGTCTGTCGGATGACGAGCTGATCGCTCTGTCCAGAGAGAATGATGACCGTGCTACCGAGACGCTCATGAGCCGCTATAAAGGACTCGTTCGCAGCCGCGCACGGTCCATGTTCATACTTGGAGGAGATTCCGAAGACCTCATACAGGAAGGCATGCTCGGTCTCTTCAAGGCCCTGCGCGATTATGACTGCGGCCGTGACGCAAGTTTTTCCACATTTGCGTCCCTCTGTGTCTCCCGCCAGCTCTACACAGCGGTCCAGGCCTCCGGCAGAAAAAAACACATGCCTTTGAATACTGCGGTCTCCCTGAGCGCGCCCGCTGCACCGCCGGGTGTCATGGACGGCAAGGAAGGACCGGACCTGGAAGAATCCATTGCCGACGATGTGAGCAATATTTCCGCCGGCGGCTACGGGGCAAATCCCGAGAAGGTCCTGATCGACCGCGAAAGCTTCGATCTGCTGCAGGAACGCATCGAGACAGAACTCAGCCCCCTGGAAAAACAGGTTCTCGACCTGCATTTGACGGGTATGAATTACATCGAGATCGCCCACATCCTGAACCGGGACGAAAAATCCACAGACAATGCACTGCAGCGGATCCGCGCTAAAGTGCGCTCATGGAAAAAATAAACCCCGTCTAAAGGAAAAGGGCGGCAGGGGGCAGAAGAAGCCCGGAAATCAAGCACTTACAGGAATCAAAAAACAAGGATCTCAGATTATGTACAGCTTTTTTGCAACGATCTCAAGGATGAAATACATAGAGCGATGGGCTCTCATGCGCAGTTCCAGGCCGGAAAACCTCTCCGAGCATGCCCTGGAGGTCGCCTGTATTGCCCACGTCCTCTGTACCATCGGCAATACCCGCTACGGGCAGAAACTCGACGCTGACCGCGCAGCCCTGCTCGGACTTTATCACGATGCCACCGAGATCATTACCGGAGATATGCCGACTCCCGTCAAATATCACAGCCGTGACATCCGCCGGGCCTACCACGAGGTAGAAGATGCCGCTGCCCAGCGCCTGTTACTCCTTCTTCCGGAAGACCTGCAGGAGACCTACCGCGGTATCCTCCTTCCGGAAATGAGCGAAAACGCCGGTCAGGAAGAGTATCTGCGCCGCCTCGTCAAGGCCGCTGACAAGATCTCCGCCCTCATCAAATGCATCGAAGAAGAAAACGCCGGAAACGGCGAATTCCGCACTGCAAAAAGGACCATACAGGATTCCGTCGATGAAATGTGTGCACAGATGCCCGAAGTCCGCGACTTCTGCAGGGACTTTCTGCCTGCCTACGGCAGCACACTCGATGAACTGCTCTGATCCCTGCTCCTTTTTGGTTTCGGTAATTGTTTTTTTTTAGAATTTCTTTTTGGAATTTCTTTTTTGAGCCGGACACGCAGATATGCGCTCCGGCTTAAATAATAACAGGAAAACAGACATGACTATTTCTGTACTTACAATCATGCCCGACCTCTTCGGCAGTTTTCTGCAGGCACCTGTCATCGCCCGTGCGGTCAGAAACGGGGTTCTCGAAGTGGAGATCATCGATATCCGTGAATATGCGCCCGGAAGCTTTCGCCACATCGACGATTCTCCTTTCGGCGGCGGTGCCGGCATGGTAATGCGGTGCCAGCCGGTCCTCGATGCCCTGCGCGCCTGCAAAAACAAAAATCGCACGAATTGCTCTGAAAAACAGACGGGATCGGACAGAATGCCGGAAAGTAAAGATGCGGATCATAAAGATGCGGATCATAAAGAAGCTCAGCTTTCCGGAAGCGTCTACTCCGTTATCCTCAGTCCCGCCGGTACCCCTTACACCCAGAAGAAAGCGCATGAGCTCTCCAATACAGAGCACCTGATCCTGATCTGCGGTCACTATGAAGGCATGGATGCCCGTATTTACCCGCATGCAGATGAACAGATCTCCATCGGCGACTATGTGCTCACCGGCGGTGAACTCGCTGCCCAGGTCATCATCGATTCTGTCGCCCGCCTCCTGCCCGGCAGCCTGCGCGATGAAAGCACGCAGGAGGAATCCTTTGAGAACGGACTCCTGGAATATCCCCAATATACCCAGCCTGCCGTATACGAAGGCGAGGCCGTACCGGACGTTCTGCGTTCCGGCGACCACGAAAAAATACGAAAATGGCGCCTGCAGCAGTCCCTTCTCCTCACCCGTAAAATGCGCCCGGACCTCTTTGAGTCCCACGTGCTGACCGAGGAAGAGAAGGTCCTGTTGGCAGAGATCGACAAATGCCCCGGCAGCTGACCCGGTTACGATTGGCCGAAAGACCATTGGCTGAAAGACCATTGGCTGAATGACCATCGGAGTAATCCTTCAGCAAAACAGCCCGGCAGCTAAAGCACACGATATAAAATACACATTATAAAGAGCACAATATTATGCAGATAATGGGAGGAGACATTGGTGAGAGCGTATGAGCGTTTGTTAAGATATGCTGTGATCAATTCGACAAGTCACGAGGACCTGGAAGGTACCCCGACAGGAGAGGGGGAGTTTGAACTTGCACGTTTACTTGCGACAGAGATGGAAGCGCTGGGAATGACAGATGTTTTTGTCGACGAGCATGCCTATACCTATGGATTCCTGCCGCCGACACCCGGTTATGAGCTCAAGAAGGCCATAGGCTTTATTGCGCATCTGGACACAGTGGATGACTGCGGAGGTACTGATACCCACCCGCAGGTGATCAAAAACTACGACGGAAACCCGATCCCCCTGGGCACATCCGGCAGGATCCTGGATCCGCAGGCTTTTCCCCATTTGAAGGAATGCCTTGGAAAGACGATCCTGACTACAGACGGAACATCGGTACTGGGTGCGGATGACAAGGCCGGTATCGCGGAGATTATGACCCTGTGCCAGCGCCTGATCAATGACGGCATCCCCCATGGGAAAATCTGCGTCTGCTTCACACCCGATGAAGAAATAGGCCATGGGGCGGCCCTTCTGGATCTGGAAAAATTCGGGGCAGATCTCGCCTATACGGTGGACGGCTCTGTCCCCGGCGAGATTGAGTATGAGACCTTCAATGCGGCTGCAGCCAGGCTGACGGCACATGGTATTTCGGTCCATCCAGGCGATGCCAGGGGGAAGATGATCAATGCCATGAAGGTGATCATGGAGGCAAATGCCATGCTTCCGGACCAGGAAGTGCCCGAGAGAACGCAGGACCGCGAAGGCTTTTATCACCTGACCGGCGCCCGCGGAAGTGTTTCGGAAGCATCTGCAGATTACATTCTGCGCGACCACGACGCGGCAAAGATTGCAGAGAGAAAACAAAAAATGCAGGAGATTGCCCGTGCCCTCAATGAAAAGTACGGTGACGGAACCGTGACCTGCGTGATCAAAGACCAGTACCGCAATATGGCAGAGGTAATGGCAGACTATCCCGAAGTCATCGATGCTGCCCGAAAAGCGATTCAGGCATCGGGACTTACGCCTTCCTCCCGGCCTGTGCGCGGCGGTACCGATGGAGCCCAGCTTTCTTTCAGGGGACTGCCCTGCCCCAATCTCGGCACAGGAGGTTATGCCTACCACGGTTTTTATGAATACGCTGTCGCCGAAGAAATGGACAGGTGTGTGGAGATTCTCCTGCAGCTGGTCCGGGAGTATGCCGGGGCATGATATTCATCCTTAACATTTATCCGGAACATTCATCTGGAAAATTCATCCATAACATTCATCCTTAACATTTATCCGGAACGATCACCCGTAACAAGTATCCGGAATACTGACGCTGCCGCATTATGCCGGCAGCGCTTTTTTTACCCACCATTCCTGCATCATGCCTGTCCCCGATATTATTTCTTTCATGAAACACTTGACTACTCTGACGGTATGTGTTATATAATATATATAACATATAAAATAATCCTACGGCAGGCTCTGTCTGCCGGATTTGTACTGTTAATTTTGTACTGTTAAGGTATCTGGAACTGTTAAGGTATTTTAATAAAAAAGGTCAAAATTTTAAAATATCCGGGTTTTAGAGACATAAAAAAGAGACTTCACCATTTCCCCAAAAAGAAAGGGGGTGAGAATAATGGCAGCAACATATAGAAAACCAAATGAAAAGGATCTGTACGCGATTCTTGGCGTAAAGCGTGACGCGGATGCATCACAGATCAAAAAAGCATACAGAAAGCTGGCGAAGAAATATCATCCGGATTCCAACGCAGGGAATGCGGAAGCTGAGAAGAAATTCAAGGATATTTCGGAAGCAAATTCGATTCTCGGAGATCAGGAGAAGAGAAAAATCTATGACGAGTACGGCTATGCCGCTTTTGAGAGCGGTATGGATCCCAAAGAATACGCAAAGCGCATGGAAGAGGCCAGAAAAGCCGGCTTCGGCGGTTTCGGAGGCGGTTTCGGAAGCGGAGGAGCTGGAGGAAGCGGCGGCTTCGGTGGCTTTGAAGGCTTTGAGGGATTCCAGGGCTTTAGCGGGACAGGCAAAAACGGAAGATCCGGCGTTTTCCGCGGAAAAGACGGCAACTATACCAGCTTCCATTTTGAGGGCGGAGACGGAGAAGATTACAGCAGTATTTTCGAGCAGCTTTTCAGGAATGCGGGCGCGGCAGGAAGTGCAGGCTATAATAACTATAAGGGCGGCAGCTCCGGCAATGGCTCCGGAGCAAGCAGATTCCGCAGCTACAGCAGCTCCGCAAACGGAGGGTTCAGTAATGGCGGCGGTAATGCCGGCGCAGGTTACGGCGATTTCCGCGGGTTCAACGGAGACGGCGGCTCCTGGGGCGCAGCTGAAAACCTGGACGCGGAGTTCCCGGTCACCATTTCCTTTGAGGAGGCCGTTATGGGATGTGACCGCGATCTCCGCCTGCAGAAAGCGGACGGGAGCGGCACACAGACACTGCGTGTCCACATCCCCGCCGGCATTGACAGCGGCAAATCCGTGCGTCTGCGCGGCAAGGGAAATATCTCTGCCGACGGCAGCCGCAAGGGTGATCTGCTTCTCAAGGTAACGGTGCAGGAGAGCAGAGAATTCACCCGAAAAGGGCAGGACATCTATGCGACCGCAAATGTTCCCTTTATGACAGCTGTCCTTGGCGGCGAGGCGGAGGTCCGCATGCCCAACGGCAAAAAGATTGCCTGCAAGATCCCCAAAGGAACGGATGCAGGCAGGAAGATCCGCATCCGCGGCAAGGGGATCCGTGCCGAAAAGAGCACTGCCCAGCCCGGGGACCTCTATGTCACCGTCCAGATCCAGGTCCCCAAAGACCTGACCGATGCGGAAATCCGCAAACTCAGAGAGTTCGAAACACTCTATAACGAGCGGACTGCCAAAAGGCCGCACACCGCGTAAAACGACGTAAAACAAGCATAAAACATTATAAAACAGTATAAAACATATAAAACAGCATGAAAAAAGCCCCTGTGCCTGTCAAAGACACAGAGGCTTTTTTAGATAATGCTTTCAGCAGATTACGCAGATGTCACATACCGAATGGTGTTTTTATCTGCCAAACCATTAATCTCGATGATTAGCGGAGCATGGAGCCGGACATAACCATCTTCATGACTTCGGATGTGCCCTCGTAGATCTCGGTGATCTTGACGTCGCGGAGCTTGCGCTCTACGCCGTACTCACGGCAGTAGCCGTAGCCGCCCATGTACTGAACAGCGTGACGGCAGACATCGTTAGCTACGGTTGCAGCAACGAGCTTAGCCTGTGCAGCGAGGAAGTTGTAGTTCTCGTGGTTGTCCTTTGCGACAGCTGCCTGCCATGTGAGGAGACGAGCTGCGTTGATCATAGCCTGATCCTCAGCCATACGGAACTGAGTATTCTGGAAAGCGGTGATGGGCTTGCCGAACTGCTTTCTCTCTTTGCAGTACTTGATGGCTTCGTCCAGAGCGCCCTGAGCAATACCGACAGACTGAGCTGCGATACCGATACGGCCGCCGTCAAGAGCCTTCATAGCAATCTTGAAGCCGGTGCCTTCCTTGCCCAGCATATCTTCTGCGGGAACGCGGACGTTGTTGTAATAAACTTCTGCGTTGGAAGCTGCACGGATACCCATACGCTTGATGTCGGGCTGGACTTCCAGTCCGGGAGTGTTCCTGTCAACAAGGAATGCGGACATGCCCTTGTGAGCGGGGACGGACTTGTCAGTCAGAGCGAATACCAGGAAGGTATCAGCGAAACCGGAGTTGGTTGTGAAGATCTTAGCGCCGTTGATTACATAGAAGTCGCCATCCTTCTCAGCGGTGGTGACAGCGCCTGCAACGTCAGATCCTGCATTGGGCTCGGTCAGGCCGAAGCAGCCGATCTTGCTGCCGTCTGCCAGAGGGCGGAGCCATTTCTCTTTCTGCTCGGGAGTTGCGAACTCTTCGATGCTGGATGCGCAGAGAGAAGTGTGAACGGAAAGGGTGATGCTGGTGCTGGCGTCAACTTTGGAGATCTCTTCCATCATCAGAGCATAGGTCAGAACGTCCATGCCTGCGCCGCCGATTTCATCCGAGAAAGGGATGCCGAAGAAGCCAAGCTCCTTCATTTCGGCGATGATGTCCATATTCATCTCTTCTTTTTCGTCCATTTCCTCGGCTACCTTGGCAACCTTGTCCTGAGCGAATTTACGGAACAGTTCCTGCATTTCCTTCTGGTCGTCTGTCAACTGAAAGCTTACCATACATGCCTCCTCATAATAAATGTGGAAAGTGTTGAAGAACTTAGATGCTCTCCAACGAATAAAGTGATTTTCTAATAATTAGCATACTAACTATCGGAGAAAAATGCAAGACTTGTTTGTTAATTTTCTACCACAATATGCACCAAAAATACATGCGTTTTTTTGTGCATTTTTTAAGTGTACACATGTTTGGCACATGAATCCTGCGTGCAGACGTGTGCTTTTCTACAGGTTGTCAGGGGGACGGTTCCTTTGACACCTAAGGAAGGTGTCAAAGGAACCGTCCCCCTGACAACACCAATCTCTCACACCTTTTCTGCACGAAGCATCTGGTAGCCGATGCCGATGTGGGTCTCGATCAGGTTGAGACCCGGCTGGGCAGAGCGAAGCTTTTTCCGCAGGGAGGTCATATAGACGCGCAGGGAGATAATGTCCGTCTCCACACCCCCGCCCCAGATGCGGTCGATGATGAAGGAATGGGTCAGCACCTTTCCTACATTGGAAGCAAGGAGTGTCAGGAGTCTGTATTCTATGGCAGTCAGATGTACTTCGGTTCCTGCGACGGTGACGATCCGGGAAGCATAATCAATGACCAGATCTCCGTTGGCAAAGACCGGGCTTTTTTCATCCTTGCTCGCGATATACTGCATCCTGCGCAGGGCGGCGCGGATGCGGGCCAGGAGTTCCTCGATGGAAAAAGGCTTGGTCAGGTAATCATCAGCGCCGCTGTCCAGGGCCAGGATCTTGTCGCTGTCCTCACCGCGGGCACTGATGATGATAATGATGGCAGAAGACCAGGAACGTATAGTGCGGATGACCTCGATGCCGTCAATATCCGGAAGACCCAGATCCAGCAGGATCAGGCCGGGACGATGTGAAGCGCACAGGGAAACTGCCTCGCTGCCGGTAGAGGCTGCAATATAGGAATAATGATTGATCTTCAGAGTAGTTGTGATCAGGTTCAGGACAGAGCGGTCGTCCTCCACAACAAGGATTTTCATGTCATCCATTTCAAAGAACCTTCCTGTGATGTAGTTTTATGTCATTTATCCGGAATACCCTGCCGGCATTTTTAACCGGGCTTTTTACCAGAACCTGCAGTAACTGCCGGCTGTATTTCCATGAAGCGGAATCTGTCAGCTGCATTTATATAGAGTTCAAATCCGCGGGCTGCATTCCCGCAGAATTCAGATCTGTCAGCTGCATTTACATAGAGTCCAAATCCGCGGGCTGCATCTCAGCAGAATCCAGATCTGCCGCAGGGAGGCGGAAGCGGAAGAGGGCTCCTGTCGGTTCGTTGTCCAGAACCTCAATACTGCCGCCGTGGGCATGGATGATCTGGGCACACAGGTTCAGTCCGATCCCCATGGAGCGATAACTGTCGGTCAGACTCTTTTTGCCATTGTAAAAAAGATCGAAGACATAGGGCTTGTCCTCATCGGAGATGCCTGGTCCCTTGTCGGCGACTTCCACGATGATCTGATCTTCAGAGCGCTCCATGTGCACGCGGATCTCCGCACCCGGGGGAGTATATTTCACAGCATTGTTGAGGAGATTGATCATGACCTGCATGATGAGCTTGGGCTCCATCTCCGCAAAGAAGATCTGATCCTCAGAACCCTGTGTATCAAAGACGATCGGACGGTTGTGATGGGAACTGGCATGCCTCAGACTCTGCTCGATGACATCTTCCATGTTCTCGATGGTCCTGCGGATGCCGATCCCGCTCTCCAGCCTGGTCATGGAAAGGATGTTTTCAAACTGGGCGTTGAGCCAGTCCGCATCCTCCATGATATCCTCGTAGATCTTGTCGCGGTCCTCGCGCGGCAGGTCATCTTCGTAGCTGCGCAGGCTGCAGGCATAGCCGTAGATGGACGTCAGAGGAGTGCGGAGATCATGGGAGATAGAACGCAGAAGACCGGCGCGCAGGCGCTCGTTTTCCGCCCGAATCTCAGCCGTCTGTTTTTCCTGGGCCATGCGCTCGTTTTCCAGGGCCATAGTGCATTCATGTATGATGGACAGAAGGATGGTATCCTGAAATTCCGTGAGAGGGTGCCCTTCCATGTCGATGCCGATCACTCCGTAACGGGTCTCGCCCGAATATACGCTCAGATACCGGCAGGTACAGTCTTTGAACTGCGATGTAAAAGCGCCGGCGGTCTGACTGTTTTTGAAAGTCCAGCGGACCGCGCCCAGCTCTTTGCCCAGGAGCTCAGGGGAGAGAGTTTTCTCTCCTGCAGGGAAAAAAACAGGACCGCAGGAAGCTTTGGAATGATCTGAATGATCTAAATGATTTGAATCATTTGAATCATCAGGACTGTCCCTGTTTTCAGGCGGGAAGGCGGGTGCATCCGGGTCCCAGGGGCTGACCGCCGCAAAATCCCGGGCAGAAGGATGACCGGAATCGCCTTTATCGTGTCCCAGAGCAGCGGCAGGAGGATAGAATACAACTGCACGGTTGAGCAGGTGCACCAGCTGAATACAGGTGGTCCGGATAATGTCCTCTGAATCCTCCGCGCTCTCCAGCTGGTTGGAAGTATCCAGAAGTACCTTTGCCTGATAGGCGTTTTCGGCGGATACACGCGCGATATTCTTCATCCGGACGGCGACGGTGCCGGTGATCAGAGCCGCCACCATAGTGACGAGATAGGTCATCATATAGGCCGAATCGTACACCAGCAGCGTAAATCTTGGTTCAATGAAGAGAAAGTTGAACAACAGAACGTACAGGATCGCGGCAAAGGTGCCGTACACCCGGCTGGAAGTCATGACAGACGCGATCAGAACACCGAGTATATAGATCGTGATAATATTTGAGTTACTGAAACGCGATATATAGAACCAGCAGGAGAGAAATGTAGCGACTGCCATGACGGCGAGCACCAGCAGGAGATCTCTCAGGTTCCAATTCGGGGACCCCGGCCGTATCTGCCGCATATCTTTTGGATAAGAGGAGGATACAGGGTCGGGAACGATGTGTATATCCACTGTCGGCAGAGCGCTGAGGAGCTTTTCATTGATCGCAGGCTTCGGCAGCAGAGTAAATGAAGGCGGGCTGTATCCCAGAAACAGATCCGTCACTTTTTCGCGGCGGGCATATTCGGCGATTGCAAGGGGAATATCCGTACTCTGTATTGTATGTACTTCAAATCCGTAATCCCGGGCGTACTGTATATTTTCACGAAGAAGAGAGTTTTCCTCCGCTTCACGTCCTGTGCTGCCTACATAGAGGGCGATCGGAGCAGTGCCGGCTGCAGGAGAAGCAGAAGCTGCAGAAGATGGTGAAGACAGGGGGACGGGAAAGGCCATCCTGGCTGCTGCGCGTATGACCCGCTTTGTGGTGGGAGACGGAGAAAGGCAGACCATAACAGAAGGGCGGGAAGCATAACTGCTTTTACCGCCCGTCTCTTCAATATTGCGTCGAATAGGAGAATGTAACATACACACCTCCGCATGATCAGCAAATGCAAGCCTGTCGATCATGTCCATGCCCTGACATCATGCCTGACTCAATCCTGCCGATTTTGTCCATGTCCTGACATCGATCATGTCCATGCCCTGACATCATGCCTGACTCAATCCTGCTGGCTTTTCCGATGCCTGTAGGAATTGGCCGTGGGAAGGTCTCTGGAAAAATCCTTTCTGGAATGTTCTTCATCTTCCGGTTCCCGGGGATTATTTCTGAACATGGTAAAAAAGACATCGGCTTCTGTAGAATCCTGATCATTGATCGTTTTGTTTCGTCCCATTTTTTCACCGGAGCTGCCGCGGGGCTTTTTGCCTGAATTGCGGCGAATTGTCTTCGCAACCATATAATACACCAATATACCGTATATTGCGAATCCGAGTATTACAATTACATTCTCAGCGAGCAATGTGAAAAAACCGCTCATCGCCATTACCTCTTTCTAAAATGCCGTATTTCAAAGTAAACCTGAGGTGCTGTATTTCAAAGAAAAAACAAAAATCGTATTTCAAAGAAAACCTGAAATGCCGTATTTCTTAGAAAACGGTTTCCGTCATGCCGCAGCATTTCCCTGCTGATCAATCAGGGCTGATAGATCAGGGCTGATAGATCAGGGAGAATTATGAAAATACATGCACTTTCCAAATCAGAGCATTTTCTGAATGTACTCGGTTTTTCCGAGAACCATCATGGTCTGTCCGCTGTGCAGCACAGTGTCGTAACGGATATCCATGTTGATTTCCGGCATCTTCTGATTTGCTCCGGCATTATTCGGAGGGATCAATCTGCTGCTGTAGGGATCACGCACACCCAGAATATTAATATGGAATTTTCTGCGGACATCAAGCTCATCGATGCGCTTCCCGCTCCAGCGCTCCGGCACCTTGATCTCATAGACACCATAGCCGTCGGACAGATCGACATAATTGGAAATACTGTCCGAGCTGAACCGGATCGCTGTCCAATAGCCCAGTTCCCTCTCGGGAAAGACTACATAGGAGGCCCCGTTGCGCAGCAGGAACTTTTCCTGACGATGGCTTGTAGCCCGGGCAATGACCTTTTTCGCGCCGAGCTCATCCAGCGTGAAGGTCGTCTGCAGAGAACTGAGGAAATCATCGCCGATGGCGACAATACAGAAATCGTAAAGATGGACCCCGAGTGTGTTCATAAAGGCCTTATCAGTGCTGTCTCCAATCCGCGCGTCTGATACATAAGGCATGATCTGGTTGATCAGTTCTTCACGCATATCCACGACCATGACATCATGACCCAGCTCGTGAAGCTTCTGGGCACTGTAGCGGCCGAATCTTCCGGCACCAACGATCAGTATACTTTTCGCCATTTTTATACCCCCTGCTTATTGTTTTTAACCGACAGACACTTTTTCCATCGGCAGAAGTCCGGGATTGCCCCGGGCTGATGATGCAAAGGAATATCCCAGGGTCAGTCCGCCGACACGTCCGAAAAACATGAAGGCGATCAGGATCATCCGGGACAGGACGGAGAGCCCCGGCGTGATTCCGGTCGTCAGCCCCACAGTTCCAAGTGCCGAAGCACATTCGAACAGGGAAGTGATGATCGGAAAACCTTCGGCGGTTGCCATGACAATGGCTCCGCCCAGTAAGAGGAAAATATAGAGCGTCAGCAGCGCCATGGCATTCTGGATCGCGTCCTTTTCGATCCTCCTCCTGAAACAGTTGACCTGCTCCCGCCTCCTCAGAAAAGTGGCGGAAGCCAGAAAGAGGACAGCCATGGTTGTTACTTTCATACCGCCGGCCGTCGATCCCGGCGCGCCGCCTACCATCATCAGCATGATTGTGATCAGCAGGCCGCTCTCACTCATCTGCCCGTAATCAGCTGTATTAAAACCCGCCGTACGCGGTGTCACACTCTGAAAGAGTGAGAGAAGGAGGCGCTCATTTAAAGGATAAGCTCTAAATTCCACGAAGAAAAAATAAAGGGCTGGGAGAAGAATGAGCGCCGCAGTTGATACCAGGATCATCTTTGTCTGCATGCGGAGCCTTTTCAGACGGAAACGATTGTTGATCAGGTCACTCCAGGTCAGAAAACCCAGACCTCCAAGTATGATCAGCAGCATGATCACAATATTGACTGCTGCATTGGATGCATAGGCTGTCAGCGAGGAAAACTGCTCCTGCGCCCCCATCAGATCAAATCCCGCATTGCAGAAGCCCGAGATCGAATGGAAGACCGCATATCCCAGCCCTTTCACAAACCCGAACTGCCCTGCAAATACAGGCAGCAGACAAAGGGCTCCGATCCCCTCGATGCAGAAAGTTCCCTTTATCAGAAACTTCATGAAATTCAGCACCGATCCCAGCTCCGGCGCAGAGACCGCATCCTGTACCGCCAGCCGGGGCAGCAGACCGATCTGCGCCCCTGTCAGAGTAATGACCGCTGCGGCCATGGTCACAACACCGAGTCCGCCGACCTGAATCAGGATCAGGATGACCACCCTGCCGAACATAGTCCACTTTGTCGCAGTATCAAAGACCACCAGACCCGTCACACAGGCCGCTGAAGTGGATGTAAAAAGTGCATTTAAAAAACTGACCGGTTCGTCTCCCTTTGAGGCAAAGGGCAGACAGAGCATGACCGCTCCGGCCAGGATCATCAGAATAAAGCTTACCAGGATCATCCGAAAAGATGTCAGATGCCCCCTGATCGCGTTCCGCGCCCTTGCCATGAAGACCTCCTGTACCTCCCGTGATCGCTTCCGCCGATCCCCGGGACCGCCTTGTAACTGCCTTTTTCAAGATGCTACCATTATCACAGCATTGGCATAAAAACGGGATTAAGAAAGAAGGTCCGGCATTAAAATCGCATTAAAATGAGTCACGAGGGACGGTTCTGCCTGACTCATTTTGAGATATAAGGGACGGTTCCGGCTGTCCCTCCTAAACCGTCCCATACAAGAGACACGAGGGACGGTTCCGGCTGTCCCAACTGAACCGTCCCATATTATAAAAAAGGCATGAAAAAAGAGCGGAAGTCCGCCGGCACACATTCGCAGGGGAGGCTTTCGCTCTTACTATTTAATAAACATTTACATATTTAATAATTGAGATGCGCTTAATGATATATATGTGTCTTCAGAATCTGCAGAAGGCCTGTATTGCCGGTCAGTATCCCGGCCTGAGCTGCCTCATTTTTTCAGTCCTCCGGATCAGCAATCCGCAGAGTGAAATAATCTTTGTCAAAATCGATCACGCCCTCGTTTTTCAGGGCAGTCAGCTCCCGGGACATGGCGCTGCGGTTGATACACAGGTATTCTGCCATCTCGGTTCGCCGCAGGGGCAGGCGGAAGGACGCCTTTCCCTGCCGCTGTGCTTCCATGGACAGATAGGCGAGGATCTTTTCCCGCACAGAGCCCTGAGATGAGACTTCGATCCGTTCCATCAGCCTGCGGTTTTTGGCGCTGATCATGGCAAACATGTTCTTTGACAGCTGATGGTGGAAAGGACAGGAGTTTGTGCAGGGGTACAGAATCCGGCTGGCCGGCAGGAAGAGGATCAGGGAGGGAGAGGCTGTGACAAAGAAGACGCCTTCGTGCTCGGGTGTGATCTCACTGAAAGAAAAGGTCTCTCCGAAAACATCCCCTGCCTGCATATATGAAAGCAGGGTTCGGTTGCCCCATATGTCCTGTTTGTACATATTTACGCTGCCCTCGATGACAGATCCCACGTTTCCGGCCAGATCCCCCTCCAGCCGGATGAGGCTGTCTTTTTTATACTCTCTGATCCGGCAGCCCAGACAGTCGAAGAGCAGCGTGCAGTCCGCCGGGCTGATTCCATCGAAGATGGGAAGCTGGGATATATCTGTAACATGTGCTTTCGGCATGGCAGAGTCCTTTCTGAAACTTCTTATCGGCCAAATTATTACTATTATACATAAAAACTAGTTACTATTCACGGTGTATAAATATAGACTATCGAGGGGTTGAAAGGGTAACTTTGCAATAACCCCCAGATCACGCTTTTGGGGTGCGGGATGCCAGCAAGGCTGCCATCCCGCTTTATTGGTTTCCTTTATGCGCACTTTAACAGACATCTTAAGATGTCTGACAAAGTGCTTCCTGAAATGGTTCCTCAGCAAAAAATGATCCTGTCGTAAAAAAAGAAATGCAGTTCTGCTGTCCTGACTGGTTCTTTTGATCGGTTTATTAATAGACATGGCAACTTGGCCGGATGGATGAACAGATCGATCCATCCGGCTGATTTTCGCATTTGTTTTCAACAGAACTCAGGAAATATTTCCCTGACCGTGAGCGGGTTTCCCTGCATAAGTCTGCTGAGTGCAGTTATTTCATTGATCCCATTTTTCCGGCAGGTCCTTGTATATGTCAGTATATCTGAATAATATCCTGCGTATTGAATGGATTCAAACTGCCCCGAGACTTTTTTCTTCGTCTTCGCTCCGCGAAGTTCCCGTTCACTGAGGTTGTTGGTATGGGGAAGTGAGAAGTCCTCCATCCAGGCGAAGAAATTGTCATGGTATTTCCGCAGCCTGTTGATCACATTTAGTTCCTTCTGGCTGTTATAAGGGTTGAAATCCTTGCGGATCCTTGCTTCTGCGGAGCTGAGGAGCTCCTCCATCCTGGAATCAAACTCTGCGATCCGTTCTGCGCTGAATGACAGGACCCCCCTTGCAAAAAGGTCGTTCCGTTCTTTTATGGCTTCGGAAATAAGCTTTTTTGCCAGGACCATTTCTTCGTGCTTTGTGTCATCGGCAGATTTCTGCAGATCACGCTCGACATGCTGGCAGCACTCGAGATTCCTGAAATGGAATGCCTCGTTATAGTTGACTGTGTTGTGGTCATGCATGACATAGGTCTCGTCTGTAAGATGATCGAGGATCCGGTCTTCAAGGATCCCTGCAAGATCCTTGTGCTCATGAGCGGTGTAGTAGGAGATCCGCTCATCCCCGTAAAATCTCAGGTAAGCCTGTTTTGCCAGGATGGTGATGACTGTATCATCCCAGAACAGGACGCGCCGTGTCAGGATCAGGAGCCGGAGGTCTCTTTTGAAGGCGGCAAGTTTTCTCGAGGCCTTTTTAGGAAGTTTTGTGACATATCCCTCAGACGGGCAGACCTGCCCGTTTGTTACTGCGGACAAAAACAGAGGGACCTTGTTGATCGCCGAATTGACCGTGTTCATCAGAGAGAGCGCGACCGCCTGGATGTTGGGGCCGTAATGGCATTGCCCCATATGTTCCGGGTCTGCAGACAGAGAGATCAGCGTACCGCATCCCGTGCATTTGTAAACATAATAAATGTGTTTCTTTCTGTGTACTTTTATTTCTATATCTGTCTCGTATTTTACCTCCTGCCTTCCCGTATAAATGAAAGTATCTGATCCGCAGACAGGGCATTCCTCTTTGGCAGGATCGACTTCATGCAGGACGGTCTCGTCGATCTGATCTTCATCCGGAGGCTCCGGCAAATGCTGTTTGTGTCCGGGCTGGCCTCCTTTTTTCCTGCCTGTACTCCTGCGGGAGTTCGGGATGACCTTTTTCTTTCCAATGGGTGTCTGGGCGGTCGGGATGCCGGTATTGGTCCCGTCACGGGCAAGCAGGGCTTCGGCATGGGCAAGGCGGTTTTCCAGTTCTTTTATAGTCTTGTCCTTCTCTTCGAGTTTTTTCTCATACGCATCTGCCAGGGCTGCCTTCTCTTCGTGGCGTTTCATGTCTGCATCAAAACATCTCTGCTTCAGTTTTAAGATCTGATCCTGGGCCTTACGAAGGTTTGCGTCTTCCTCAGCAATGATGTCATCGCAGGTCGCAAACCACTTTTCCCTGACGTCTATTGTCTCCTTATGGGCCAGGGCAAGCTCCTTTTTGAGCCTTTCTATCTCACGCCGCAGGGCATCGGTCTCCTTACGGTGTGCCTCTTTCATCTTCAGATATTTTTTCCCTGTCTTAAAGGCTTCAAGTTCATTCTCAAGTGCCTTGATCCTGTACTGAAGGGAACTTTCGTAAAGAAAGGCTTGGGTGATCATGCGATCTTCTCCGATCGGGCTGGTACTGCCGCAGGTGTCTGGTTCAGGTTTCGTTTTCTTCTATGGATGCGGACGAGATCTCCAGGATGGATCTGGAAGCAATGGAGATCCTGGACATAGCTGCGCGGAGTTTTTTTATCTGATCCTCCAGTTCACTGATGCGCCGTTCCATATCCTTGCACTCTCTTGTTTTTTCCTCCAGAGCTGCCTGTAATCCCAGATCTGCCGGGGATGCCTGCGCAGTTGTGGTTTCTTTTTTCTTCCTTTTTGTGGAAGGGATAAGTTCACCAGTTTCCGGATCCAGCTTTCCCAGATATTTGCGGATGGGCCGCGACTGCTTTGTTACAGGATCATAATGAGAGGTTGATTCATACAGGGTAACGACACCTGTTTTTTTATTTGTATATCTTACGATTGACATGATACTGCTCCTTTCCAGAGTAGATAAGGTGTATTCATCTATTGGTACTATTATACCATTAAATACCAATAATGTCAAGTTTTTATTGGTATTTAATTTAAATAAAATACCAATATTTTTCCGCCAAAAAAGCCCCTAAACAGGGGCAAAATCACAGTCAGCAGTTATGTCAAATAGAAATACTATTTTAATGATGTATTAATGGATTAAAAACACTGTGAATAGTAAC
>CACZFF010000012.1 GCA_902780385.1 uncultured Lachnospiraceae bacterium
AAACACTTCCCCGGTCTTCATGGTGACGGTCAGAGATTCCTCGCTCAGGAATGGAAGAATGCTGACCAGCGCCCAGTCGCCGCTCTCCACGGTCTGCGCATTAATCTCTTCAATCTGCTCTTCTGTCAGCTCCGCTGAGTACTCACACTCCAGCCCGTTGGCTTCTTTAATCTCGCCAACCGTGCTGTCAGTTTCAACCTTCCCAACCCATACAAGCTTAGGATTAGAGAATTCTACATTCTCCACATCCGCAACGAATTTCCTCGTCTCCTCGGAAACCGTCACATCACTCAGCGTGAGCGCATCTTCATCCATTACTTCCGCAGAATTAACGTAATTTTCCTCGCTGTTCGTTCCCTCAATTATACCAAGGACTTCTATGAGGTCTGTGAAACTCACAAATCCGCCCCCGGGAAGGCTGAAATCGTACATTTTGCCGTTCACCGAGTACGAGAAGTCCACTGTATAGATCACGCCGTAGATAGAGAAGGATTCCGCTTCAAACCGGATCTCCCTCTTCTGTTCTTCTGCGCTGTTGTTCCGACTGCCCTTCTGACTGTCCTTCGGGCTCCTATTCTGACTGCTATTCTGACTGCCCTCCTGACTGTCAGTCACTGTGGAATCAATCTTCTCTACGCCGTCTTCAGCAAAGTGGAGGACTGTGGGCTCGCCCTGTTCAGCTTTGCGATCCTGTGAAACAGATGACTCAGGCTTTTCATTGATCCGGATCTGAACGCTGACAGGTGCGGAGGGCTCGATCTTTACAGTCTTCTCCGTGCCGTCGCTGTCCTTTTCTGCAGCAATTATCTCGATGTCAAAGAAACGGGTAGCCTTTGTGTCCACGCTGGTTTTTTCATCTGCAGCCACCTGCTGCCCGGCCTGCTCAAGGCATGCCTCATAAGCCTCCTTGTCTGTCTCCGGGGTAATCTCGCGGACAGAGAGAGAGGCGTTTTCAGGAATCTTCGCTTCTTTGCTGTAATCAAGGGTTATGGTATAATCCTCTCCTTCAGCAGTCAGTGAGCCTGATTTGAAGACCTGAGCTTCCTGCTGATCTTCGCCGGCTGCGGTTCCTTCCTGCGCATCTGTCATTGCTGATTCGGATGCACCATCCCCGTTTTCACCGGTCTCTTCGATATCTTCCGGCTGCTCTGTGTCCTCCGCTTCTTCTGTCTTCTCTGTTTCCCCGATTGCTTCGGCCATCCTCAGAACACGGCTGATCTCCCGGATCTCCTTCTCCTGATCCCCCTGGATGATCTGATTCTCATGGGCAAAAATGACCCTGGCTGTATATTCAGGATTTTTATCACTGTCATTGTCTTCATCGATTTCCTGCTCCCAGTCGATCTGGTCCAGTCTGAAATCGCACGCAAACCAGCCGGTGATCTCCTCGCCGGCTGAAATAAGTTCTTCTTCTGAATTATAGATATTGCGGTTCTTGTCGATGGAATAGGGTACAAATGTGAAGATCAGATCCTGGCCGATATACTGCCCTTTTTCATCATAGATATTCTCAGCGCGCACGACCGCACTGATGAACTCCCGGGCATCGTCTTCCGGCTGCTCATCAGGTCTGCGCTCTCCTTCTATGGCTTCCGCGCCCAGGTATTTATAATAGTTTTCTTTCTCCTCTTCCTTCTGACCCTGATCTGCAGCCGCCTTGAAATCCCTGTATCCGGCAGCGATCCCGTTTTCATACCGGTTCATGGCATCGATCTGCTGATCGGAAAGATGAAGGTTGTCCGGCAGCCGGTATCTGACAGAAGGATTGGTCTCATTAAGGCTTCCGCCGGGGATCCTATAGGCGAGATAGGTCTTGACCAGGTCAGTCGATGCCAGCGTGGTGTCTTCCTCAACCTCTCTCCAGTCTGTGATCTCTGCGCTGTCGGCAGGGATTGCCTCCCCATCCTCTGCATGGAAATAGTAAAAATCTGTAAAGCTGTCGAGCACGGCCTCCATATCCAGAGGTTCCAGCTCCGGCACATAGCTGTCCGGCTGATTTCCTTCCGCAGCTGCATCCGGATCGGAAAGGCCGGGTTCAGCAGCATCCGCATCTTCCGTATTCCCCTTATCCCCGGTATATCCTCCATCTTCCGGATCAGATGTCATGGCGTCAGAAACTCCATCTGACGTATCTCCTGCACTGCTGCCTTTTTCATAGCATTTTCCGCTATGAGTATGTACTTCTTTTCCGCAGACAAGGACTTTTTCAAAACAGGCATCGGTATGATGATGTCCCTGGCCCTCCTTAAGGGCGCAGTTAAGCGACCTGATTTCCTCATAGCAGGAATCGTCATGAACATGTTCCTGCAGCTTGCATATCAGGTTACCATCTGAGTCATAGCACCCCTCCTTTGCAGAGTGCCGATGCTCCGGTATTACGCAGTTCAATTCAGTTGTAGTCGTATAGCAGCTGTCATCGTGGTGATGACCATCACTTTCCTCTTGCCCGCAGTCAAGCCTCTCTTCATAGCAGCTGTCACTATGCTGGTGCTCTTCCACCCCGCATATAGCTGTCTTTTCCATTGATATCGCAGGCAGGATCAGGGCGTACGTGGTGACAAAGACGACAACCGCCGCTATAGATGTAACAACTCGTGCCAAGAACTGTCGCGTTTTTCTGTCTTTTAAGATCTGCCTGATCTTACGAAGCAATTCCTGCATTCAGTTGTGCCTTCCAGTGTATTTATAAATGCAAAAAAGTCAGAAATGATCGACTGTGTCTTCTCAATTTCTGACCCTTAAAACCCGTATTCAAAAGCCGGTGAATTATGTCAGATATTGAGTCAGGAAAGAACGATCACTACCGGCGTAAACAAATGCATTTATACAATTTATTATTCTACCAACAATTTTTATTCTAAGTCAAGTATAACAGAATCCCTGTCAAAATAAGCGTCAAATCCGTAAAAGTCCGTAAAAGTGAGTCAAAAAGGACGGTCCTGCCTGACTCATTTTCCATGGAAAATGAGTCAGACAGAACCGTCCCTTGAGGCTCATTCATGAGTCAGACAGAACCGTCCCTTGAGACTCATTCACAGCCGGCCCATTTGATTCAGTTTTCTCTGAAACAGAGTTCCGATCTTTATGCGGATGGTTTCCAATATTATTCCGGCCAGGAAGATCACTGCAACATCCAGGAAGGCATACAGAATAAAGAAGCGGCTCTTATACTGGATGGTATCCGCCCTCAGCAGATCATGCCAGAGGATCTTTCTCGTAAATGCATATTCGTGAATGAGATAGACCCCGAAAGTACATGAAGCAATGTAGTTGACGATCCTGCTGGAAAAACGAATCCTGCCGATCAACAGCAGAAGCAGGCCGTCCACAGGAATCATAACGTTGTTGATAAATTCTTCCGGCGTCCAGATCAGGATATTGCCCAGGACACTCGTCCCTCCCGTCATATCCTGAATGACATCATACATCAGATAGCCGCTGAGCAAAAATGCGCATAAGAAGAGGATGGTGTGCACTGCCAGTCCGGCAGCTGAGGCGGAAAAGTGCTGCAGGGAAGATTCTGCCGGATCTGCAGGTGCCTGTATTGTACCTGAAGGCTTTGTTTCCATGATCCTGACAAATGCTCCGATCAGGTAAAAAAAGATGGCTTTGATATAGTCATCATAACTGGAAGAGACGTTTCCTCCCAGGTAGAAAAAATACCAGAGATAGAGGATCAGAAGAAAGACAGCTCCTCTGCCCCGCATAGAGCGGACAAAAATATTGATGGACGGGGCCAGAAAAAGCAGGACAAAATAGGCGAGCGCAAACCACCATATTGTAAGCGGGGTGCAAAAACTTTTCCTGGCTGCCAGGGGCATATTTATATCTGCACCTAATCCGGTCGCTGCGCGCAGGATCACAACGATGGCAAACATAGCTGCCGCAAAAAAGTGCACTCTCCACAAAAAGTTCACAGCCGACTTTGGCGACAGCTTATCTCTTTCCACCATAAAATATCCGGTGAGCATGAAAAAAACAGCGACACCAATCCTGCCGCCGCAGCTGATCAAAGCACCGGCAGCCTGGTTGAAAGGACTCATTTCGGGCCAGAGAGCATAATTGTCTTCTGAAGTCACCTTGAAAATCCCGTGATTGGCAAGATGGTTGGCGACGATCAGGAACATGGCGATGATCCTGACCAGTTCAAAACCCGATTGTCTTGCAGTACGTTTAGATTCCATGATATTCTCTGCCCGCCTGGATATCGTGTTCCATGGTCATTTTGAGTTCTTCCACAGAGGTGAATTTCATCTCGGGGCGCCGGTGGGTGAGGAGCTGTACGGTAGCGGTCTCACCGTAGATATCTCCTTTGAAGTCATAGAGATAAGTCTCCACAGTCACCTTCTTTTCGTCCGAGACTGTAGGCTTGACACCGATATTGGTCATGCCGTAGAACTTCTGATCGCCGATCAGGACATCCGAGTAATAGACGCCGAAGGGCGGGAGCAGCTTGTCTTCCGGCGGGACCTGGTTGAGGGTAGGGATTCCGATCCTGCGTCCCAGCGCCCTGCCGTGGACGATCTTGCCGCGGACCATGTAGGGCTCTCCCAGATAGCGGGCGGCCGTGGTCACTTCGCCTGTATCGATCAGACGGCGGATCAGGGTGGAACTGACAACATTGTCGTCCATGATGATTTTTTCAATCTTTTTGGCCCTGAATCCGTATTCGGGTGCCATCTCCTCGAGCAGGTCGAAATTGCCGCTTCCGTGGTCTCCAAAGGAAAGATCGGGACCGGCAGCAATGAAGCGCGCCCTCATCTGTTTGCAGAGAAAGTTGGAAACAAACTCTCTGGAAGGTGTGGCCGCGGATTTTGCGTTAAAGGGAAACTCCACAAGAATATCGATGCCCATTTTGCGGAAGATCTGTTCTTTTTCCTCGCGGGTAGTCAGGATCTGGCTGGAGCCGAATCCGAAAAACACCTCCGGGTAGGGATCAAATGTAAACACAGCGGAAAGAAGTCCCTTTTCCTTCTGGTCCAGAAGCTCCTCCAGAAGCCTGCGGTGGCCCAGATGGACACCGTCGAATTTTCCAATTGAGACAGCTGTCTCACCCGGACTGACAAATTCTGTTGTATCTCTGATAATCAGCATAGAAGCACTACTCCTGTTGTGTCATTTTTCGGGAAGGAACATTTTGTAGGCGGAATAGAGGCCGCGTCCCTTGGCACCGGATCTGGTCCGGTAAAGGCCGTAAAAAAAACCGTCCGCGTCGTATATGCGGATGACTTTTTCACCCGGATCGATCCCGGGCAGGGATGATGTATCGAATGTATCCACAGTCCTGTATTCTCTCTGCGGGTCTTCTTCCGCGGAAAGGAAATGCAGCTGCTGAAGGGTCAGTACATTGCCGTTCTTGAGCAGGCGCAGGGCGTCCGGTGTGCAGGCCGCTGCCGGAATATCGGCAAAAAAGCTGTCCACCGGCCGGATCAGTGGCAGAAGCTCCTCCGGCTTTGTCTTTGCCAGGTGCTCCAGCTCATCGAGGGTGCGCGCCTGGTCCAGGGTAAACTGCCCGACCCGTGTTCGTATAAGGGATTGCATAGCCGCACCTGTTCCGAGGGCATTTCCAAGGTCTTCACAGAGGGTGCGGATGTAGGTTCCCTTGGAGCAGCGGATCCGCATTGTCACAAGGGGAAGTTCCACCTTCTCAATCTCCAGCGCGTAAATGGTAATCCGGCGGGGCTTGCGTTCCACTGTGATACCCTTGCGCGCCATATCGTAAAGTCTCTTGCCGTTGACCTTGACGGCGGAATACATGGGCGGAATCTGGTCAATCTCGCCGACAAAAGCTGCTGCAGCCTCACGGATCCGGCTTTGGATTTTTTGGATTATTTCGATCTTCTCCTCTTCCGCTTCCTGCAGGCAGCCGTTGTGCAGGAGAATGGCTGGAATATCCTCCTCCGGAATCTCCCGGAGGATCTCTCCGCTCATATCCTGTGTGTCAGTCTGAACACCCAGACGCATGACAGCGACGTACTCTTTTTCCCTGTCCGCGATCAGTTCACATATCCGCGTGGCATTTCCCAGACACATGGGAAGGACTCCCACAGCATCGGGATCCAGTGTGCCGGTATGTCCGATTTTGCGCATGCGAAGGATCCCCCGAAGGCGGGCAACCGCATCGCTTGAGGTATATCCGGCTTCTTTATAGACTGTCAGCATTCCATGATGCATAAATCACCTGTTTTTTTATGGTTTCAAATCAATTTAAATTATATTAATCAATTTGATCAACTTATATCTATTCGGGATCATCCGGTAACTCATCGGCAGCTTTGAGCTGGCCGCGGATCATTGCGACCATTTCCTGAATGACAATGGTGATATCTCTGTTTTTCTGGATCGTACAGCCGCTGGCACGTATGTGTCCGCCGCCGCCGTAGTGCTGGGCGATCACAGAGACATCTACGATCTGGTTGGACCGAAAGCTCACGCGCCAGTCTCCCGTCGATCTTTCGTGGGCGAAGATGGCGCAGTGGGCACCCGTGGTCGATACGAGCGCGCTTACGATTCCTTCCACATCCTTACCGACTCCGCCCAGGGCGGTGATGGCGAGGTGGTCGAGCTTGCTCACGATGCAGCGGCCGCCCAGGCAGCTTTTGGCCTTAGACAGGGCCCTGCCCAGGACACGCTGCTGGACAAATGTTTTTTCAAAATAGACTTCGCGGACGATCCTGGGAAAATCAAATCCATAGGTCATCAGTTCACCGGCCGCCTGCATGGTCTTGCGGGAGGTACTGGAAAAACGGAAACAGCCCGTGTCAGTCACCATACCGACATAGAGGTTCTGTGCGATGTCTGTGTCGATCTGATCATGGTCGATCACTTCATAGACGAGCTCGCAGGCGCTGCTGGAGCTGCCGTTCACGTAATTGACCATTCCGTCACCGGGATTGCTGATATGGTGATCGATATTGATGGTTTTTTCTGCCCGTTCAAAGAGTTCTTTTGCCCCGGAGATCCGGTCTTTGGCGGAGTCAAGGACGATAAAGGCATCATAGACCTCAAGATCCGTGCGGAAATTCGTGATGACTGTATCCGCTCCGGGGAGGTTATTGTAGAGATCTTCTCGCAGCGGCTCCAGAAATACATCAACACGCGCCCCGGGCATCATTTTTCTGAGATAAAGGGCCAGACCCAGACAGGAACCCGCGCAGTCTCCGTCAGGATTTTCATGTCCGCTGATACCGATTGTCTTACAATCCTTCACTTCCTCTAAAATCTGCATATCTTTCACAGCGTCCGGCCTGCGCCGGACTTCCTCCGCTTACATGATACTCAATAGTCACTTCTCTTTATGTCTACAATAAGGCCTGATCTACAATAAGGCCTGAATTTCACTGACTGCAGGTCTCATTCTTCATCCGGCTCTTCGACAAACTCCTGGTCCGGCTCCTCACTGAAACTCATCACCAGACTCTTCGTCAAACTCCTGATCCGGCTCTTCGACAAACTCTTCGTCAGGCTCTTCGCCGCGCATCTCCTCCGCTCGCATGTCAGCTGCGCGCACCTGGTCGATGCGTCTGGACATCTCGACGCCGTAGGCGATGGAGTCATCCAGGATAAACCTGAGCTGAGGGGTGTTGCGCAGGTTGACTCTGCGGGCGAGTTCGCCGCGGATGAATCCTGCTGCGCTGCCAAGTCCCTCCATGGTGTCCTGCTTCTTCTGGTCATCGCCGTAGACACTGACCCAGACCTTGCAGGTCTTGAGGTCGGGCGCGACTTCGACAGCGAGGACGCTGGTCATGGGGCTGATACGGGGATCTTTGATCCCTCCGCTGATGATCTGCGCCAGAACGCGGCGCACTTCATCGTTGATCTTTCTGTTTTTTACACTGTTTTTTCTCATTATTTATGTAATCTCCTTTTTCGCAGACCTGTTCCTGTTATGATTTTGGCGTTTCTTTCTACCGTTGATGAGGCACAGAGTACCGCGGATGAGGTACAGTATACCCCTGATGGGGCACAGAGGCGTGTATCTTTTTTAACAGGCTATACAGGTATAAACCCCGGCTGGAGATCGGCTCTCCCGCCGGGGTCATTAATGCGAATGAGAATCCCGGAAACCGCCGGGGAGCGTTCAGGATCAGGTTCTGGGGATCTCGACGAGATCATATGCCTCGACGATATCGTCGACCTGCATCTTGTCGAATCCTTCGAATACGAGGCCGCACTCAAAGCCTTCGCGGACTTCCTTGGCGTCGTCCTTGAACCTCTTGAGGGAAGCCAGACTTCCTTCGTAGATCTGCTCGTCGCCTCTGCGGATACGGACCTTGCAGCCGCGGCGGATCACGCCGTCGAGGACCATGGAACCGGCGATATTGCCGACATGGGAAGCCTTGAACAGCATACGGACCTGTGCGTGGCCGATGACGCGCTCCTCGTAGATGGGTGCCAGCATGCCCTTGAGGGCAAGCTCGATGGCATCGATGGCCTGATAGATAACTTTATAGAGACGGATATCAACGCCTTCCTGGTCGGCCATGGATTTGGCCAGCATGTCGGGACGGACATTGAAACCGATGATAACGGCGTTGGAGGCTGATGCCAGGGAGACATCGGACTCTGTGATATTGCCGACTGCGGCGTGGATGACCTTGACGACAACTTCCTCGTTGGAGAGCTTGAGCAGGCTCTGGCGCAGTGCCTCGACGGAGCCCTGTACATCTGCCTTGAGGATGAGGTTGAATTCCTTGAGGTTTCCTTCCTTCATCTGGCTGAAGAGGTCGTCCAGGTTCATGCGCATTCTGGTCTCTTCGATCAGCTCTTCCTTACGCTGGACCTTGTAGGTGCCGGCATAGGATTTGGCGGTCTGAAGATCGTCGTGGGCAAGGAATACTTCGCCTGCGCTGGGGACGTCGGACAGACCCAGGATCTCGACGGGGTGGGAAGGAAGCGCCTCTTTGACGCGTCTGCCCTTGTCGTCGATCATGGCTCTGACCTTGCCGGAGCTGGCGCCCGCGGAGATGAAATCGCCGATGTGAAGTGTGCCCTTCTGTACGAGGACGTTGGCAACAGGACCGCGGCCCTTGTCGAGCTTGGCCTCGAGGACAAGGCCTCTTGCCTTGCGGTTGGGGTTGGCCTTGAGCTCCATAATATCGGCGGTCAGAAGGATGGTCTCGAGCAGGTCCTCAATGCCCTCGCCGGTCTTGGCGGAGACTTCGACAAACTCTGTGGAGCCGCCCCAGGCTGTGGGAACGAGCTCATACTCGGTCAGTTCCTGTTTGACGCGCTCGGGATTTGCACCGTCTTTATCGATCTTGTTGATCGCGACTACGATCTCGACACCGGCTGCCTTGGCGTGGTTGATAGCCTCGATGGTCTGCGGCATGACACCGTCGTCCGCAGCGACAACCAGGATCGCGATATCAGTGGAATTGGCACCGCGCATACGCATTGCTGTAAATGCTTCATGTCCGGGTGTATCGAGGAAGGTGATGTCTCTTCCGTCGACGGAGACCATGTAGGCGCCGATGGCCTGTGTGATACCGCCGGCTTCCTTGCTGGTCACGCTAGTGCTGCGGATCGCATCCAGAAGGGATGTTTTACCGTGGTCGACGTGGCCCATGACGCAGATGACAGGCGGACGGGAGACCATCTCGGACTCGTCCTCTTCATCCTCGCGCAGGAGCTCTTCGATGACATCAACTTTCTGCTCTTTCTCGCAGAGGATATCGTAGCCGAGTGCGATTTCTTCCGCTTCTTCGTAGCTGACTTCGCTGTTGGGAGTCATCATTTTGCCCTGCAGGAAAAGCTTCTTGATGATCTCGGCAGTCTGCAGGTGCATGCGCTCTGCAAGGTCGCGGATGGAGATCTTCTCGGGAACGGAAATTGTCTTGATCTGCTCTTCTGCAGGAACTTCTTCCTTCTTCTCGGGACGGATGAAACGTCCTGCTCTGTTCTTGCGGGACTGGTTCTTGTCGTCTTCGTTATAGATCTGATCCTTTCTGGATCTGCGGTCTTTCTCCTGATAGCCTTTGCCGCGGCTCTTCTCTCCGCGTCCGGCAGCAGCTTCCTTGCCGCCGCGTCCGCCTTTGTCGCCGCCGCGGGCATCTGCACCGCCCCTGGCTGCACCGCCGCGTCCGCCTCTGGAGTCGGAACCCTGACGGGCTCCTCCCCGGCTGTCACGGCTGTCGCGGTCGCCCCGGCCTTCCTGACCTGCACGGGCTCCGCCGCGTCCGCCTCTGGAATCAGAACCCTGACGGGCTCCTCCCCGGCTGTCACGGCTGTCGCGGTCGCCCCGGCCTTCCTGGCCTGCGCGGGCTCCGCCGCGTCCGCCCTTGTCGCTTCCGCCGCTGCGTCCTGTGCGTGCGTCGCCGCCCTGACGGGCTCCGCCGCGGTTGTCGCTGCGTCCGCCCTTATTATCAGAGTCAGAGGTCTGGTCGACAGTCTGCTGTGTTTTAACAGCATCAGTTCCGGGTCTGTCCTGACGGGTTTTGTCAGATTTAGCCGCACCGGAAACAGAGGCCGCCTCTGCCGCCTTTTGTTCTGCTGCTTTTGCCTCAGCCTCTGCTGCTGCCCTGGCTTCTGCCTCCTTCGCCGCTGCTTCTTCAGCCTTGCGGGCTGCCTCGGCTGCTTCCTTAGCTGCAGCTTCAGCCTGTGCCGCTGCTGCCGCCTCGGCTGCTTTCCTGGCTTCTGCCTCTGCCTCAGCCTTCCTGGCCGCATCGGACTTGCGGGGCTGCTGTACAGGCTTACGGTAATCCACTTCCATCTGTGTCTGACGGATGGTAGGCTTGATCAGCTTATGGACAGGAGCTGCCTGGCTCTTGCCGCGCCCTGCATTGGCGCCGCGTGCATTCCTGCCGCCGTCGCGTGCAGTATTGCGGTCTCCGGTCCTGCCGTCGGCAGGTCTCTGCTGACGGCCGCGTCCGCCCTGTGCGGTACCGCTGCCTGCGCTGCGGTTTCCTCCGCGACCCTGGCCGCCGGAGCGGTTTGTGCCGGAAGCGCCCTGGGAGGCATTTCCGCCGGGATTATATGCACCGGAACCGCTGGAATAGGCACCGCGCTGTCCGCCCTGGGTATTGGAACCGGTCACGATGATGATCTTTTTCTTTTTGGCAGGTTTTTTGGCATCCTCAGCGGGTTTTTTGCCCTCTGAGGCTGCAGCTTTTCCTTCAGCACCTGTTGCAGATGCCGCGATATTTTCTTCAGTCTCACTCTGTTTCGCTTCAAACATGTCAGAACCCAACTGTACTGCGCCCTCCTCAAAATGAATCTAACTACTAATTATTATTAAATAAGTATGTATCGTCAAGTCCGTTCGCAATGCCGGATGAATTACGGCAGATAACGGACAATTTATTCAACCGGATCCCGGCATTGTCGTACCGGGTCTGCTCCTTCAGGGAGCTGTTTCAGTATACTCTCGGCAAAGCCCCGGTCTGTCACTGCTACACAGGCCCTTGATTCCCTGCCGATCGCATGCCCCAGCGCTTCTTTTGAACCGTAGAAGCGGAAGGGGATCTTATAAAAAGTACACTTGTCTGTAAACTTTTTCACCGTATTGGACTGCGCGTCCTCTGCGATCAGTACCAGGCGTGCCTTCCTGCTCTTGACCGCCTCTTCGGCTGAAAAGCCTCCCGCGGCGATCCGTCCGGCCCTTGCTGCCAGACCCAGCAGAGAAAAAACCTTATCCTGCATCCGCACCTCCCATCTGTGCCTCGAGCTGCTGTACAGCCTCTGCTGGCACCTGCTGGCGGAAAGCGCGGCTGAAGGCCTTGCGCTTGATCGCTTTCTGCAGGCAGGCGGGATCGTCGCAAAGATATGCGCCGCGGCCGTTCGCGCGGCCGGTCCTGTCCGCCAGGATTTCGCCGTCATCGGTCAGGACGATCCTGATCAGTTCCTTTTTCGGTTTTGATGTACCGCACCCGATGCAGGTGCGCATCGGTATTTTCTTGGGCATTTGATATTCTCCTTAATCCGGAACCTGCAGTAATACGCGTTTACAGTACATGATCACATTATATGATCCTATTACGTGATCACAGTATTTGATTACAGTACACAATCATATTACGTAATCACAGTACTTGATTACATTTCTTCCTCAGCGATGATCTCTTCTTCGGAGGTCACTTCCTGATCAGCTTCCTGATCTGCATCCTGACTATCTTCCTGATCAGCCGGTTCAGCTGTCTCCTCAAATGCATCTTCAGGAGCGTCAGCCTCAGCTTCTTCGTAATCCTCCTGGTACTCTTCCTCGTAGCCCTCTTCGTACTCTTCCTCGTACTCGTCTTCATCGGCGTCGAGGTAGTCTTCGTAGCGGAAGCCGGGGGCATCCTTGGCCTGTGTCTCGTTCTTGATATCGATCTTGTAGCCTGTCAGGCGGGCTGCAAGTCTGGCATTCTGTCCTTCCTTGCCGATGGCCAGGGACAGCTGATAATCAGGAACAACGACCTTTGCGACTCTCTCCTCGGGATCCGCGAAAACAGCGACCACGTTTGCGGGAGAAAGTGCATTGCGGATGAAGTTGCCGGGGTTCTCGTCCCATACGACAATGTCGATCTTCTCGCCGCGGAGCTCATCCACGATATTATTGACACGGGAACCGTTGTTGCCGACGCAGGCGCCGATGGGATCCACGTTGGGATCATTGGAGCGGACCGCGATCTTGGTGCGGCTGCCGGGCTCACGGGCAATGCTCATGATATCGATCAGCTTGTTCTGGACTTCGGTGACTTCCTCTTCAAAGAGCCTGCGCACCAGATCGGGGTGCGTGCGGCTGACAAGGATCCTGGGACCGCGGTTGGTCGTGCGGACTTCGAGGATAAAGACCTTGATGCGTTCTGTGGGACGAAGATGCTCGCCGGGAACCTGCTCTTTTTCATTGAGTATGCCGTCGGCCCTGCCCAGGTTGACGCTGATGTTATTGCCGATGTTGCGCTGTACAATACCGGTTACGATGTCTTTCTGCTTCTCGCTGTAGTACTCATAGATGATGCTGCGCTCTTCCTCGCGGATCTTCTGCATGATCACGTTCTTGGCGATCTGAGCGGCGATGCGGCTGAAATCTCTGCTGTTGATATCAACACGGACAATGTCGCCTACCTGGGCGTTACTGTTGATCTTGACAGCATCCTCGAGAGCGATCTCCTCCAAGTCGTCCATGACATCATCGGGAGTCTCAACAACAGTCTTCTCTGCATAGCAGGTATAATCAAAGGTATCGCGGTCTACTTTCGCCACAACGTTTTTGACGTTTTTGATATTGTCTCCGCCTTTGCCGAAATGGCTCTTGCAGGCTGTAATGAGAGCGTTTTCAATCGCCTCGGCGAGGGTCTCTGCCTTGATGTTCTTCTCCTCTGCCAGTTGCTCGATAGCCTTTTTCAACTCTTTACTCATGTTGTCTCCTTCATTTATTCAAAGTCAAATGCCAGCCGGATGGAGGCGATCTCCTTCCGGATAATCGTAAGCTTTTGCCTTCCGGACTGGTCGGCAGTCTCTTCCGCAGCCTGCCCGGCGGCGATTTTGGCTGCCGCGCCTTTTTTCTTTCCTTTTCCTTTGCCTTTTCCCTTGCCTTTAACAGGTGCAGGCGGATCGGCCATGAGAAGGATCTGTCCCTCATCAAAGTCCATCAGTTCACCGCGAATATCTTTTTCGCCGGTCAGGGGATGAGGCTTGTAGAGGTGTACCTCCACATCCTGCCCTATGCTCTGCTGAAGGTGTCTGTCTTTGGTCAGCGCCCGTCCGAGTCCGGGGCTGGAAACGATCAGGGTGTAGGGATCCTTGATGGGGTCATCCACATCAAGTGCGTCGGAAAGGAGCCTGCTCACATTCTCGCAGTCGCCGATGGTCACACCGCCGTCTTTGTCAATGTAAACATTGAGAAAAAACTCTTCTCCTTCTCTGACATATTCCACATCGTAGATCCGGATTCCGAACTGCTCCGCGATCGGGGCCGCGATGGCCTCCGCGCGCTCTTCATACTGCTGATATCCGGTTTTAGCGGACTTTTTTTTCTTCATATGTACCTTTCTGAAAAATGTACCCTTCCAAAAAATGCAGGGACCGGCGAAGAACGAGCCGCTGATCCAACAAACCATGTTCGCCATGCCGACAGGCTCGCGGACCTTCTGTCCGCTCGCTGTCACGGCATTCGCCGTATGTGTCAATACGTGAGAAGGCTCTTATGTGAGCAAGCTCACAACGAGTCTTCTCACGGATTGACACGCATGGCTCATTGCTTCGCGCAAAACAAAAAGTGGACTTGCAGGCCCACTTTTTAAGATTACAATATTAAATTCTCTATTATTGAACCCTGCATTCTATCATTAAAGAATGATCATAAATCATTTATCATTTCAATAACAGTGCTACATTAGCACAAACAGAATTCAAATGCAAGTACACTGAAAAATAAATTTGTGATAAAAATGATAAAAATGTAATATTTAGGGATTCAGAGCATTGTATTCTCGTAGTCGCCCTTTTTCGAGAAGACTCGCACTTCACATCCGCCCTTTCTGAAATCTCTCGGGCTGACGCCGTAAAACTGTTTGAAGATCTTGGAAAAAGCCAGCTGGTCCTGATAGCCCACGGCAGCCGAGATCACATTGACGGGAAGTGTCGTGGTCCTGAGCAGACTGCCGGCGCGTTCCATGCGCAGGTTGAGGATGAAGACCTGCGGTGAGCACCCCACAGATTTTTTAAAGCAGCTGCTCAAATAGCTGCGGCTCACTCCGAGCTTAGAGGCCATATCATGGATCCGCAGATCCTTGTCAAAGTTCTTGGAAATGTATTCCATGGCGTATCTGACAAAATCAGGCTCTTCCGGATTCCGCGCATCTCTGGCGGCGATCTCTTCACATTCTCTGATCAGAATGGACAGGATCTCCAGAACAAATGACATGCGGTACAGGTTTTCCGCCGGGGTCAGGGAACGTGCCTGAAGGATCTCTTCGATCAATTCGGCGATCTTTTCGATATCTGCGCAGTCCCGGACAGGATGATCGACCGTGAATCCGGCCAGTCCGGAATACTCTTCTGCCCGGACCCCATTATAGCCGATCCAGACATAGGACCAGGGATCATTCTCGTCAGAGACATAGCCGATTTCTTCCCCGGGAGCTATGTAAAAGGCCTGCCCCCGGGTAATCTCCCAGGTCTTATTTCCATAAAACATTTTTCCTTTTCCGCTCAGCACGAAATGAATGACATGATTTCTGCGCGAAGCGGGTGCGAACAACTGGGAAGGCGTGGTCTTTTCCCATCCGCAATAAGATAAAAACAGGTCCGATGACATTCTGGGAATGTTTTCCAGACATCTGAACGATTCAGAAACTGTATAACCGGAAATAGCTTTATTATCCAGCATTTCCTTCATTCTCACCTCCAGTCCCGGTTTTCTTCTAACAATTCTTTTTACAATTATTGTTACAGTTTATTTTCTGCCGGCAGTCAAAACTATTGCGACATCCGTTTGTTCTTCATTTATTTTATGTCTAAATGTAATATAAGAATATGGAAAAACAGATGATGTTCATGTTGAAATGTCTTGTAGAAAGGAAAAACATGGAGGAGACAGGGGACGGTTCTGTGTCTCCTCCTCCCGAGCGGCATGGTCGGAAATGGCGAAAAAAAAGAGACAGGAATCTGTCTCTTAAATGCGCAGCTCGTACGGGAATCGAACCCATGATTCTGCCGTGAGAGGGCAGCGTCTTAACCCCTTGACCAACGAGCCATTTGTATTTTGTTTCGCTGAGCTGTCGCTCAACGCAAGTCATATATTATCAGAACCAAAACATAAATGCAAGCACTTTTTTCATTTTTTATGATTTCTTTTTTCTTTATTTTTCAGCTGCTTTTTAGCTGTCTTTTGCCCGTACTTATGCTCATTTTCTGTCTTCACATACCAAGGCGCTGCATTTCGTCCAGAATCTCCTTCTCGGATTTTTGTCTTTCCTCTGTGTGCCTTTTCTGCCTTTCCTCTGTCTGCCTGCGCACTGAAGCAACAGGTTCCACTTTGTTGGTGTAATCATATACACTGTCGGACTCTTCTTTCTCAGGTTCAAGGATCCTGTCCCCGCACTCGTCTACCAGAGGGAGGAAGGGAACAAAATCGGGGAGCATGAGTTTTGCGTCCAGGTAAGCCAGCAGTCCGAAGCCGAAAAAGGTCCAAAGGAAGGCATAGAGGGGCTGGTACTGGACGTCGGTGTAGCTCAGATAAAGGGAAAAAAGATGGAAAAAGAGCAGGATCGGCAGCTTCCAGACCTTGCGGAAGGCGAAATAAAGGCTGTTCCGGACGAGGTTGGGAAGGCTGTCGGCAAAACATACCATCACAGGAAAAAGCCAGATCAGGAGAGAAAGCTCCACGATCAGGATGGCAAGAAGGGGAATGCGCAGAAGGTGCACCGGCCCTCCAGCCTGATTGGTGATCCTGAGATCGATCAGCAGGAAAGCTGCGAGCAGGGCAGCGATCACAAAGGTGATCGTCGCCTGTTTCCAGTTCATCTTAAATCCCTTCCAGAATTCCTTGAAGGGATTGATCACACCGTCGCCGCGCTCCATGCGGAAAAGCGTATATTCCAGGGCTGCATAAGAGGCACCCATTGTAATGACAGGCAGACTGAAGATCACAAACATCAGATTGGCGCCGATGACTACGCCGCAGCGTGTCATCACCCTGCCGAATGCACTGTCATTGCTCAAAAAGCTGCTCATGAGTTCTCTCATAATAAATGCTCTCCGTTCATGATTTCCTTGCCCGGCTGCGTGATCATTTTCTGTGAATAATCACTGTATCAAGCCTCTGCTGCCGTCCGGGGATCCAGGATCTAAGCAATAAATAAATGAACCTCAACGATAAATATATTCAAGAAATTTTTCCACTGCGTCGATATTGCTGCTCTGCGCGCCGATCCCCAGAGCGCATCCGTCCGCGTAGAGATGATATCTGGTCATCAGGATGCTGTCGCTGATGTCGATTCCCACAGGAACCGGGTCCGTACTGTACTCTGTGTCATAGGGAATGCTGTAAATGAGGCGGTCTTTGTATTTTGCATAGATGGATGCGCATCGCTCATCCTGCAGGTCCATCAGACGTCCGCTCTCTCCCAGAGCGGAAAGCTCGTCCGGTTCCATGGTCACAGCATCCAGGACTCCCGAATCCACAGTCGCCACAAACACTTCATAATATTTATTGCCGGCTGCCCTGTGATTGCTGTAGTCAAAATAGATCTCGTCGTTGAATTCGACCATTTTTTCAGTCACATCATATCCGGTATAGTCCACGTAGCCCCGCCAGAGGTCTGAATTCGTGCCGACATCCTCGCGGGTATTGGTGATCGTGATGTAAAACCAGTGATCTTTAAGTGCCGTGCGCGCCTGATGAATGACAAAAGAACCGAAACAGATCAGGCAGACAATTCCTATGATCCACAGGTTATAGTAATCCCATATATATCCGAGCTTCTGCTTCGCGGTTTTGCCCTGCAGCTTTTCCCGCTCGCTCTTAAAGCCTGCCCGCCATTTTTCAAACATATTTTTCTCCCTGTCATAACACGGTAAACCGGAACTTCGAAGGAGAAAAGAAGTTCCGGTTTACACTCAGACCTGTATTTTGGAGAGGGGTCGTCTTCCGATAATGGAAGGACTTTACAGGTTATAGCATCTTGATCATCAAAGCTTACCGCCGGAAGTTGCGATACCTTCGACGAACTGCTTCTGGAAGATCATGTAGATCACGATCATGGGAATGACCGCAAGAACTGCAGAAGCCATCATGGTAGGATAATCACTGCCGTACTGTCCCTGCATCTTGGCAAGACCTGCGGACAGGGTGGTCGTCGCAGAGTTTGTGCAGACGATCATGGGCCACATCAGATCCTTGAAAGCAAACAGTGCGGTGAAAATGCCCAGAGAGACCATGGAGGATCTTGTCAGGGGCATCATGATCTTCAAAAACTTCTGGCCGATGTTGCATCCGTCCAGACCGGCAGCCTCTTCAAGATCCATGGGCAGGCCTTCATATCCCGTTTTCAGCAGGTAAGTACCGAAAGCTGTGACAATACCAGGGAAGACCAGACCGGCGGTGGTATTGAGCCAGCCGATTTTGGAAACCATCAGGTACTGGGGGATGATGAAGATCTGGGCGGGGATCATCATCTGGATCAGGACCAGGGAGAACATGATGTTCTTGCCCGGGAATTTCAGACGTCCGAAGGCATAGCCGGCCATGGTGGCGGTCAGGCATGCGCACACGACGCGGAAAAAGATCATCAGCAGGGTGTTCTTATAAAGAATGACAAAGTTGTAACTCTTCCAGACTTCAACGAAGTTTTCCCAGTGCCAGCCGTTGTGCGGGAAGATGTAGAAGGGGTCTACACTGATGGCCTCCTGGTTGGTCTTTACTGCAGTGAGGATCATCCAGGCAAAGGGAACGAGCATGATAAAGGCCATGATGATCAGGATAACATACATGATCACCTTATTGACACGGTCTCTTGTTTTAATATCCATATCTTACCTTCCCCTTTCCTTAATTGTGATAGACCATGGTCTTTTCTGCCCTCTGCATGATAAAGGTGACGATCATGATGAAGACGACCAGGACCATAACGATAGTGGCACCATAACCCTTGTTGCCGTTTGTGAAGGCGTAGGTATAAAAAAGGTAAACGATGGACTGCACTTTCGACAGAGCCACATTCGTCTTGTCCATGACCATAAACATGAGGTCAAAGACAGTCAGCGCGCCGATCAGTCTGGTCTGCACGATAAAGAATGTAGTCGGGGAAAGAAGCGGGACTGTGATATTGAAGAACTGGTTGATACCGGTCGCGCCGTCGATAGAAGCCGCTTCATAGTAGTCTCCGGGGATTTCCTGAAGACCGGAAATGAAGAGGACCATATTGTAGCCGATGACGGACCAGACACCGATGATACCGACAGAGATCCATGCGATCTTGGGATCGGAGATCCAGGCGATATTGGTGTGGAAAATGTTGTTGAAAAGACCGAACTGCTGGTTATAGAGCCATTTCCATACCATAGCGACTGCTGCAGGTGCGCATACCATAGGCAGGAAGAAGATGGTCCGGAAAAGGGATGTGCCTTTGAGCTTCTGGTTTAGGAATACCGCAAGCACAAGGGCGATCACAACGCCGAAGGGCACTTCGATCAATGCGTATTTGATTGTGTTCCAGAGGGACTGCCAGGTCTCTCCTGCTGTAAGAACCGCCTGATAGTTGGCGAGGCCTACAAAAATGTTGCCTTTACCAAAGTCTCCTGTTTTGCAGAAAGACTGGTAAATTGTGTTAAACACAGGGTAAAAGTTAAGGATGATGAGGCCGATCATGGTAGGTGCGATGAACAGCCAGCCCCATCTTGCCTCTTCTCTTGCCCGTGGTGTCATTTTCTGTTTTCCCATACTCCCTCCTTCGAATACTTGTAAACAGGAAACGATGCTGTTATCTCCTGCCGCGGAAAACCAGGTATGGAGGATTCTCCGCGGCAGGCATCGTATGTTTTAGATTACTGAATTGGTGGAAGGATTATTCTGCTGCGATCGCGTCTTCGATGATCTTCTGCGCGTTGTCGCAGGCTTTGGACATGATCTCGGGATCATTAGGATTCTGCCATGCATCGAGGAAGGCACCCTGCTGCTGGAGAGCATCTTCCCAGACAGTGGTGTTTCTGGTGTAAGGACGGAAATAGAGTTTGAAGTTCTCCATCTCGATGAAGGGGCTGACATCCATGCCTTCAAATGCATTTGCGAAAGGCTCGGACAGGCCTTCGATACCGGCCATGGTAACGCCCAGCTCTGCCTGCTTGGTCTGCGCTGCATCAGAGCAGAGGTAGGAGATCAGGCTGTAGCATGCATCGGGATTGGCAGTGTTTGCGCTTGCTGCCCAGCCCAGGCCGTTGTAGCAGGACTGACGCTCGCCTTCGTCACATGTGCCGTTGCCGTTGACATCGGCGTAAGGAAGAAGTGCCCAGTAATAATCTGCATGATTCTCAGCTTTATAGAAGGAGTTGATCATCCAGGAACCCTGTGTGATCATAGCGCATTTTCCGGACTGGAAGAGAGAGTCTGTGCCAGTCTCGGCGACGACGGACTGAGGAGCGCCTACGGTGAGGAGCTTGCGGACCATTTCCATGCCGGCCTTGCCTGCGTCGGAGCCGATGGTAGTTCCCTTGTGATCCTCGGTGATCAGCTCTGCGCCGTAATCATAGACCAGGTTGTACCAGCCGTCCTGGTTGTTAGAGGTGTTCATAGCAAGACCGTAGACATCGCCGTTGGATGCTTCTGTGATCTTCTTGGCAGCTTCATACATGTCTTCCCATGTCCACTCATCGGTGGGAGTCTCTACGCCGTACTGGTCAAAGATGGCCTTGTTGTAGAGAAGAGCGATGGTGTCATGATCCTTGGGAATCGCAAAGTGCTTGCCGTCTGATCTGGTGTAGAGATCGACGATGCCCTGATAGTACTTGCTCAGATCCATGGTCTCGTCCTTTTCAATGTAGGGATCGAGATCAAGCAGGATGTCGTTTTCCATATACATCTGTGCAGTGTTGGAATGCATCCAGAACACGTCAGGCATCTGGCCGCCGGAAGCGCCTGCCTCGAGCAGTGTCCAGTAGTTGTCCCAGTCGACAACTTCGATCTTGGCGGAGATTCCGGACTCAGCAGACCACTCATCCACGATCTGCTGCAGGCCTGCCTGCTGGTTGGAATCCCAGATGTTGATGGTCAGGGAGCCGCCGGATGAACCTGAACCGGAGCCGGAGCCAGAGCCTTCAGAGCCGCTGGATGTGGATGCGGATGAGGAACCGCCGCCGCAGGCTGCGAGTGAAAGCGTCATGACTGCGGACAGTAAAAGAGCCGCTGCTTTCTTCATTTTCATATATTATCCTCCTTTTTTGTATCCGGAACCGCATCAAATCAGTCAAAATGTCTGATTGCAATGACTGTCGCTGACCAGATCCGGATGCCTACACAACTAAAAATATCCTAATTGGAAATACAAAAAGAATGAATATCACCATGTCGTGTAAATATGTCATTTTGTTGGGAATCAAGATTTCTGCACAATTACCGTCCGTATATCTGATATTTTTTCGTGATTTTGACAAAATGGAGGATTGGGATTTAGGCATCTTACGTAAAAACAGCACATTTTACAGCCGTTTTACCGTGCAGATTAGACAAATAGACATGTCAAAATGTTAGATTTCTATATCTTTTTGGCAACTGATTTTTGAGTCAGGATTGTTTTTTACATATACCATATTCTTTTTGGTTCAGATCCATCGGCTGATAAAAGGTCCGCCCGTCAGGGCAGGCATTCCTGTAAAAAAGAAAAGGGGGAGGAGACAAGGGACGGTTCTGTGTCTCCTCCCTGGTCGGGAAGTGTGCAAATTGTCTAGTTTGTTGTCATTTTTCAATATTTTAGATTCTATTTATAATTACACGCTATAATATGTCAACAAAAATGCATATAATAGATATGTTAGTGAGCGCTTTTCTGTGACAGACACGAGTCCATTTTTTAGCAGATCAGAATTTATATTTTGCTGCTGTACATTTGTGCAGTTCTGTCAATGAGGTGGATAATGTCTGTTTTTATAAAAAGCTTACAGGGGGCAATGTTTTTTGTGATACCAAAAAGACTCGTCAATTAGATCTGCCGCTTTTTACGAAATACTTGTATAAGCCGCGTAAAAGTTGAGAACGGTTCTTCTTTTTGGTACAGAGAAGGGTTCATTGACCGGCAGTCGTTTTTCTGCAGTAAAAGCTGTATACAGATTGATTGGTCATCATTATGCAAAAGACATAAAAGATGGCAGGTCTGATTATTCTGTCCGCAGCGCATCCTGCAGTTATTCTGTCTGCCTGCTGCACGCATCCAGATTCTCCTCTTCCATCCGGATCCGGAAGAACTGTCATGCAGGGAGTAATAGCTTAGTTAGAAGGAGGAACGAATGGCTAAATTCAAAAAGGTTCTGGTCGCGAACCGCGGGGAGATCGCAATGCGTATCTTCCGCGCGTGCCACGATCTGGGACTGCAGACGGTCGCGATCTATTCCAATGAGGATACCTACGCGGCTTTCCGTACGGCGGCTGATGAGTCTTACCTGATCGGTGAGAACGAGAGCCCTCTCGGCGCATATCTGGATATCCCCAGGATCATCGAGCTGGCGACCATGCACGAGTGCGATGCGATTCACCCCGGATATGGGTTTTTGTCCGAAAACGGTGAATTTGCCCGCGCCTGTGAGCAGGCCGGCATCAAATTCATCGGACCCAAGTCCGAGATCCTGGATATGATGGGAGACAAACTCAGTGCCAAGCAGATGGCTCTGGACTGCAATGTGCCCACCACACCGGGTACCAAGGAGCCTCTGAAAGGCCGTGAGGAAGCCCAGAAGCTGGCAATGGAGTTCGGCTTCCCTGTCATCCTCAAAGCGGCTGCCGGAGGCGGCGGACGCGGCATGAGACGGTGCGACACTGTCGAAGAAGTCGGCATCAACTTTGACCTGGTCAAGGCGGAGGCACTCAAATCCTTCGGCAACGGCGACATTTTCATGGAGAAATTCCTGGTCAACCCCAAGCACATCGAAGTCCAGGTCCTGGCCGATGAGCATGGAAATGTGGCTCACCTGTTCGAGCGTGACTGCTCCCTTCAGCGCCGCTACCAGAAAGTGGTCGAATTCACTCCCGCTTTCTCTGTTTCCCAGGAAGTCAAGGAAAAACTTTACCGCGACGCGGTCGCGATCACAAAGCATGTCGGCTACACCAATGCAGGAACTCTGGAATTCCTGGTCGACAAGGATGAGAACTACTACTTTATCGAAATGAATCCCCGCATCCAGGTCGAGCACACCGTCACTGAGATGGTCACCGGCGTCGACCTGGTGCGCGCACAGATCCTGGTTGCCGAAGGCGAGCCTCTCTCCGATCCCCGCATCGGCATCGCAAAACAGGAAGATCTCAGACTCGATGGTTTCGCGATCCAGTGCCGTGTGACCACCGAGGATCCCACCAACAATTTTGCGCCCGACACAGGCCGTATCACCGGCTACCGTGTCTCCGGCGGTTTCGGTATCCGTATGGACGAAGCGACTGCAGGTACCGGCGCGATCATTTCTCCTTACTATGATTCCCTGCTGGTCAAGGTCACATCCTGGGACCGCACCTTCAAGGGTGTCTGCAACAAGGCTCTCCGCGCTGTCCGTGAAGTTCACGTCCGCGGCGTCAAGACCAATATCGCTTTCATCACCAACGTCCTGCAGAACGAGACCTTCCAGGCAGGCAAGTGCTACACCAAGTTCATCGACGAGACTCCTTCCCTCTTTGAGATCGAAGGCGGCGAGGACCGCGCCACCAAGATGCTCACCTACATCGCGGAGCGCTCCATTGCCGAGAACAACGTGAACAAGCTCTATGAGGTCCCCCGCTTCCCTCCTGTGACCGGAAACCGCAAGATGGGCCTCAAGCAGATGCTGGATGCCAAGGGACCCGAAGAGGTCGCAAAGTGGGTCAAGAAGCAGAAAAAGCTGCTCATCACCGACACCACCTGCCGCGACGCCCACCAGTCCCTGCTGGGCACCCGTGTCCGTACCCGCGATATCGTAAAGGGCATGGACGGCACCTCCGAGATCCTGGCCGACGCTTTCTCCCTGGAGTGCTGGGGCGGTGCGACCTTCGATGTCGCCTATCGTTTCCTGCACGAGTCTCCGTGGGAGCGCCTGGATATCATCCGTGAGAAGGCTCCCAACATTCTGCTGCAGATGCTGCTCCGCGGCTCCAACGGTGTCGGTTACACCAACTATCCCGACAATCTGATCCGTGAGTTCATCAAGGCGGCAGCGACAAGCGGCATCGACGTCTTCCGTGTATTCGATTCCCTCAACTGGATCGACGGCATGAAGATCGCCATGGATGAGGTCCTGAACCAGAACAAGATCCTGGAGGCAGCTGTCTGCTACACAGGCAACATCCTGGATCCCAACAATGATAAATACACGCTGAAATACTACGTGGATATGGCCAAAGAACTGGAGCACCGCGGTGCCCACATGCTGGCCATCAAGGATATGGCAGGCCTGCTCAAGCCTTATGCGGCCAAGAAGCTGGTCTCCACCCTCAAGCAGGAGGTCGGTATCCCGATCCATCTGCACACGCACGACACATCGGGCAACCAGATCGCGACATACCTGATGGCAGCAGAGGCCGGCGTCGACGTCGTCGACTGCGCGATCTCCTCCATGTCGTCCCTTACTTCCAACCCGTCCATGAACGCACTGGTAGCTGCTCTTCAGGGCCAGCCCAGAGACACGGGCCTCGACCTGGATCAGCTGCAGTATCTGACGGATTACTGGGCAGATGTCCGTCTGCGCTATGGCGACTTCGAAGGCGGCATCACAAGCCCCGCCACCGATATCTACCGCTATGAGATCCCCGGCGGCCAGTACACCAACCTCAAGCCTCAGGTCGAGAGCATGGGTCTTGGCAACCGCTTCACCGAGGTCAAGGAGAACTACCGCAAGGTCGACCAGATGCTGGGCGGCATCACCAAGGTCACTCCTTCCTCCAAGATGGTCGGCGACCTGGCGATCTTCATGACCCAGAACGATCTGACTCCCGAGAATATCGTGGAGAAGGGCAAGGATCTTGCCTTCCCGGATTCCTCGATCACTTACTTCTCCGGTATGATGGGCCAGCCTCAGTGGGGCTTCCCCAAGGATCTTCAGGAAGTCGTCCTCAAGGGCAAAGAAGCCATCACCTGCCGTCCCGGCGAGCTGCTTGATCCCATTGATTTCGACGAACTTGCCAAGGAGGTCAAGGAGTTCCATCCCAAGCACACCTGGCGTTCACTGCTCTCCTACGGCCTCTATCCCAAGGTCTACAAGGAGTTCTGCAAAAACAGAGATAACTACGGTTACATCATGCGCCTGGGCAGCCATGTCTTCTTCCACGGTCTCTCCGTCGGTGAGACAAACCGCGTCAACATCGCGGACGGCCAGACCCTGGTCATCAAGTACCTTGGCCCCGGCGAAGTGGACAAGGACGGCATGAGAACTGTTTCCTTCGAGCTCAACGGCATCCGCCGCGAGGTCAAGGTCGCAGATCCCGAAGCCCAGAAGTACATCACCAAGGTCGCTATGGCGGATCCCGAGAACAAGGGTGAAGTCGGCGCTTCCATCCCCGGTGCTGTCGCCGGAATCAATGTCAAGGTCGGCGATACGGTCGAAGAAGGCCAGACAGTCATCACCATCGAGGCCATGAAGATGGAGACCGCGACCAGTGCCCGCATGGCCGGCACGGTCAAGGAGATCCTGGTCAACGAAGGCGATACCGTCAAGGGCGGCCAGCTGCTGATGAGGATTGAGTAATATTCGCGCCCTTAGGACGCGCCTTCTGGGACGTACCTTTAGGACGCGCCTTCTGGGACGTACCTTTAGGACGTGCCTTTAGGACGTGCCTTCGCAGCATATGTCCTTTGGAGTTCAGGATTGGTCGCGCCCTTAGGTCGCGCCCTCTGGTATACCTCCTGTGGAGTTCAGGCTTTTTTCACAGAGTTGTACTAAGGCTCGCTTATGTTCAGAACGAATCGGGCCAAACTCGTATGACGCGTTGAAGACGCGTCATACTCAAACAGAGTGGCCAACATCATCGATATACGATGCTGTAAAAATGCCCAGCCTCGATGGCTGGGCATTTTATTCGTTCTTCTCTATAAGCATCGCCAAGTACAACTTGCTGCTCAAAAAAATTCACTCCACAGGAGGTATACCTGTCAGGCGCTGATTTCCTGCCGGGCTGTGGGATGGATAATAAAGACGTGAAAAAAGAAGGGATGTCGCTTTAAGTGAATAGTAATACACATGCAAAACGAGATTGATTCGGCTTCGGCCGGATCATTTTTTTATAAATAAGAGCTAGAGTGTCAAATGGTGACCTTAGGCTTCCGGATTCAAAATGTCGCTTTATTTTTTCGCGTTATAGGTGACCTTAGACTCCCGGAGATGATATATCGCTTTGCTCTTTACCCCACATAGGTGATCTCCGGCCTGCAATTTCAATATATCGCTTTATTTTTTCACAGCATGCGTGACCTTGGGCTCTCGGATACGATATATCGCTTTGCTATTTTCCCTGCATAGGTGATCTCCTGCCTACAAATCCAATATATCGCTTTATTTTTTCACAGCATGCGTGACCTTGGGCTCCCGGAGATGATATATCGCTTTGCTCTTTCCTCTGCATGGGTGATCTCAGACTCCTGAATCCGGAATATTGCTTAAAGGAGCAGGAATCAGTGCCTGAACGGCATACATCCTGGCGGAGTGAATATTTGTGAGCATTAATGAAATACTTGGCGAATCTAATGCAAATAGCAAGCAAAACGCCCGTCTCACACAGACGGGCGTTTTAGGGCCATTTTGTTTGAGTATGTCGCATCTTCAATGCGACATACGAGTTTGGCCCGGCCTGATTTTTGCATCAGTGAGCCTTAGTATTTCAATGCGAACAAATCCTGAACTCCAAAGGATGTATGCTGTGAAGGCACGTCCTTTCATTTCCATAGGATGCATGCTGTGAAGGCACGTCCTTTCATTTCCATAGGATGCATGCTGTGAAGGCACGTCCTTTCATTTCCATAGGATGCATGCTGTGAAGGCACGTCCCATAACAGGGATTATCTGCCGGATTCTTTGATATAGGCTTTGACTTCGTCGACGGTGGGCATGACGCAGAGGGCGCCCTTCTTGGTGGTGACGAGGGAGGCTGCTGCGTTTGCGAAGGTGAGGAGCTCGTGGAGCTTGGCCTCATCAAAGCCGTCGAGGCCGTATTTGAGGACGTGGTACAGGGCGCTTGCACAGAAGGTGTCGCCCGCGCCGGTGGTCTCGATGGTGTTGGGATTGATGAAACCGGGCTCAAATGCCTCGATGCCCTTGAAATAAGCCTTGGATCCGTCGGGGCCGTAGGTCGCAAATACCAGCGGAATATTGTATTTGTCGATGATCATCTTGATGCCCTTGTCGAGGTCTTCCTCGCCGGTCATGAATGTGATCTCGTTATCGGAAATCTTGAGAACGTCGCACTGCTCAAGGCCCCATGCGATCTTCTCTTTTGCCTTCTCCTCGCTGCTCCAGAGAGGAGGACGGAGGTTGGGGTCGAAGGAAATGATGCAGCCGGCCTTCTTGGCGATCTTCATGGCTGCCTTGGTAGCCTTCTCAACTTCCTCATCTGTCATGGAAAGTGTGCCGAGATGGAAAATCTTGGCGCCTTCGATCAGGTCTGCGTGCGCTTCCACTTCATCCTTTGTCAGCATGATGTCCGCGCCGGGCTTACGATAGAAGGAGAAATCTCTGTCGCCGTTGGGAAGTTTCTCTACAAAAGCCAGAGTGGTATGGACTTCATCATCCATCATAAGGCCTGTCAGATCGATGCCTTCTCCGCCTGCGCGCTCTTTGAGCATACGTCCGAACATGTCATTGCCGACCTTGCCGATGAAAGCTGTCTTTGCGCCTGCCTTTGTGAGCATGGCCAGAACATTGCAGGGAGCTCCGCCGGGATTTGCCTCGAAAACATTGTTGCCCTGATCGCTTATGCCGTACTGGACAAAATCGATCAGCAGTTCGCCCAATGCAGTGACATCATACTTTTTTTCAATACCCATTATTTTTCCGCCTTTCTGCGTGTTGATGTAGGAGCTGCATGGTATGATGTTCCACTGATGTCTCATTGATGTTGCAATAAGGATCCACTGATGTCTCATTGATGTTGCAATAAGGATCCACTGATGTCCCATTGATGTTGCAATGAGGATCCACTGATGTCCCATTGATGTTGCAATGAGAATCCACTGATGTCCCACTGATGTTGCAATGAGAATCCATTGATGTTACATCCATTTTCCGTCTGCAGCTGCCGGTTGACAAGCTCCTCTTTCTTTCTGCTCACAGAACCGAATACCCCCGGTTCTTCCCTTGACTGCCATTATACAACAAACCGGCTCAACATTGAACCGGTTTGAGAAAAAATAACAAAATTGGCGATAGCGTTAAATGTTATTTTGTGCAGTTTTCAGTTTTTGAAACTGTGAACAGGAGCCGGGATTCTGCCGCGGCGGTTGACGAATTCGTCACAGCCGAATTTGTTGACGGGAATGATCGGGGCATAGCCGAGCAGTCCGCCGAAGTCGACCATTTCGCCCACGCCTTTGCCGATGACGGGGATCAGGCGGACGGCGGTGGTCTTCTGGTTGATCATGCCGATCGCCATTTCGTCAGCGATAATGCCGGAAATGGTGGTCTCCTTTGTGTCGCCGGGAATGGCGATCATGTCGAGACCGACAGAACAGACACATGTCATGGCTTCCAGTTTTTCAAGGGTCAGGGCGCCGACCTGCGCGGCGTGGATCATGCCTCTGTCTTCGCTGACAGGGATGAAGGCGCCGGAAAGGCCGCCGACATAGGAGGAGGCCATGACGCCGCCCTTTTTGACCTGGTCGTTGAGGAGGGCCAGGGCTGCGGTGGTGCCGGGCGCGCCTGCGCATTCAAGGCCCATCTCGCAGAGGATATCCGCCACGCTGTCACCGACAGCCGGTGTGGGCGCCAGGGACAGGTCGATGATTCCGAAGGGCACCCCGAGCCTGCGGGAGGCCTCGCGGGCGACCAGCTGTCCGACACGGGTGACCTTGAAAGCGGTCTTTTTGACTGTCTCGCAGAGGACTTCGAAGTCCTCTCCGTGGACTTTTTCCAAAGCACGTTTGACAACGCCCGGGCCGCTGACACCGATATTGAGGATGCGGTCCGCTTCGGTGACTCCGTGGAAGGCACCTGCCATGAAGGGGTTGTCGTCGGGTGCGTTGCAGAAGACAACGAGTTTTGCGCAGCCGAAAGAATCGCGGTCCGCAGTGCGCTCCGCTGTCCTCTTGATGACACTGCCCATCAGGCGGACGGCGTCCATGTCGATCCCGGTCTTTGTGGAGCCGACGTTGACACTGGAGCAGACGACATCAGTCTGGGCCAGGGCATCGGGGATGGACTCGATCAGCATGCGGTCGGCAGGGGTCATTCCCTTGGAGACCAGGGCGGAATAGCCGCCCAGGAAGTTTACGCCTACCTCTTTGGCGGCGCGGTCCAGGGTCTTGGCGACAGATACAAAATCATCACTGCAGCGGCAGGCGCTGGCAGCGGCAATGGCTATGGGTGTGATCGAAATACGCTTATTTACAATCGGAATGCCGTACTCTCTGGTGATCTCCTCACCTGTGCGGACCAGGTTGCAGGCGCTGGTCGTGATCTTATCATAGATTTTCGTGCGCAGGCGGCCCAGGTCGGAGTCCGCGCAGTCGAGCAGGCTAATGCCCATGGTGATCGTGCGGACATCGAGATTCTCCCGGTCGATCATTGCATTGGTTTCGGCTACTTCTGAAAAATTGATCATATTGCTCCTCCGGAAGTTGATTCTTTCTGTGTCAGATTCTGTGCAGCAGACTCAGTGCTTCAGATTCTGTGCAATTGATTCTGTGCAATTGATTCTGTGCTTCAGATTCTGTGCATCAGATCGAAGATCTCTTCTTTCTGGCAGCGGATCTGCACGCCGATCTTCTCTTCTCCGATTTTCTCCAGTTCGTCCGCAATGACACCAAAAGGTTTCTCGGGTTCGGTTACATCGATGATCATCATCATGTTGAAATAGCCTTCTACGATGGTCTGGGAGATGTCAAGGATATTAATCTTGTTCTCCGCAAGATATGTGCAGACGCCTGCGATGATGCCGATGGTGTCTTTACCTACAACAGTGATGATAGCTCTTTTCATTTTTTAAATCCTTTTTCTTAGTATGGTTTTTCGTGCTGTGGTCTTTTGTGGTGTGATTTTTCGCGGTGTGGTTTTAGTGCTGTGGTTTTTCGCGGTGCTCTTTAAGCGATGCGGTTCTTTTTGCTGTGGTTTTTCGCGGTGCGGTTTTTAGTGCTGTGTTGGTTTGCGTGTCTGCCGGAATATCTGTCTTCTGATCTATTCCATATTTCGATGTTCTGTTATCTGATATATCTATCAATATCCCAGTCAAAGATTCTGTCCGGGTCTTCTGATCCGGTGTAATTTTCAAAATTCGACCAGGGCGGAGGGGGCGCTGCGCTTTGCGACGCAGATGGGGAGGTCCTCAGGGCGGTAGCCTGTATCTGAGAACATGATCTCCACGCGGACGGTCTCAAAGGCGAGCTCAGGGAGGTTGTTTTCCTGGCTGAGGTGGCCCAGGAAAATGCCCTTCAGATGATTGTTGAGGACTTTGCTCAGGAGCTGGCCGCTGCTGGCATTGGACAGATGGCCGCGCTCTCCTAAAATACGCTGCTTGAGGCGGTATGGATAGTTTCCGACCTGGAGCATGTTGATGTCATGGTTGGATTCAAGGAGCAGGATATCGGAATCCTTGAGGCACTCCTCGGTGTAGTCGGTATAGCAGCCGAGGTCTGTGCAGATGCAGGCCTTTTTCTGCCCCTCATAGATGCGGTATCCGACAGGGTCGGCGGCATCGTGGGAAATGTGCATGGGATCGATCTTCAGATCTCCGATGGAGACCGGCTCGTCGGAACGGACGCAGATGAATCTGTCGGGATCGATGTCCTGAAACTTGGGCATCTTTCTGATCGCCTCGATCGTGCCGCGTGTGGCGTAGATGGGCATCTGGGAATGCTTTGCGATCACGGGAAGTCCGGTGATATGGTCTGTGTGTTCGTGGGTCAGGAAAATGCCGTCGATATCGGTCATATCGAGGCCGATTTCCTTCAGGGCGTCTACAGTCCTCTTTCTGCTGATGCCCACATCCATCAGGATGTGGGTGTTGGCGGAACCCACATAAATACAATTGCCGCTGCTGCCGCTGGCAATACTTTCAAATCGCATGGATACTATTTTCTCTTTCTGATTCTTATTTTTCTATTTTTTCTATTTTTTATCGATTTCTCTGTAATCTATTTTTTGGTGACGCCATAGGAACGGAGCGCTTCATCGACCTGGGCGCAGGCATATTCAAGGGCTCCGCTGTTGTCGATGACGACGTCCGCGTTTTCCCGGAAGGTCTGCTCGGAAAGCTGGCTTTTGAGAATGTTGTCGATCTTCTCATCGCTGTATCCGCGGGATGCTTTGAGGCGTCTGCGGCGCTCATTTTCATCACAGTAAATGTACCACATGGCGTCAACATTTTCACCGTATCCGCACTCGATCAGAAGAGCTGCCTCCACAACAAAAAAGTCGAGGACTCCGGCTTCTTTCTCCTCAGCGAAGGAGCTCAGTATGTACTCTTTCACTGCGGGATGCACGAGATTGTTGACTTTTTGCAGGAGGTCCGGCTCGGAAAAAATCCTGCGGGCCATCTCGGGATTATTGATCCTGCCGTCCTCCAGGGTGATGTCAGCCGCGGCCTTTCCCGTTGCAGGATCTGCAGCAGGGTATTGCTCCAGAAGGCGGATCAGGGGCCCATAGATCGCGCCGCCGGGTGCCTCCAGAGCGCGGGCAGCCTCGTCTGCGAGCAGAATACGGCAGTTGTAATTTGACTTCATATAGTTCAGGATCTCGGATTTTCCGGCGCCTACACCGCCTGTCACACCGATCAGTTTCAATGTCGTTTCCTCTCTTTCCGGGTGAGTCTTCTTGAGTATTTGGAGTCTTTGGGGACAGTTCTGAAAAACTCATTTGAGTCTTTGGGGACGGTTCTGAAAAACTCATTGTATGCAATGAGTTTTTCAGAACCGTCCCTGGTGACTCATTTTGCCAGGTACCAGTCGGTGCCGTTGTGGACGTCTGTCTCGAGGCGGACGGAGAGGTCGGCGGCGTTTTCCATCTCCTGTTCGAGGATGGCGCTGACCTTTTCTTCTTCTCCGGGAGCGGTCTCGATGAGGAGTTCGTCATGGATCTGGAGGATGAGCTTCGATTGAAGCTGTTCGCGGTTAATGCGTTCCCAGACACGGATCATGGCGATCTTCATGATGTCGGCGGCGGAGCCCTGGATGGGCGAGTTCATGGCAACGCGTTCGCCGAAGGAGCGCTGCATGAAGTTGCTGGAGCTGAGCTCCGGAACAGGGCGTCTGCGGCCGTACATGGTTATGGCGTATCCCTTGGTCTTTGCGGAGGATACGAGGTTGTCCAGGAAGGTCTTGATGCCCGGATAGGTCTTGAAATAGGCCTTGATATATTCGTTGGCTTCTGCCCGGGAGATCGAGAGGCCCTGGGAGAGGCCGAAGGAGCTGATGCCGTAGACGATACCGAAGTTGACGGCCTTTGCGTTGCGGCGCTGAAGGGGGGTCACCTCCTCGAAAGGAGTGTGGAAGACCTTGGAGGCCGTGATGCGGTGGATGTCTTCGTTTTCTCTATATGCCTCGATCAGGCCGGGGTCTCCGGACATGTGCGCCAGGATCCTGAGCTCGATCTGGGAGTAGTCCGCGTCGGTGAAGGTATATCCGTCGCAGGGGACGAAGGCCTTGCGGATCTGGCGGCCCAGGTCCGTCTTCATGGGGATGTTCTGCAGATTGGGATCTGTAGAGCTGATGCGCCCGGTGGCTGTGATGGTCTGCTTGAGGGTCGTGTGGATCCTGCGGTCGTCCGCCACATAGGCCATGAGGCCGTCCGCATAGGTCGAGCGCAGCTTTGTGAGGCCGCGGTACTCGAGGATATCATTGACGACAGGGTATTCGGGCGCCAGCTTCTCCAGGACGCCTGCGGCGGTGGAGTAGCCGGTCTTGGTCTTTTTGCCTCCGGGAAGGCCCATTTTTTCAAAAAGGATCTCGCCCAGCTGTTTGGGAGAAGCGATATTGAAGGTCTCTCCTGTCTCTTTATAAATCTGCTGTTCGAGCTCGTCGATCCTGCCGCCCAGGCTCTCACTGTAGGCGCGCAGGGCTTCGGGCTGGATGCGGATTCCCAGGCGTTCCATATCGGAGAGGATAAATGTCAGAGGGCGCTCTATCTGCGTGTAGAGGCTCCACATTTGCTGTTCTTCAAGCTTTGCGCGGACAGGCAGTGCGGTCTTGTGCAGGACCTGCGCGGCGCGGCAGGCATAGTTGATGACCGTATCTGCTTCGTCTTCCATGGCCTCTGCCCAGGTTTTCTTATTAAAGAGCTGTTTTCTGGACTGCAGGGACTGTCCGAGATATTCGCTGGCGACATCCTCGATCTCATAATCATTTTTGAGAGGGTTGAGGAGATAGCAGCACACAAGGAGGTCCATGATGCCCTCCATGCGCACTTTTTCCCTGAACTCGTTTGCGGGATCGATCCCCCACAGAGGCATGTGGTCTTTGTGTGAAAACAGGGCAAGGACAGCATTTTTCTTTGTGTCGCGGACGGCAATTCTGATATCTTTCAGGAAAGAGATCAGATCTTCAGAGCTGAGTTTTTCCCCGACCCGTATGAAATAATTCTCCGGGAAGCCGTTCTGCCCGGGCTTGCCATGGTCTTCCGCGTCGCAGACAAGAGCGGCGCCCAGAAGACGGGTCTGCTCTTTCATGCCGTAGCCGGCGCGGTCCTGAAGCGGCCAGATGCCGATCACATAGGAGTCAGTCTTCTGCCCGTCCTGCATAGTAGGGGTTTCCGCGGCATTGGTATTCTGATCATCCGCGGCATCTTTATTCCGCGCATCCACAGCTTTGGTATGATCAGCGTCTGCAGCATTGGTATGATGGGCATCTGCAGCTTTGATTCCTGCCAGGATCCCCTGCTGCAGTGCTGTAAGCACGTTGACATCATCTATGATATGGATCTCGGTGTCCTCTTCTTTTTCCTCAATGACATCGCGGTCAAAGCGGGACAGGAAGTTTTTGAATCCCAGTTCCGTGCACAGTTCAAAGGCTTCGCGGGTATAATAGCCTTCTGCCTTTGCTTTTTCGGTGTCCAGTTCCACGTCGCAGTCTGTCTTGATGGTCACGAGGAAGAGGCTCATACGGGCCTGGTCTTCGTTCTCCTCCAGATTTCTGTGAAGAGCGGGCTTTTTGATCTCATCGAGGTGAAGATATACACCGTCAACTGAGCCGTAGTCTTTGATCAGGGAGATGGCAGTCTTCTCTCCCACCTTGGGGACACCGGGGATGTTGTCCGAGGAATCTCCCATCAGGGCCTTGACGTCGATGAACTGGCGGGGTGTCACGCCATAGGTCTCAATGACCTGGTCGGTGCGGAAATCGTCGATCACGGTCTGTCCCTGGCGGGTGCGGGGGATGCGGATGGTGATCCGGTCGGTCGCAATCTGCAGAAGGTCCCGGTCTCCGGACAAAAGGACGACATCCATGTCCTGAGCCTCCGCCTTTTTGGCAAGGGTTCCGAGAATATCATCAGCCTCCAGGCCGGCCTGTTCACGGATCTCAATTCCCATGGCAGTGAGCATTTTTTTCATCAGAGGGACCTGCTCGCGGAGCTCATCGGGCATGGATCTGCGCGTGCCCTTGTAGTCCGCATAGGCGTCGTGCCTAAATGTCGGCGCATGCACGTCAAAAGCCACCGTCAGATAATCCGGCTTCAGCTCGTCGAGCTGGCTGAAAAGAATATTGAGAAATCCATAGACCGCACCGGTATGCAGCCCTTTGGCGTTCGTCAGATCCGGCATGCCGTAAAAGGCGCGGTTGAGAATGCTGTGTCCGTCGACCAGCAGAAGTTTCTTTTTTTCATTGCTCATTGCGTTCTCATTGCTCATCGCGGGTAAACTCTCTTTCTAAAATGCCTGTGCCGCCCACAGGAGCGGTCTGCTCAGACAGCAGGCTTTTTCTCTGAGAAAAAAGTGAATGATCTGAAATACAGGAAAAGTTTTCATCAGATGATCTATCGGATGCAACTATCAGATGAATATATACAGGATGGCTGTCACAACCGCTGTGAAGATTGCCACAGTCTCAAAGACAGCCGCCGTCATTGACAGACGTCTTCTCTTGCGCAGCAGTTCCCTTTCTGAATTGATATATGCAGGAAGATCCTTTGAAAGATTGAGCTCCTCTCCGGCACTTTTTTCATCGAACACTCTCTTGACGAGGTACTGGATCTCCAGTTCCTCGCGGCAGCTCTTGCATTCGTCATAGTGATTGAGAAATCTGCGGAGGGAATCGTTGTCCAGTGTGTCGTCCAGAAAGCCCGGCACCATACTGGAAAAGTCCTTGCAGGTCATGTGTAAAAACCTCCAAACCACATGCATTACCACATGCATTTTCGGCCGCTCATCTCCTGAGCGCCTTGATTCTTTCGTGCAATGTATTGTACCACAAACCCAAACATAAAGAAATGCACAGATTGATGTGCAGGCTGTGCGGGTGGGGAGTCATTCAGAACTGTCTCCGGTGTCCAATAAGGCAGTTTTATGCCTAATTATGCTTAATCTGAGTATTTGAAGGGTTTTTGAGGAAAAATCAATGGACTTTTTTTCCTGACATGGTATAATCTAACAATCCGAAGAAATGCATAAGTGTATACAATCATACCAAATTCACTGAACAGGAGGCATTATGTCCAATTATACACCTGCTCACTTTAATGATGACAGCATTCTGGCTCGCTATTACGGGCGTTCGTCGGTCTTCACGAACATTCCGAACAGTTTATTTACAGAATATAATGTTAAGAAAGGTCTTCGAAATGAAGACGGTACCGGCGTCCGTATCGGTCTGACCAGGATCTCAGATGTCGTGGGCTATACCAATGATGAGAAGGGAAATGTCATCCCCTGCGAGGGCGATCTGCTCTTCCGCGGCTATTCCATCAAGGATCTGATCAAGAACAGGCAGAAAAATTTCGGTTTTGAGGAAACCTGTTTCCTTCTGCTGTTCGGTTATCTGCCGGACAAGGAAGAGTTTGAGAATTTCAAGACTTGTCTCTCCATGCGGTATGAGCTGCCCGAGAGCTTTCTCGGCAACGAGCTTCTGCTCAAGCCGGCGCGCAACCTCATGAACAAGCTGCAGTCCGCAGTTCTGTCCCTCTACAACTACGATACTTCTCCCGACGAGACCGATGTATACCAGAATCTCCTCAAAGGAATCAATCTGATCGCGAAATTCCCCGCCCTGGGATGTTACGCATACTACACAAAGGTGCATTCCTTTGACAGGAGCTCTCTGATCATCCACTATCCGCGCCGCGAGTATTCCATCGCAGAGAATATTCTCTACATGCTGCGCCCGGACGGTAAATTTACAAATCACGAAGCGAATCTGCTCGACGCCATCCTGCTGATCCACGCGGATCACGGCGGCGGTAACAACTCGACCTTCACAAACGTCGTGGTCGGTTCCACCGGCACAGATCTTTATTCCGCACTCAGCGCCTCCATCGGTTCTCTGAAGGGTCCCAAGCACGGCGGCGCCAACATCTCTGTGGCAAAGATGATGCGCCAGATCATCGCGGACACGGATTACACGGCAAACAAGGATCAGCTTCGCGATATCATCAACCGGATCCTGGACAGGGATTATTTTGACCACAGCGGACTGATCTACGGTTTCGGCCATGCAGTCTACACTTTGAGCGATCCCCGTGCCGAGATCCTGCGTAAGCTCTGCAGAAATCTCGCCGAGGAACAGGGCTGCATGTACAAGTTCACCTTCTATAAGCTGTTTGAGGACACGGTCAAGGAGACCATGCGCGAGCGCACCGGCAAGATCCTGACTTCCAACGTCGACCTCTATTCAGGCTTTGCCTACAGCATGCTGGGCATCCCGGAGGAGCTCTTCACTCCTCTCTTCGCCACTGCCCGAGTGGCCGGCTGGGTAGCCCACAACCTTGAGAACAAGCTCTACGACGGCCGTATCATGCGTCCCGCCACCAAGTATGTCGGCGAGACCCAGGAATTCATCCCCATGAATAAGAGGCCCTGATCAATAATTTCATTGTCATAAAAAACTGCCCGCCGGCGCAAATACCGGCGGGCAGTTTTTTCATATCGTACAAAAAGAAGCATATAAAGAAGCAGTAATTTTATGCTTCTGTCTTTCCGTCATCGAAAAGCTCTTCGACCTTGTCAGGTTCCTGCTCGAATTTCTCAGCAATTTCTTCTGCAGCTTCACCGGCTTCCTCAACGGCATCTTCAACCGCTTCCGCAGCTTCATCGACGGCTTCCGCGGCAGCATCTGCAGCATCCTCTGCAAGTTCTTCTGCCACAGCGTCATCGATTGCTTCCGCCTCGGCAGTGTCGAGGTCATCATCAGCAACTTCCTTAAAATCCTCATCAAAGATATCCTCTTCAGGCTCCTGCAGGGCTTCCTTGACCTTTACAGCGCCGTCCGCGAAGACGTCCTTCATCTTGCCGGCTGTCTCGCCGACCACCTCAAGAACAGTCTCGCCCTTGGGTCCGATCGCTTCTTTGATACGGGTATATGCCTGGCTGGATCCCTGTTTGATCGTTGTATAGGTCCTGGAGGCAGCTGCCTTCACCTTTGCAGCCCGCTCTTCATAATCCGACTTTTTCGCTTCTTCAGAAGCTTCCTCCTCTTCCTCAGCGTCTGCATCTGCCTCAGCTCCGGCATCTTCTGCGTCTTCGTCCTCGTCGATATCATCATCTGCGAAAATCTCGTCATCATCATCGATATCGCAGTAAGAATCTTTGGATGTCTCCTCAAGGTAGTAATAGACTGTCGCTGCTGCTACACCAAGTACAGTAGCTCCGAATAACAATCTGCCCAATTTGCTCATAATAGCCCTCCATGATCTTTCATATGAATCTCTGTAAATCCGGCTGATCTTTTTTGCAGCAAACGCAATGGATGCAATAAAAACAAACGGAATTACTTCGAAGCTTCTGAATCTCCGCCCGCAACCGGCACAAAAGCCTTTCGGAACGGCCTTGTACACTATAGTACAGCATTTTTTTAAAAATTTAAAGTAAGAAAGCTGACAATGTTAAACAATCTGAAAAAAAAGGATACTTCTCTCACTTCTCAGCTGCCGGTGCCCCGCAGAACCGTCGTAAGCAGCTGTCGAGGCAGCAGGGCTGAAAATGTCATTCCTGCCGCTCTTCTCTTTCCAATGCTCTTTCCGGCATCGCCTTTCTGCAGACGAGGAAGTAAGCGAGCAGGACCATGAATCCTGTGATCAGCCAGGATGCAGGATAGACATAGAGCAGAAAGCCGAAATCGCGATGTCGGGGAAACAGGGTCAATACCCAGAAGATCCTGAACACGCAGGTCCCGAAAATAGTGATCACGGTCGGCGTCATGGAGTAGCCCATGCCCCGCATGGCGGATCCGGAGATTTCATAGCTGGATACCATCCACTGGAAAGCCAGGATATGGGTAAAGCGGATGACGGCATATTTGAAGACTTCGGGATCCGTTGTGAAAAGAGACAGTGTGAAATGACGTCCCGCGATAAAAAGGAAATCCAGTGTTCCGGCTCCGATCACTGTAAACAGAATGGCAAGGCGGAATACCTTTTTTACCCTGTCATACTTTCCTGCCGCATAATTCTGGCTGGTGAAGGTGACCGTGGCCTGGTTGAAGGAATTCACGATATAATAGGCAATGATCTCGAAATTCAGGGCCGCCGCGGAGCCCGCGGAAGCAGACGAGCCGAAGCTGTTGACACCGGACTGGATCACAGTGTTGGAGAGAGAAAAAACAACGCCCTGAAGGCCGGCGGGCAGTCCTATGCGGATCATCTGCATCAGATACCCTCTATGGATCTGCAGGTTTTTCGAATTCAGCCTGAACTCGTCTTCCTCGTGCAGCAAAAACCACATGACCAGAAAAGAACTGACCATATTGGAAGTCACGGTCGCCGAAGCGACGCCGATCACGTGCAGGTGAAAGACAATGACCAGCAGAAGGTTGAGCAGCACGTTGAGGACGCCGCCGCAGATCAGCGCATAGACCGGGCGCGTACTGTCGCCCTTACTGCGAAGGATCGCGGCGCCGAAATTATAGAGCATGATAAATGGCATGCCCAGGAAATAAATGCGCAGGTACAGGACAGCAAGGTCCAGGACATCCTCCGGCGTATTCATGAGCGTCAGCATCGGCCTTGCGATGCTGATTCCCACAAAGAGCAGGAGGACACCGCTGATCAGTGCAACAACTACCGCCGTGTGTACAGCTGTGGGAATCTCATCCTTCCTCCCGCGTCCGATCAGGCTGGCGATGACGACATTGGTGCCGACTGACAGGCCGACAAAGAGCGCTACGACCAGATTGATGACAGAGGAATTGCTGCCGACCGCAGCCATGGCCTGACTCGATGCAAAGCGGCCTACGACCGCCGTGTCCGCCGCGTTGAAGAGCTGCTGCAGCATACTCGAGAGTGCCAGCGGCAGGGCAAACAATATGATCGGCCCCGCGAGAGGGCCGTTGAGCATATCAATATTACGTCTTTTTCTTGTCTGTGTCATTTTATCTGTTCCAACTTTTTCAATGCTCAAAAACTGTGGTTAATATTGCTCAGACCATCATCAGAAAAGCGCCCTGATTGCCGCGTTCCCCATTGGTCGCCCGGTGGGAAAAGAGCGACTCGCTGTTCTCGCAGGTGCAGAGATTGGTGACCGTCAGGTGATCCTGTCTGATCCCCGATTCAAGGAGGATCCGCTCACAGGCACGCCACAGATCCAGCTGGTATTTCCCCGGGCGTTTTCCCCTTGCCAGGATCCGGGGGATGGTATGGGAATTAAAACATGTCCTCATGGCATCCGCAACATCCTCGGAGACTTCATAACAGTCCGCACAGATGGAGGGACCGATGGCAGCATAAATATCCTCCGGCCTGCACCCGTAGATGTCTGTCATCTTTCGGATCGTCACTTGGCCGATTCTGGCGACAGTACCCTTCCAGCCGCTGTGGGCAAGCGCTATGACTCTGCGCTCCGGATCATAAAAATAGATCGGTACGCAGTCGGCGTGGGAAGTGTAAAGGACAAGTCCGGGCACATCTGTGATCAGACCGTCCACGTCTGTATAATCGCGGTCTCTGGTCACACCCTTGCCCCCGTCCGCTTCCGTTACAATGCGGACATTCGCAGTGTGCGTCTGCTGTGCGCAGACAATGCGGTCAGGCGCCACATCAAAAAAACGCGCAGTGCGGCGGAAATTCTCGTTGATATTTTCATCCGGATCATAGAGTCCCCGGCGGAAATTCAGGGAGGATAGATATCCTTCGGAGACACCGCCTGCCCGAGTTGTAAAGCAGTGGCGTATGCCCGGAAGATCTTCCCATGCGGCAAATGTCAGAACGGGAAAGGAAGTGCCGCCCTCCAGCGGCACCTGCTTTTGGCAAAATATTTTTTCCTGTGTCTTAAAAGTCATTTCTGTTTAAAAACCTCGTAAAAAAAGCCAGTAAGGATGCCAGTAATTCACTGGATTTTGTTTTCTTTGTACCAGGCCCTGGCGCCTTCGTGCAGGGCGATCGGCAGATCCTTCACTGCCTCGGCCGGGTTCGGCTTATAGTCCACTGTAACGGCATAGCGAAGTTCACCGGCATGATCAAAGAAACTCTGCGTGATCTTTTTGACTACGCCGGCGCTCAGTGTATCGGACGCGACAAGGACAGATTTGACACCGATCGTCTTCACATCTCTGTTCAGCCCGGTATAGGTCCCTGCCGGAATTGTATAGGAGGAGAAAAACGAATATGTGTCCAATATGGCCTCCGCTTCTTCCCCGGAAATATCAAGAAGGCTGATGGGAACTTTTTTGGCCAGGGCTCCGATCACTGTTGCCGGAGTTCCCATAGTGCAGAAAAACGCATCAATGGAGCCGTCCTCCATGGCGTGGGCGGCACCCGCGTAATTCAGATTTCGACAAGTATATGTGCCGGGATCGATCCCATAAGCGCTCAGGACCATCAGGGCATTCTTTTCCGTCCCCGACTCAGCCTCACCGACACTGATGACCCTGCCTGCAAGGTCACTGACCTCTCTGATCCCGCTGTCTGCCCGGACAACAAGCTGGACCGCTTCCGTATATAAGCCTGCAATTGCTCCGAATCCGGGGGATGAATCACTTTTGTCAGCGAGTTCGGAGATAACATCGGCCTGCAGCAGCGCCAGCTCGATCTCCGGCTCCTTCTGTGTGATCATCCTGAGATTGGCACCTGACCCGGTGGTCGCCTTCACCTGCACATCCACACCCCTGATATCATCCATCAGAAACTGGGCAAAAGTGATTCCGAAGCTGTAATAATTGCCGCCGATCCTCGCGGTGCCCATCCTGATCTCTTTCGCGTTCCCCGAACAAGCCGCTGTCAATGCGGCCAGGACAAACACAACTATAACAGATAATACTCTGACAGGCTTGCGCCGCAGGTGTCTTCTTCTATGTTCCTTCACTTGGGCCTTCATGCACATCTGTCTCCTCTGATGTCCGGTTACCTTTTTTATGTTTCCAGCTTTTTTATATTGTAACAGATTACAGTCCCATTTTCACCATCTGCGGGAGACAGGGGACGGTTCTATGTCTCCTTCGTCCTCCCCCGCCCCTCGTCCGTCAACACTTTCCCGAATAATATCCGTATTATCGTATTGACAATTCGTATCATAATTGTGTATAAATATCATATAAATGATTTCGTGGCATAAAAAAAGCTTCAGGGTGCCGCTCCGGAGAGCGGCATGGCCGGAAAGGGAGGAAATAATGAGAAGAAGATCATTTGGAAAAATTGTCAGGCATGTTCTTGTCTTTTGCATGATAACTGTGCTGATGCTGGCCGGCTGCAGGCAGAGTAAAGACGGGGAGGACGCAGGGCAGGATCCCTCTCAGCGGGAACAGACGTCCGGTTCCGGACAAAACCTTTCAGGGTCAGAAAAGGATCCTGCGTCAGGCCAGGCAGGCGGTCAGCCGGGTTCAGAAGGAAGAAGTGATCGGGAAGGATCTGCTCTTGAAAAAAGCGATGAAAATAAAGAAATAGGATCCGATAAAGGTTCCATGAAGGATATTTACCGTGTAGGCGATAGTCTTGAGGACGGAGATCTGGAGATCACTTATATGGCAAGCGGAGACTATGTGGAGGAAAGTGAATATCAACAGCCCGCACCCGGATATAAATACATCTATCTGCAGTTTGCTTTCCGGAATACCGGCATGAAACATGACTGCCCCATCTCTCTGTTTGCCTTCAGCTGTTTTGCGGACAGCTTTGCTGCTCAGGCCTATTACGGCGGCCAGGAAGATCTCCCGCCCTCCCTGCCTGCAGGACGCTATGCCATCGGCAATCTCTGTTTTTGTGTGCCCGAAGATGCGCAGCAGATCGAAGTCGAATACCAGCCCGACCAGCTGACAAAAGACCGGGTCCGCTTTGCCTTCGAAGGGGAAAGGAATGCAGGGATCGTACCCGCTCCCGATGTAAAACGTTCGGAAAATGCTTTCAAAGTCGGCGATACAGCCTCCTCTGCTCTGCAGCAGATTTCTTATCTTTCGTGCGAAAAAGATGACAGAGACAACGAAAACGTGCACCCCGAAGAGGGATGCACGTACTACACACTTACTTTCGAATTTGAAAATCTGCAGGCCGGGGACCGTCAGATCAGTGTCCATGATTTCAGCTGCTACGCAGACGGAAAAAGCTGCGGAAGGACTCTCTTCCGCGACGACTATCTCTCCGCCGACGTCCCCGGCGGAAGAAAGGCCAAAGGGACCGTCACCTTCGAGGTGCCCGACGACGCACAGACTGTGGAAGTTGAATACGACACAGGGAACCGGTCAGACGCACATGTCATATTTACAGTGCGCTGAAGCCCTTTGAATCCTTTCTCTCTGATCAGATCCTTCAGGCCGCCGAAAATGAGGATCCTTTAGAGACCTGCGTCCATCTTCCTGACCAGATCCGGAAACATTGTGATGCTGCGGCGCAGGATGCCGTTCATATAGGCGATCGCAGTCCCGTAGTTGGTAACCGGCACTCCCTGTGAAACGGCACGGCCGATCCTGCTCTGCATCTCCCTGCCGTTCAGCATACAGCCGCCGCAGTGGATGACAAGGGCATAGGGGGTGAGATCCTCGGGAAAACCTGTTCCGGATGAAGTCTCAATGGAAATCTCTTTTCCGGTGCGGGTCTTGAGCCAGCGTGGAATCTTTACGGTTCCGATGTCGTCACACTGGCGGTGGTGGGTGCACCCCTCCGCGATCAGTACCCTGTCCCCGTCCTTCAAGCGGTCGATGTGGGCGGCGCCCAGAACGGCCTTCTCAAGAAAGCCTTTATAGCGGGCCATCAGGATGGAAAAAGAGGTGAGAGGAATGCTCTCGGGAACGTCCTTCATCACAGAGGCAAAGGCCTGGCTGTCCGTGATCACCATGGCCGGCGGATTGCGCAGGCTGTCCAGTGTATTGACAACATTGTCCTCCTGCACACAGAGCGCGCTGCAGCGGGAATCCAGAATATCGCGTATCACCTGCTGCTGGGGAAGGATCAGCCTGCCCTTGGGTGCAGCTTTATCAATGGGGATGACCAGTATGACCTGGTCCCCCTTCTGCAGAAGATCTGAGACAAGACGGGGCTCCGCGCCCTGCCCGGCTTTCCACTCCCGGTATATGTCGGCGATCTTCTCCTTGAGCGCATAGATCCCGTTCCCTGTTTTCGCACTGACGGAAATAAGGGTTTTGCCGGTCCCCTGAAGGTCCCCGGAAAAAAGCTGCTTTTCAGCCTGCACATTGCCGTCTGTCTTTTCCTGCAGCAGGTCCGATTTATTGTTGGCGATAATGCAGGGGATTTTCCTCTCCTCGAAGAGACCCAGCAGTTCACGGTCGCAGTCACAAAGACCTCTTGTGCCGTCCACGACAAGAACAGCCAGGTCTGTCTGTGCAAGGATCTGTCTTGTCTTTTTGACACGCAGCTCACCCAGCATGCCTTCATCATCAAACCCGGGTGTATCGATGATCACGACTGGTCCCAGCGGCAGCAGCTCCATCGCCTTTTTGACCGGATCTGTCGTCGTGCCCTCCACCTGTGAGACCACGGCCAGATCCTGTCCTGTCACTGCGTTGACAACACTGGATTTTCCGGCATTTCTGCGGCCGAAGAAACCGATATGGATCCGCTCACCCGAAGGGGTATCATTCAAACTCATGCCTATACTCCTTATTCATCTAACCATTACCAGGGCAGCCCCTCGTCCATGCTCTCCCATCCGCCTTCCGAAAAGCCTTCAAAACCGTCTGCCTGATTGCTGCCGGTGGCTTCCGGAATCTGAAAAACCTGCAGATTATCGTAGGAATAATCTTCCTGTGCTCCGCCATAGGAAACATCTGCCGGAACGCTGTTCAGAAGGGACAGGAATGCCGGATCATCATAATCTGCGGCAGCAGGAGCCTTGTTACTCCGGCCGTCAGCATTTTGTTTCTGCTGACCCCCATAAGGTCTGCGGCCCGCTGCAGGCACAGTATTCTGCCCAGGTATTGACACACCTGATTTTTCTTCCGCCCTCTGCTGTTCCTTTTTCTCCCTCCGCTCTTTTCTGAGCCTCTCGCGGATGACATTGCCCTCGGTCAGGATCCTGCGGAAGTTGCTGATCAGGAAAAGCTGTGCCTTTTCGTTATAAAAGATGCGATAGTATTCATTGGGAAACGTTCCGGCTTTCTCCGAGTATATCCCGATTTCCTCACCCTTCTGTGTGGGAATATTTGTTTCCTTTGAAATATCTTTCATGAAGGTTTTCTCAAGATAGCCGTTCTCACGAAGCCAGTCCGTGATCATGGTAGCCTGAAAACCCAGAGATTCATCTTCAGGCAGAAGCTCCGCAAGCTGTTTGAGAAAATAGGAAATCTGCTGGTCCCTCTGAAAACGGAATCCCTGCAGGATATCATAAGGAAAGGTCTCGGCGATCGAGGGCTTTGGCGCCCTTGCCGCCTTCGGGACTTTCGGCACTTTTCCAACGATACCGCCGGTACTTTTAACATCCGTCAGGATCTCACTGACAAATTGGAGACAACGGTTTACGTTGGGATTTGTCAGGACTTCATTTTCCGGGGCAGGACGATTTGTGACAGGGTTCCTGCCGGATACCATACGGTTGATATACTGGATCGCGACCTCCAGCCGCTTAATGTCATATTCGCCCACTTTCACATTTCCTTTCTGCTGCCTTATTAAATGATGCCGATGTCAGAATTCCATCTGATGATGTAAAGGTCAAAAGGTATCCAATGGCTCTGAGTCTCGTCAAGCTGCACAAACAGCCGAAGGGCCTTGTGCAGCTCCGAAGGAGATGCTGCGTGCCAGGTACTTGGCCGCTGTTTTTTAGCGGCCTTAGTACCGCTGCCAGCGAGGGTAGAGCGAGAGCGTGCCCAAGGCGTTTGTGCAGCTTGACGAGACGGTGTATGATCAATCGAAAAAGATCCGGAATCTCATTGAGTAAAATTCGGCCGGAAAAGGCCAGGTGGGGAAGGGAAATCAGTTCACAGCCCGCAGGAAGGACGTCCTTGTAATAGGGATCTGCGACAACTTTTGTCCGTCCAAGCTTTCCCAGCGCCTCCTCGAGTTCTTCTTCTCCGCAGAGTGCGGCGTCTTTTGGTCCCAGAAAGACATCAGCCTCTTCTGTGGCACCGAAAACATAGGTCGGTGCTCCGATCCGCTCCTCTGCCTGGGCGGCCAGGGAAGTCATGATAACCGGCTCCCCGATGAAACAGACGGGAAGGGTATCATTGACCGGCTCCCGGCGGTCACGGAAGGGAAACTGGTTTTCCCCTGTCTGTACAGCCCTGGTGACCGCTTCAAAGTAAACCTCTTCGGTACCTTCTGCAGGGAAACCTGCTGTGAAGGGGATCCCGAATTTCCGGAACATATATCGGGCTGCAGCAAGGCCGGATGAAGAGACTACCAGATTGACGTCAGCCATTGCGCTCTTGCGGATTCCTTCCAGATCATCTCCCATAGCCCAGCAGGAAACGATCTCAAAACCTGCCGCCTCAACTTTTGAACGCAGACTTTCCACACTTGTTGCTGCCGCGAAATCTAGAGGGGTCATCCCCAGGATGTTACAGCGAAGAGACCTGTCTGTCAGAGCCGTCTTGTCAGTCAGGGCCGGTTCCGTCACAAAGTTCTCCGCGAGCTGCCGGAATGCAAGGCCGGCTCCGCGGGTATAATCGTGCATACCATTGGTGGTGATATAAAAGGTCGGGATGCCGGTCTCCTCCTCGACCAGGCGGCTGATGGCGTCAAAGTCCATTCCGGTTATGTAGGGAATGGGGGAATTGGCTATGGCAATGAACCCGGGAGAATAAATACGGGCCGACTCTGTGATATCGCGGATCAGGTCCTCATCGCTCCCCATGATCGCTTCCATCTCATTGAGACCGGAAATAAAAATCAGACTGTCATGGTCATACCAGCGGATCTCATCATGTGTGTTATAGGTCGAATTGCATCCGGATGGATCGTGCATGACGACCATTCCGCCGAGTTCAAACAGGGCGCTGCATACGCCGGATACATCTCCGGTGTAGACGGGTATTTTTCTGAAAACCTGTCGCATATTGGCCTAGTCTCCTTCCCGATGATTTATAGAACGCAGGCGCAGCCCTGTCCCTTGCGGGGCACAATGGACCTGGTATCCTTTTCATTGAGCCAGGCGTCTTCCATGAGGGCAGCGAGCTTTTCGATGCCGGAATTACCCCAGATTCCGCCGTAATCTACGAGGTTGACAAAATGGGCGGTACCGCCGAACCAGGCGGCTTTGGGGCCCAGAGCCAGCATTTTCCCTTCGTTCTCCGCATTGTGGAGCACGCGCATTTTGGGATGGATCGTCGCGTTGAGTATGAGGTCAGGGCAATTCTTCTGCAGCCACAGAAAGTCCTCTTCCTCCTCGGGAAGAATGGCATCCAGATAGACACGGGTCACACGAAATCCCGCCTCCAGAAGACGTCTGGCAAGACTCAGCACGCGGGGATTCAGGATATAGTCAATGGTGATCTCCGTATCCCCGATCAGGCCCAGGGCATGCTGCAGGGCTTTCGAAGCCGAAGATTCATCCCTAATGGATCCCTCAAGATGATCTGTTTCTGCAGCATCCGGCTCTCCGGCATCTGTCCCGGCAGTTCCTGCAGTTCTGACAGCTCCGGCAGTTCCGGCAGCACCGGCAGTCTGCTGCAGATTGTCCCTGAGAGCGCTGCGGAGCTTTGAGAGTTCTTGCCTTATCCGGTCTTCACCGCATACCGGCGGCAGGTATAAAAAGGGCCTTCCCAGACGTTTAGCCAGCTGATAAACACCATGGACGCCCAGGGGGCTGCGGGTTATAAAAAGCCCTGCCGAGCCGATCCGCAGATAATCATCGTAGTTTTCACAAGGGATCATAAAGCTGTATGCCTCCTGGGCCTCCTTGTCCGTTACAGCTTTCCGAAGATAAGAGATCCCGATGCGCTCACCGTGCTTTTTCCAGTCGTTGAGCTGCAGGATCCTTCCGCCGGCTTCCCTGACTGTCTGCGCAATATCACTGTCGGGATCCAGTGCCTGATTGTCGCCGAGCACACAGACCAGTCCGGGATCCACCGGCAGCGGACGCACGGGGCGGAACATGGACTCCTTGAGTTTCTGCTCCGGTGTCAGGCCGGTCTTCTGCATGACGGGATCCATCCAGCATCGCATAAAATCGATGTCCGGAAAGCGTTCCTCCAGTGTCTTGAATACAAAAGCGGCATCAGTGCCCACAAAGTGATGCAGGCACACCAGGAAAACAGTCACAGCGCGGGGGCGATAAGGAAGGCGGCGGATGACGTCTGACACACCCTCTATTGTGATCGTCTCCAGATTCTGGTCGTAGAGATCATTTTCCTCGATGAGAACACTGGAAAAACGGTCCCCTGCCCCCATCTCCGCAGCCGTCAGTACGACACCGCGCATACAATTGTCCGCACAGACATAAATCTGGTGACAGTCCGGAACCATAAGACCGATATGGACTATATTCCATGTGCCGTGTACAGGGGCGTTGAACTCCAGCCTGTGGGCAAAGGGCACAGGGAATTCTGCGTCCGCGATCCGGACGGCGGCATCTTTTTCATCAATATGGAAATCCGGTCGTTCTACTCTGCGAAGCATCTGATATACCTCTACACTTCATGTTAGATTGCATGTTTATCTCATGAGCGGGTGGATCCCTGTTTTTTAAGCGCCGCTGCCGGCCAGGGTTTTAGCGGCGATGGCATCCGCCAGCCTCTTGTACTCCTGCGCCATCTCCGAATCGGGATATGCCTGCAGGAGGCACTGTCCCTCCTCCTCGGCTTTCAGCACCAGAGGACTGCGGGAAAGAGTTCCTGCCAGTTCTGAATGCAGTTCTGCGGCCAGAGCAGACACCCTGCTCTCCTCGTCCGGAACATCCCTGCGGTTGAGGATGATGCCCGACATGCGGGCATAGCCGCGGCCGCTGAAATTCTCCAGGGCAAGGCCGATGTTGGCTGCCGCATAGATCGACATGGTCTCGCCGGACGTCATAATGAAGACATGATCTGCATAGCCCTTGCGCATGGGCATGGCAAAACCGCCGCAGACAACATCGCCCAGAACATCGAAAAGAACGACATCCGGACAGAAAAGATCGTAAACGCCGATCTCCTCCATTTTTTCCAGCGCCGTGATGACAGCGCGGCCGGCACATCCCTGCCCGGGAAGGGGTCCTCCCGCCTCAGCGCAGAGCACACCGGCATATCCGGTCTGAACAATGTCATGCGCGGAAAAGGGCTTTCTGGAACGGATATGATCCATGACCGTAAAGGAGGCACCCGTGCGCATCCTCCGGATCATGGCAGCAATATCGGAATCCACCGCCTCATTTTGGGAGTTACCGGCAGTATGCTCACTGCAGATCAGACTGCTGTGTCCGGAAACCTTGTCCTCCATCCCGGCATTCGCCCGAAGAAGTCTTGTTGAATCGGCTTTGGGATCGCAGCCAACCTGCAGTACTTTCAAACCTCGCTGTGCGAGAGCGATGGAAATATTGGACACCGTGGTCGATTTCCCAATGCCGCCTTTTCCGTAAAATGCTATCTTGATCATAAAAGAATATCCTCGTCAGTTTTTACACTTTTGAATAGGCAGTCTTCGTGCTGACGCCGTCCAGACGGCCGATCTTGCCGGACATAGCCGTGATCTCAGTCTCGGGGGCATCGACAGCAACACTGATGATGTTGATGTTTTTTTCGCGGTAGGGAATGCCCATCCGTCCGATTATATAGCGGCGATAAGTGTGCAGAATGTTGTTGACACCCTCGGCGGCATTTTCTTTTTCTATAATGATTGCTATTACAGCGACACGTGTATCCATAGACTCCTCTTTATCGAGATATTGTGGTTTGGGGCCGGGCACAATGATCCATGCCCAAAAACGTCAATTCAAAGACATCAAAAACGGAAGCAAAAAGAGGCGTAAAAATTGACAGAGGACAGAGGATCAAAAAAGAATGACCTGACATCATTTTCCAATCCTCTGTCTGCTGAAAGATCAGCAGATCCTGGGAAGCAGTTCGTTGCCGGGACGGGGAAGGATGGTCTGGGAGCCGATCTCAGTATTGAGGACGACTCGTCCGGGATGGTCTTCTGTCACGGTACCGATGCAGGCAGCACCTTCTGTGTGAGGACTCCTGCGGAGAGTTTCCAGGATGATGTCCTTTTTCTCAGCCGGAGCGATGATGACAAGCCGTCCCTCGCATGCAAGATAAAGGGGCTCAAGGCCCAGCATGCCGCATACGCCGCGGACACCGGGATCGACGGGAATGCTCTCCGACTCCAGGGAAAAACCGACATTGCTCTGTCCGGCGATCTCATAGAGGACCGTGCCCACTCCGCCGCGGGTGGCATCGCGGATAACATGAATATCGGGGGCCGCTGTCAGGATATTGTTCACAGCGTGCCAGAGAGGCGCACAGTCGCTGGTCACATCGGCCTCGATCCCGTAATCATCCCTGGCGAGCAGGATCGTGCAGCCGTGGCGGCCGACATCGCCGGTCACGATGACACAGTCTCCCGGCTTTGCCAGCGCTCCGCCGGTCTGAACGCCATCCATAATGCGCCCTACTGCCGTCGTTGTAATGAAAACACCGTCCACCTGGCCCTTGCCGGCGACCTTGGTATCACCGGCCACGATGCAGACACCGACTTCCGCGGCGGTTTTTTCCATGGCGGCGGCAATCTCCTCCAGCCTGACCATGGGAAAGCCCTCTTCGATGACGAAGGCGCATGTCATATACATGGGCTGTGCACCCATGCAGGCCAGATCATTGACTGTGCCGCAAATGGACAGCTTGCCGATATTTCCGCCCGGGAAGAAGGCCGGGGAGACGATAAAGCCGTCGGTCGACATGGCCATTTTGCCCGCCGGAATCTGGAGCACAGCGGCGTCATCCGGTGTAAAAAGTGGATTTTCAAAATGGGCTTTGAATACTTTTTCGATCAGTTCCGATGTCTGTTTTCCGCCGGCACCGTGGGCGAGTGTAACTGTTTCCTGCATATCTGTGTCCTTTCAGATGAGGTTCATGATCAGGTAAATGAACTGCTCAATAACAATACTTACTATCAAAAGTACAAAAGCAATATATGCTTTTTCTGCCAATATCTGCCGGCAATATCAATAGCTGATTTCGATATCAATAGCTGATTTCGATATCAATATTTGCTGTCAGCGAATATATATTTGTGTCACCGGTCTCCGCCGTAGAGGTAGAAGGCGGAACATGCGCCTTCACCGGAAACCATGCATGCGCCGATGGGATGCTCGGGCGTGCAGCCCTTGCCGAAGACTTTGCAGTCCGAGGGCATGCACTTGCCCTGCAGGACTTCGCCGCAGCGGCAGGCGGGATTCTCGCGCCCCTGCATGGAAGGTATGTTGAATTTGACGCGCGCATCAAAGGCGGCATATTCCGGCCGGAGCTGTACACCGGACTGCGGAAGCACACCGATCCCTCTCCAGCGGGCGTCACAGGGTTCCATCATCTCCTCCACCAGGCGCTGTGCTGCGGGCGACCCCTCTGCACGCACCACACGGGGATAGCAGTTTTCAAAAAAGGGGCTGCCTTCCTGTGTCTTTTTGACGATCACTGCCAGAGCGGTCATCAGCTCCCTGGCAGTAAAGCCGGCCACGACACCGCTGGTGCCTTCCTCAGCCAGTTTTTCGCAGATCCCGGTCCCTGTGATCGCGTGGACATGTCCGGGATAGAGAAAAGCGTCCGTACTGTCCTTCATGGCCGCGTAGGCAGACGGCATGGTCTTATTGGCTGTCAGAATGGAAAAATTGGTCAGGCCTTCCCTCTGTGCCTCTTTGACGGCAAGACAGGAAGAAGGCGTTGTCGTCTCAAAACCGACAGACAAAAAGACAACCTGCTCCTGCGGATGTTCTCTCGCATAGGCCACTGCATCCTGGGGGGCATAGACCACCTGGATCCTGGCGCCGGCCGCACGCGCCGCGGCAAGGCTTCCGATCTTTGCAGTCTTTTTATCAGATGTCTGTGCGGACGTTCCGAAGGACCCGGGCACACGAACGAGGTCGCCGAATGTACAGATGGTCACATCGCGCTCCATGGCAAGATAGACCGCCTCATCAATGAAATCCACCGGTGTCACGCAGACCGGACATCCGGGTCCTGAGATCAGCCTGACTTTGTCAGGCAGGATCTGCCTGATCCCCAGGCGGAAGATCTCATGTGTATGGGTCCCGCAGACCTCCATGATCCGGATGGGTTTTCCATCGTAACTGTCAATAATGGCGCGCGCACGCGCGATCACATTTTTTTTATTGTCACTCATAACAGGAATTCACCATTACCTTTCAGACCGGCACAAAAAACTTCTTGCCGGTCTCATCAAAACAGAGAACCGAGGACCTCATCGCTCTCCTCGTCATCCTCCTGGGTGATCTTTGCAATCGCGGCGCCCGCGTGTACCATGACATAGTCGCCCGGCATAAGGTCGTCAAGCAGCTGCGCGGAGATTTCCCTGCGCGCGCCGGAAGCATCCACGATGGCTGTTCCGTCAGTCTGAAGACGGACGACTCTTGCTGATAATCCAACACACATTTTATTATCCTCTCTTTATTTATAGTTATCTATAGTTGTGGCCATGGGCGGATGCCCGCAGACATTTATGATCCCTTCCGGGTCCGCATCATGGCAGCGGCAGCCTGTCCAAGGGCGATTCCGCCGTCATTGGGCGGGACCAGATGGTGGATCAGGACTTCAAAGTCTCTTTCCCGGAGCAGGTCTTCGGTAAGTGTCAGGAGCAGGCGGTTCTGATAACATCCGCCGGTGAGGGCCACTGTTTCGATTCCCTTTTCTTGGCGTATCCTGACGCAGGCCTGTACAGCGAGCTCCGCAAGGAAGAGATGGAAATACCAGGCCAGCTTCTCGGGATCCTGACCCTTGAGCCGCCGCTCCAGAAGCTGCGCAAACAAAAGGTCTGTCGGCAGATGGGAGCTTACTTGATCCGGCTGCAGGCGGCTTCTGATGTCCATCAGTTCATCCTCCTGCCTTTGAATGGTTCCGGCGGCAAGCTTTTCGGCGTACCGCTCCGCCGCGAATTCAAGTTCTATGGAAGCCTCGCCTTCATATGTGGACTCGCGCCGGATGCCAAGCATGGCGCTCACGCTGTCAAAAAGGCGGCCAGCGCTGGTCGATGTGACGGCCTGCATCTTTTTTTCCGCCATCATGCGCTGCACTTTGGCATTCTGAAGATCACAGATTTCAAGGGACTCCATGATGGAAAAATACTGTCCGGCCGGATCCGGGGGATTGGAAGGATCCCTTTCCTGCTGTGGGACAGCTTCCGATTTTCCCTTGTTGTCTGCCTCCGATTGACTCGATTTACAGTAGTCCCAGATCATGGAGGCCGCGATGCGCCAGCCCTGGCGGGGTGCGCTGTCTCCTCCGATCTGTGTAAAGGGCGCGATGCTGTATTCGCGGGTAAAATCATGATAATCCGCAGTCAGGATCTCTCCTCCCCAGATCGTGCCGTCCGTTCCGTAGCCGGTACCGTCGAAGGAAACTCCGATGACAGGCTCTGTCCGATCATTTTCCGCCATGCAGGAAAGGACGTGGGCGTAATGATGCTGGATACGGAGAATCGGGATCTTCCTGCTTTCTGCGATCTCTTCTGCCACCGTTGTGGCATTGTATTTGGGATGGAGATCACAGACAACTGCCTGCGGTGTCACTTCGAGCAGGGTCTCCATACGTCCGATCGTCTCCTGCAGGGCGCGCACAGTGCGGAGGTCCTCCAGGTCTCCGACATAGGGAGACAGATAAAAGAGATTGCCCGAGGCGATGCAGAAGGTGTTTTTCAGCTCACCGCCGACTGCCAGGACACAGCCATTCATCTCCCCCGTGAGCAGCATGGGGAGCGGCGCATATCCGCGGGAACGACGGATCATATAGGGCTCGCCGCGGTGAAAATCCATGACGGAATCGTCGGCGCGGATCCGGATCAGCCGGTCGTGGCTGAGAATACAGTCACAGAATGCCGAGAGCTCCGAAAGGACGTCCTGATCGTCACGGCAGATGGGGGCGCCGGAGACGTTTCCGCTTGTCATGACCAGACAATCCGGCATCTTCAGTCCGTCATCATAGGTAAAAAGAAGATGCTGCAGCGGCGCATAGGGAAGCATGACACCCACCTTGGGATTACCGGGCGCAATCGCCTGAGCCAGAAGGGGGTCCTTTCCCTCAGTTTCTATATCAGACGGATCTGCAAAAGGCTTTTTCCCGCCGGACCCTGCCTGGTCGTCTGCCATTATCGATCCGGTCTTTCTTTTGTCCAGAAGAAGGATAGGCTTCTGGTGGCCTGTCAGGATCTGATGCTGTTCCTCATTGAAAAGACATTCGCGGCGAACCGTTTTCTCGTCTTTCATCATGACCGCAAAAGGCTTGGCCGGACGCCGTTTTCTGTCGCGCAGCTTCTGCACTGCCTGCTCGCTGGTCGCGTCACAGCAAAGGTGAAAACCGCCGATTCCCTTGACTGCCACAATGCCGCCTTCGAAAATGGTCCTGCGGGCGGCCGTGATGGCATCCCGTCCTATGATCTGCGCCCTGACCCCTCCCCGGGTAGTCTTTACAGGCTGGTCCGTTTTTTCAAATTCTTTCCGGTCCCCTGTCCTGTCCTGATCCTTTTTTACTGGGAGCAGGTAGACCTGCGGGCCGCAGTCGTTGCAGCAGACGGGCTGGGCGTCATACCTGCGTGACCAGGGACCGTAATATTCCTCCGCGCAGGGTTTGCACATGGGGAACATCTTCATACTGGTGCGCTCGCGGTCATAGGGCAGGGCATCCAGGATGGTCATCCTGGGACCGCAGCATGTGCAGTTGATAAAGGGATGGAGATACCTGCGGTTTCGGGGATCATACATCTCCTGTTCGCACTCCTCGCAGATGGCGATGTCAGGCGAAATATAGATCTCACCGCTGGTCTTCTCACTTTCTATGATCGAAAAAGACTCGAACACAGCGGCATCCTCCACCGGTTTCTCATCAATCTTCAGGATCGCGGCACGGCGGGGAGGATGTTCGTTGAGGAGTGTCTCAAAGGACTTGATCTGTGCAGCTGTCCCCTGGGCGAAAATCTCCACATAGGGGCCCTTGTTACAGACACTGCCGTGGATCCCGGCGGTTTGGGCGTGACGATCCACCGTCGGGCGGAAGCCGACGCCCTGCACGATTCCATATACACGAAAACGCACGGTTGTAATGCTACTCATGGCAGTGTTTTCCTTTCGGACCGAATGTCCTTACTATTTGCAAGAATATCGCTGCGGTTTTCAAATAGCAGCTGCTTTTGTAAAAATACCGCTGCTGTTTAAGAAAAATGTCTTTTTATTTTTTCGAAAAATTCTTGTCTGATGATCTGAGTATCAGTCGGGTTTCTGCTCACCGGAAACAGCAAAGTGAGGCAGATGATAAAGCCTGACTGGCAGTCCCGCCAGAACAGGGGCAAGGGAGCCGTCGGCGATCACGTTGTCATAGTGCCTCTCCTGCACCAGGGAGCGCAGGTCTGTCTCCTCGCGCAATCGGACATCGTCCGCCTTCTGCAGTCCGGGCTGCATCATGAAGAATCCCGCCGTATCAGCCTGCATTCCTTTTTTTCGGAGAATACCGCAGATAGTATCTGCCAGGACCTGCTGGTGGACCACCAGGGTCCTGCCGGCAGGCATGTCGGGAGCAGCTTTTTTCAGTATGGCAGAAGCCTGCGGAATACAATATTCCCAGGGCGTGCCGTATTGTTTCTCCAGCCATTTGGCCGCCCCTGTGCCTGCGGGAGAAAGGACAATGTTTTTCTCTGCAAAACAAAGTGCCGGAAGATCCCCCGCCTTCGTTCCGGCGCCGCAGCAGATCATCCTGTCATATCCCTGCTGTCTGACCCATTCTCTCAAATCTGTTTCAGAAAGGATTCCCGCAAAATCCAACGGGGAATATCCCCAAATGCCGACGGTCCTGCCGGGGGCCGCAGTATCATTGGTATCATTAGTATCTTTATCGTCCTGTGTCGGACAGAAGGCCTCCACGAGGGCAAGATAACTCTTTTCCAGTCCCCTGTCGTAATACTCCATACCGTCCGTATTTACACCTACGACAGGGAGGCCCGTCTTTTTGGAGGCCATCCTGCAGAGGGCGCGGTAGTCAGTGCCTATGACAGCCGGAACCGGGGTTCCGACGATGGCTGCGAAGGATGCAGGAATGATCCCGGCCGCATCGGAAAGTTTTTCCACCAGACGGTCATCGCGGCCCAGGATCGCGTCCATATCGCGAAGGCCGGCGCTGAAGACAGCGCTCTGGCTGCCGAACCAGCGGGGTTCGTCAAAGCCGCAGATATTGCCGGTGCAGCCGCCCGCGTCGCAGATGACACAGATCCCGCCCATATCATAGAGAACGGAGACCGCGCCGGACTGGTCAGGGGCAAAGGGTGTTGTAAAGCGCCTGAAACCCGCAGGGGTTTTCGCACCATCGAAAATTTCCGTCCTGCCGGGAATGCAGGGTATCGACTGCCCTGCCCTTACCGGACAGACCGTCGGAATATCCTGAACAGTCTTTTCTTTCTCAGTCAGGGTTTCCGAAGACGACTGCTCTTCTGTCCTGCCAAGGGAGATTGCAGAAGTAAAGCTGCCGCGGCTTCCGGTTTCCATGGCATCCTTCAGCGCCTGAAAAAGACCAGTAACCGCCCGGTAGCCGAAAGGCTGCACATCCGTGATCCACTGGACGTTTGCTGTCCCGGGATGATACCAGCCGGCATCACGTCCGATGGAGATCGTCACACCGGAAGCTGCCGCCTCCTGCGCGTCATAGTGGAGCATGGATGGATGAAGGTTTGAGTAGATCCGTGTCTCAGGGCTCAGCTTATCAAGAAGACCGAGCCAGACATAGCTGTCTTTATTGACTGTCCCGAAGATCTCCCGCACCCTGAAGCCTTCCCGGACAAGAGCGCAGGCCAGCTCAAAAGGATTGCCGTTCATGGCTTCGCCGACAGAAAAGACTGCGTCGGGGAAGCTGTTTCGGAAAGCCTCCACAGCCTCTTCTGCTTCGCGTTTGTATCCGGCATCATCAAACTTTGTCTGCAGAACCCTTCCCAGGGCAGCATACTGGGCTTCGATCCTGTCGATCTGATAGAACCTGCTCATTTCGATAAAGGGAATGCCGAGTCTTTCCTGCAGATCATAGGCAGCCGGACGGGCCTCCGGATTCAGGACGATATTGAAATTGGCTTCCGCCATTTCCTGGAAGGCATCGTAGTCGGGGCAGGCGCCGATCTGGCGGACTTTGCGCACGCCGGCCTGGCGCAGGATCGGGATCAGCTCACTGCCTCTGTCAGTATCAGCGGACGGAGCGGTCCCCGTATCCTGAGCAGAGGACGAGACGCCCCCTCTATCCTGATCCTTGGATTGGCTGCTCTCTCCGTTTGTATCCGGGGCCTGCCGGCTGCTGATCGAATACTCTGCTTCGCTGCCTTGGAGGGGGGCAAAAAAGCCCAGCAGATTGACAGAGGTCGGTTTTTTCTTTCTGGGTTCCAGAAGCTCATAGATCGACTGGCGGACATGCACCATGGGGGGCTTTCTCCCCTCACGGGTCAGGGCGTACATATAGCAGGGCTGGACGCGGACACCGGGAACCTTTTCCTCGGCGCGGCGGCAGATACGTTCCATGTCAGTGCCGAGCAGGGCATCCACACAGGTAATACAGATCATGACAACTTTGGGGCGCTTTCCCTGTCCCTCAAGGCCGCGGCAGAGCTCCGCAACAGCTTTGGGGATCTTTTTCAAATGGCGGCCGGTGACTAGATCTGTCTCATCCATCGTCAGATAGAAAAAGCGGTCCTCGTAACCCGGCATGCGGCTGATGGCGGAAGTGTTCCTGCCGCAGCAGCCGGGAGAAACGATCAGCATGACCGAACCGGGAACGGCAAGGCCTGCGCGCTTGACCCCATAACCCTCCGCACCGGGCGAGTTAAAGGCCAGGGTGGCCGGCGAACTGTAGATCAGATGGGTTGTGGACACAAGCTCACGGGGAATATCATTGCTTCCGCGCGCGGTAAGCTCCGCCGCTGTGTAAAATACTGGTTTTTCTTTTTGCATGAATAGAAAGCATCCTTATCGAATTCTTCAAATTTCTCTATAGATGTATGTCAGAGTCAGGGGCATGGCCTCGCCATGTGGAGCAATCGACTTTTACTCCCTTGGTGGAGGCAGTCGCGCTGCCATGGCGGTTTACTGAGGCTTGTCCATGAGCTTCTGTGCCAGTTCCAGGAAGGTGCGGCTGACAGGAAGGCCGGGGTCGGCCTCGATGGTGGTCATGCCGCGGTCCTCGCAGCGGGTGATATCATCACTGCGGGGGACTTCACCCACGATCTCCAGACTCTTGGAATCCGCAAAGGCACGGACTTTCTCATCCTCGCCCACGACATTGCGGTGGTTGAGGATCACACCCCTGAGACGGGCATAGCTTCTGTCCTCGAAGTTCTCAACGGCGGTCGCGATATTGTTGGCCGCATAGAGTGCCATTTTTTCACCCGATGTGACGATCAGGACCTGCTCCGCATATCCTTCGCGGATAGGTGCTGCAAATCCGCCGCAGACCACGTCGCCCAGGACATCGTAGAGGACAACATCCGGCTTCCATGTCTCGAACAGACGCAGGTCCTCCAGCAGCTGGAAGGTTGCAATGATCCCTCTGCCGGCGCAGCCAAGGCCGGGAGTAGGGCCGCCGGTCTCAATACAGAGGATTCCGCCGAAACCGACGCGGGAAATCTCATCCAGCGTCTCGGGATCTTCGTCCTCCTCCCGCAGATAGTTCATGACGGGCCTCAGGGGCTGCCCGCCCAGAAGATTGATGGTGGAATCCGCCTTGGGGTCACAGCCGATCTGGATCACCCGTTTTCCGAGTGTCGCGAAGGCCGCCGCAAGATGACTTGTCACTGTTGATTTACCGATTCCGCCTTTGCCGTAAATAGCGATTTTGATCATAAAAAAGACTCCTTTATGCGCACGGGACGCAAAAGGAGCCTTTTATTGTAAACCAATTCCGGAATGATCCGGTCATACTGCTGCACAGAAAATCTGCCTTTCAGGATAGGGATCTGTCCAGGCAAAACAGACGCCGGGACAATCAGGCCGCATTCCTGAAAATCGAGACCATTCTCATGCAATCGTATGTTTTTTGTCAGGCTCTTTCGGGTCGAAACGCATGCTTCCCGTCAGGTTGACAGTATATATTCATTTGATTGCGGTAAGCCGGGAAGATGTCAGGAAATGATTGCTGGCATTTTCCGGGCACACCCTTGTTTGGTTATATTATTTAATCCTGGTCAGACCTTCGCTGCTGTCCGCGGAGGGCAGAAACTGGATTTCATCCCCAGCCTGCGGAGAGCGGAAACAGGATCTTATCTCTTGCCGCGAAGAGCGGTAGCGATCTTTGCAGCGAGGACGGCGTTGTTGAGCAGGAAGGCCTTCTGGGATTCCATACTCTCTTTGCCGAGGTACTCTCTGATACGGCCCATCATGTAGCCGGTGATCGCCTTGCCCTGAACGTTGTTCTTCTCAACATCGTGCATTGCTTCGTCGACAGCCATACGGGTCTTGACGGGATCCAGCTCATATTCCTTGGGAACAGGGTTCACGACCAGAACGCCGCCGGGGATTCCCATCTTGGCCTTGATCTTCATGACCTCTGCCAGCTCAGCGGGGGTATCCATACGATAGGTGAGGCGGAATCCGCTGCCGCGGACCATGTACTCGGGCATGCGGTCTGTGCCGTAGCCGATGACCGGAACGCCCTTTGTCTCGAGGTATTCCATGGTCAGGTTCAGGTCCAGGATCGGCTTTGTGCCGGAACATACGACCATGACAGCGTTGCTGGCGAGGGACTCGAGGTCAGTGGAGATATCCATGGACTTCTCTGCGCCGATCTGGGCACCGCCGATACCGGAGCCGCAGGCGACAACACAGCCGACCATAGCTGCTGCCGATACAGCTGCCGCGATGGTCATAACGCCGTCCGCTCTCTTGGCCAGAAGGATCGGAATATCTCTTGCGGAGGCCTTGAAGATGGAGCCGCGCTTGTTCTCCAGATAATAGATCTCATCATCAGTCAGACCGATGTGGATCACGCCGTTGATAATCGCGACAAAAGCGGGGCAGGCGCCGTTATCCCTGACGGTTTTCTGCATAGCCTTTGCAAAATCGTAGATTCCGGGATAGATCATGCCGCCGAAAGTAGCAGCGCTTTCCATGATAACGAGGGGCTTGCCGGCATCGATGGCATGCTGTACCTCATCAGAGAAGACGATATAGTTCTTGGCTGCGTCGTCGATTTCGATATCCTGAAGCATATCCTCATCTGCTGCGGAAGCTTCCTCATGGACTGCGGAGAACATCTCGACAAAGAGCATCCATGAATTGATATTGTCATGGAAATCCGGTGTGGCGATCAGATCGCCGTCATCTGAGAAGAGGTAACTGGTGGAAGGCTCATAAAGATCATCATCCGCAGGAAGCTCTTCAATTTCGCCGTCTTCAACCTTATCCACCCAGGACATATCCATGAGCTGTTCTGTCTCTACGCCGAACCATCCGTTAGCAAAAACATAAATCTTGCTGACACGTCCGCCGTTGCCGATCATCGCGCCGCGGATGGTCTGGGAGACATCATCTTCGTCTTCGAAGAAAGCGATGATATTCTCTGCGGCGTCCTCAGGGCTGATTCCTTCAACACCGACATGGTTGGAGGTGATCGCAATGGAAACATTGCTCATGACAACCTGCTCGCCGGCATCGCGCATTGCTAAAAGATTAGCGAAGAATGCCCGGTCACGCAGAAGACTGAACATGACATCAGCGGGAATGTAGGATTCTTCAGAATCCATCAGACCTGCGTATTCCTCCTGTATATCATGTGACCCCATGCGAAGCAGTTCTTCCACGCTGAACGCATTTTCCATGTAATAGGCAGATCCATATTTCTTAAAAAAATCAGATGCTATCTGTCCCATAATCGCCTCCCTCGAAAAAGCCGATGCTTACGGAAATGCCATTTTTCTATAGACGCGGCAAAACCACTCTGTGTTGAGAATTTCTGTTCCGCAGAGCATCATTGACAGTAGATTAACATTACTTGTTATATTATATAGTCAAGAGCTGTCTTTTTCAATGCAAGTTTTCTATGAATATATACTTTTATAGTTACTGTACACGCCCTATCGAGGGCGTGTACAAGTAACGTTGCGAAAATCGCATTCCAATGCGCTGTGCGCGCGATTTCCGCCGTTTAACTCGGGTTTTTCGCGAAAAGCGCGCGAAAAACACCTCGCGTTTCAGGTGGGTCTGTACAGTAGCCTTTTATACTAATTAATAACCCTGCGCCGCCTGTCCTTTGTGCGCTTGTGACAAACCAGACTTTACAGCTGTGCAGAACTCCTGTTCTGAACATCTCCGAACAGACACTGAAGAGTGGAATGAGCCTGCGGTGGCGGTCCTGAGTCTTCGGGGACGGTTCTGAGTCTTCGGGGACGGTTCTGACTGACTCATTGCACGCAAGGAGTCAGTCAGAACCGTCCCCATTGACTCGGAACCGTCCCCATTGACTCATACCTCTACATAATAGTATTCGCTTGCATTGATCATGCGCGTTCCGCTCTCGTGAACAAGTTCGCGCTGAAAATGCCCGTAGCTTTGATGGACATGTCCGTGAAACATGTAGCCCGGCCGTATGACATTGAGGAAGGTATTGAAACAATTGAATCCTCTGTGGGGAAGGTCCTCCATATCTCCCCAGCCTCTGGCGGGCGCATGGGTGACGAGAATGTCAACCCCGCCGTACAGGATCGACTTGAGCCTTGCCTTAAAAGCCCGCTTTCTCATCTCTCCTTCTGTATACATGCAGGGTCCTTCCTTATAGCGGAGAGATCCGCCCAGTCCCAGGATCCGGAGCCCCTTATAGCGAACGATCTTATCTTCGATACATTCACAACCCTCGGGAGGATTCTTCAGGTAGCTGCCATCGTGGTTGCCGTGCACATACATGAGGGGGCAATGGGCAAAAGTCACCAGAAATTCCAGATAGCGGTGATTGAGGTCCCCGCAGGAAATAATCAGTTCTACATCCTCGAGCCTGGACGGCTCGAAGAAATCCCAGAGTGCTTTCGATTCTGTATCTGCAATCACCAGTATTTTCACTGTAACCCCCGGTTTTTTAACTATCATCCGCGATCCGGTCTTTTCTCTTTCAGTATGTTTCCTGTGGAAGGTGTACTGTAACCTTTAGTCTATCCGACTTTACTTCTATTCTGCATCACCGACATCAGCGCCGCTGTCATCGGCATCGCCGGCATCTGCATCACATGCATCTGTGCCGCAGTCATTGGCATCTCCGGTATCTGCATCGCCGGTATCTGCAGCACCTGTATCAGCATCGCCAGCATCTGCATCTCCGGTATCTGCATCGCCGGTATCTGCATCGCTGATATCAGCGCCGCAGACATTCTCTGCAAGCCAGTCCATGGACATGATTTCCGCGGGTGTGAGCGAAACACCTTCTGTTCCGTGCACACCGCCGTCCCTGTCGTAGATGACTCCTTGGAAAGGGCTCACCCTTCCCTCTATGACCCCTTTTCGCAGAAGTTCATAGAGTCTGTAGACGGGACGAGGCAGATCATCCGACAAAATAATATCGATCAGGCCTGATTCAAGTCCCAGCCAGTAATTGAGCGAATAGTCTTTCCTGGACGCGGCCAAACTGTCGTATGTCCCGTCGATGACTTTGCGTACAACCAGCTCATAGAACATGCCCCAGTTCCAGATAGGGGCTGCAATTCTCTTCTGCTCTCCGTTTTCACCCAGTTCAAACACGCCGTATCGGCGGATGCGCTCCTCCGGACGGATCATATCTATATCGGAGAACATACTGATCTGTTTTGCTGTATTCTTCACCGATCCGGAAAGACTATCGGAAGAAATGCTTTCATTTCTGGGTTCACTGCCGACCCATTGAAGGACGACTTTGCAGTAGGGATCAATGAGCTGGGCTCCCAGGGCAAAGGCATTTATGTTGGGGATCGCAGCCACATCCTGCCTGCCGGCAACGTATCAGATCCTGTGATCATCCTCCATACTGGCCGCCAGGGCGCCCAGAAGGAACTTGGCCTCGTACATTTTTCCGTAGTAAAAACGCAGAGCATGATTTGACTGATTGACACTGCAGTGGAGGATCTTGATCTCCGGATGCTCCACTGCAAAACGGAGTGCGTATGGCCTGAGCGAGTCGTAAGTCGTAAAGACCACCCGGCAGTTCTCCGCCAGAATAGTGTCAAAAGCCTCTCCGATTTCTTCCTCATTACTGCAATTGTAAAAGCATGTAGTTTCCACGATACTCCCGAAGGCTTCTTTGAGGTGATTCATGCCCAGCATATGGCCATAGACCCATCCTGAGTCATCCGGGTTCTTTTCATGGATAAAGGCCACCCGCAGAGGATGCGCGGGGGAATAAGCCTGCCTGGGCAGCACAGGCACAGGGATTTTGGAGATCGCCAGCTTTTTGGCCGGCGTCTCCGCGTCCTTCCGGCTCTCGATCAGGGCGATCCTGTCCGGCTGCGAGGCGACAAAATATTCTTGCCTGAGTTTGGCAAGACGTTTTCCGATTACATCTCTCCCCTCCCGAGTCAGGCTGTCGAGGCTGTAGACGCTCAGATAGATCAGGAGGGCATCTCCGACAGTGAGATTAAGCTTCTGTCCGCCCCTTGCCAGATAGATTTCCTTGAAGGCGATGAAGCCGGCATGCAGCTTCTCGAGGAGCTCCTCCGGCCAGGGATCGTGCAGGTTCTGCTGAAGAATGCGGGCCAGCTGGTTATATCTGCCCGGCGCAGAAAAAACAATCTCAAAACTCTTTGTCACCTGGTAAAAATCAAGATACTCGTAATAAGTCCTGCTCTGTTCGGAATCTGTCCTGGGCGGCCTGATCCGTATGATATTGGCCAAAACAGATGCGGCACCGACGTAATTCAGGACAGAGATCCGCTTGTTTCCCTCCTGGACATAGAAGCGGTTCATGAACTCATAGACTTTGACGGGATCCCGGATCCCTTCTTCCACCTGGGAGTCATAGAGATTGCTCCATTTTGCAGCAAACTCCGAATCCTCATCCACCAGAGGCATGAAGTTGGCCGCAAAAGCATTCTGACGCCCGGTCGTCCTGGTCCCGACCACCATATCCAGCGGGATCTCTGCCAGCCCCAGACTGATCTCGGGCATCCGGTCCACGCCGCTGACCATTTCCTCCAGGGAAGGAAGATAGGGGTACTGCCCCTTCACAAGCCTTCTTCTATATTCACGTTCACCCAGTTTTTTTGCCTTGCTGTAATCCATGATCATAGTTGGCGCGATGACCTCCTATTTTTCTTTACAATACACAATTTACCAGTGACCTGTTCACAAGCGGCTATTGTAAAAACAACGAAATATCTCAGGACCAGCCCATCTGGTCCGAATCAAGAACGATGGTAAAAGGCCCGTCGTTGACAAGAGAAACCTTCATGAATGATCCGAAGACACCGGTCTGAACAGACATTCCGGCCGCCCTGCACTTGTCTGCAATGTAGTTGAACATGGGCTCCGCCATATCAGGCAGTCCCGCATGAATAAAGGATGGACGATTTCCTTTCTTGCAGTCCGCATAGAGAGTGAACTGGGAGACCAGGAGGACCTCTCCGCCGACTGCGGCCAGATCAAGATTGGTCTTGCCGTTCTCATCTTCAAAAATACGAAGCTTTCGCATCTTCTCGACCATCTTGTCCGCGATCGCTTTTGTATCCGTTCCGCTGATGCCGACCAGTACCATAAAGCCGCGCCCTATGCTGCCGGATACATATCCGCCTCCCTCAGGAATCGTGCCGTCGGCTTCCTCCACTACACGTACAGATGCGTTTTCCACAACCTGAATTACAAATTTCATAAAACTGTCCTTTCTAATGATGTCACAGCAGAGGAATATTGATCCCTCTGCGTTTATTATTTTACAATATAAAGAATTTTACTGTCTATGGAGGTATGAATCTCTGCAATAAATATTCTATGGCATAAAGAAAACCGCTGCCTTAATGACAACGGTTTTCAGAAGCAGGGGAAGAGGGATTATATTCCAAAAACCTCATAACTACACGGAAAACCAGAATTCCCATAAATTACTACATCATTTGATTATTCTTTCTGGCTTCTGCCTGACTCACATCCCAAACAAATCTGCATGTGTGCCAGTTCTGTAGAGCACAAGAATATCTCCGTCATAGCAGTAAATCAGCAGCCAGTCTGGCGAAATATGGCACTCTCGATAAGCTTTATGATCACCTGTCAGTTGGTGGTCTCTGTTTCCATCCGGCAGCGGGAACGGGATCCGGAGCGTATTAATCACTGTCTGAAGCTTCAGCAGATCATACCCGCGCTTTGTACAGGTCTTAAAATCCTTTTTGAACCGGGAAGAATATCTTACATCCAGCATTTTTAATCCCCCGCCAGCTCAGTAAACAAATCTTCAGTTGATCCGGAAAACAGATACCCGCCGCCTTCCTCGATCTCTTTGAAGGCCGCAATAGTTTCCTTGTTGGGAGTCTCCGACACGCCATCAAAAACGCCCTGCAAATACGCAAGAACCAATTTAATTTTGTATTCAGGAATCTGATCTATTAAAATCTTAGCTTTTTCTCTGTCACTCATTTTTCTTTCCCTCCACGGGACTCTCCCCGTCCCGGCTGGTCATATGCCGCAATCTCATTGTAACATGAACCGGCTTTTATTGACAGCTCCCAGACATAAAAAGGCATGACGGGCGGAATCTGCCCGCTCTCTCTGAAGTCGTACCCCACGTTGTACCCCACAGCGTACCCCATTTACCCCATTTTTTCATGTCCAATAAGACGGACTGAATCAGACACCGGACAACATCAGACAAGGCTAAAAAGGGTACGAGACCCGCATAAACACTGGCTCTCAGGGCAAAAAGTAAGACCGCTGTCAACTCGTGACAACGGCCTATAAATCATAGCAGGGGAAGAGGGATTCGAACCCCCATGAACGGTTTTGGAGACCGTGATACTGCCATTGTATGATTCCCCTAAATATAAGGTTTTCCGGCTTTCCTCAGCCGACTTTGCAATTTTAACACATGCGCAAAGTATATTCAACTATTATTTTTTATTTTTTCTGAGTGTAGAATACCGGCCAAAGAGAAATATGCTCTTTGGCCGGCACAAAAGGTTTATGTCATCCGAATAATCGGTCAGGATATGAGAATTTGGGTGTATATACTAATTTGGGTGAGCTTTTCCGATCTTCGGCGGACATACAGTTTGCATATGACAGCAGCCAGGATCAGAAATCCACCTCTGTGTCATAATAGCAGCACTTGAGGAGTTTCTCCATCCCCTCTTGACCGGGCTGGCGGGGATTGGAAGCAGTACATGCATCGAGAATCGCATTTGCTGCAATGGAAGGAAGTCTCTCAAGGAAGACGTCCTCAGGTACAAATCCCTGTTCGCAGGGGAAGCTGTCTTTGCCGTACTTGCCGATGCAGTGAGGGATATTCATGGCATCGTTCATGCCCCGGACGTAGGCGATCAGGTTTGCAACCTTCTCATCGTCATTGGCGCCGCCAAGATTCATGTAGTCTGCGATCACGCCATAGCGTTTCTTAGCAGTCTCGTCTTTTGCATTGAAGGCAATGACTTTCGGAAGATACATGGCGTTTGCCGCGCCGTGGATAATGTGGGCGCCGTAGTCTGCAAATACAGCACCGGTCTTGTGGGCCATGGAGTGGACAATACCCAGAAGACCGTTGGAGAAAGCCATACCGGCCATACACTGCGCATCGTGCATTTTATCCCTGCAGTCCATATCCTCGCCATAGGACTTGACAAGGCTTTCCTGGATCATCTCGATGGCGTGAATGGCAAGGCCGTCAGTGTAAGGGCTTGCCGCAATGGATACATATGCCTCTATTGCATGAGTCAGAGCGTCCATACCGGTATGGGCGACCAGCTTTTTAGGCATGGTGTGTGCAAGCTCCGGGTCTACGATTGCAACATCGGGAGTGATCTCGAAGTCAGCGATCGGATATTTGATGCCCTTATCATAATCTGTAATGATCGAAAAAGCAGTGACCTCAGTCGCTGTGCCGGAAGTAGAGGAAATCGCACAGAAGTGTGCTTTCTTTCGAAGCTGCGGGATACCGAAAACCTTGCACATATCCTCGAAAGTGATTTCGGGATACTCATATTTGATCCACATAGCTTTGGCCGCATCAATCGGCGAACCGCCGCCAATGGCAACGATCCAGTCAGGGCCGAACTCTGTCATCACCTCTGCTCCGCGCATAACTGTCGTCACAGAAGGATCAGGCTCGATGCCTTCGAAAATACGGACTTTCATACCGGCCTCTTCCAGATACTGTTTAGCTCTGTCCAGGAAGCCAAAGCGCTTCATGGAACCGCCGCCGACACAGATGATTGCCTTTTTCCCCTGAAGTGTTTTCAGTGCCTCCAGCGCACCTTTCCCATGATACAAATCTCTGGGCAGTGTAAATCTCTGCATTCAGAACTCCTTTCTCAGTAAACTGCCATGGCAGCGTGACTGCCTCCACCAAGGGAGTAAAAGTCGATTGCTCCGCATGGCGAGGCCATGCTCTCACAATCGCCCCCATGTATTCGACAATCGCTCCGCTTGCTTCGCTGCGCGTAGCTTTTTGTCTCATACATGTGGGTCCGATCAAATGTCTGCACGTCTGTGCGTGCGAGCACGCCCATCCGCGCAGCCGCTTGATCGAACTTTTACAGTAAAAACCAGTTAGCATTTCTGTTTGAGTGTTTTGTTAATAACATCACAATAAATACCGTATTTCAACATTATTGTTGGATTTATTCTCATTAACTCTCATATAATATCATATAATCACATATTCTCAACAAACTTTAACATTTTAAGATGTCGCTTTTAAAACGACCAATTTAGAAAAAAATATAATATAATATGACACATAAAAGAAAATGAATACAGAAAGCGATCAGATCACTGTATTAACAGCCGAAATCATTAGAGCAGAACCAAAGCAGTGTCATGAAAGCAGGCTCATGAAAGGGATAAGGAGAAAAAGGTGGACGGAAAGATGAATACAAACACGAATCTCAATACAAACATTGCAGGAGCACTTGATCCCCAAAGTAGTGCCCGGGGAAACACATTCTGGACAGATGGTATCATGGGCGTCCTGATCGGCGACGCTCTGGGAAATCCTGTTCAATTTATGAGCCGCGCTTCTGTCCAAAAGAGGGGCCTTGTAAAAGGTATGGAGGCAGGGGGCGTGTTTCATATGCCTGCCGGCAGCTGGACAGATGACGGAAGCATGACGCTCGCCACGCTGGACAGCCTCACCCAAAAAGGGGCCCTCGACTATGACGACATGATGGATAGATTCATCAGATGGGACAGCAATGGCGAATATACACCTTTTGGAAAGGCTTACGACCAGGGCATTACCTGCATGGATGCAATCGATCGATACAGCCGGACCCGTAAATGGTCGTCCTGCGGTAAAACCGGCGAACATGCCAACGGAAACGGAGGGCTGATGCGGATCATGCCTGTGTGTCTCTATGCTGCCATGAAGGAAAAGGACGGCACTCTGACAGAAAAAGAGGCTGTCCAGGCGGTCCACAACGCCACTCTTCTGACCCACAATCATCTTCGTGCCTGCACCGCATCCGGAATCTATTACTTTATGTGCAAAGAGATTCTGAAGTTCCGGGGCTTCTTCAATGATACAATTGCCGCTGGAGAAAAAGATGATACAGATGCTTCTGTTTCCACGCTCAGAAAGGTTCTGCAGCAGGGTATGGACGCGGCAGTCTCCTTCTACAGGAAGCATGATATGGATGACGAGCTTGTCAGCTATGCCAGAATGATGGACATGGAAAGCTATGCAAACCTGTCCGCAGACAAGATCAGGAGCAGCGGCTATGTCGTTCATACTCTGGAAGCCGCCGTCTGGTCTCTGATTACAACCGGCAGCCTGGAGGAAGCACTTCTTCAGGGCGTAAACCTCGGGGACGACGCAGACACGGTAGGCGCCGTTGCCGGCGGACTGGCCGGTCTCTACTACGGCTATGACAGCGTCCCTGCTGCCTGGAAAGATGCCATGCAGAAACTGGCCTGGCTTGAAGATATGTGCCGGAAAGCTGCCGATATGAAGTTCTGATCAAATGATTTAGCCGGTTTAATAACCGACTTAACCGGCTGCAGCTGAATAGAGGCGACACCGTCGCCTCTGCATCCAGACCGGAGTGTGTCCACTTTAAAAACGAATACTATAAACTGTCCGAGACAAAAAAACCCTCCCGCGAAGTTGATCCACGGGAGGGTTTTATAATAATCGCTATATGACCGGTTATGAAACCGGGCTGTCAATAATCAAGTTCAGAATTACTGAGCCTTCTTGACAGCAGCAGCCAGTCTGGAGACCTTGCGGGCAGCTGTGTTCTTGTGCAGAACGCCCTTGGAAGCGGCCTTGTCGATGACGGACTTTGCATTCTCGAATGCTGCTGCAGCTGCAGCTGCGTCGTTAGCTTCTACAGCAAGGCGGACCTTCTTGACGGCAGTCTTGACACCGGACTTGACGGCTTTGTTCTTAGCTGCTCTCTTCTGGCTGGTGATGATTCTCTTCTTGGCAGATTTAATGTTTGCCATTTTATTTCCTCCGAAATTAAACTATTTTCAAACAAATACGTGTTTCTGATACCGTTGGCTGCAGGACTGCCAAATATGTCCGCAGCTTATTTCCATCAGATCAATGTCACTGTGCAGCCGCGCAAACAGTCACCGGATCTTTTGGAATACAGACAGAAGGATACACGGGACTTCTGCCAAAACATACCTAAGCATCATACAAAAATGCCCCATCAGTGTCAATGCAAAGATTGTACTTTTTTCTGTACTTTTTTCGCTGCTTTTTCTTCTGTCAAATCTGCGCTGTCATCTTCTGTCACTCAGAAGCATGACCTTCCGTCATTTCTCATTTTCGAAGGGTCACTTAAAATAGCGGTCCGCGACTTCTGCCGCTTCCGCAAGACTGATCTCCTTGTCGCGTGCGATCCTGGCCAGGTCCTCAAACTCATATTTTCCACGCTTTATACCCCAGCCGGAGGCAGTCTTGCGCCTGATCTCACCGTCCGCCGTTTCGCGTACCTCAATCTCGCGTCTCAAAGTATATCGATTACAGTAATTCTCCCTCACACCGAGTGTTGTTGTGTGCAGGAAAATGGTCTTCAGTATCTCATCGCGAAGAGATTCGCGGCACATGCATGTGAGAAGAAAGCCGGGACGGCTCTTCTTCATTGTGACCGGCACTGTAAAAACATCCACGGCACCTGCGGCAAGGAGTTCTTCCATAGCAAAGCCCAGGGCCTCGGGCGTCATGTCATCCAGGTTGCATGTCAGCTCAAGAATCATCTCTTTGGAATCCGGTGTCTCGCCGAGCAGAGCCCGTACGCAGTTGGCCTGGGGGAAGTCCTTTTTACCGCAGCCGAGACCGATTTTCTGCACTTTCATCTGGGGAAGTGTACAGAAATCTTCGGCAAAGCATTTGAGCAGTGCCGCACCGGTCGGTGTGCAGAGCTCTCCGCGGATATTGCCGGCATAAACCGGAACTTCCTGCAGGATCCATGCCGTAGCGGGAGCCGGTACAGGCAGGATGCCATGGGCACACCGCACCTCGCCGAATCCGATTTTGACCGGGGAAGCGAGAATCTTGTCAGGCGCGAGCTCTGACAGGATCAGACAGAAAGCTGTAATATCAGCCACCGCGTCCATTGATCCCACTTCGTGGAAATGCACCTCCTCCACAGGACGATTATGAGCATGACTCTCCGCCTGAGCTATCAGATTGTACACTTTCAGAATATTTTCACGGACTGTTTGGGGAAGATCAAGCTTCGATACAATCGCCTCGATATCACCCAGGCTTCTGTGCACGTGGTGGTGGCCATGTCCGTGATCATGATCATGATCGTGATGGTGATCATGATGGTCGTGATCGTGATGGTGGTCGTGGCTGTGCTCATCATCGTGGTCATGATGGTGGCTGTGCCCGTGATCATGACTCTCATCGTGGTCATGATGGTGGTCGTGGCTGTGCTCATCATCGTGGTCATGATGGTGGCTGTGCCCGTGGTCATGACTCTCATCGTGCTCATGATGGTGATGGTGTCCGTGGATGTCGAGACTCTCTTCCTCCTCGCCGTTTACGGTCACCCTCAGATGGGTACCCCGAATGCCGCATTTATCCATGGGCTCCGAAGCATATGTGACTCCCGGAATTCCAAGCATATTCAGTTTCTGCAGCATATGTTCAGGATCAGGGTGAAGTTCCAGAAGGGCAGCCGAAAGCATATCGCCCGCCGCACCCATATTGCATTCGAGGTATAGTGTTTTCATCAATACTCCTATCTTATCAGTATGAAAATTCGTTTACGCGGATTTGTATCGTGCGGGTCCGTGTCCCGCATTCATGGTGTGACATTATCGGATGATCAGTCCAGATGATTGATCATGCTTGCAAGGTATCCGGCGCCGAATCCGTTGTCAATATTTACGACACTGACGCCGCTGGCACAGGAATTGAGCATGGAAAGAAGTGCGGAGAGGCCTCCGAAGGATGCTCCGTAGCCGACGCTGGTGGGTACTGCGATCACCGGGCAGGAGGCAAGTCCTCCGACAACACTTGCCAAAGCGCCCTCCATGCCGGCAATGGCAATAATGACCCGCGCGGACTGGATCTCTCTCTGGTGCGTGAGCAGACGGTGGATTCCTGCGACGCCCACATCATACAGGCGTACAACCTTATTTCCGAAGATCTCTGCAGTATTTGCAGCTTCCTCCGCGACCGGCATATCACTGGTGCCGCCGGTTGCGACCACGATCGTTCCCTTTCCGTCAGGTTCCGGCTTTTCGCCCACAATACCGATCCTGCTGAGCGTATCATATTTAAAAGGCATGACGCTCTGTGAAACAAGTGCGGCTGCTTCGCGGTCCATCCTGGTGATCAGGACTCTCTTCTGTCCATGAGAATACAGGTTCTGCGCGATTTTCAATATCTGTTCGGGTGTCTTTCCGGCCCCGTAGATCACTTCCGCGATTCCCTGCCGCATGCCGCGGTGCAGATCCGTCTTTGCAAATCCCAGATCATCGTAGGGGACTTCACGAAGCTGCAAGGCAGCTTCTTCCACAGAGGTCTTTCCTGCAGCAACCTGTTCCAGAAGAGCTTCAAGTTCTCTTTTATCTTTTATCAATGGTTCATCTCCTCTGAATATCCCTTTTACAACATGTACCTTCAGAAAATGTATTCTGCAAAAAAAGGGGTGTCCCGCCCATTGATCAATAGCAGGACCCCTCTTTTTGTCTCAATCGTTTTCATTCATGGGCTGCGGTTTTCATCAGCCTGTAAAGTTGATGACAGGTTCCTCGGGCTGTTTGGCCGGAGCAACTTCTGCGGCGACAAGTACAACACCCGGACCGCCGTAAGGAGCGAACTTTTCTATTTTGATGGTCGCGGTGACTTTCACCCACTGGCGCTCGATCAGTTTGGAGGCTCCTTCATACTTGCATGCATAGCCCAGGAAGGTCATGTCGTTTGCACAGCAGGTCATGGCCATTCTGCCGGGGACAAAATATCCGTCAGGAAAATCGTTCGGGCGCATGACCATGCCGGTGTAAGTGATGTTTTTGCCATCATACCGGTCGGGATGCTCCATGGCATCGATATACCAGATTCCGTAATCCAGGCCCTCGAGCAGAATGGGATCCTGATGAATGTCGAAGGGAAGGTCTTCTTCCGTTGTCATGTCGATCTCGCCCTCGGAATCCTCGAAAACAAGGTCAGCCTTCTGGTTGATCGCTTTGACGTTGCGCTTGAAGTTCACAAGGAGCTTTTCGTCGACATCATCACAGCGGTTAAACATGATCAGCTCGGAATTTCTGAGCTGCTCTGCGACCAGAGAACGCATGTTAGTGAAAAACATGTTGAAGGTAGAGGCATTGATCGTTGTGATCTGCTGCTCCAGACGCCATGCTTTCGGAATCTTGAACTCACGGAAGTCCCACATACCGTTCCACTCGATCAAAACACGCTCGGGGCGGTACTTCTTTTCCAGTTCCATAAGATGGGCTGTGGTAAAATCCTCGAGGTCGTCGATGATTTCCAATACTGTGTCGGTTTCTGCCAGCAGACCTTTACGATACTCCTCTTCTCCTTCTTCACAGATGATCAGAAGGGTCGTACCCTGGACCTGGAAATAGGGCTGCCCGATGGTGTACCGGATAAATGAGGTTTTCCCGCTGTCAAGAAAACCGTTTATGACATAGACTGGTTTCTGTTCCACTTTTTTATTTCCTTTTAAAAAATCAAACATACCTACCTCTCATGCAGGAAAGCCTTTTCGCCGGTACAGACGGGGCAAAATCCCTAAAGACGATCTCACACCTGCAGTCAGCGAATCCGCAATAACGACTTATACGCATGGAGTGTATCATTTTCTCTTAAACAGTTTCTCGAGTGCTTCCTCATCGAGCTTTGCGCCGATTACGCAGATCTTGCCTGTGACATCTGCTGCGCCGGTGCGGATCTCTGCTTCCTCCGGAACATAGTCGAAGTGGATCCATGTGCCGTCGTTGGAAGCCACCATACCTTTGGAACGAAGGACATATCCATATTTGTCTTCATTCTCGAGCTCTTTGAGGATGTGCTCGATCTCTTCCTTTGTGAATCTGGAAGGAGTCTCCATACCCCAGCTGCCGAAGACCTCATCCGCATCATGGCCGTGGTGGTGATGGTGGTGGTGATGATGGTGGTGGTGGCCGCCATGCGCCTCCTGATAATCATGAGTATGGTAAATGCGGTCGCCGTCTTCGTCGACACCGTCTTCCTCATCCTCATGGTCATGATGATGGTGGTGCTCGTGCTCATCTTCATCATCGTCATGATCGTGGTGATGATGGTGCTCATGCTCATCTTCATCGTCGTCATGGTCGTGGTGATGATGGTGGTGCTCGTGCTCGTCCTCATCATCGTCTTCGTCGTCATGGTCGTGATGATGGTGGTGCTCGTGCTCGTCCTCATCATCGTCTTCGTCGTCATGGTCGTGATGATGATGGTGGTGGTGGTGCTCGTGCTCGTCCTCATCATCGTCGTCATGGTCGTGATGATGGTGGTGCTCGTGCTCATCTTCATCGTCATCATCGTAGTCTGCGCTCAGGACCTCTTCCAGAAGGGACTTCTGCAGATCGGCTGTGCCCTCGATGGTGGCGAGGATCATCTTTCCGTCGAGCTCGGCGATCGGTGTTGTGATGATGGTTGCATCCTTGTTGTACTCGCGGAGAAGCTCAACACATTCGGCGATCCTCTCGTCACTGACCTTATCTGTTCTGGTCAGAACGATGGTGCCCGCATAGGCGATCTGGTTGTTGAAGAACTCGCCGAAATTCTTGAGGTAAACCTTGCACTTGGAGGCATCCACGACTGCGCAGGCGCTGTTGAGATGCATCTCGGTGTGCTCGGATGCGTCGTTGATGGCACGCATGACATCGGAAAGTTTGCCGACACCCGAGGGCTCGATCAGGATGCGCTCAGGAGCATAGGTGTCCATGACTTCCTTCAGGGAAGTGCCGAAATCGCCTACCAGAGAGCAGCAGATGCAGCCCGCGTTCATCTCGCGGATCTCAATGCCGGACTCCTTGAGGAATCCGCCGTCGATGCCGATCTCACCGAATTCATTCTCGATCAGGACAACCTTTGTGCCGGCGAGAGCGTCTTTGAGAAGCTTCTTGATCAATGTCGTTTTGCCGGCACCGAGAAATCCGGAAATAATATCAATTTTTGTCATTTTGATCCCTCCTGTCCTGCATTAACGCTGTACATGATAAAACCGGCCGATGTTCCCGCCGGTCTTGCGCTCTTTGCAGAACGATTTATGAAAATAAGAAAAATAAATAACTGGCGAATTAATCTACTCTCTCCCATCTGATCCATCTCAGGATACCGGAAAAAGAGTTATGTAAGAAAAAAGATAAGCAGAGCTGTAAGCCGGGTTCTGTCTTGGATGATCATCTATCTTGGACTGCCGTTACCGACAGCCTCCAGCGACCTACCTGAGAACGGACCGGGCAAGCCCATAGTTCCCGTTTTGGTCTTGCTTCGGATGGGGTTTACATGGCTCTTTGTGTTACCACAAAGACGGTAGTCTCTTACACTGCCTTTTCACCCTTACCGGCAGGACATAAAGCCCTGCCGGCGGTATATTTCTGTTGCACTGGCCTGGGAGTCACCTCCACCGGACGTTATCCGGCATCCTGCCCTGCGAAGCCCGGACTTTCCTCAGTCCGGAAAAATCCGGACCGCGATCACCCGCCCTGCTTATCCATAAAAATATAGTATCACTATCGATATTTGTCAAATAGTTACAAGTCACACAGCCACCAGACGCGAGGCGGTTTCACGCGATTTCTGCGTGAAAGCCCGAGTTAAACGGCGAATGTCCATCCCCGAAGGGGATTTGGAATGGACATTCGCAACGTTACAGGGTCACACGCTGACATTGCGTGTGACCAGTAACGTCAAATCATCCGTGGAAGATACCGCCGCCGACAAATTCTCTGCAGAGGGAGTTGCCGGGAACGGGTGTGGGGTCGATCCCCACGAAATAATCCAGGAACTTGATCAGCCGTTTAGCCTCGTAATACTCGGGCTCATTGGGGCGGACTCCCAGGAGCAGGGGCTCCGCAAACTGTTTGATCACGGCAAGTTCATAGATCAGGCACGAATTAAACACCGCGTCGGCACTTTCCTGGAAGGGGAAGATGTTCATCTCCTCTCCTTCGCGGACCTTCCTCCACGAGCGAATGGTTTCCTGTGCCGTGTAGGAGCGGACACGGGCATCACGCACCATGCGGCGGAGCAGGCGGGCATCCGTGGACGGAATCCTGTTGTGCTCGTCGATATTGAGGCTTGTGAGGGCGCTGATATAGATCTTGAATTTGTTCTCATCGGGAAGCTGTTCGGTACTGACCGGATTCAGCCCGTGGATACCTTCGATGATCAGAATGTCATTTTCCTCAAATTTCAGGAAATCGCCCTTGTAGATCCGGCGGCCGGACTTGAAATCAAAATGCGGCATCTCGATGGTCTCGCCGTTGAGAAGATCCACCATATCGCTGTTGAAGAGCTCCAGGTCCAGAGCCTCGATCACGTCAAAGTTAAAGTTGCCGTCGATGTCGACGGGTGTCCTGTCTCTGTTGACAAAATAATCGTCCATGCCGATGATATGCGGCCTGAGTCCGAAGGATTTGAGCTGGATGGCAAGCCGGTGTGAAAACGTGGTCTTGCCGGAAGAGCTGGGACCTGCGACCAGGACAAAGCGGACAGTCCCTTTGTCGTAAATCGTCTGCGCGATCTCGCCGATCCTGCGCTCCTGGAGCGCCTCCTGTACCAGGATCATATCGCTGATGCAGCCGCTGCAGATCTGTTCGTTGAGATCGCCGACTGTGCTGATATTGACCAGATCTCCCCACTTGGTTGACAGCATCAGCTGTTCAAACAGGCTGGGCTGATCTTCAAAGTCCTCAAGGACAGAAGGATTATCTATTGTGGGAAGGATCAGGAGAAGCCCTCCGCGGTATGCCTGCACCTTGAAAAGCCGGCAATATCCGGTGGAAGGAAGCATATATCCGTAAAAATAATCAGAATAGCCTTCCATACGGTAGACGTTCACAGTGGAGCTTCTGCGGTAATGGAAGAGTTTTTCCTTGTCCTTCATGCCCTGATGACGGAAAAGTTCAATGGCATCATCGATGGGGTAGGTCTTTTTGATGATCGGAATATTGCGGTCTACGTAAGCATGCATCCGGTCTTCCAGCTTTGCGGCCAGTTCAGGCGTGGAACGGATCCCCCCGAGAATACTGCAGAAGCAGGCATTTCCGAGAGAAAACTCGATCTTTATGTGAGAATCCTTGCAGGAATCGCCGAGAACCTCTGAGGCTGCTTTGACAAGCATCATCTGCGCGGTGCGCACATATGCGTTGTAGCCGGAATTATCGGAAGTTGTGATAAAAGAGATTGCTCCGTCTCTTTCCAGCCGCTTGGAGAGTTCCCGCATTTTTCCGTTAAAATAGACAAGGGCAATGGAATAATCATATTTTGGCTGATATTCTCTGACAATGTTCTCAAAGGTTGTGCCTTTATCATACTGGCGGATAGCCCCGTTAATCATTACTGTCGGCATGCGTTTCCTCCTGTAAACAATGAAATGAAACCGCGTAATCGTCTTTCAGCAATACATGAGCCTGCATGAAACTGACTTGAGCCTGTATAGAACTGAAATGACTTGTCATATTGCAAAGATCATTGATAATCCGCCCGCAGATTCCGGGTGGCTATTATCTATTATATGTCGATTATGCAATTTATAGTATTACATTTTTATTAAGATTATCACCAGGCAGGCCTCAGATCACACGGCCGGGCTCGTTTTCGGGGGCCGTGAGGACCTTCAGGCCGGGAAATTCCCTGCGCAGGTAATCTTTCATGTAGGGCACAAAGAGTTTTTCCACCCCGTAATGCCCCGCGTCGACCACCGCGATTCCCTTTTCGACCGCGTCGATCCCGGCGTGATGATTCATATCGCCGGTCACATAGACATCTGCCCCCGCAGCAAGGGCGAGGTCGATCTCTTCCTTTCCGGAACCGGGCAGGATGGCACAGGTGATCACTGCGTCGTCGCCGTCGCCGTAGACACGCACCTGTTCCAGGCCGAAAGCGTCGCGGACCGTGGCAGCGAAATCATCCAGCTTCATAAATTCCGGAAGCTTGCCTATGCGGCCAATCCCCTCTTTGGAGACATCGTCTTCGTAGGTCACTTCCAGAACTTCCCGGTCTCTGAGCCTGAGAAGGTCGGCAGCTGCGTCCGCCATGCCCATGACATCAAAATTGGTGTGCATTGCATAGCAGGCGACATCGTTCCGGATCAGTTCAATGACCCTTCTGCCAGTAAAGTCATGGTCATGGATCCTCTTGAGTCCTGAAAACAGGAGGGGGTGATGTGTGATCAGAAGATCTGCCCCCTGCTCGATTGCGAACTCGATCACGGCAGACGTTGCATCCACCGCAAGGCATACCGTATAGATATCCTGATTGTAACGGCCGACCTGCAGTCCGGAATTATCCCAGGAAACGGCAAACTGAGGCGGGCAGAATTGCTCCAGCTGTGCGATCACTTCTTTGAGTCTCATGATTTCCTCCATGGCTTGTCATATGCCGTCAGAGCGGCATGATAGACGGTCAGGCTATGTTCAATTTCGCGTATTTTTGCGCTGTGTCTCTGAAGCAGGACGGGGTCGTCGGAAGATTTTTGTGCGGCATCCCGCACCGAGCGGAGGATTTTTTCCATAACCGCTGTGCGGCGGGTCAAAAACTCGAGCAGGACCGGGTCACGCCGTCCAAGAAGGACCGGTCCGAATCTGTCCTCTGCCTCCTGACGGATCTCCCCGGAGATTTCCGGAGCGAAAGAGGCTTTTTTTCCGAAATCTATCTGCTCATCTGCTTCTGCCTGTCCGGGAACATCCTGCCCGGGAATATCATCCTTTTCTTCGATCCTGCGATTTACATGGGCGCCATCTGTTTTTCCCGTCGAAAAACCGGTATTTACGGCGGATTCGGCGCGGATCACCGGGTAATACTTTCCTTCTTCGAAAATCAGTTTTTCCCTGATGATGGCAAAACCCAGGCGGCGCAGAGCTGCGCGGACTTTTTCCGGGTCTGACTGGGGTCCCAGGACCAGGACTGAAATAGATCCTGTCTTTTCAGGATACCGCAGGAGGATCTCTTCCATCAGGGTCCCGCCCATTCCGGTGATCACGAGTGTGTCCGCTTCTCCCGGCACAAAGGCGTCAAGACCATTGGAAAGGCGAAGCTCCACCCTGTCCTCCATCTGGTAGAGGGCAAGGTTTCCGGCGGCTTTTCCCAGGGGGCCGTCAATGACATCCATGCCGATGGCACGGCGATAACAGCCGGTCTGGATCAGACGGATGGGGACATGGGCATGGTCGCAGCCCACATCGCAGACCGTATCTCCGCATTCCGCCAGTTCCACGATCGCTTCAAGGCGCGCTGACATGGGAACGCGCCCTGAAGGAATCTGTTCAGCTTCTCTCATATCTGCCCTATTATCAAGCTTCATCAGTCAAGATAATCCTTGAGCTTGCGGCTGCGGCTGGGATGGCGGAGCTTGCGCAGTGCCTTAGCCTCGATCTGACGGATACGCTCACGGGTGACATTGAACTCCTTGCCCACTTCTTCGAGAGTCCTTGCACGGCCGTCCTTGAGGCCGAAACGCAGGCGGAGCACCTTCTGTTCGCGCTCTGTCAGGGTACCGAGCACCTCGTCCAGCTGCTCTTTCAGAAGTGTGAAAGCTGCAGCCTCAGCGGGAACCGGTACATTGTCGTCCTGGATGAAGTCTCCGAGATGGCTGTCCTCTTCCTCACCGATGGGGGTCTCAAGGGAAACAGGCTCCTGGGAGATCTTGATGATCTCGCGGACACGCTCCACGGGGATATCCATTTTCTCGGCGATCTCCTCGGGAGTAGGTTCGCGGCCGAGCTCCTGCAGGAGCTGACGGCTCACGCGGACAAGCTTGTTGATGGTCTCGACCATGTGGACGGGAATGCGGATGGTCCTGGCCTGGTCGGCAATGGCTCTGGTGATCGCCTGACGGATCCACCAGGTCGCATAGGTGGAGAATTTGAATCCCTTGCGGTAGTCAAACTTTTCTACAGCCTTGATCAGGCCCAGGTTTCCTTCCTGGATGAGGTCAAGGAAGAGCATTCCTCTGCCGACATAGCGCTTTGCAATGCTGACGACAAGACGAAGGTTTGCTTCAGCGAGGCGCTTTTTGGCCTCCTCATCGCCCTCCTCCATGCGGATCGCGAGCTCTTTTTCCTCATCCGCACTCAGGAGCGGGACCTTGCCGATCTCCTTGAGGTACATGCGGACGGGATCTTCGATATTGACGCTGTCCGGGATGGAAAGATCGATATTTTCAAGATCGGTCTCTTCAGGATTTTCTCCCTCAATACTGACCAGATCACTTTCAGGAGCTTCGTCTTCCTGAACGCGGAGAACATCAATATTGCTCTTTTCCAGAATCCCGATGAAGACTTCCATCTGGTCATCATCTACTTTGGTATCCTGGAAGGTGTCAACGATCTCCTGATAATCGAGGACATTTTTCTTGCCTTTTCCTCTTTCGATCAGTTCATCAATTTTCTTTTTGATATCTTCGCTGCTTTTTTCGTCGAACTGCTGCATGCTCATGTAATGCATTTCCTCCGGTTCTGTTTGATATGTAAATATGTAACTTTAAACGGCCTCTTTATATCTCTTTATAACTCTTTATATCTTTATAAATGTTTATAAATGGAAATTAGCAGACCGCAGTGATTGAAGCTGTTGTTTTGCTGTGAGGAGTGTCTGCAGGGAACTCGCCCCGCCGGCCCGGGTCATCCGGTCCAAAGAGGCCTGCTTGATAAAAAATACCAGCTCCCGCAGAGTTTTCTCTCTGTCATTTTTGTCCTCAATGCCTTCCAGGTGAGAATTGAACATAGCCGCTGTGGCTTCCTGCTCCTGCGGTGTCTCAAAGGAAGAGATCACAGATGCGGCGTTGGCAGCTTCTGGGTCCTTCCTTAGCTGGTCCCACAGTCTGGAGGCAGTCCGGACATAGATTTCACCGTCGAAATCATCCGGCTGCAGATAACGGCTGATCTGAGGGAAGATCCGCGGGTCATCGATGATCCAGGTGAGGAGAAGGCACTGTTTCTCCCACAGGGCTTTCTGTGCCCTTGTGGGTCCGGGAGCCAGCCTCCTGCTGAAAGGCCGTGCAGCGGCAGCTCCGTTTCCGCCTGCCTGCGGCGCTCTGCTCTTGCTTTCCCTGTTTCCGTCACCCGGCGGTATCCTGCTGCGGAAGTCCTTGCTTTCGCCCTGATTTCTGCCGCTGCGGAAAGTTTTCGACCGCTCTCCCGCACCGCTTTGAGTATCGGTGCCGTAGCCGTTGGCGTTTCCGTATTGAGCGACAAGACGCCGCAGACTGTCGGTCTTGATAAAATATTTCTCCGCTGCGGCAGCGATATAATTGTCTCTCTCGATCTCATCCGCAAAACCGCACAGTTTCCTGGCGATCTCACGGTGAAATGCCGTCCGGCTGGCCGGGTCATCCATCCTGTAGGACTGCGATAAGATCCGCAGTTCATAGAAGAAACTGTTCTCCGCGCTGTCGATCCTGGCCTGGAAAGCCTCTTTCCCTTCGGCTTTGATGAATTCATCGGGATCTTTATGAGGACGAAGATCGATCACAGATGATTCCAGTCCTCCGTTTCGAAGGATCCCGATATTGCGGAGGGCCGCGCGCACGCCGGCTCCGTCACTGTCGTAGGCCAGGAGCACCCGTTTGGTGTACCGCCGCAGGAGCGCCGCCTGTCCGGGTGTGAAGGCTGTTCCCAGAGAAGCGACCGCCTGGTTGAATCCCGCCTGGTGCATGGCAATGACGTCCATATAGCCCTCGCACAGGATCAGGTGGTCGGCTTTGGTGCGCCGCGCCAGATTCAAGGCGTACAGATTCCTGCCCTTATCAAAAATCTGTGTGTCCGAAGAATTGATATATTTAGGTTTTGCATCCCCCAGGACGCGTCCGCCGAAGCCGATCACCCTGCCGCGGACATCCTGGATGGGGAACATGACGCGGTTGAAAAAGCGATCGTGGAGTCCCTGTTTTTCATTGAAGACTGCGACATCCGATTCCAGGATAAGTTCATCGGAAAAGCCCTTTTTCCGCAGATGATCCGTCAGATCACTGCGGGCACCGTCCGCGAATCCCAAGCCGAACATTTTCATTGTCTCAGCCGAGAGCGCCCTGTCCGTGAAATACTTCATCCCGCGCTCGCCCTTTCGGGATCTCAGCAGTTTGTAATAATAGGTTGCCGCCTCCTTATTGACGGCCAGCAGATCCTGCCTGTGCTGTTCCCGCTTTTTGGTCTCTTCGCTGTAATTGGGCGCCGGCAGCGTGATCTGTGCCCGGTCCGCCAGATCCTGCAGGGCTTCCCGGAAGGTGCAGTTGTTATATTTCATCAGAAAAGTGATCGCGCTTCCGCCTGCACCGCACCCGAAGCAGTAGAACATGTTCTTGCCGGGAATCACACTGAAGGAAGGTGTCTTTTCGTTATGAAAAGGACAAAGCCCGACATAGTCCTTTCCCTGCTTTTTCAGATGTACATGGGCGGAGACAACGTCCACGATATCTGTATTCGCGAGGACTTCGTCCACAACCTCCTGAGAATAATACATCTGATAATCTATCCCTTTCCTTGATCTCGTTTTGTTACTGTATATCCACTTTACCGTATATTGCTTTTCAGAGGACAGACCAGGCCTTTGGTACAAATAACTCCTCATACTTGGCGATCGAGAAATGATCGGACATAGCACTGATATAGTCACAGACCGCCCGCATCTTCGAAGTCTCGTCGCTGATCATGCTCCGGAAATGTGCCGGAAGTTCATCAATATGTGCATAGAAATACTTGTAGAGGACTTCCACCAGCTTCTCCGCTCTGAACTCTTCCGCTTTTGCAACGGGGTCGGAGTAGACACGCTGGAACATAAAAGCCCGCATATCCTGCATGGCTTTGGCTGCAGGTTCCGACATGGCGATCACGCCCTTTCCCTGGCTGGTGCGGATCATATCGTGGATAAAATAATCCAGCCGCTGTCCCGTCGTCCTGCCGGCAACTTCGGCAATCTCCTCCGGGACTTCCTCCTCTGTGAGGATTCCCGCCCGGATCGCGTCATCCATATCATGATGGATATAGGCGATCTTGTCGGACAATCGTACGATCTGTCCCTCCAGTGTTGAGGGTTTTCCGCTCGTCTGGTGATTGAGGATCCCGTCCCGGACCTCCCAGGACAGGTTCAGCCCCTTTCCATCGCGCTCCAGTACGTCCACAAGCCGAAGACTCTGTTCGTTATGCTGAAAGCCCAGCGGACAGATCCTGTTCAGTGCCCGCTCACCCGCATGTCCGAAGGGAGTGTGGCCCAGATCGTGTCCCAGTGCAATGGCCTCCACCAGGTCTTCATTGAGCCGAAGCGCCTTGGCAATGGTCCGCGCGTTCTGAGAGACCTCCAGGGTGTGGGTCAGGCGGGTCCTGTAATGATCTCCCGTAGGTGCCAGAAAGACCTGGGTCTTGTCCTTGAGCCTGCGGAAGGACTTGCTGTGAAGGATCCTGTCCCGGTCCCGCTGAAAGGCAGGCCGTATATCACAGGGCACTTCCTCCTTCATCCGCCCTTTGCTCTTACAAGACAGACTCGCCAAGGGCGCGAGGATTTCCTGCTCTCTCAGTTCCAGCTCTTCCCGGATCGTCATAAACACCTCCTGCGGTCCCTAAAGGGACGGTTTCTTTAGAATCGTGTACCTGACTGCCGGAGCTTCCCCGCTCCGGTAAACATGATAAAGTAGCATGATAAAGTAACATGGTGAAGCAGCTTGGTAAAAGTCGGAACATTTATATTATTCTGCAAAAAGATCCCTTATCCTTTTTCTATTTTCGAAAAAAAATGAACTTTTTATAAAAAACACTTACATACAGCAATGATCTCGTCTTCATAAACATATCCAAGGATCCATGGGCTTCTGACAAACCAAAACACATGCAATCCCCGGTTTGGGTCTTGCATGTGCAGAAGATTTTGTCTGTTTTACATGTTTACGGAAAACCGTCCATGGCACTGAAGTATGTTCATGAGCTGATCCGTGTATTATCTCGGAACCAGCTTTCCGATCAAAAGATGCCGGCCGTTGGTGATGACATCCGAACATGTTGAGAGTGCGATGATATGATCACCGGGCTGCAGGTCTGCCGGCCTAAACTGCTGCGAAACACTTTGGATATAGGTCTCAAAGGATGCCAGATCCTCGTTAGTCTGTGCGCTCTGGGAATACATATTGGAATCATAAGCATCGGTAAAAACACAGGCAAATATTTCAACCTGGTATTTTCTTTCCTTTGTATAGAGCGTGCCTGTCCTGTTCTTTTCGAAAAAGGTTTTATTTTCGAAAAGGTCTATATCCCCGAACATTGCACCGTTATCCATATGGTGTCCGTAGATCAGCGTATAGGGGTCGCTGAAATCAGGGGCATTTGTCGTGCTCATAAAAATCGATCCGGAGAGGACATACTCGCCGAACACGTCTTTGTTCAGATATTCATAATCAAATTTTCCCTGGACGACCGGATAATCAATATGAGTCCCGTCAATCGTAATCCATCCACGAACATCCGGATTGATCGCTATCAACTCCTGCAGGGTATAGCTGTCTTCCTCCGTCGGCTTGAAATCCAGCATGTTGGTGCCGAAAGCAACATGGTCGATCACCCAGTTGTGCCAAAGGGAAAAACCGCCGTATGCCAGCAAAAGCAAAATCATAATAAGGGAAATCCAGGAAAGGATCCTGTTGCCGATCCTGGCCAAAAATCCTGCTGTCTCCAACTATCTGCCTTTCTATCTGCTCTTGTGTCTAAACAAGCGACTATATCGATGATCCTACAGGTCCCCTCTTCGGATGACAAAAATGGCAGCTCCTTTGATCTGGCTCAGCCTGACAGGTCCGAAATAGCGGCTGTCTTTTCCGCCTTCACGAAAATCACACAAGACAAAAACCTCATCCTGTGCAAGCTTTACGGGAAAGTTTATGCCGCCCTGATAGGGCAGTGTCGCATAGAAGATATCATCTTCGATAATAGTATTGTCATTGATCGACAATACGCCATCCATGCTGACATCCACCAAATCCCCGCCAACGGCAATCAGCCGCCCGATCCTCTCCTCTCCTGCGGCGTCAAAGACCAGAACATCATCTAAATGATATTCCTGGTTGAGTCTGTAATAAAAAAGAAGGTCTCCTCCGGAAACCCGGGGCTTCATGTCATCTGTCTTCACGAGCGTGACACCGAACATGCGCCAGAGAAGTACATAGATAAAAACCGCCATAAAACAAAGGCGCCAGACAAAACTCAGAATGTCACCGCGATTCCGGATCCTGAGACGACGTTTCCGGATCACAGCCTCAGGTGTCAGAGTCTGCTGCCCGCTTTTCTTTCTGCTCATAGTTCCTTTCTGCTCCTGCCGGCTAAAGAAAGTTCTTCTTCCAGTTGATGGATCCTGACTTCCCGTTCTTTCAGCTTTGCCTCATAGCCTGCAGCCTGCAGATCATAGAGTCTGCGGTACTCCGTCTGCACCTCTTCAAGCTTTTTCCAGACATCCGCCTCCGAGAGGCCTCCGATGATCTGCCTGCGGAATTTCAGTTTGGTAAACAGTTCTGCCAATGGCTCCAGTCTGTCTGACGACATAAAATACTCCTGTATCTCCTGCTATGCGAAAAAGCGCAGCTGTGATCAGTGCGCTTTCCCGTATCTTACACATATGTACATTATCAACTGCGGCGCTTCATTCCTGCCATTACGAGAATACCTGCGGCAGCTCCGCATGCCAGCAGCAGCCATAATCCCGGATTCTGTGTATCTCCGGTCTTCACAGTGCTGCCCTTTTTCCCGGGGTTACCACCGTGATTCGTATGAGTCACTGTTTTCGTCGGTTTATTATACTTGTTCCGGAAAGTGAATGAATCCGGCTTGGTAACCTTGCCGGGATCCTGATCCGGCTTGCCCCTCCATCCGCTTACCGCGACTGCAAGTCCACCCGGAGCCTTGGGATCATTTGTCACCCGGACAATGACCGCATAAGGACCCTCAGAATCGTATTGGACATACTTCTCTTTTCCGGTCTTTTGTGTCAGCGTATAGTAATAATCGCCGGCTTCCGTAAAAACAATGTCGTCAAAAACAACGGTTCCGGATTTCTTTACCGTTTTCTCAGTAACCGCAGGAAGCGGTGCCTGGTCTACAGCACCAAGAACGACTGTAAACGGTATATCCGCCGGCATATTCTCTGATGAGATGATCTGGGCTTCAATATGGGTACTGACTCCATTCTCCGCCGCAGATACACTCATGGAGAGGAGAAGCGTCAGGACCGCCGCGATCAGCAGCGCCGTACGCATTTTTCTCCTGCATAGCCTCATCTGTCCCTACCTCCTGCTACTACGAAATACTTGTCTCTGTATCCGCACAGCACGGAAATACCGGACCGTGCGGATACAATATCATAGATTTGACAATATTGCAATTTTATATCATCTGTCTCTGATCCGTCTGAAAAGCCAAATACAGATCAGATTTCCTCTCTCTTGCGAAGGAATACAAATGCCAGAACTGCTGCTGCAGCGATCATTGCGATGTAAGGGCCATAGCTCATGAAGATACCTGTGGGAGTGACAGCATCCTTATTGTTCGTGATGGTCTCTGTTGTTGCCGTTGTAGCCATATTCTTCGCAGTTTTCACTTCACCAGTGGTAGTATAACCATCCTTACCGGACTCTGTCTCGGTAATGGTGTAGGTATCATTGGCGGAAAGATTCTCAATCTTGATACTCTCACCATGCTTTAACTGGAATTCATAAGCCACTCCGGATTCGAGCTGTTCCTCTGAACCGTTCGCAGTTGTAGAAACCATATAGTATTTGCGGTTGGATCCGGAAGTGATCGTCAGCGTGAAGTTGAACAGCTTGCTGGTGTCACCCTGAGCGCCTGTAACAGTCTTTTGGATGGTCAGATCCTGGAACTCATCGGTTTTGTTGCTCTTCTTATATTCATTTTTGAAATCTGCGCTTTTATTGGAGGTTGTACCATCTTTAGACATGGCTGCGCCATAGATTTCTGTGGCAGTTTTATCCTCATTCCAGCGGACATAAACATAAAGATTTCTTGTTGTGGAATCATATGTCATATCCTTGTTTGTGCCTTCTGTCTCTGTCACGGTGTATTTGTAGACGCCGGGCTGGGTAAAGCTGAGACCGGAGAAGCTCAGGGTAGAGGTATAGATTTGCTTGCCCATAAGTGTGGAATCCGTTACGACGTCAGAAGCCGTGATGGTTCCGGTACCTGCGGAAACGACTGCATCGTTATATTTCTCTCCCTCTGTAACGCTTGCACCGGCAACCGTAAATTTGAAGGTCTCCTTGGGCTGATAAGTGTTGGCATCGGCATCGACAGTTTTGGAAAACGTCATGCTGGTGATTGCATCTCCAGTTGCGGTTCCTGTTGCAGTTGCAGCCTCCGTAGTGGAAGTGCTGGAGGCATCATCATCAGCTGCAAAAGCAGGGATTGCCATTGCAGCTGTAAGTACTGCAGCCATCAGGATTGCAGCAAGTTTGGTTGCTCTTGTCTTCATTTTTTTCTCCTTTTCACAACTATTTGTTTCTTGTTGCTGTGTTTCCTAAAAACTGTTACTGTTTCTGAATCTATCAATAAAGTGGTGCGCAGCAAGGAGAATTAGTGCTCCAAGACTGAATACCACCAGAACAGCCATGGGGCCTGTTCCGGAATAGAGCTGTGTCGGTGCCACAGCTGTCTTTGTGTTTGTGAATACAACGTTCGTTTGATCGCCGCTGACGGTGACTTCTGCCGATCTGCTCTCCTGCTCAGATCCGTCTCCGATCTTGCAGGTCTGTTGATATTCGCCGTACTCGGATTCAGTGATCGTCAGGACAGCACCTTCGGGCAAATCCTGGAATTGTTTGATGTTTTCATGAGAGAGATCGAAAGTAATGGATTCCGATCCGTTCTCTGTGTCAATTTTGATGACGCCGTTTGTCTCAGCCAGCTTTAAGCTTGTCCCGCCGTCTTTTATCGAGGCAGTGAATGAAAACGCCTTATCTGTTTCACCCATATTGCCGGAAACAATCTTGGTAACATTGACCCCTCCGGCCTTGCGGGTATTCGTGAATGTAATAGTCTTACCATCCATATCCGCAGAAACAGCAGGAACAACAATCTCCGTATTTCCGGTTACATTGTCCAAAACCGAAGCAGTCTCATAGTGCCAATCCTGATCCGTTGACTCTGTCACTGTCAGTTTCGTACCTACAGGTACTTCGATTTCGGAAGGAACAGCACTGTCTGACAAGGTTACTGTTCCCTGTCTCTCAGTAGTATTCCCCTTTTCCGCCTTCCAGGTAAATGTGAATGATTTACTCAGATCAACAGGTGTTCCGTTTTTCACCACTTTGTCAATCTTTAGCTTCACATTCTTTCTGGTATTTGTCACCGTAACAGTGATATCACCGTCAGCAGTATACTCGTGCTCAGGATCGTACTCTGTCAGCGAAAATGTGCCATTCTTGTCGGTATCCACTGCATTCTCAATTTTGTATTTAACTGAAACTTCGTATGCATCGTTTGCAGTCTCTTTCACTTTAAATTTCGTACCGGCAGGAACGTCTGGATAAACCTTGCTTTCACCGTTTCCAAGATTGAATGACCCGGAATAAACGTCACCTTCAATTTCAGGATTGAATCCCGGATCGGCAAAACTAAAGGAAGTAGTATCCGTCGTTGTCTCAGGAGCAACAACTTTCAATATGGTTACTGTGTAGGTTTTCTGCCAGATTGCATACAGGATATTTTTCTTGAGCGTATCGTCCCATCCGGATCCGGTCTTGTTGTCCGCCGCAATCTTTCTTCCGGCTTCATACATGGGCGTTTTCGCGTTTTTGTCAGGATGCCAGCCGAGGAACTTATATCCGGTTCGAGAAAAACGTGCCTGCGTTACAGTCGGAGCTGTGATCTCCTCATTGACACGAAGATCTTTTGCGGGATCAGACTCGCTCTTATCTACAACATAGTCAGCTCCCGTTCCCCCATTCGCATTGAACGTGATGGAAGTAGTTGCCGTTGAAGAGTCATCTCCGCCGATTTTCTGATAAACTGCGGTCAAAGTAATAGTATTGTTGGCACCTATCAGATCATCTGTAATATCAAAGCTGTTATTCGGATAATAGGTTGTTCCCCCCAGCTCCCAGCCGATAAACTGGAAACCTTGCGGAATACTGGTGGGCGCAGCCGCAACAACTACTGAGGAATCTGAAGAATACCCCATCTCATCGGTAGGAGGCGTTGTCCCGCTGATGGTCGTACCGTCGACAACCATACCATTGGAAACATACTCAATGGAAATATTGCCGTCTTTGCGCCAGCGGGCCCGCAGGGTAACATCGTTATGGACCGGATCATAGGGATAGGGACTTGGAGAAACCGTTCCGTCTACGACTTCATACCATCCAATCAAGGTGTATCCGGGGCGTTCTATATTGCGCTCCAGAGAAGACTGACTGATCGTATCCCCAAAGTCCAGTTTAAAGGAAGCAACCTGACCGTTAAGCAGTGTACCGCCATTAGGTTCAAGTGTGATCTGTGCTCTCTGTTTCTCCCACTTGGCATAGAAGTTCAGCGCTCCATCCGGCATGGTCCAATCAGGATCGTTAAAAGCGACGGGATCACCGTAAAAAGCCTCGTTATTATACCAGCCCTTAAAAAGGTAAATAGTTCCATCCGCTGCTCTGCGCGTGGTAGAGTCGACCACATATGCAGAGGCAACCGTCTGAATGCCATTGTAAGCAGCGATCTTTTCTCCGAACTGGACGGAAGGGACAGTCTGTTTAGTAGTAAAGGCAGCAGCAGAGCCGCCGGTATTTACAGTATCCCCTTGATCCACGTTCGTATGGAAAATCACATTATTGCGATGACGGTCATAATAAACCCGAATCCTTCCTTCATATGCTGTCCCACTATAAGTGCCGCTTTGATTGTAGTCGGTACGTGACTTGAAATCGACGCCCTCGAATGTGATATTGGAAACCTGTACATATCCCTGTGGATTCGAATTGCTATTATATGGCTCACCGGTGTAGACAAACAGTTCTTTATCCGTCTGTTCAACATAATTACCAGTTTCATTGCTCAGGGCAGAGAAGTAAACCTCATATCTGACAGTATGAGCCGTCTGAAACCGCCAATACAGCAAATAATACCCATTATTCCCATCATTCACTATGCCGGAATCTGCCAAGGCATATAAACCATTAATTTGATCGCCCTTCTTGTACCTTCCCCATGAGAGAGGATAAATTGCTTTTCCTCGGGGATCATAGGCTGCACTGCCACCCGCAGAATCATTGGTCGGGTTATAGTTACTCATCGTCTGACCATTGAAATGATCAGACGTTGGCCAGATATCAACCAGACTCTGTCCATACTTCACCGTTACAGGAAAATAATAATAAGTAATATCCGGGGTCTGCACGGAGTGGCTGCCAGTTGTATTTGTAAACACATCAGTAGTCACACTACTATAGGTTTCCTGCTGGATTGACGAACCGATTGAGCTGAGGAAGCTGCTGTCGATTAATTCCGCTGCACTGCCGGCATTAATTGTTTTCCATGTATTTGTGCCGCTTTGACGTATATAGTCATTTCCGGACCGATAGGTCAAAGCCTGCCGTAACGACGTTCTGGCGGTACTATGAAATCCTTCGTCATTATTGTTTACCTGTAGATAAGTACGGTCATCATAGCTATATTGTCTTGCAAAATAAAACCGAAGATCATAGGTTTGCAAATCATAGTAAACGTTAACAGTGGTGTTTCCCTTGTTGCTGATGACCTGTTCCTCTATAAGTTTCGTGGTACTCAGGTTGTAATGATCACTGCTATATTTGTTGGCTAAATCCGGTCTACTTGCAACATTCGTGGTTTCACCTGCGTTGTTGTTCTCCACGACCTTAACTTCAACCAAGGTATACTCGTCATCGTTGGTATTCTGTTTCCAGTAGGCTATGTTGTAAGGTGTGTCGCCCTTGGGCGTCCACTTGGCATAAAGCGTGACATCATGATTGACCTGGTCCAGGTGTGTATCATCCTCCAGAAGCCTGTCGGTCCAGAGGAATTGTTCGTTACAGGCGGCATCATAATACCAGCCGCCGAAATCATAACCGGCGCGGGTAGGATCGGCTGGCTTTTTATTTGACAGACTCTGTTCCACCTCAACATAGACGGGGCCGGTATAGGAGGCGCCGCCTCCTGAGCCGCCGTCATTCTCATTAAAATGAATCCAGTTCGCACGTTTACACACTGGATAAAAAGTCATGTTGCCGGTAACATCAACCGACTGCGTCTCAGTGATTTGCGGATTCGAAGCATTTCGTGTTTCTTCATCCGCTATAGTCGACCAGCCGACACATACGTACTCACTTGTAGGCGTATAGGTGACTCCACTCGCATCAACTTTAGGGGTGACACCGGTCTCCACCTCAAATTTTTTAACCTGGACAACTGCCTTCCCTGCGCTTTTGAAAGTCACATAGTAAGTTGTGCGGATCTTGGCATAAGCTTCAATGGTCCTGTCTTCTGTCACTCCGCTGACAGTATCGCCAAAGGTAATCGGGCCAACCTCTGTTCCATTGTCCGAATAGAACCAGCCGAGGAATTCCGATTCATCCGGATTTGAAGGGAAGCCGGGGAAGCCGGGATCATAAAGAATATCTCCATTCTTAACGATCTGCGTATTATACAGAGTATCATCAACCAAGAAGTTATATGTCAGACGGGGAACCTCTTTCGGATTCCCTGTATCTACCACTGCATAGACAGAAAAACTGTCTGCGCTGAAACTGACTGCACCTGCCTCGCTGCGCTGTGCATCTATAAGCGAGGCGCTGTCTCCAAGGTGGACAACACAGAAATTGCCTTTCACTTTCTCCGGCGTTGTAAATACAACTTTGACAGGCTTGCCGGGCTGAACCTTCCCGCCATCCTTGTCATAGAAGGTAATATCCACGGCCTGGATTTTCATAGCGGTATTTTCGCCAAGAACTTCCTCCGCCTGTTCACGTACCTGTGCCTGCTGCTCGTCGGTCAGCTCGACCCCGGAAATTTCCATATAGGTACCTTCATCAAAGGCATCCGCAGGTGCTTCTACATGTACATGGGCTCCGTCAGCATCAAGGTCGTATGTTGTATCCTTTTCAGTCTCCACCAGGTTGATGCGGATCCTGCCGTCACCAAGGATCTCAGCCTTGATCGTCCCGTTCTCGTCCTTTGTGGTGTAGTAGACGTAGACATTGCCGTCCTCGTCGGTGATCGTTCCGAGCTCTTCGACCTGATCATCACCGACAGTTGCGTTTTCATAGGTGTAACCATCAACTGCAGGGAGATCCTTTTCGGAAATAGGACCGGCCGGAAGGTCGTTGACCGTATATTCGGTTGTGAGCTCATCGCCCAGGTAAATGTCAAAGCTGCTTCCCGGGATCTTTGCCTTTCCTTCGGTGGCAACACCGATGTCGGAAAAGCTGCCCAGTTCGAAGCTTGCACCGGATCGGTCAATGTCCGCATCCAGAATCTCTGTCTTATCATCATCTTTGACATGAACGACTTTTGTCTTCTTAGGAGCGCTCACCTTTGTGTTGACATTGACCTGTACAGGTATCTTCGGTTCGACTTCTTTTCCTTTCTTATCATAGAAGGAAACATTGTAGGCCTTGACCGTGTAGGAACCGCCCTCTTCCTGCAGTGCAATGACCATCTTGAGGAGCTGCTCCGGATCGGTCACCTTTTTGACTTTCATCGTGACCTCTGTGTCAAAGGCCTTTTTGTCAGCGATTACTGTGACCTCTTCAGTGCGGAAAGTGATTGTGCTATCATCATCTTTCTGTTCAGCTGTCACCTGCTCCGCAGTTTCTTCTGAAGTTTCAGCTTGTCCGGATTTTCCGGAGGAAGCATCCTTTGTCGGGGAAGCTGCATCAGTCTTGTCTTCCTCATCCTTTGAAGCATCTGTATTACCGGAATCTTTCTGATCAGCAATGCTGTCCTTTTCTGCACCCTTGCCTCCTTCAACATTGGAAGTTTCCTTATTGGAAGCATCCTTATTGGAAGCATTTTTGCCGGAAGTCTGGTCAGAATCACTGCTTTCTACTTTAGATTCAGTATCTTTGGATCCAGAATCTTTTGCTTCAGAATCTTTGGATTCAGTTTTGGAATCTGCAGAGTCCTCTAAGGATGCATCTGCTGATGAATCGGATTTCTGCTCTTTTTCCTGGTTTTCAGCAGAATCAGTCTTTTCCTTCTCTTCCTCTTTTTCCGCATCACAATGAGAGGAGTCTTTCTCCTCTTCCTTTTTCGTATATTCCTCTGCCACAGCCTGTGAAGCCCCTGAAGCAGAACCATCCGAAGTTTCTGAAGCTTTAGCTCCAATCGGCAAAATCAGCGCAGTGATCATCATCAAGGCCATCAGAACGGCCAGTACCCTGGACGATTTTCTTTTTTCCTTACTCTGCCTCTTATTTTTCACGACAAATCCTCCGACTGCTTACTATATCTCTATCCCGCCTGCAGATGCAGGATTCATTATGCCCATTAAAACTCACGCTTATCTTTTCACATATATACAAAAAACGAACGGCATAATTTACTCTCTGTCACTGTAATCAGCCGTCCATGTCCTCTGTAAGTAAATGCGTTATCCTGCAAATCAATGATAGTCTTACACTTTTGGCAAAATATTTATTTTTAGTTCATCCTCTATAACTCTATTTAGATGATGCAGATGTGATCGTACAGAGCTTTTTTAAAGCCTTGCAATAGTAATGTCTTATCTCTTTTATATCGTTTTTTTGTTTCTGCTTAATGGATTATTCTTCTAAAACGTTTTAAAGTCAACAAGCTCTGCTCCAATCAGGATATTTCCGCACGAACGAGCTAAAAAATACGTAATACCATCTATATATTATCTATATTACAATTATTTACATTCAATAGTCTGTTCTTTTCTGAAACATCAAAAAAGCACTGCCTGTTCAGTTTCGGACAGTGCTTTTTTGATGTATATATATTCATTATGATATATGTTCCCTGTTATCTGTTCTTCCTGATTATAACAGAAGTTCCGTTTGCGTTAATCTTATCCTCGTTATCGGTGGTTTGTTCTATATGATGCGAAATAAATAAAAGAAGACCCTGTGTAAAATCAGGACATTTTCATGTTCCTGGCTTTACACAGGGTCTTCTGCTCAGTGGAACGGATGGGGTTCGAACCCATGACCTCTCGCGTGTGAGGCGAACGCTCATCCCGGCTGAGCTACCGTTCCGTAACAAACGTATTCCATTGTATTGTAATAAGGAAAGAAAAAAGGGAATCTTCCGATTCCCTTTTTCCGTGCGGAAGATGGGACTTGAACCCACACGCTGTAGCCAGCACAAGATCCTTAGTCTTGCTCGTCTGCCAATTCCGACACTTCCGCATGCGCTTCCAAAAAGGAAGATGCAGGAGATGGGACTTGAACCCACACTATGTTGCCATAACAGGCACCTGAAGCCTGCGCGTCTGCCATTCCGCCACTCCTGCGCACAAATTAAATTGTAAGATCCGACTTTTGTGAAGAAGCTTCATCAATGGTCCGGATAGTGGAACCGACGGGGATCGAACCCATGACCTCCCGCACGTCAAGCGGACGCTCATCCCAGCTGAGCTACGGTTCCATCTGCTGACTTTTAGCTGTTTGCTTGCCGCCAACAAAAGCCATTATATAGGACAATGTTCCGTAATGCAAGTGTTTTTTAAAATTTTTTCAGCTTTTTTTCGAGCTGTTTTTCACCTGCTTTTAAAGATGTTTTTGATATTGAATAATTGTCAAATATTGTCGGGTAAAATAATAAATTGTAAGTAAATTAACAGTCCGGCAGCTTATAAGCCCAGCAGTTCTTTTTTCTTGCGGGCAAATTCCTCCTGCGTGATGATATCCAGATCCAGGAGTTCTTTGAGCTTTTTCATCTCTTCATATGGATCCAGCTTTACCATGCTGCTGTTTACAGGCTCTTGTCCTGCATCCTCGTCCATACGGACTGAAGCACCATGTGCTGCATCGCATTGACCATTCGGGTCGGTGCCTTGATTCAGTTCAGAATTGACAGCCTGCGTGGTGGATCCATGTTCTGATCCTCTTCCACTCTCCCGGCTTGTCCCTGCATCTTTCGATTTTCTGAGTGTATCGATGATATGCTTTGTCTCCTGTACTGCTGTGCGCAGCCTGTGAAGGTCAGCCTTTGCAAAGGGAACCGGTACTGTCCGGCCTTCCATTCTCAGCTCCATGATCCCGTAAGTAGATATAAACGGTGCTTTGGTAATTTCAATATCATTCAATTCCGCATAATCATATTCTTTTCCTGCTACAACGATCCTGTCATCGTCGAACAGTATTGCCGGCATACTCAGCCTGCTGTCAAACTGGTAATACATGCTGCCATCCTTTCTTTATATAGAGTATTACCAACCTATAATACTACATAATCGTAACGATAAGAAGTATCTTGTCGGCTAAAATGTTCTGATTATTGACACTGTATAGACGTTTTGAGATAATTTATATGAACAAAAAAGCACTTGAAGTTCCGTAAAAAGCCTTTATATGGAGCAGCAAGTTGCTGATGTAAGCAAGCTGTTAATCGTAAGTAATTGTAAGCAGGCAGTCATTTACAGCTGCCCGGGCCATTTCAGAAAGGGGTGATCAATAGCAAAATGAAAAAACTATTCGACAGAAGCGGCATCGCCAGCCTGCTCTTTATGGGCGCTATAAGTGTCTTTCTGGCTCTGGCAATCGACTTCTACCTGGTCAGCACTGCCTTCTCCGTGAATGAGGATATTGCCGGTTCTTATACGCCGGGTATCTATACCGCAGTGGAAGACGGTTTCGAGGGACCTGTTGAGGTCACGGTCGAGATCGGTGACCAGGGCGGAATCAAAGATCTGACCATAGTCGGCGCCAATGAGACACCCGATGTAGGAGGCGCTGCAATTCCCTTTTGAAAGATTAGCCAGCGCATTCTTGTGACTTCAGTCATGAGTCAGCTGGCTTTTATTTCCCAATATAAGGGAATGTTCGAACTGCCGTAACCGGCT
>CACZFF010000013.1 GCA_902780385.1 uncultured Lachnospiraceae bacterium
GGAGAAGGTCAGGGAATACATAGACTCCCAGCAGACGGAGGAACACAGGCGCAAATACGAAAAGACCGGAAGGTACAGTAAGAAAAGACGCCGCTGACGTGGCTATGAGGCGCTTGTATCCCGCGGACGACTATGGTCGGCCGGGGTTTTACGCGCCGTTTCGATAAAAAGTATATTACAGTTTTTTCCCCATTACCAGTTTATCAGACTCCGACCAGAAAGAGCGAGGATTAAACAGGAAATAAACGCGAAGCAAACAGGAAGAGCGAAAAAAATGCCATCGCATTATTTTTCGCTCTTATTTGCACCACGAGGCTGCCCAATCGTCACATTATTTACTTATCCAGCTTGCAGATCACGCCGTCCGGAAGAACCATCTTGACGGTTCCCTTTGCCTTCTTGCCGATCCAGTCATACATGCGGCCGGCACTGACGCACTCACCCTTGACCGTGTGGATGGAATTTGCCACGTAACCCACGAGACCCAGGCCGTTTTTCATCTCCACACGGATTGCCTCGTTGTCATAGGGGTTGTCAGGTTCCTTGACCAGCTTTACCTTCATTCCGGGTTTCATAAAGTCGTGGCCGTAGCGGTATTTTGTGCCTGTTATTGTAAAGTAGATATCCTTCATCTCAATTGTCCTCCCAATCGTTGTCATCTTTTTCTGAACCATATTTATCAAAGCCCGTCTGATCACCATACCCTCTGTCCGGTTTTCCGGAAGCCTCCTCAGCGTTGTAAAGGAATGTCATCTCGCAAGCCCGCTCAAAAGCGTCCAGTTTCCCGTTTCCGTTAAAGTCAAAAAGCTGGTCAAGTCCGAACATGTCATCAATCCTCCATGAATTCGATATAGTCTCTCTCATTAGAAAAGAGCACGTAGGTGCCATTTACATAACCCATATATCCGCTCTCGGTCACATATCCTTTCATGGTACACCTCCCTTTGAACTGATTTGAATCAATACTGTTCTAAAGCCTGCTGCCGTTCCGCTGTCTTCGAATTCCGGGTGTCACGCTGCGCTTCTCTGCTTCCGCCTGGTCTGCAATCCTGAGGAGCGGGGACGGCCGGTACAGTTTCGGCTGGTCCTGATCATGCCCGTCGCGCAAAACAGGAGTTCCAGCACATAAGCGCCGAATGCAGCAAGGAAACTGACCAGAAACAGCTCGAGACTTCCCTGCAGGATAGATATGGCAAAATAGATTACAAACAGTACTGTGCTGAACGGATGCTGTTTTACAGTTTTTTTCATTTTCGATTTCATGATCATTATCTCCTCCTCGCAGGATGATGAGACGGCCTGTATGCCTTTGACAGGCTTTTCCTCTGTTCTGACTTCCTGCCTGTTATTTCCCGTCAGGCTCCACCTGTTGTCCTGCCTGTTGCCTGGGGCTTTCCGGCTGTCTATCTGTTACCCTATCTGTTATCTGTTACCTTATGAGGAAATTGTAAACAATATGGTGTCCAAAAAAACGGACAGGAAAGAAGGAGACAGGAAGGTTAATTGTAGGAGACAGGAAGGAGACAGGAAGAATACGATCCCTTGTATCCAATTAAACGGACTTTCCAGGCGGGCAGGATGGCGGAAATGAAATCCAAAGAATTCCAAAGAGAAATTCAAAGCGAAATCAAAGAAAAATCAAAGGGAAATCCAAAGCAAGTTCAAAGGTAAATCAGAGGAAATCAAAGAAAACAAGATAAAATACGAATAAATGCGAATGGAAAATCAAAAAACAGTTAGATACAAAAAACTGGCCTGGCTGCAGGATGGAATGCAGGAAATAGATGTTATCAAAGGGTCGTGTTTCTGGTATTATATATAGAGGAAAAGGGCTTCACCCGGACTTTTCCTGAGAAGGATATCTGTTGTTTATCGTTGTTCGTTTGATAGAGGGGAGGAAATGTTATGACTAAATCAATCAAACGCTTTCTGGCCTGCTTTCTGATTGCGGCAATGCTTGTCGGTATGACTTCTTTCACAAGCGCGGAGGCAGCACTCAAAGTTCCCGGGAACTGTCGCTTTGCAAGCTGGGCTAACAGCAGTTTCACGTCCTGCACCATTAAATGGGACAGTGTTCAGGGAGCAAACAGCTATGCTCTGGTCGTAACTTACACGGACGGTTCTCACTACACGCAATATAGGACGAGTTCCACATCCTACACACTGAAGAATCTCGAGGATAACCATATCTATATTGCAAAGGTAAGGGCAACCTATATCGATCCTGTAACCGGGGTGGTCACAAATCAAAGCAACTTCTCCAATATCGCTTTCATCACTCCTCTGCCGAGGCGGCTGTCGATCACGATTTCCAATGAAAGCAGGATTCAGGCGAAACTGTCGTGGAATACAATTTACGGCTGTAACGGCTATAATATTTTTCTTTCCAAGCATCCTGAGTCCGAAAGCAAATGGGTCTGGGATCAGTCTACATCGGCAAAGGCGACTGCGACTTCTGCCACGATCAAGAAATTCAAAGGCGAGCATCTGAAGAAATTCACCAATTACTACGTGAGGATCGTCACCAGGAGGAAGCGCAACGGCGTCTTCTGCACGGTTCCTGTACCGGACGGTTACTACAATGCCGGATTCATGATGGTGTTCATTCGCTGATAATGTTCATTTGCTAATGGCGTTCCTTCGCTGATAATTTGGCCAGGGTATGGTTCCGGATATGAATCCAGGAAGAAGATTCGGAGGTCCAGTCCTGCCGGTGATTGCTGCAACCGCTGCTGAGAGCGGGAGGAATTCCGCATACTGAATTGCATACAGAATTTCCATATACTGAGATGAAAAACCGGGACAGACAGTTTTAGCCAGTCTGTCCCGGCTTTTTACTGAATTGGCCAACGAGCAAAAACAAAGGACAGGAGCCGCAGTAAAGCGGCCTCTGTCCTTTTATCTCCATCGGGCAGGGGATTTATGTGTTATACTTGGTAGACAATACAAAGTAATGGCAATGCCATAGCGCATTAGAAAGGAAATAAAAATGACTTTATATGATGGCAGACCGGAAGATACCGCAGGACGGCTCCCGCGGGAAGTACGAACTTATGATTATCTGGATAAGCTGCAGATTCCCTATCAGCGCACTGATCACGAGCGCGCCGATAACATGGAGGCCTGTAACGAGATCGATGCCGTACTGGGCGTCCTGATCTGCAAGAACCTTTTTCTCTGTAACCGCCAGAAGACAAAGTTCTACCTACTCATGATGCCCGGAGACAAGAAATTCAAGACAAAGGAACTCTCCTCACAGATCAATTCCGCCCGCCTGTCCTTTGCAGGGGAGGATGCTATGCTGAAATATCTGGACATCGAGCCTGGCGCCGTCAGCATCATGGGATTGATGAATGACAAGGAGCACGACGTCACACTCCTGATCGATGAGGACGTCCTCAAGGATGAATATATCGGCTGCCACCCCTGTGTGTGCACAAGCAGCTTAAAGCTTCGTACGGCAGACCTGGTCGGAAAATTTCTTCCGGCTACGGGGCACACATACACAACTGTTCACCTGGTTGGGGAAGACTAGGGCTCCAGTGTAGAGCAATACTCATCGACTGACTCCCCTGAGTTTTGCAGTCATGGCACAGTCAATTCTCCCCTCAGGAGACGTCACCATATGACAGATGCAAAGAGTTTCATTTCTAAAATTCCTCCGTATCATTTGTATCCGCTTAGAATGATGGTGACGTCTCCGTGACTGAGCAGATTCTCATTCCAGCGTGATGGAGACGTCTCCCCCACCGAGCAGATCACGCATTTCCTGTTCCGACAGGTCGATATGCCCCAGTCTTGTATAGGCCCAGGAGTTAGAACCGTAGAAAATCACGATCTGATTTCCCGAATAGAGGACGATGTCTCCGGAGTCTGTGACTGTCTGTTCGTCCTCACGGACGATATTCTGACCAATCGAACCGACCTGCTCAAAGCCGCCGTACCTGGACATTTGGATTGTGAGAGGGCAAATATCCTGAAGCGCTTTCACAGATGCATTCTTCTCCCATGCCACGGGCACTTCTGTTTTTCCAATCAATAACCGCATAGTATTCTCCACTCCTCCAGTCTCTTCATCAGCTGCTTTGCTTTCTTCTATTTCCCCTTCTGTTATGGGTTTTGAAGATCTCCCGGTTTCTGCAGCTGCTTCGCTTTCTGCAGCTGCTTCGCTTTCTGCAGTTGCTTCGGTTTCTGCAGTTACTTCGCCTTCTCCTATATTTTCTCCGGTTGTCCCGGTATTTGAAAGCTGTACTGCATCTTTCTCTTCTTCAGAGCTCTCTGCAGTCTCTGTCTGCGCAGAAGACGACTGTACAGGAGACGGCTGTACAGGAGACGGCTGTACAGGAGACGACTGCACTTCAGAAGGAACCTCCTTCTGCGTTCCGCAGCCCGCCGACATAATTGCCATCATTACCATCATCGCAAGTATCGCACATATTTTTTTCATCTCGCTTATCCTCTGCATGCCCTTCGGTCGCTTCGCTTTCCCGACGGCAGTAGTGATCTTTCTCTCCTGGGACGGCTCGGTCGCTTCGCTTTTTTCAAACATGCGTGACCTTTTGTCTTCCAGGTCCTCCGGTCGCTTCGCTTTCCCGACGGCAGTAGTGATCTTTCTCTTCCGGAATGTCTCGGTCGCTTTACAAGAGCGGCAGCATGAAGAAAAGATTCGCCACACGAAAGAAATGCCTTTCAGGTCAGCATTTTCTCTGACATGATCAGAGAAAGACATAATCAGAGAATGACTTGATCAGAGAATGATTGAGCTACCCCGCAGCACAATCTTCCTGTGGGTGAGTGAAGGAGTATTGCATCGACCTTATTTATCGCTCTTCAGATACTCCTCAAAGAACTGCTGGATCTTGTCGAAGGGGATGATATCTTTCCTGTCATACAGGTCGGTGTGAACTGCATCGGGAATAATGACCAGTTCCTTGTTTTCGCCGTTCAGGAGCTTGAAGGTATCCCGGCTCAGGTAGCAGGAATGAGCCTTCTCGCCGTGGATCATCAGCACTGCGCTGTCAATCTCACCGGCATAGGTGAACAGTCTCATATTCATAAGAGATGTCTGGGTGTTGACTGTCCAGCCGTCATTGGAGTTGAGCGAACGGGGATGATAGCCTCGCTCTGTCTTATAATAGTCGTAATAATCCTTTACAAAGAAGGGTGCATCCTCCGGAAGCGGATCGACCACGCCGCCCTGGCGGGCGTATTCACCGCTCATATAGTCCTTTGTCCTCTGCGCATTGACCATGGCACGCATCTGCTTGCGGGCTTCCTTGCTGTCGGCAGAGTCAAAATATCCGTTTCCTGCAACGCGGGACATATCGTACATGGTGGATGTCACAGTAGCCTTGATCCTTGTATCCACACAGGCGGTCTGCAGGGCCATGCCGCCCCAGCCGCAGATGCCGATAATACCGATCCGGTCGGGATCTGCCAGGTCACAGCAGGACAGGAAATCAACCGCTGCCTGGAAATCCTCGACATCCATATCGGGAGAATGCATAGCGCGGGGGAAGCCGCCCGACTCACCGGTAAAAGAGGGATCAAAGGCAATGGCCAGGAATCCGCGCTCAGCCATTTCCTGAGCATACAGGCCGGAAGACTGTTCCTTGCAGGCTCCGAAAGGACCGGAGATTGCAAGTGCGGGCAGTCTGCCTTCCGCTCCCTTGGGAACATACATGTCCGCCGCAAGTGTGATTCCGAAGTGATTTACAAAAGTCACCTTGCAATGATCTACTTTATCGCTCTTGGGGAAGGTTTTGTCCCATTCCTGAACCAGTTTCAATTCTTCTGTCTTCATCATCTTCAATACCGCCTTTCATTGCAAATGCTGTTTCTACTAATTCTTTTTAAACTAATTCTTTTCTTCTAATTATTTTCTGCTCTTTTTTTCTACTTACTCTGATTGTTTATACTTACTCTGACTTTTTTTGATAATCTTTTTTAGATTTCCTTTTTGATCTCCTTTTCTGTCTGCCGGATCAGGTAGTCCAGGCAGTCCACTCTTCTCTGGCTCTGATGGACAGCATCCATCAGGTCACATCGGAATGCCTTCATTTCGTGCAGTGCATCGGAGAGCCTGCCGGCAAGAAATAATTGTTCTACAAAGTCAGCAGTCTGTTCTCTGCAGCCGGCATCGAGCAGGTTATTCTTTACTGCCCTTTCGTCTTTCATAAGCCTTCTCTCCTCATAGATTTGGTCCTCATAGATTTCTTATGTGCTTTCATGATAATGGCTTGAATATATTTTTGCTAATAGTTATAATGAATATCATGATATTCGTTTTTGGCATATCTTATTGAGTATAAGCTTTTTGCTGCCCTTGAGAGGAAGAGGCAAAATGGAAATTCGGACACTCAGATACTTTCTCGCCGTGGCGCGGGAAGAGAATATGACACGGGCGGCAGAGACACTGCATGTGACGCAGCCCACGCTGTCAAAAGCCCTGAAGGCGCTGGAAGACGAGTTGGGCAAGAAACTCTTTACACGGCACAGTTTCAGCATCAAACTGACAGATGAGGGGATGCTGCTGCGAAACCGGGCAGAGGATCTGGTCAGCATGGCGGATAAGATTGAGAAGGAGTTTATCTCTCTGGATGACATGGCCGGCGGGGATCTCTATTTCGGCCTGGCGGAATCCTACCAGATCAGCTATCTGGCCCATGAGATCCGTCTCTTTAAACAGACCTGCCCGGGGCTTCGCTACCACATCACCAGCGGTGATACTGAGCAGGTCATGGAAAAGCTCGACAAGGGTCTTCTGGACTTTGCGGTGCTGGCGGAGACGCCGGATGCCCGAAAACATGAATCGCTGGTCTTCCCTGAATCCGAGGAATGGGGAATCGTCATGCCCGAAGACGACATACTGGCATCAAAAAAGGTCATCCGGGTGGACGACCTGATCGGGCTCCCGCTCTTCTGCTCAGAACAGAGCTGGGAAAAAGATATTCCCCGCTGGGCCGGTGACAAAATGGATCAGCTCCATCTGGAAGGTTCCTTCCGGCTGGCCTACAACGGTTCTATTTTTGCAAAGGAGCATCTGGGTTATCTACTGACTTTTAACAGGCTGGTGGATACCTCCCCCGGAAGCGGCCTGGTCTTTCGCCCGCTCTCTCCGCCCTTGGAAACGAAGCTGTATCTGGTGTGGAAAAAGTACCAGACCTTTTCTCCTTTGGCGGAACGTTTCCTTGCCCAGCTGAAAGCCGCGTTCGGCACTCAGTAACATGGCTCCCTGGTGTGTGACAGGTCTTGGGGCCAAGTAACAGGATTCCGGATAAAAAACCAGGAGGTGATTATCAATATGCGTTTATTTGTTGCAGTACAACTGTCGGAAGAATTAAAGAAAAGTATCACGGGCACCCTGCACGACCTCAAGCAGAAAGGGGTAAAGGGGAACTATGTCCCTGTAAAGAATCTGCATCTGACTCTGGCCTTTATAGGTGAGACAGACGATCCGAATCGGGTGAAGGATGCGCTGAAAGGGATCTCCTACAAACCCTTCAAACTGTCTCTTTCGGAAATGGGAACCTTTGGAGATCTTCTCTGGGTCGGCATGAAGGGAAATCAGGGCCTGTCCGCAGCTGCAAAATCTGTGCGGGATGCACTGGATGCAGCCGGAATCCCCTATGACCGGAAGGCCTTCACGCCGCATATCACGATCATACGCAAATCTTCCGGAAGCTGGAAACAGGTTCCGCCTCCCAGAGGGCAGATGATGGTGAAAAGCATCTCCCTGATGAAGACCACTTTCAAGGACGGAAAACCGGTCTATTCAGAGGTCTGCTCTTTTTAAAGCGGGGAACATGGGGAACATGGGGAACATGGGGACGGTCCTTTTGTATCTGTCCCCTTGTCCTGATTGGACAAGGGGACAGATACAAAAGGACCGTCCCCATGTTCATGTCAGGTTTTCCATGCTTTCCTGCAGAATCTGCTCTGCGTCAGCACCCTCAATGTCCAGTCCCACGGCTTGTATGAGCTTCACATCCCGGATTCCGTAATAGCCCTGAGCCAGTGCCCTGACGTAGCCAAAGCCAAATTCTTCCGGCACATAACTGCCGCCTGCAGTCATCACATAGTAGATTTCCTTTGCCCTGCACAATCCTCTGGGTATCCCTTCCGGCGTATAGGTGAAGGTAATGCCGCGGACATTAATGTGCTCAAAGTACTGCTTCAAGGCAGCCGGAAAAGACAGGTCCCAGTAGGGTGCCGCGATCACGATCCGATCCGCTGATGCAAACTGGTGAGCCAGTGAAAAAGAAGGATCCGAAAAATTTCCTGCTTCAATCAGCTGGTCCCGTCTTGTGAGATACGCCTCATTTGTCACTGGGAAGCTAACAGCTTCCAGTCGGACCTCTGTAACTGGCTGGTCCAGTTTTTCCAAAAGACATTTTGCAAGCCGCTCTGTTCTGGAATTTTCGCGCACACAGGCATTGATGAAGAGTAACATAGACACTCCTTTCCTTCGTTCTTTTTTTTATTTATAAGTGTATGATAAAATGTATTCAGACAGTATTTCGTCAATCTGAAACAGCAGCATCAGGGAGATTTGAAAAATGAATCACAAGGAAAACCCGCTCGGGACAGCGCCTGTGGGCAGGCTGCTGCTGCAGTACGCGATTCCCACTATTATCAGCACGCTGATGGCGTCGCTCTACAACATGGTGGATCAGATGTTCATCGGTCAGAGGATCGGTTTTCTGGGCAATGCCGCGACGACAGTCGCCTATCCCCTGACCTTTCTGTGCGGCGCGCTCACGCTCCTGTTCAGCAACGGGTCGGCAGTGAACTTCAATGTCTCCAACGGGCGGGGAAAAAAGGAGGAGGCGCTGGACTTCGCGGGTGCAGGTCTGACGCTGCTGACAGCGGAGGGTCTCTTTACGACAGCCCTGGTCCTTCTGTTCACACCATATATCGTCAATCTTTTCGGCGCGACGCAGGAGGTCTATCCCTACGCGCTCACCTACATGCGGCTTATCGCGCCGGGCTTTCCCTTTCTGGCTCTCACCTCAGGAGGGACTCTTCTGATCCGCTCGGACGGCAGCCCCCGCTATGCCCTGGTCTGCTCGATGGCGGGCGTCGTCCTGAATTTTATCCTGGATTATCTCTTCCTCTTTCCCCTGAATATGGGCATTGCGGGCGCCGCGATCGCGACGGTCCTTGGCCAGGTGGCATCCGCGATCCTGGTCGTCGCATATCTGCTTCGCTTTAAAACGGGGAAGCTGCTGCGGCAGCATTTTGCCGTGACCGGCAGCAAGATTACCCAGATCATGTCGATTGGAGCGGCGGGCAGCCTCAATCAGGCGGCCATGCTGGTCATGAACCAGGTCCTCAACAGCTCCCTGAGCCATTACGGCGCCCTGTCCGAATACGGCGGAAGTGAGGCGCTTGCAGCCGCCGGCGTCGTCACAAAAGTCAATTTCCTTTTCTACTCCACCATCATAGGCTGCAGCATAGGCGGACAGCCGATCATGGGCTTCAACTTCGGGGCCAGAAATTACAAAAGGGTAAAGGAGACCGCCTATATGATCTACCGCTACGCCTTTGTCATCGGCGCGCTGGAAACGCTCTGCTTCTGGCTTTTCCCCTATCAGATCCTGAGCCTGTTCGGCAGCAGCGCCGGGGGCTATGAGGCCTTTGCCCTGCGCTATATGCATGAGTTTATGCTGCTGGTCATTCTGGCAGGCGTCCTGCCCGTTTCCATGAACGCCATGGTCTCGATCAAAAAACCGCTCAACGGAATCATCATCTCGCTCTCAAAACAGCTGGTGCTCATTGTCCTTTTGCTCATTCTGCCCCGCTTTATGGGTATCGATGGCGTGCTGATCACAGGCCCGATCGCGGATTTCCTGGTGGCCGTCGCCGCATTTACCGTAGTCCGCAGGGCTTTCCGCCAGCTTGGGTGAGGCAGGGGACGGTCCTTTTGTTTCTGTCCCCTTGTCCCGAACAGGAACAAGGGGACAGAAACAAAAGGACCGTCCCCCTTTAAATGTCCACAGGCTCCAGATCGTAAGGCCATTCAATCAGGCGGACATCGTTTTCCTCACACAGTCTCCTCTTCTGTCTGTCGAGCTCCTGTCTGGCCAGGAGAGCCTCCTCTCCGCCGAAAAAGTCAACCGGATGAAAGTGCTGGATCCCCTGATACTCGATCGCTGTACGGAGAGACGGGATATAGAGATCAAGGCTCTGGCGTCCCAGCCAGGCCGGCCGGTACTGATAAAGAGTGTCCGGGTATTTTTTACGGACCGCGTGAAAAAGGCTCAGTTCGTGCTTCCATTTGGGCTTGATGATCCCGTCCGCAGTCAGCTTTGTCCTGATCCTGGTGCGGGCAAGCCGCCAGTCCGTGCGGTAACCGTCCTTTTCTTCATATAGGGCCAGATCCATATACCACCATTGGAAAAAAGGCATGATGGTACGGGTCAGGCTGAGAAAGAACTCGAGCTCGGAAGTAAAATAACCGGCCTCCAGAATGTGTTCAATGTTCCGCCTCACGTAAACGGTCTTTGAAGGATTATGGCAGAAAGGAAGGTTTCCCTGATAGCGGGCAAGCCGGTCCGGAAGATAGGGGGAGCGCAGGACTGTGCCCTTTTCCTGCAGATGGGTCTGGTACCAGAGAAAAGAATAGTCATATAGAGAATATCCTCCGAACAGATCCCCGGACCCGTTCGTGTACAGCAGGTGGAACATCAGCAGAACGGTGTCCATATCTCTTTTGTCAAACACGGCCAGATAATGGATCTTCTCTTCATCCGGAAACAGATTCTTAACAGGCCGCAGGTCCGCGGCCTTTTTGCAGACCTCCATCACAACGAAAAACTGTGACACATAGCTTTCCGGAAACAGAAAGCAGGCATTGCGGTCCGTATCAATGCCAGTAAACTGTTCCATGAATGATCTCACATAGGGGTTTTCCATACCGGGATCGGACTGATTGGACTGATCGGATGACTCTGACTGCGAAAACTGTCCGTGCTGCCCTGTAGGAGTTGTCTTTTCAATCAGCGTTTTCGTGGCATACCTATAAGGGAGGTCTGACCAGGAAAGCTGCACGAGAAAGCGATCATAATGTTTCGACTCATATTCCTCCCGCACATCCTCATAGTCCTCCTGCCATGACGTATGCTCCTCTAAAAGCGCGTCCATCGTCGAAAACGTGGACATTTCATGGTACTGGGGATATCGTTCCCACAGCATCTCAAGTCTGTCAAAAGAAAAGTCTGTATTCGTCTTTTCGTGGATCGGCGGGTACAGGTCTTTTTCATTCCCGCATGCAGCATTACTCATAGTGTTTCCCCGGTATAGCTTTCTAAATATGCAATCTATGTCTTGTCTATTGTAGCAAAACAGGACTTCTCTCACAATCCGATCGAGACCAGCGTCCGTATGGCAAGATGGTCGGATGTTTTTTCCGATAAATGATTTCGTCATCCAGAGTTGTTCCTTGGACAGACTGCCGTTTTTATCGTCTTGTATGCCTAAACATTATTGTAATTTTGCACATTTTTTAGTATATATTTATTCCATAAAGCGTTGACAGTTTTTATCTCTGGTTTTACAATAGACAAAAATTTCACAACTAACCTGCCTTGAATCAAGCCAGTACTGTAATCGTGTAACGATCATTCGTCCTTGACCTGGTATTTGTCTGCCAGTCAGGGATTTTTTTAAGGCATATACCACAAAAAGACATGTTTTCTAAGAAGAAAGGATACTGACCGGATGAGAAATTTTATATTCGTGTCGCCGCATTTTCCTGTAAACTATCGCAACTTCTGTATTCAGCTGCACGCAAACGGAGTCAACGTGCTGGGAATCGGGGATACCCCCTATGATTCCCTCGATTATACACTGCAGGGAGCCCTGACAGAGTATTATCGGGTCAACTCGATGGAAAACTATGATGAGATGTACCGCGCGGTCGCCTTTTTCTGTTTCAAATACGGAAAGATCGATGGGTTGGAGAGCAATAACGAGTACTGGCTGGAGCAGGATGCGAGACTGCGGGAAGATTTCAATATCCCCGGAATGAGGCCTAAGGAACTCTCTGTTATCAAGCGCAAATCCGGCATGAAAAATTTTTATGCCCAGGCGCAGGTTCCCTGTGCGCGTTTTCACCTGGTGACAGATCTTGCGGAGAGTCTTGCCTTCATTGAGAAGGTCGGCTATCCGGTAATCGTAAAACCGGACAATGGTGTCGGAGCTGTCGACACGTTTAAGCTCAGCAATGAGGAGGAACTGAGGCGTTTCCATGAAACGGCTCACAGACAGGTCCAATACATTATGGAAGAGTTTATCCCCGGAGATATCTATTCCTATGACGCTATCATCGACAGCAAAGGACAGCCTCTCCTGGAAACGGGAAATCACACCATGGAATCCATCATGGACACCGTGAATAATCTTGGGAGCAGTGTCTTCTACATTGAGAAGCAGATCAAAGATGACCTGCGCGAAGCAGGGCGCAGGTGTGTAGCAGCATTCGGGATCAAAAGCCGCTTTATTCATTTTGAGTTTTTCCGTCTGACACAGGATCATGACTATCTCGGGAAAAAGGGAAGCGTGGTCGCCCTGGAGGTCAACCTGCGTCCCTCCGGCGGATTTACTCCGGATATGATCAACTTTGCCAACAGCACAGATGTCTACAAGGACTGGGCGGATATGGTTTCCTTCGACTGCATAGGTTCCAAAGAAGGAAGAGAAAAATACTACTGCGTATCCGTGGGACTGCGTGACTGCCGCAGCTATGTGCATACCAGTGAAGAGATCCATCGGGAATATGGGAACCGGATCGTTCTGGAACAGCGCCTTCCGGAGGTTCTTGCCATCGCAATGGGTGACACCCTCTACCTTGCACGTTTTGCAGAAAAGGAGGAAATGGACGGATTCATCCAGTTCCTGACACAGGAAAGATGAACACGCATGGGGACGGTCCTTTTGTATCTGTCCCCTTGTCCAAACTGGACAAGGGGACAGATACAAAAGGACCGTCCCCATGCTTTCTTCACACCCGGCATCGCATGATCACTTCTTTATTAAAATCCAGCCGGATGCCCCGCGGGATCATCTCCAGCTCAAATCTGCTGCCGGGAAGGGGTTCACCGTCAATATTGGCCTTAAACGGCCGATCGGCGGAGACGACCAGATGATCCGTCTGATAGGTCTTCAGGTCCGGTGAATCCAGATGCCGGGCTTTTTTCATCTTCAGGATCAAGCGGGCCATGCGGAGTTTTGGAAGGCTGCCTGCCTCAAAGATATCCATTTTTCCATCGTCCAGGGTGCTGTGCGGAGACACATGATAACCGCTTCCGTAGTACCTGCAGTTGGCGGCTATCACCGTGGCAAAATTCCCTTCCCGGATCTCTCCGTTGCTCTCAACGCGGAGCCTGCGTCCCCGCTTATATCTCAAAAAGTGACCTATGACACCTGCATTGAAGCGCATAGTCCGGGGGATCCAGCGGCTGTGGATAAAAGTGTCATCATTTGCAATGTCCGCATCGATCCCAAAGCATGCAACGTTGATACAGAACCTGTCATTGACCCGAATGAGATCGACTTCATGGATGCCGTTTTCCATACTCTCCATGCAGGTCCTGCAGAAGTCGTTCCCGGTGCCATGAGGGATAAAGGCAAGAATATTCCGTGTACCGACAATGGCGTTCAGCACGTGGTTGATGGAACCGTCCCCGCCGACTGCCGTAATGACATAGTCCTTGTCCCGGAATCCTTCCAGTGCCTTATGGGCCTCTTCCGGCGTGTCACTGACGACAAATTCATAGTCCCGGCCCAGCTCTTCAGACACCTTCCTCAGTTCTTCCATTACTTCATTGCTCTTATTGTGCAGCTGAAACCGGTTGATCAGATATACATAATGCAGCATGTTTGCTGTTAAAACCTCCATTTGCAGATGATCGGTTACAAGTCAGTCTGGCTTGATATAAACTGACCAGAGATAAACCGACTTGATATTAACTGACTTGATTTAAATTGACTCAATATAAGAAGTATAGTACAGTTTCCGGCCCTTTGCCAGTACAAGGGATTCATCGTCAAAGATTGGTCAAAGATTCCGGGATTCCTGAAAGGAGGTCTTTTCCGGAAATTGTTTTAATCAGTGTAAAAATTGATATGCATGGAGCCTGATGTATTTCTTTTGTTCTTTTAATACCTATGATAATATATATGTATAGGCCTGACAGGCCGGAAGGGGGATTAAAAAAGAAAGGGGAACAGGAATTATGATCAAACTGATAGCAAGTGACATTGACGGGACCCTGGTAAAGGAGGGCTCCCATGAGATCGATCCTGCATATTACGATGTGATCCGGGAACTCAAGGAGGCCGGGATCATCTTCTGCGCCTGCAGCGGGCGGCAGTACCACAGTATGATGGAACTCTTCAAACCGGTCGCGGACGACATCTATTTCATCGCATCCAACGGAACCGTGGTCCGCACCAGGGACCGCGTCCTGCACAGCTGGAAGATCGATCCGGAACTGTATATCCCGCTCATCGAGCGGCTGCGCTCCATAGAGGGCGCCGAGATCGTCGTCGAGGGCCCGGATGTCAGCTGGATCGAGGGAACCGATACACCCATAGCCAGGATGATGAGCAATAATTACCGCTACGCTGTCGAGAACGTTGATGACCTGACTGCGATCCCGACTGACAACATTATCAAAATATCGGTTCATCACCCCAATGTGGAGAAGGCGACAAGAGGACTTGACAAGTCCAGCCGCGCCAAAAACCTGGCCATGACGATCTCAGGAGCTGAGTGGCTGGATATATTTGCCAAAGAAGCCGGTAAGGGCGAAGCCTTCGCACTCCTGCAGGAATATCTCGGGATCGGTCAGGAAGAGACTGTGTATTTCGGAGACAACCTGAATGATCTCTCCGCCTTCCATGAGGCAGGTGTTGCCGCAACGGTAGCAAATGCCCGTTCGGAGATGCAGGACGCGGCGGACATCGTCGAGCACTCCTTCTCTGACCTGGGCGTCCTGAAAGAACTCCGTCATATTCTGGAACTGCACAAAAAATACGAGGCAGAAGGATCGCTCTGAACCGTTCTCTTATAAACGTTATTGTGTAAATATATTTGTGACTATCTCTTAATCATTGCGTTTTTTTTCTGATAAGGTATATTTATTATTAGTGGCAATGTTGCTGGTATGTTTTTTTACAGGAGGTAATGTACAAATGGGTGTAAAAACCTTTAAATGCGGCGACATCATTTTCCGACAAGGCGATCCCGGCGACTGCATGTATGATATCCAGTCCGGGCAGGTGGATATCTATGTGGATTTTGGCGGATAAAATGAAAAAAAGATCGCACAGTTATTTAAGGGTGAGATTTTCGGCGAAATGGGTATTCTGGACGATTCTCCCCGCTCAGCCACAGCAGTGGCAGGTTCAGACAACACAGAAGTGGTGTCTATAACAAAAAAAGAATTCGGCATGTACTTCACAAAGGAGCCGGTCAAAATCCTTTATCTGATGCAGCAGATGAGTGACCGCCTGAGGGACACAACGAAGGATTACCTCGAGGCTTGTCAGACTCTGTACGAAAGCGAAGAAGCGAATAAGGCCAATTCGGAAATGAGTGATGATCTGAAGCAGCGAATCAGGAAGTTTTCTGATCTGCATAAGGATTTCGGCACTAACGCGAACTCTTAAAGGGAGGACTTGCCATGACTAACAAAGAATTTGGACGTAGTCAGATCATCTTCAAACAGGGTGACCTTGACATTTGTATGTACGATATTCAAAGGGGCAAAGTCGGTGTTTACAGCGCTTACGGGACACCGGAAGAAAAGCTGATCGCAGAGCTTACCGAAGGTCAGACTGTCGGTGAGATGGGAATGATCGAACGTGTTCCCCGCTCTGCTACTGCTGTTGCTCTTGATGACACCACCATTCTCGGGGAGATCCGGGAGGATGATCTGAAGGATTATTTCCTGAAGCAGCCTGAGAAGCTTCTCCTGATCATGAGAGATCTCAGTTCACATCTGCGTGAGACGAATGATAAACTGGCAGGCGTCTGCAAGAGAATCTACGAGAGCAGTAACGCCTGAATGTCTGATGCTATTTGATAGAGCAGGATGTACAGCGCCGATTTGATCAAAAGGACATACCTGTCCGCCGGATCGCATGTCTTTGGTATCTGACAACTGAAGACACGATTCGCCTTTCATCAAATAGCACAACACCATTACAGTATTAAATAAACTCCCGCGCTGTGTCACATGCAAGCGCGGGAGTTTTATACTTATCCGGATTCGGCAGCATAGCTGCCGTCATCAGAGGAGAAAAGACACAAATGAGCACTCGAAACACCGGACTGCGTCTCAAAGTGCTGGGGACGAGAGGATCCATGGCGACAAACAGGGAGGACCAGGCAATCTTCGGTACAGCCACCTCCTGCTATATGGTCAGGGCGGGGGAAGAGACTGTGTTCCTCGATGCCGGAAACGGCCTTCTGACTGCGCCTGTAGATTTTCCCCGTCCGCCTCATATTCTGCTGAGCCACCTGCATCTCGATCATTTGCTCGGACTCGGTATGTATCCGCGTCTGGCAAAGAAAGGCCTGGAAACCACGATCCATGTACCTGTTCCCCGGGGTAAGGATCCGGCAAAGCTTCTGGAAAGAGTGTATTCTCCTCCCTTCTGGCCGGTATCCCTGGCCTCATATGCCGGTGACGTCCGGATCCTGCCTCTCTCATTCCCCTTTCAAATCGGAGAAGTGACAGTGGAGGGAATACCGGGCAACCATCCGGGAAACAGCTTCATAATCAAACTCAGCTGGCGGGGTAAAAGCATTGTATACGCCAGCGACTATGAGTATGAAGAGACGTCCTTCCTCCGTCTCATCAAATTTGCAGAGGATGCCGATCTGGTTCTGTACGACGGACAATATACTTCAGACGAGTTGGATGATCACAGAGGATTCGGTCATTCCACTGCGGAGCATGCGCTGGAACTGCTTGACCGCTGCAGAGCCCGCTTTATGTGGCTCATACACCACGACCCTCAGAGGTCTGATGAGGAGCTTCAGGCGATGGCTGCACGGTTAAACAGGAAAGATGTATACTTTACACGCGAAGGAGATGAAATCGTATTATGACTGATCAGGGATTTGACAGACTGCAGGAGCTTGAAACAGAGAACCAGTGTCTGCTGCGGGAGCTTGAAGAAAAGAACCAACGGCTGCGGGAGCTTGACCTTGTTACAACCGAGACACTGTCTGAAGCAGGTGAACAGGTACTTGAAAACAAGGCAGGCACTTTCCTTGTCAATCCGAAAGGAATTCAGGATGATATCCTGCTCCATGACATCATCGGCTTCGGGGAAAAGTACCTGCCGGGTTACCATTGAAAATTTGAACTTGGGGACGGTCCTTTTGTTTCTGTCCCCTTGTCCTGATTGGACAAGGGGACAGAAACAAAAGGACCGTCCCCATTTTTTACTCTTCGGGAGCCTCGTCCACATCCATCTTGGCGCGGACGATCTTTTTCGTGGCGTTCTTGACAAAGGGGTACTTGCGCACTTTCAGGGTGGTGATGGCACGGTAGAGGGGCTGGGTCTTGTTGTAGTCATCCAGGATCCCCTGCAGCTGTGCCGCAACGTCCTCGGGAGAGAGTCCCTTGGCTTCCACGACGTCGGGATCCGGGTAGATCCGTGCCGCAAGCCCGTTTTCCTCGCCGCTGATGACGACCTCTCCGACCAGGTCATGGGTCAGCATAACGTTCTCGATCTCCTCGGGGGAAACATTCTCGCCGTTGCTGAGGATGATGAGGTTCTTCAGACGGCCTGTGATGTAAAGGTAGCCGTCTTCATCCATGCGTCCCAGGTCACCGGTGCGGAGCCAGCCATCGGAGAAGGCTTCTTCAGTCTCTTTGGGCATTTTGTAATAGCCCTTCATGACATTGGAACCCTTGACCTGAATCTCGCCGTCCACAAAGCGGACCTGCATATTGGCGAGGACTTTTCCGACGGAGCCCGGTCTGTTGCCGGTCTGGCCGTTGGAGCTGATGGTAGGGGAGCATTCGCTCATTCCGTATCCTTCGCAGACCTTGATCCCGTACTCCTCAAACAGGCTGATATAAGCGGGATCCAGATGTGCGCCGCCGGAGAAAATGTACTGCAGATTTTCTCCCATCAGCTGCTTTCCGATCTCGGGTTTGGGCAGATCGGATTCAATAGCAGCCAGCCTCTTGCCGATGGTCTCGATCATGAGAGGCACCATCAGAAGAACCTGCGGTTTCACCTTGCCGATGTTTCTGACCATGTGGAGCAGAGAGTCATTGATATAAAGAGTTGCTCCGAGGGAGAAGCCCTTGAGCCAGTCCATGACCAGACAGTAGGCGTGGTGGACAGGAAGCACAGAGAGCATGGTCGTCCCCGGGTCAAAAGTGACGACAACGTTTGTCACGTCGTCATAGAGGTTTCGCTGGGTCAGCATGACGCCCTTGCTCTTTCCGGTCGTACCTGAGGTAAAGATGATGGTGCAGACATCATCGGACAGAGGGCGTTTATCCTCAGCAACCGCTGCCCCGTCTTCTCCGGAAATGAATTCCGCAAAGGAGACGATAGAGGGGTCCTCCGGCGAAGGATTCCCGTCAAGAACCACATAGAGCCGCACGGCAGGGCAGTTTTCCTTTACAGTGTCGATCAGGGATGCCAGCCTTGGGGCAATGAAGAGAGCCTCAGAATCCGATCGGTTGATCAGATCACAGAGTTCCAGCGGCGGCAGCATCGGATCGAGCGGGACAGCCGTAATCTTCGTGCTGACGATTCCCAGATAGGAAGCGATCCACTCATAAGAGCTTGTGCCGATCATAGCCACCTGTTTACCTTCAAAACCTTTTTTCAGAAGGGCTCCGGCAACCTTGTTCCTGTCTTCGTTGAGTTCCCGATACAGCTTCTCAGGAATCTGTTTTTTTACGATCCAGCGCACTGCCGGATAATCGGGATATTTTGCGACAGTATCTTCCAGCAGCCTGGCAATGATGTGTCCATCGTCCATACTTGATTCTCCTATGAAAAGTATACAGTCTGTGAGTTGTATACAGTCTGTGAGTTAATATACGTCCTCTTCTCCTGATCTGCTTTATTCATCAAAAAGCGTGTTCATGTACTCCAGGGCCTCACCGATCGTCGTGATACGGATGGCTTCCTCCTCTTCCAGCTCCACGTCAAAGGTATCTTCCAGATCGCCCAGGTAGGTCATGAAGCTCAGGGAATTAAAGCCGAGGTCCTCGCGGAAACGCATATCTTCTGTAATCTCCGATGCATCCTTGTCACAGTACTTTGCCACAATTTCCAGAAATTCTTGCTTCTTATCCATGCTGAAACCTCCATTTTTTATTGAGTGTTTTTTGACGCTCTGCGATTACAGGGCGCAGTGTCTCACATTTATCTTCTTTCCCCGCGCGCTTCACTGCGCGGCCGGAATCTTTTACACAGTGCTGATCAGTTCTCCGATCGTGACATCCGGTTCATCCACGCCGCGAAACATCATCTTCATCATGTAATAATACAGTCTCTGAATGTCATCATAGGACAGGACGGCACTCTGATAATGATAATCAAAGATGAGGCCGCCGTCATTGGAGCTGTGAGTGACGGTCAGGTAGATCCTCTTGGTAGCGGCGCCGTTTGGATACCAGACTGAACGGGTCTTGATCCCCGCCAGATGCTCATTCTGCATACGGACAGGCATGGGCTGGTAGGTCAGGGACATGGAGATATACTCCGTGTTATCCGGCGCACCGTACAGCTCCTTCAGCATTTTGTCCACCGCCACAGGATCGTAGTTGCAGTGGAGATAAATCTTGTTCTGGACGTTCTGGAGCTCATACAGGGCATCCAGGAATTCTGTATCCGGGCTGATGATGGTGCGAAGCGGGAAGGACAGCACACGGCTTCCTCCGCAGGTCCACTCAGCCTGGGTGGAGCGGCGGGATACGAAATTCCTCAGCGTGATGTCATCCTGACCGCCCATGGCCTTGGAAAGATAGGTCCGCATGGTGAGGAGGATCAGGTTGGTCATGGAAACGCCGTGCATCATGCAGAAATCCATCAGCTTCTGGGTAGCTTCGGGCTCCAGATGGAAGTCCGCAACACCAACAGAGCGGTCTTTTGTCTCTACATCCGCTGCGCGGAGGGACTTGTCCCCGTGCGCTCTCCGGCTGTCCTGCAGAATGCGGGAACCCTTGATGTCGGAATAGATCGGTTCGCCGTTTTCCGTCAGATAATCGTGCCAGAATTTCTCGTCCTTGGCCCGGCGCTTTTCGTTTTTCATCTTTTTCAGATCGCCGATCAGGACTTCTTCGAAGGAAGCGAGGGGCTTGGGATATTCAGAGCCGAAACGATAATGGCAGTAAAGCTCCATAATGTCGTTGACCATCACGATGAGGCCGGAGGAATCAACGAGGCGGTGGTCAATATGGATGTACATTCCGTTGTAGCCTTCCGGCATCTTCACCATGGTGATCTCCACCATGGGAATCTCCGGCTCATTGAACTCCTCATAGGTCTTTTCCTGCAGAAAAGCGTCGGCTTCCTTCATGGTGAGATCGGAGAGATCCAGGAAGGGAACATCCCGGTCATCTCTTTCCGCAATGTACTGCTTTACATTCCCGTCTTCATCCGGGGCCGTAAACCGGAGACGAAGGCACTCGTAACGCCTGAACTCGTCCTGAATGCATCTCTTCAGCAGGTTAAAATCAATCTCTGTCTGCAGACCGGAAAAAACACTGATATTGCAGCAGCGCTGAGTGCCGGTTTCCCGGATGGGCAGGTACTGCAGCATCTGACCTACATCCAGGGGATAAAGTTTTCTCTCCATCGTTTTCCTCCCTTGTTGGTTTATTTTGCCGGATTTCCAGACCGACGGTTACTTCCTTTCCTTACATTCCTTATATCAATCGTCCCGGAAGGGACAGCAAACATAGAAGGCCGGCTTTCATGCAGAGAATTTCAGAGGGCATCAGAGGGCGTCTATTTCAGCGGCATCGATTGCCCGCGCGGCAATATCGCGCACATCTTCGTTAATGGCATGCCCTTTTTTCTTATCTCCTGCAGGTATTCCTATTTTTTTCTTTACCTGTTTTATCCCGCCGATCCGCTGTGAAAACAGCCAGTCCCGCATCTCCTCTTCTTTATATACCTTCTCCCAGCAGAAGTGGGCGGACTGCCAGAAAATCTGCTTCTCGGGATAACGGGTCACCCGATAGCTGATGCCGGCTCCATCCAGCGCGGCCAGGGTGGGATCCAGTGTGTATGAAGGGACGATGACCGGATCGTCCGCTGAGTGGAAGATCCACATAGGTGTGTGTTTCAATGCCCCGATCCTCGCGGGGTTGGCTGCTCCCGCGACAGGGACCATGGCTGCGAAAGCGTCCGGATGCTCCATTGCGAGCACATAGGCGCCGAAGGCACCGGATGAAATACCAGTGAGATAAAGCCGTCTGTCATCGATCTTGTAATCTTTTTTGAGTTTCTCGATCAGTCTCCAGGCCACCGTCAGGTGGGGCATCGGCCAGAAAGGAGAATCCGTTCTCTGGCGGACGAACTGGTTCAGGGTCGTCCAGTTGTCATCCTCGTCATAGCGGACATTGCACTTGGGAACCAGGACAAGGCACTCGTTGCGGCCGGCTTCCGAATCCTCTGCAAAGACTGTCGCCATCTGTGTTTTCATGAGCACCGCGTCAATCGGCTCCTGAACTTCACCGGTTCCGTGGAGGCATATGACAAGCGGATACTTCTTTCTGCGGTCATACTTTCCGGGAACATAGAGTTTATAGGGCATTGTGATCTGGAACTCCTCATCGTAGAAGGATTCCTCCCTGAAGAGGTCCCGGAGTTTTTTGCCTGAATCTCTGTGGATATGGATCTCATAGCGGTCCGTCCCGTGCTCCGTACTGCCCGCGTCAATAGTGACAGCCGCATCGAGGTCATTTGCAAAGCAGGACTCCCGCTTGTCAAGGCGGATGATGTAGCCGCCGTAATAGTCATAATAGGGGATCTCCGTTCCGGCTATATAGTCGCCCATTTCCGGCTCAAGAGTTTCAAATCCAAAACGGCCGGCATCACGGTCGGAACGGATACTGATGTAAAATTCCGGCGCGAACTGCAGCTTCAGAAGTGCTCCGAAGCAGTCCGTGGGGACGGTCACATGGTATGTTTTGACAGCAGGATCAAACTTGATCAGGCTGTCTTCGGAAGCGTTAATTAGAAATTGTAGATCTGTGATAGGTACCAAAATGAAATAACTCCTTTGATTGTCTGCCGCAGGCAGGTAGGGCAAATGAACAGTACATTTCCATCCGCCTGTGAAAAAATAATATTACTGTTTTCTGCAAGGGGCCGGACACGACGGTGCGCTGTCAGGGCCGGGCAGGAACACACTGCTTGTGCGATTCCCGAAAGCCTCAAATAATGCAGGGCCTTTGGGCCCTGCCCGGGGCCTGCTGAAGCAGATCTTCTACGCTTTATTCTATCATAGAAGCAGAATGTAAACCATATTTAATCGCTTAATCGATGTCTGTCTGAACATGCTTTGTCTATCTGCGCAGGAAGACCAGGATACCGATCCCTGCAGCCGCGGCAGCTGCAATGGCCGCCCACATGGCCACGGGAGCCGTGTCACCGGTCATGGGGCCTTTCTTGCCGCCGGAACCCGAACTTCCGGAAGAGGATCTGGTCCCGGAACTGCTGCCGGAAGATCTTTTCTTGGTCAAAGATGATGAGCCGGAGGTTTTCTTTACAATGGTGAATCCGGCATCCGCCCTGCCGTCATCGAAAACAGCAGTAATGGTATGTTCCCCGACGGAGAGGGTCTCCAATGTCCCTCTGAAAACATGTGATTTCTCCCTGCCGACTATGCCGCTCGCCAGAGCTGCACCCTGAAGCGTTTTCGCATAGGCGAAAACGGTGAAGAGTAAAAAATATCGTATCGATGATCTTTTTCACTTTTTATTCAGGAATACCGCCGTGCTCAAGCCAGTACTTTTCAAAGGCTTCCCAGAAACTGTCGACGCAGCACTCGGCGTTGTCGAGGAAGACTCCGTCAAATCCCTGAGCCATGATCCTGTCGAGGGAGGATGTGTTGTCTCCGGTGACTTTGTGGGCATACTGACTGTCTCCGTTGATGATGATGTCTCTCCAGTCTTTACTCCACCACTGCACTATAGCTTCCTCAGGGTAGTCGTCACCGTAGTCAAAAGCAAGCCAGGCGGGAGGCTCAGCGGTGTTCCCCGCTTCTTTGGCCGAAGGACTGTCTGCAAAGGGAACATAAACGATGTCAGTGGCTCTCTCAATTACCTTGCCGGCTTTCATACTGTAAAAGGAATTTTTGTTCTTGGGATCGATCCAGATCCAGTCATCCTGGCAGTACCAGCGGTTCTGCTCCGCGCTGCCGATATTGAGGTAGGCGATTACCTTCCGGCGTCCGCCGTCGGGTTTATGCTTGAGGCTTTCGACCTCTTCCGCAGTGAGGGGGGTCTGTTCCTCAGGCCGTGCCCTGTGGTTATAGAAAGAATCGATATAGATCACATCATAATCGGAACTGCGGAGAGCCTCGAGCCAGGTCTCTCTGCCCTTGGTCTCATCGAGTCCCTGCTCTCTCCACCACCAGTCCCATTTGTCTCCGTATTCTGCGATGACTGCGGCTGTTTCTTCTTCATCGTCGGTAACAGGAGTGTATTTCCCGTTTTCAGAAGGGACGAGAAGCCCGCAGGCGTAGGAATCCATGATCCTGGTCCTGTCACCTTCGCCCTTCTCAAAGGCTTCTTCCTCCTTGTCCCAATCCTGCCAGTTGTCATAGGGACGGCCGTTTATATTGTAGAGGAAGTTTTTCGCATCTGTCAGCTTAGCCACATCGCGTTTGGCATCGATGCGGTCCTCAATTCCCAGGACAGTGGGATCCTCCACCCAGAAATAGTCCCCGTTATCCGCCCAGCGCTGTCCGGGCAGGATTTCCTTTGCCAGTTCTCCGCCAAGTTTGGGGAAGGGCGTGATGCCCCAGGCATTCGCGCGGGCCAGGTAGTTCTGCAGTTCCTCCTCGTCCCGCACTGTGGTCGTATCTGATACGAATTTTCCTTTTTTCACCTGGTCGATATAAATTTTCTGGAAGACAGAGGGCGTGAGTGAATCTCCTTTTCCAACGACGCCTTCCGTACTCCAGCCATCGACAAGATCTTTGATGTAGGACTGGTCTCCGTTCTCAAACCGGCCGTCATTATAGGCCAGGTAACCCGCGTTCTGTACGATCACTGCGAAATCAGGATTCTGTGTCTTGGCATGAAGGGCAAGTTCCAGAATGAAGGCCTGCATTTTGCGGATACGTCCGGTCTTCCCAATCCCGCCGTTGTAGAGAATGTCAATTTCCTGATCAAGCTCCTGCAGATATTCCGGATTGTCAAGTCTGCCATCATCTGCCGCGGCTTCCCCGGTCTTCTCATACTCGATCCAGTTACCTCCAATATTCAGGTAAAGATTATCTCCTTCGACATCATATTCATAGGTGTCCACCGTATTTTTTCTCGTCAGCTGCCAGCTGCCCCAGTAGATCGGAGCCTTCTCTTCTGTCACAAAAGATCCGGTGTGATCATTTTGCAGGATAATCTGATCCGGTGCCTGTGCAAAGGCTTCGTCCGCACTGAGTGTATTTTCTTCAGCGGCGTCCTCATCGTCGTCATCTTCCTCCGCTGTCTCATCAGTCTCTTCTGCGGCCTCTGCGGCTGTGTCTGCTCCGTCGGCGTCCTCATCAGTGTCCGCCTCGCCGGCGTCCTCATCTGCATCTGCCTCGTCGGCATCTTCATCCGTATCCGCTTCGTCATCCGCGTCCTCAACTACGTGGTCTGCTGCGGCCGCGGTCTTGCTGTATGTACCGGGAACGTAATAGAACTCCTCCTGAGGCTGATAGTCATAGAAGGCAATTGTATCCAGAATGTACCAGAGTGCATCAGCCATGTAGCCCTCAAGAATATTCTCATCTGTCACCCCTTCTACGAGCTTAGTCAGAAGAACTCCCCCGTTATATTCGGCGGACTGATAGCTGACAGTAATATCTCTGTCATCTTCAGAAATCTCGACGGAGGATGTATAGCACCATTTATCTTCGTAAAAATAAGCCTCCTCCCGGACGATTTCTTCCTCATCTACTTCGGACTCTTCTGTCAGTTCTTCTAATTCTGCCGTCAGGACTTCTCTGGGCTGTTTATCGGGATAATAGCGGATCTCCACATAGTTTTCGCCGACAGCTTCGCCGGTGTATTGGAACTTCACGTCGTCCTCTGCTTCCTCCACTGTGAACAGCGTTGGATCGTAGAGCACATACCAACCCCTCTCATCTTCATACATTCCTGTATAGCCGTCTGCCGAAACATTGCCCGGAGCTGCTGCGGCAGCCTGAGCGGCACTTTCCTCCGCTGTGCTTACTTCGGCGGCTGAAGAAGCGGCGGACGTATCGGCTGAAGCAGCAGTCTCCTGCGGCACCGTCTCCTCTGCGGCTGTTTTTGGCTGTGAACCTCCATTAGCAGCGCCCCCTTGTGAAGAACATGCTGCAGTCAGGCAGAACACAGAAGCAATCAAGCAGCACAATAGCCTCTTTTTCATAGTCCCTCCTTTTTGCTGTTTCATTAAAAAGTGCATTAAAAATGGTAAAAGACCATTTACCGTTTTTGAAAGAAGACCTGCCAAAAAAGCTCCTCCCGTTGCGGGTCCAGGGCTGCGGCCGTGTCAGCCGACAGCTCTTCTTATTGTACCATTTCCCTGCAGGTATCACAATTTTCCGTACAGAAAAGAAGAAAAAAACATCCCGTTAATATCACATATTTGCTTTAAATCAAGTTTTTTTTCAGAATCCGATAAAAGATACCAAAGCTTCATGAAAAAAGCGATAAGCGATGTTTTCTCAATCCATTCCATATTCCACTTCCAGCTCCTGCAGCAGGATCTTATAGGCATCCAGATTCGCTCCGACAACAGGTGCCCCGATCATACAGCCATTGGAATCGACAAAAAAGGAGGTAGGCACAGCGTAGACACTTTGCAGCAGTCCGGTCATGGATCCATTGCCGATCAGGCTCGGATAGGTCACTCCTGTCTCCTTTACGATTTCCAGTGCCTCCTGGTACTGCGGGACATCCATACTCTCCACATCGCACAAAATCCCGATCATCTGCATATTGTCCGGCAGTTCCTGATGGATCTGCTCCAGATCCGGCATCTCCGCAATACAGGGCGGGCAGAAAGTTCCCCAGACATTGACAAATGTGACATCGGCTTTAGAAAAAATATCTTCCGTCACTGTATTCCCGTCCAGGTCAAGAGTCTCAAAAGTTCCTATAAGCGGTTTGCCTGCTGCTATCGCCTGGTCCGGATCCTGTTTTGCCTGACCTTCTTCCTCCGACGATTCCGGCTGTTCTACAGCTGTTTCCTTCTCCGCGTCGGCAGACTCCTCCTGACCGGCATCAACAGCCGTTTCCTTCTCCGCATCGGCAGACTCCTCCCGGCCGGCATCTGCAGCCGTTTCCTTCCCCGCATCGGCAGACTCCTCCCGGCCGGCATCTGCAGATGTTTCCTCCGCAGTCTCTGCCTGCGTTTCCTTCGAGCTGTCTTTGGATGATCCGCACGACGAGAGGCACAGGATCAAGACCAGGCACATTGCTGCCTGCAGGATGCGATGCCCGATCTTTTTGCAACTCCCTTTACTATTCCTCATTAGCAGAATCTCCTCCTTTCTACTGTCAGCTGTGTCTTTCAAAAAGCCCCCTGTGCCGTATAAATTCTATGATGTTAAGGTCAAAAATTGCTTAAGGGAACACCGTCTCATCAACGGATACCTTTTGACCTTTACATCATTCCATCATTCAGCACAGTTTCTTAATTCCATAAATATTTTAACATCACCGTCCGGTAATGAGTATAATTAAAAAGAGCGAGACTTTTTTTACATGTAAGAAGAAGCAAGCCTGCCTAAGACTATGTTCCGGGAGTTCACAAGCAGGATAGGCCATCCCTTCTTAAAGATAATTTTCTGAAGACAATGTTCTGAAAGGAGTGCTTTTCATGAAGTCGCTGTTTAGAAAATCTCTTACTCTGGCGCTTGTGGCTGTACTGATGTTCCTGATGGTTTCCTGCGCACACTCTGCCGGAAATGGAACTACTGCCGCTGCCGGGGAAGGTACCTCTGGCGCCGCCGGGGAAAGCACTCCCGGTGGAGCCGACAGTGGGCAACAACTGGCGTATCACCGGTGTCGACCTGTCGAAGGATGATCCGCGCCGTTCCGAGATCATCGGCTGCATTAACGACGGGCTGCTGCCGACGCCTATAAATAAAAGCTATAACCTGGCGGATTACGACGAACTGGCTGCTGAAGCCGAGGCCAATCGCCTGGCAGGAAAAACTTTTGAGATGCACGAATCTCATTGAACTGCATTGCCCTATAAAAGAAGCTGAAAAAAAGCCGCCCTGCAAAAATATGCTCCCCTCCGGACAACAAGCTTTTTGTTTATTGCCTGTCTGTCCGGAAGGGAGCATTTCACTTGGCGGGGCAGCCGCATTTTTTATTTTCGCATTCTTATTCCCGCACTCCTATTTTTACAGTCTTTTTTTGCATCTTTTTATCCCCATTCTTATTTCTACAGTCTTATTTCTACAAGTCTTATGATACTTCCGAAGTACAGGCTTAGAAGAACAGGGCCGCAATGTGGTACACAATACAGGCCAGGATCAGCGCGCCGCAGACATAGAAAGCTGCGATCCTGGCTGTCCATTTCAGCGAGTGTGATTCCCGGTATGTTGTGCTGAGCGCCATGACGCATGGAATATTGAAGGTGCAGGCACACATGAAGGCCAGAGCCTCGGCTTTGCTGACGACGTCTGTCATAGCCTGGCTGAGCACGGCGTTATCGGCAGCCACATTAAAGGCAGACCGGAAGGTCGCATCGAGCACAGTGCCCTCTCCGACAAACGCTGCATTCAGCACACCCAGAACGGCTTCCTTGGCAAAGGCGGAGGTGATGAATCCCATGAAGGTCCTCCACCCCAGTCCGAAAACCCTGGTCACCGGTTCAATCGAGGTTCCGACCTTGTAAAGAAGGCTGTCCGCCACATTTCCGGTGCCGCTGTAGGAGAAGACCCAGAACAGCAGGGAAATCAGTGTGACCGTCCTAAGTGCCCGTTTGAAGATATCCCACGCTTTCAAAAGGGCTTCTTTGAAGATATGCTTCCAGTGCGGTTTATGGTAAGGCGGTAATTCCATGATCATGCCGCTGCGGCTGCTTTCCGGCACCAGTCTGCGGCCGAAGACCTTGGAAACGACGGTCATGAGCACTACCACATAGAGCAGAATGCCGATTATGATGAACAGGGTCTGCAGGGGAGTGAAGAACATGGAACTGATCACAGGAATGATCGTCCAGATAGAGGCGCAGGGCACTGCCCATACGACGGCCATGGTCAGCATACGCTGTCCCCAGTTGTCCATGACACGGGTTCCGCAGGTGCCGCCGATCGTGCATCCGAACCCCATCAGGATCGGGCAGATGGCCTTTCCCTGAAGTCCCAGGCCGGACAGCAGACCATCGAACTGATAGGCTGCCCTTGCCAGAAAACCGATCTCCTCCAGATAGCCGAATACAAGATTGACACCGAACACAAAGCCGGACATAGCTATGCAGAAATACAGTGTGTTGGGCAGGATAATACTGAAGATGGAGACCAGCCAGGGATGGACATTCCAGGAAGTCAGCAGACTGGCTATGGGTTTGTTCAGAAGCTGCGGGATCATGGACCCGGCCCCCATCAGAGGAAAGCAGATGACCATTGCCGCCAGAAAGCCCAGGAGGATCGTTCCGAAGCAGGCAAATTTGCCCAGGACAGGGCTGAGCAGGATTCTGTCCCGTCTGCTCAGTTCATGGTGCTTTTGTCCTGACCGCGTCACACCATCCAGTATCTCTCCGATCCACCGGTATTTTGCCTCGCTTTCCGCCTGGACCGCGTCTGAGGATGTACCCGAAGACGCGGCGGCTGCCTCCGGCAGTTCCGGCACAGACGTAAGCTTGTGAGGATGCTCCAATTCCGCTGCGAAGAGTGCTCTGAGCCCATCATATCCTTTTCCGTCTGCTGCCGTAAATGGAAGCACGGGAATTCCAAGCCTCTTCTGCAATAGCTCATGGTCAATCTCTTTATTCTGCGCCTTGGCCACATCCATCATATTCAGCAGCAGGACGGCTGGCTTGTCCAGGGCGGCAAACTCCGCTGCCATATACATGCTGCGCTCCAGCTGCGAAGCATCCACCAGGATGCAGACCAGGTCGGCCTGCCCGCTTTTTATGAATTCCGTTGTGATGACTTCCTCATCCGAATTGCCGGAAAGACCGTAACTGCCGGGCAGATCCGTCACGGTGAAGCGTGTGCCCTTGTATGTATAATAGCCGTCAATTTTCTCCACAGTCTTTCCAGGCCAGTTTCCCACATGCTGCCTGGAACCGGTCAGGGCATTAAATACGGTCGATTTGCCGGAGTTCGGCTGTCCCAAAAGAGCGATCCTGTTCATCATTGTGCTTCCACCTCGATTCTTTCCGCATCCATGCGGTTGACAGCGATCAGTGTCTCCCGCAGATACAGGAGCACCGGCATTTTTCTGTCGTTGCGGACGGTCTGGAAGGCCGTTCCTTCCGTAACACCGATCGCAGTGATGCGATTCATAAAGTGTGCATCCCCGCCGATCTTGCGGATCACACCATTCTGATCCGGCCTCGTTTCTGTCAGTTTCATAGTTTTTCATCCTCCTTCTTCCGGGAAGCGCAGCCGCTGCAGCCTGCACAGCCGCAGCCGCAGCTGCACGTCCCGTGTTTGCGTTCTCTGATCTTGCTCCTTATCAGGAAAAATACGATTGCTGCCAAAATGAGCAAAAGAACTATTGAGGCAAAATTCTCTCCGATCCAGGAAATCATAACCCTGCTCCCCGCTGTCTTTTTACTTTCCAGCCTGCCGCTTCCCGCCGCTCGCTGATGAAGCACCGATTAACAGTTAACACTGTCTTTTGACCTTCCAGCTTGCCGCCTCGCGCCGCTCACTGATAAAGTCCCTGTAGATTCCTTCCTCTTCCATCAATTCCCCGTGTGTCCCCTGCTGCACAATCTTTCCGTGGTCTACGACCAGAATCTGGTCGGCATGTTCCACCGTCTTCAGGCGGTGGGCGATCATGATGACCGTCTTCTCTTCTGTCAGCGCCTGGATCGCCCGCATCAGATCATTCTCGTTCTCCGGATCCACATTGGCGGTTGCCTCATCGAGGAAAATGACCGGCGCGTCCTTCATCATTGCCCGCGCAATGGAAATGCGCTGCTTTTCTCCGCCGGAGAGGCTGGCGCCGCCCTCTCCGATCACGGTTTCGTAGCCATCCGGCAACGCCTCGATAAAGTCGTGGCAGCAGGCCTTTTTCGCCGCCTCGATCACCTTCTCCATGGGCGCATCCGGCTGCCCGAAACGGATATTGTCGGCAATGGTATCGTGGAAGAGGTAGACATTCTGGAAAACAAAGGAGAAGTTCTCCATCAGGGAATCCATGTCGTAATCCTTCACATTTCTTGCTCCCAGGGTCACTGTTCCGGCATCCACATCCCAGAACCTGGCCAGCAGATTCACAAGTGTCGTCTTGCCTCCGCCGGAAGGCCCGACGATGGCCGTTGTCGTCTTCTCAGGAATCTCCACAGTCACATCGTCAATGACCTTGCGCTTCTCATAAGAAAATTCCACATCCTCCGCGGAAAGATTCCTGTTCTCAGGCCTGATCATCTCCCCTGTGATATCCATCTGCGGCGTATCCAGGATCTCCTGCGCTCTTGATACACTCACGTCCACCACCCTGAGAAGGGCGGAATAATTGCCTGCCGTCTCCAGGCTGGCATAGACAATAAATGCGGAGATCACCATGACGACCGCCGTCAGGGCATCCATAGACCCTTGGCAGTAGAAAAAGCAGGACAGGGCCACCATGCACACTCCGGTCAGCTTGGCCAGAAGATTCTGAGCGCTCATGCGTGGGATCAGGGTCAGTTCCATGTCTGAATTTACCTTGACATTGGCCGAGACAGCGTCGTTCAGTTCTCTGCTCTTTGTTCCGGTCAGATGATAAGCCTTTACCTCCGCCATGCCCTGCAGGTATTCCAGCACCTTCTCGACTACGCGCTCATCGGAGTCTATTTTCTGCACTGCCATGCTACCGGCTGCTTTCTGAAGGAAACGATTGGCAAAGAGAAACAGCCCAAATCCGCAGAGCAGTACCAGCGCGATCCGCCGGTCAAAAAAGAACAGCATCACAATGATCAGGGACGTCGTCAGCAGGCCTTCACAGACCATCATGATCACGCGCGTCGCGACATTTTCCAGGTTCTGCATCACATTTGTGGTGACCGAAGTGATCTGCCCCAGTGACTTCTCGTTGAAATAGCCCATGGGCAGATATCTCATGTGCTCGGCAATCTCCACACGCTTCCTGGCACAGGTGTCATAGCCGCCTTCGGTCTGGAGCATCATGCTTCTGGCTTTGACCAGGCTGGAACTGACAATGGAAAAAAGCATGATTCCAAGTGTAAGAAGAATATCCTGTGTCGTCACACTTCCTCGAAGCAGCGCCCGAACCATACAGGCTATGGCAGGGATCTTAAGCGCTTCGAAGATCGCCTGCAGTACTCCCAGAAAAATGGACTGATGAAATCTGCGGCGGTTTTCCTCCCCGCAGAAGGCAAAAAAGCGGCTGATGATCTTAACCATTGTCCTTCACCTCCATATGCGCCTTCCACATCTTTTCATACAGGTCATGATGGGCAAGCAGTTCCTCATGGGTTCCTTGCTCATGGATCCTGCCGTCTTCCACTACATAGATTCTGTCTGCATCCACGATGGTGCTGAGTCGGTGTGCAATGACGATCAGAGTCTTGCCTTCCGTGAGCTTTGAGACAGAGCGCTGAATGACTGCTTCATTTTCAGGATCCGTATAGGCGGTAGCTTCGTCCAGGATCACAACGGGGGCCGCTTTCAGCATGGCTCTGGCAATGGAAATGCGCTGGCGCTCGCCGCCGGAGAGATGCCCGCCGGAACTGCCGACCATGGTGTCATAGCCCTTTTCCAGGCTCAGGATGAAGTCGTGGCAGCCGCTCATTTTGGCAGCCTCTTCCACCTCTTGGTCTGTTGCGGAGGGTCTGCCCAGCCTGATATTTTCTCTCACTGTCATATTGAAGAGATAGTTGTCCTGTGAGACAAAGGCGACCTTGTCGGCATAGGCCTCCTGGGGAATATTACGAATGTCGCTTCCGCCGATCGAGATACTTCCGTCCGTCACATCCCACAGGGCTGCGATCAGACGCGCTATCGTGCTCTTACCGCTGCCGCTGGGGCCGACCAGGGCGACAAAACTCCCTTCCGGGATCTTCATGGAAACGCCGTGAAGGACTTCGGTATCAACAGAACTCTGAAGGCTTTTGACAGTTCCTGTGTTTTGTCCTTTCTCTTCTGTTTCCGCCGTGCTCTTTTTGGCCAAACCTGTTACGGAATGATAGGAAAAATGCACATCCTTCAGCTCCAGGTCATTTTTCTCCGGCACATTTCCCGTCTCCGGCCTGACCATCTCGGGCGCATCCAGGATCGCTCTCACCTCTCCGAAGATCGTTCCCATTGTCCTGATGTCGTCTGAATAGCTCATCAGGGTCACAAAGGGCGTGATCAGTCCTACAGACAGGATGATGACCATGACAAAATCCCGGGGAGACAGGCTTCCGTTCTTCACCAGAATCCCGCCGATGGGAAGTACCGAGACCATGGTGGACGGCATCACAACCATGGCAAAAGTCATGGGCAGGATACTTGCCCGCATCCAGTCAATAAAGCTGTGGGCCGCCTCGTAAGCGTCATGGACAAAGCGCTCGTAACTGGCTTTTGTCTTGCCGAAGACTTTGATCACCTGGATTCCGTTGATATATTCCACGGCTGTATCATTGAGTGCCTTGGTCGCTGTGATCGTATGCTGATAAAAGTCTCCGCTGCCCAACATCATGAGCGCATAGCTGAACATACCGATCGGAACCGTAACGAGGCTTGCCAAGCCCATGCGCCAGTCTATGGTAAAGATATATATCTCAATGATCACCGGCACCAGGAGGTTTGCCGTAAATTCCGGCACGATATGGGCCAGCGTCGTCTCGATGCTGTCGATCCGTTCGACCAGGGTGTTTTTTAATGCGCCGCTGCTCTGGGTCAGGACAGCACCCAGCGGCATGCGGGCCAGTTTTTCCGTACATCTCTTACGAATCTCGCCCAGTACAGCAAAAGTTGCCACGTGACTGGCCGCCGTAGAAAAAGCGTGGAACAGAACCCTCCCCAGCCATAAGACAGCCATAATGAGACACCTGGTCAGGTAAAAGGAAAAATCCTGCCGGCCTTCCATAAGCCCCTGCACGATCCCCACTACCACAAAATAGGGAGCGACAGAAAAGGCTACCCCGATGACGGCCAGGATCACACTCAGGACGTACTGCCCGCCGTGATCTCCCGTCTGCCCCAGCACCCAGGCGATGGGGGATTGTGATTTCCTGTTCTCATCCATAAATAAGACCTCCTTTTCGCTCGCGGATAACTGTATGGCCGACTGTAACGGCTGCGTCCTCACCACTTGTATACAGCGAGTCTGTTGTTGATATTCTTCCCGATGATTGCGAACAATTTACCGCGGATCGAGTATTTCTTCATCTCCTCGTTATAGCTGCGCTCCGAGACGAGGGTCATACGGGGCTCCAGCTCCAGATATTCTTTTCCGCTTTTTGTGCCCCAGCCGAAAGAAGCCTTGGTATACTTGACCGCATCATGGTGCTTGCTGTTCTTTTCCATAAAGGGACAATGCAGTTCTGCCAAAAGAAAGCCGTGCGGAAAACTGTCGCACAGCATGTTCAGGCAGGTCCTGACCTGCTCTTTGGAGAAATATTCCAGAACGCCTTCCATCACAATGATGTACATGTCGGATTTCGGGATCTTTTTCGTCCATTCTCCGTTTAAGGCGTCTCCTTCCAGCATGACGCACCGGTCACGGTCCTGGTAAACCTTTCGCCGGACAGCAATCTGGTCGGCAAGGTCCACGTCAAACCATTGCAGTTTTCCGTTATCAACCTGAGAGAACTTGTCGTCAAAGCCGCAGCCCAGGTTGATGCAGACCGCATCCGGGTATTGCCTCAGCAGCGCCTTCAGTTGATCCCGGTACATGATGGTCCGGGCCACCACGCCCTCGTGGGACATGAACGGATCATATTTACTGACATCCACACCAAGAGAGTCGATGATCTCCTTTGCTTTCAGATCCCTGATCCGGGCATTAGGTCTGGACGTTTCACTGGCCTTGATGGCAAGGGGAATGAGCGCGGTTTCCTGTATATCTCCAAACTTTAAATCCATTATTCTATCCTCCATGCTTTATTGTGATTAGATAAAACTAACCCGCATTTATAACTTAATGCCCTTTATCTGATCCTATATAGTATCAGGATCAGCAGCTGAGCTCATCTAAAGACAATTTTTATGATCTTCATCTTTACAAGCCTGTCGCAGAAGCGGATCATCAGCTTATGGAGCATGCCTACATTTTTGTATATATCCCTGTATCCCCGCATGTAGCTTTTTGCCGTGACAGCGTCAGAATGGCTTATTTTTTACCCGTCAGCAAGGCTGAGCCCGAAAGCCCCATCCACCCGGCTTCTCCTTTGCGGATCCATTTTCCATTTGCTGTGTCGATCAGCTCAACTCTTTCGTATCCCATCTCTTTGAGCTTTTTCATGAAAGACTGCATATCCCCGTATTTCCCTGCGGAGAAAATATCATGGATCGCAAATGTTCCGCCTTTTTTCAGTGTCCGCAGTGTTTCCAGCAGGATCGCCTGCCGGTCTCTTGACGGAATATTGTGGTAGACATAGTTGCTGGCAACGGCGTCAAATGTTTCATTTGGAAATTCCAGGTGTGTGGCATCTCCCTTCATAAAGCTGATATTCTCCACGCCTTCCGCGCGGGCATTTTCTTCACAGAGCGGTTTGTTGAAGGATGCGTATTCCTTGCCCCAACGATCGATCCCGGTTACCTGTGCTTCGGGATTTCGCTTGGCGATCGCGATTCCCAGCGCTCCGCTGCCGCAGCCAACATCCAAGCAGCTGCCGCCTTCCGGCAGATCCACATATTCCGCGATTCCCTCTATGATCTGTTTTGACATCTGTCTCTTTCCGTTATAATCAAACGCCCGATACATCTCATACCGGACCAGATGGACACACCCGTAAACAAAGCTCCGGACGCTGCAGAGACAGCCGTCACCACCTGCCTGCCCGTCCCCTCCGGCATCATGGAATTTGCGGCCAGAGCCGCGATCCACGATCCTGCTGCTCCCCCTATGAAAGAAGCAACCATTCCTTTGGGCATCCAGTTTTTATAATCTGCTTTCATGACTTCTTTCTCCATTCGTTCTCCGTGCATTCCCATCTAGGCAGCCGTGTCCAAGGCAGGAGTAATCGTCATACCTCCTTGGCAATCCACAGAAGCTGCACAGGCAGGGTCCCCGACAACGGCATCCACGTAATTTCCGCCGCCGCTTATGCTTCCGGAAACCGCACAGTCACTGATAATGAATGACGACATCTGATCGCTGCCCTCCATCATTTCCTTCCCTGCCCCGATCAGACCTCCGACAGAATCTGTCGTTTCAGAGACAGTAATGGTCACATCTTCAACCGTGCATCCTGTAATCTGCGCAGGTGCTTCAGGGGCATATGTTCCGCCAAATCCAACCAGGCCGCCGACCAGACGGTTGTTCTCTCCGTTTACAGTAATCATAGTTCCGCTGACTTTGCAGTCAGTAATTTCGGCTGCGCCCCAGGGCGCACCGCAGAGCGCGCCAAATCCCCATGTTGCATTGCCCTCTGCCGTGATGCTTCCGCCGGTTACCTGGCAGTTTTTGATGGAACTCATCGTTGTTCCTCCGGCGATCAGTCCCGCACAGGCGCCGTCATCACCTGATACGATTACATCAGCAGTTGCACTGCAGTCCGAGATCAGGTCAAATCCGGTTCCGACGATACCGCCGATTCCCTGCATGCCGGTCAGCTTATTGTCCCCTTCAAGATGGATATCCGAAACAGGGCAATTCATAAACTGCAGGCCGACAGCGCCGCCGACCAGATAAAAGCCGGAAACATTTACATCTTTCAAGGTGAAATGGCCAATAGATGCAGCATTGCTTTCTGTACCGGATGCGCATCCAAAAAGGCCCGCCCCCATCGGTGCCTCGCAGGAAATCGTCAGGTTGGAGATAGTATGCCCAGCTCCGTCAAAAGTGCCGGTAAATGCATAATCGGGGTGCGGAACCTCAGCATCCTCAGGAGCATCAGACCTGGGCTGGAAGGTTCCGATCGGCATCCAATTCTCATAGCCGGAAAGATCGATGTCACCAATCAGGATATAATGTCCTGTCAGATCATCACGGATGCGGTCCAATTGTTCGGCAGTCGCAATCTTCCACGGATCTTCAGCAGAACCGGAGCCCCCTGCAAAAAGCATATCTCCATCAGTTCCTTCGCCGGAAGGCTCAGCGGAATCTGCATCAGCATCGGCCTCGTTATCATTGGCTGAAGCAGATCCATCAGTCACAGAATCAGCCGCACTGCCGGATGTCGATACCGTTTCTTTATTTCCGCATCCACCGAAAACACTCAGTACGAGAAGCAGTGCCAGAATCAGCGACATGGATTTCATTTGAATATGATTTTGATTGTGCTTGTTGTTCATATGCCTTCCCCCTTTCGGTTATATAGGACTAACGCAATGATGATAAATAACTCCGCCTTTAGCGGAGTGTAATCAGCTCAATACCCAGGTCTGAAATAGATGCTGCGTTTCAGGTTAGTTACTGCTAATACATTATGTTAACATGCTTACTCTTATCTGTCCACACCAAAAGGGACGGTCCTTTTGTTTCCGTCCCCGTGTTTATTTCGTCCCTATGTTTATTTCGAAACAAGAGGACCGTCCCCGTGCTTCATCGAAACAAAAGGACCGTCCCCGTGCTTCCGTCCCCGTGCTTCACCCATCATTCACCCACGATCAACGCCCTTGCGTCTACATTATCTGCACGTTCATGCATGATCTGCCGATACTCTTCCGATGCAAAACAGGCGTCCAGCTTTTCCCTTGACGGAAAGCGAATCACGATCACCCTGTCGGGCTTTCTCTGAGGACTAAATGAAGTGACCGTCTCTGATCGCACAAGATAGTCTCCGCCAAAAGACTCCACAATGGGTTTGACTTTCTCAATATAATCACTATAGGCGCCGCGGCCTTTGTTCTCATCTATGTAAACATCCACCATGAAATAGCAGCTCATGATTCATCGTTCCTTTCTCAGGATTCATCGCTCCCTGCCTATAATCTCACAGTTCCTTGCTTATGAGCCATCGTTTCTATCTCAGACACGCGATTGTCGTCTGAAACAACGGATTTGCTTTCAGCATCGGCATCTTAAGCCTGTCGCATACAGCATCCACTAATTCGGAAATGCTTTTCCGTTCACCTGCATTTTCCGGATTATCCAGCTCTATGACTGTCTTTTTCAGAAGATTGATTAATTCATCTGCTTCAAAAAGCTTTCTCTTCATCATTTCTTTCGAATAAGTCTGGTCCCAGGCAGGATAAAATACATTTACATCCTGCATCTCTCCCAATATACTCAGTGTCTTTCTAATTTCCCGCTCATCAATAAAGATCGGAATATCTCCCCTTACCGGCACTGCGTCACCGATGAAAAGGGAGTCTTCCAGAAGGTAGGAAATGCCATCGCTGGAATGACCGGCTGTCCGGCGGACCTGTATCTCCATGCCCCCCTCAGGCTTGATTACATCGCCGTCTCTGACTACCACATCTACTCTGGATGACCGCCCGGCAAGCCTATAGAAGTTAGGAATAGGTCTTTCCCTGAACTCAAGATCAATGTCTTCAATCCAGCGTTTTTCGCCTTCACTGGTATAGATCTTGCATCCGGTATGTTCCTGAAACCAGGCAGCGGAACCGATATGATCCGGATGCGCGTGCGTCAGAAAAATGCCTCTGATCTCAGATACACTCCTGCCGATCGTATTTAAATAGTCAATGATCTGCTTCTCACATCCAAACACACCGGAATCGATCAGGTAAAGCGACTTCCCTTCAATGATGTAAACATACACAAATCTGCAGATCTGCTCTGTCACATGAAAATCAATTTTGATCTGATGAACAGTATATTTTGACATCTCCCGATTACCTCCGTACAGGCTGTGATTTTCACTTCTTTTTCTTCGGCGCCGGAAACTCCTTATCCTCTTCTCCTCAATCCTCGATATTTCATGTATATATTCTGTCCTGAAGCCATTGCTCTTTTGTCATACTGCTCACGTGCCCGGTGCGTTTCTCATGCAAAAGAGGTACATCTATGTCTTCTGACTTCCACTCATAGCAGAATCCGCATTTCTCCTGGACACGCTTCGATTTGGAGTTGCCTTCATAATAACCGACCCAGATCCTGGTCATTCCGAGATCCTCAAAGCCGTGCCGGAGAATTTCCTTCGCCGCCTCCGGAATGATCCCCTGTCCCCAGAACGGCTTGCCAATCCAATACCCCAGCTCGCATTCATCATCGCGGTCCGTCATATCCGTATGGCCATTCAATTTCAGTTCAATAGCGCCAATCGCTTCCCCATCCGATTTCAGACAAACAGCATATGCCTCTTTGCCGTTAAAGACATTCCTGATGACATCCCGGCTCTCTTCTATACTCTGATGGGCAGGCCATCCGGCGATCGGGCCAATATCCGGATCTTTGGCGTATTTATATAAGTTTTCCGCGTCGCTGTCTTCCCAGCGGCGGAGGATCAGTCTTTTGGTCTCTAATGTCATGTCTCCCCCAATGTAATCGTCTGATACCTCATATGCCGTATATTCATGGTCAAATTCATATCCCAGCTTTTCCGCCAGATGAACAGAGTTCATATTCTGGGCATCCCAACTTGGATACAAACCTTCGTCAAGACACCGTAAGATCAGCGCGGCAGAAGCGACAGTCGCCAGTCCTTTTCTGCGTTCTTCCTCAACCGTATCAACCTCTATCTCGATCCCTTCATTGTATCTTGTATAAGAGGATGCTCCGGCGACAATCCTCCCGGATTTGATAACAACCACGCCTCTGCCGATATCCAGATATTTTTCTTTGCTCTCAAATGATGAAACGAAATCTTTCGTCACCGGATCGGACAGGCAAATATCATAAATATTCTTATCGATGTCTTTTAATTCGTAACCTTCCGGCAGCTTGTCTATTAATCCAAGTAACAAGTCTTTGTCAAACTTTGTATCCTTTTTGATGGCATACCGGGATATCTTCTTCGCTTCCGGGAAGCAATCCTCAATACAGTCTGCCCATTTCTCATTCTGCGGTGTCATAATAACAAAACCATCAGGCTTATGCCTGACAAGTTCTTTATCAGCTTCTCCGGCATAAAATGCAAAGCACCCGACAAAAGCAAAAGCTGACTGTGGCTTTTCCAAATCTGTGACGTATATTTTGCCCATCACCTTCTGCAGGCAGGACCAGATCATTGTTTCAGGCCAGCCTTCAAACAGAGCCGTGACCTTTGCAGTATCAGCTAATTCATATACCATTATTTCGTCACCTCGTGAAGCACCAAAAGGGACGGTCCTTTTGTTTCCGTCCCCATGTTTATTTCGTCCTTATGTTTATTTCGAAACAAAAGGACCGTCCCCGTGCTTATGGCCTGTGCTTATGGAAACGAGGCCCTTCTTCACCAATGATTCCAGATGGGATAAAACTGCATTTTTCGAGAACCCTTTGTGACGCTCTGTTATCAGGCTCTGTCTCGGCTTCCACACGGAAAACACCAGGCTGCTTCAAAGCCCATGTTACAGCCGCATTAACGGCTTCAGTTGCATAGCCGTTTCCCTGGTTTATTTCTGAAATCCCATATCCTATCTCAACTGATCCATCTGTATTTAAGCCCTTGAAGCTCAAATCGCCAATATGAGAGCCGCATTTCGTCCTGATGAACCAAATTGCATACCAATCCCAGTGATCCGGATGATCAAGGCATCCCTGTAACATTTCTCTATATGCTTTTATCAGAATCTCATCTGTCTGCTCTTTAATAAAACTGATCATCTCATCCTGGGATGCAGTAGTTATTATCAAACGCTTTGTTTCAATAACCATTACTCTGCTCCCCCGCTGATCGGCACCCAGATCCCGCATTCGTAATCCGGCGACTGCGGATTCCCGGCGGAGTACACTTCCAGTGTTGCGTTTCCGTTTGCCTGCAACTTCTGTCCTTCATTCGGGAACCACTCCTGCCAGATCGCCGTATTCAGCGTCTGCAGAGAAGCCGGCATCGGTCCTTTTGTTGTAAAAACCGCCCACTCGCTTGCCGGGAAAGAGTACAGTTCCAGTCCTTCCGGAACGTCTCCGCCCTGATACAGACCTGCGATCCAGTATGTAAACGCATTTTCAGAGTCTGCGCAGATTGCAAACATGCCGATCCCGTTTTCAAGGATCGCTTTCTCCACAGCATTCTCCGGCTTCATCGTCTGCCAGAGCCGTGCATATTTTGCCGCATATTCTTTGTCCCAGAATTCCGGACATTTCTGATAAGCTTCCTCCGGACAGATCTCCGTATGGTATCCGATAAAGGTCATTGCGTCTTTCTTTTCGTAGGTCACGTTCATGTTTTTCCTCCCCAATTATTTGAGATACTGTAACGTTGGATTCTGCCGCATTTACTCAATCCCCGGACAGCCTTCAAATACATCGTTTTCAGCCTGCGAAGTTTTTCACGGCAAGACAATAGCCTACGCCTTCCGGAGCTGTCATGCTGCGCTCTGCGTTTTTTAGGTTGTATTCCCGGAAGAAAGCTTCCGTCGCCTCGGCTGCATTCATGTGTTCGTAAATCAGGAATCCCTCTTTCGAAAGCAAGGCTTCCATTTCATCATAGAAATAATTCGCTTTCATCGGTTCGCCCGCCGCAACAGCAAGCTCCCGGCTGCGCCGGCTCTCCGCACCGCCATCTGAGAGCGGATAGTCAAAACAGATGGATGATCCTTCATACGCAATTGAAGAGATCGTTCCAATAAGGTGCTCCCACTCCTTTTTAGAAAGGTAATAGCTGATGCCGAGCAGACTTCCAAAGGATGGCTTATTGTAGTCAAAGCCCCTGTTAAACAATTCTTCCTTCCAGGACGGTTGGGATAAATCGCACCCTATGTATTCAACCCGACAAGACGGCCTGGTGCCGGTCTGTTTTATGCGGCACAGCTTGTCTTCAATCATTTCAGGCCTGTCCAGTTCATAGATTTTCAACTCCTTATGCTGATTTCGCAGAGAAAATGTATCATACCCACAGGCATACAGCACTATCTGTCCGCACCCGATTCTAACTGCATTCCCGATTGCACGCTCACAAAACACACTACGGGCCAGAACAGATGGTGCAAGCTGATGGTCAACAATGTACCGCAGAGCTTCTTCCGGGGTTCCATGGAACTCAGGAGCAAAGAAGGAGATGCCCTGGCTCATATTTTGCGAAATCGCGGTATATTCCTCATCCGTCAGCATTTTCTCTGCGAAAGGATCCGAAAACACCCTCGTATCGTTGTTTATATAGTGGTACGCCCTTGCAAAGGCGCTGACAAGCGCAGTCATATTATCCATGTCCGTATCCTCCTTTACCAGTGAGTTCTCCTGTCCTGATCAGATGGCCTTCCTGAATTGCGGCGTAAGTTGCTGCAGCACAGACGACAATGGCAAAGTATTTCAGCAGGAAAACAGGTATTGTCAACGGCAATAGAAACAGCAGAAGACCTGTCGCTTTGTTCATCGCCGAATGGACTGCCACGAACGTTTTCTGTACGGCAAATCCGGAAATGATATTTATAACCTTTATAAGGGCAATGATTCCGATCCATACAAACATCCAAATCGGAATACGTATCACCAGCAGCAGCTTGATCAGGCACACGATCATAAACATATAATCTGCTATCGTATCCAGCCTTGCCCCAAACCTGCTGGCCGTTTTTGTTTTTCTCGCCGCGAATCCGTCAAGCATATCAGACAACCCGGCCATTATGTAAAACACATAAAAGACGGGCGAAAAGGCCGGACAGAACAGCAGGACTATACTGGTTGCCATTCTGAAGGTCGTTATTGCGTTTGCCATCAATGTCCCCGTTTCTTTTCCTTTTTCTTGGCCTGTTTCATTTCAAATCGGCGCTGGGCCTCCGACTCCCGTTCTTCCCGGCTGATCTGCCTGCGCTCCTTTTTCATCTCTTCCCTCTGTCTTTGAAGAGCCTGCTGAGATTTCGTCCCTATACCCATGTTCTCCAGCTGCTTTCTCGCATTCCGGCTTCTTCTTTTGGGATTGTCAGCCGCCTTTCTTATTTCTGTTTCGATGGCCTGACTGAAGACCAGCTCATAGTAGTGCTGCAAGGCATATTCCAAAATCTCATAACTCTTTGGCTCCGCCCCGAAAGTCACTTTACAGACAGACAGCTTTCCATCCTCGATCCGCTCAAAGACGCCAACCCAGAATGGATTTTCAAAGAATACTTTCAGACTCGCTTTCATTGCTCCAAATTACATATCGCTCTTCACGATGGCAGCGTACTGCTCCTTCCTTCTATGATCCTATAATCCAATTATCCAGAAATCGCATCTGCTCATCCGTATGGAACCAGTGCTCTCCTTCTTCCATCACTGTTAATTCTGCGCCATGAGTCTCCGCAAACGCATTTATCGTTTCATGGGATGTCAGGTTATCCCGGCTGCCATACAGGATCCTGGTCGGAACTGTCCAGCAGACAGGGTGCTCACGTACATAACACAGGTACTCCCAGGACAGATTCTCGCCGAACGAAGTGGGTATCACGCCTTTCTCTTTCAGTTCCTTCTCGGATATATCGGCCCAGGACATCATGTTAAGGATCAGCTTCTCCATATCTACGATTGGGGAAATGAAGAATGCGCTGCGAATCATCGCATCAATCCCGGCATTCATGCTGAAAAATGCGCCGATACTGTTGGCGATCAGTGTAATACTGTCATATTCAGCATTCATCTTTGTGACCGCCTCCCGGATTTCCTTCCCGGTTTCCCACGGTGTAAAGGTCTGATAATCCAAGCCGACCACTTCGCACTCAGGAAACAAGGGCTTATAGTGTTCACTCTCTCCGGCACAGCCATCCTTGCCGTGGATATACAACACCAGTTCTTTCATTACAGATTCCTCAATTCATTCATTTCTTTCTGTAGGTTTTCCAGGAACCTGCATCCACAGTTCATATGCAGATGCCCGGCTTGTTTCCTTTGGATTAACTTCTACTGACATAATAATCTCTTATTCCTCCATATCTTTTCTCTTCGTTTTCGCATTAGCGGTGGACGTACATCCTTCCGGAATCAGATGCCCTCATACTTGTGGTTATGAGCATGGTTCACAGACTCACATGTGACTCACATGTAAGAAGCTACACGTGCTGTCGCGTCTTCGACGCTCTCAGCCCGCTTCAAACATTCGGAATCTCGCCCCACGGCGGACACATTGGTGTCCTTGTGTGGCTTCTTCCTCATGTTTGGCGCTCGGAAAATGTCAGAAAATGCTCGAGCGAGCTCGGCATTTTCTGCCGCTTTCCTCGCTGCTTCTTACATATTTCATCGGCGTAAAACGGATACCGTTAACTGTTTTCTCTTCATCGGTCGCCGCAAAACCAATGGCTTTATAGAATGGCAGACCATACGGCGAAGAATTGAGGGTTATCGTTTCGCCCGGGTAATCTTCAAGCAAGCGTTGAAACATCCTTGTGCCGATCCCGCGGCGGTGATACCTGCCATCCACGAAGAAAAAACAGATATGCTTTCTATCCGGCCTGATGGCAATCTCCCCAATCAGTTTTTCTCCATCAAAAGCGCCGTAATACTGCAGACCATGCAGATAATCTTCGTCGTGAAGACATTTTCGAAACTCCTCTGTTCCCTCTGCAGAGTAATCCGGGGATTCATATTCCGAGAACACGACCCATGCCAGATCCAGCGCGGCCTGCCTTTCATCTCCGGACAGCCTGCGGATTATAAAAGGGGGTACTCTGTCTCTCTTGTCACTTTTCAGGGAATCACAGAAAGAGTTCGCATCTCCTGCAGCTCCGTCAAAGCGATAATCATATTCCCCTGAATCAAACAAGCCGAATGCGATTCCCATCATCAGGCCCATGCAGATTCCAAGCGTGAGGTTATGCATGGCTGTCGTAAATACGATTCCCCATAAAACTGTCATTGAGATTGGAAAGACTCTCTTTTTCATTGTTGATCCCTCCCAGGCGTCCTACCGTTCGTTAGCCTAATGCGTGAAAGAAAACCGGTCAGCCGTCTCCGGTCTGCCCGGCTATTTTAAAAACTCATTCAAAAGGATTCATTTCCGATAGATTTCAAAAAACTGCATTACATGTTTCCTGACCAGTTCCATTACTTCGTCTTCCCGCTCCGGTTCACGATCGCACAGGTTGATCCAGACGGTAATCGGGGACGAAAACTGCGCAGCCATGATCTCGGTGTCTGCATTTTTCAAGGTTCCTTGGCGGATCAGAAAGCGCATCATTCCCATAAAATAGTTCAGCACATCTTCATAATTCTGCTTGGTCTGGAGTCCCGCCAGTTCTTCATTGCGGAACTGCTCGATCATGAGCAATTTTCTTCCCTTGCTGATGTGAGGGTCATGCAGGATATAGCGCATCTGTCCCTGTATGAGCTTTGCCACATTTTCTGCAGTCATACCGGTCTTATCTTTTGTGAATTCCGGATCGTCCCAGTCAGCACGTACAAAAATCGAATGGTCGGCATATCCTTTCAGAACGGTTTCGACGACAGTATCCAGAATATCCTGTTTATTGGCAAAGTGGCTGTAAAGAGATGCCTTACGGATACCTACCGCATCGGCGAGCTGCGAGATACTGGTTGCTTCATATCCGTTGACGGCGAACAGGTCAAGCGCTGCCTCCAATATTTCTTCCCGTGTGTTGCTCTTTTCCATGCTCATCGCCCTTTTTCCAAAATAGAAGTAATGCTGAATTACACTTCTATTATGCCTAACGTTCGTTCGTTAGTCAATAGCTGTTGTCATTCTTCCGGCATCTCCATGAATTCATCAATGGCCTTCAGTACAGGAACTGTATACTGTTCACCGCCGAAAAGCCACTGTTCGTGCTGCATATCAAACTCCCGGATATCCGGATCCCTGAAATACTTCTTATATCGCTTCAGGTACTTTTCGCCCATCTTGTTCGCATAGATGAAATGCACTTTTGTGCCTTCTACATGAATGTCATCCCTCAGGTGCGTAAGCAGATCTGTATAATATTCGTTCCTGATGGATTCCGGCTTGAATTTGGCAAAACAGTCCATGAACCGGTCGGCCGTCTCATCATTCATCTGAAAAAAGCTTTTGAGCTTCTCTCTGGTTTTTGCCTTCTTCTTTTCGTTCTTTGTAAAGCTGGTCAGAAGCGGAACGACCAGTTTTGACTGCAGCCACGCACTGAATTTCCCGCTCTGATCAAGGTCAGGGCTTCCGAAAATGCCGTGATCCATTTGTACATTTTCTCTTTGGATCAGCTGACCCACAAAGGTGCTCCCCAAGGACGAGCCGATTGCGCCGTCGATCTTCCCGCCGTAGTTGTCCCTGATATACCGTTCTATCTTCTCTGTGACCGTGATCATATCGGGGAAGATCAGGTCACTGCCGTCGAATCCGTCATAATTGACACAGATCAGGTGATACTTCTTCCCCAGCCGCTCTAAAACTGTCCCGAAGTTCGTCTGATAATCACAAGCTGTTCCCGGAAGCAGCATCAGTGTTTTTCCGGATCTTTTTCCCATTTCATCAAATTGCATTGTCATGCCTCCTCTGGCCGGAACCGTCCCCTTTGACAACCATTCGTTGACAGTATGACTCTAAAGAGATATAGTATGTTATATCTCTTTAGAGATACTTTTACGCTTTTTGGTCTTTTTAATGGAATCTCTCCCGATTTCGCTTTTGGAGATACGTTTATGAAGAAAATTACACTATATCACGGCTCTCAGCAGATTGTAGAAACTCCCGACCTGTCTATGAGCAGGCCATACAATGACTACGGGCAGGGGTTTTATTGTACGGAGCATTTCGAGCTTGCAGGAGAATGGGCAGTCTCGGAAAGATCTGATGGATACATCAATTCGTATCTTTTGGACATGGAAGGAATGAATATACTGAATCTGAATTCACAGGACTGCCATCTTCTGCACTGGCTTGCCCTTCTTATGAATAACCGAAGGATCCGGCTTTCCACGCCGGTCATGCGAAAGGGTGCAGCATGGCTGAAGGACCATTATCTGATCAGTCTTGAGGGAATTGACATAGTAAAGGGATATCGTGCGGATGATTCCTATTTTTCTTTTGCCAGATCCTTTGTAAACAATGAGATTTCTCTGCAGCAGCTGGGCTCTGCCATGCGTCTGGGAAAACTCGGGGAACAGATTGTGCTGAAATCAAAGGAAGCATTCCGAAGAATCCATTTTCAATCCTATGAAATTGCAGATCATACTGTTTACTACATACAAAGAAGTCAGAGAGACCTTAACGCCAGGTCCTCATGGCAGGAAATCCTTGAGTCTGATGATTTAGATGGTTTGTATATGAGGGATTTGATACGGGCTGCACCCTGTGAAGAAGAACTTCAAATGATAGCGGGTACAGATGATTTGTGAATTGATTTATGAATTGATTTGTGAAATGCATAAAAACATATGCACAGCGAAGCGGACTTAAGAAATGTGATTATTCTGATAACGAGTTGATCAAAAAATCAGAGAAAGGACTCAATATGTATGCCTATGCACAGTGGTATCTGGATGATGCAATGAGAAATCTGGGTGAAGCAGTGGAGTACGCTGTCTGCAGATGCGGCCTGCTCCCGGACCGCTTCATGGAGATGTTCATTGCCGGCGGATTGGCCGACGGATTTGAGAAGGGCAGCCCCCGATATGTATCCGGCATGTCCGGGACGGAACTGGCATGCGAGACAATACGCCGGGCAGGTCTGCACCGGAACCTGCCCGACTCTGTCAGTACAAATGAATATTCTGCGGAATATTGGAGCGGCTGGATACTCGCCCGATATCAATGGGAATGCGGACTTCGATTCCGGGATATCGTCCGTTTTCTGCCTCTGCGGGACATTCTCCACATGTACCCGGCAATGCATGAAGCCTCCGAAGAGAGATTCATAGCTGCGGCGGATCAGATCAGGGAGCGCAGCAGAAAGGAAGCCCGCCTGCAGCAGATCCGCCGTCTCAATACCTACTCTCAAAAAATACTGTCTGAGCGCTCTGGTGTATCCCTCCGCATGATCCAGCAGTATGAGCAGGGTGCCAAGGATATAAGGAAGGCTTCCGCCTCCGGGATTCTCGCCCTGGCAGAAACACTCCACTGCGACATAGAAGACCTGATCTGCGGGTAAGCTGGTTGATTGATCCTTACCGCTTGTATACAGCGAGTCATCTGTCCTTTTTTATTCTCCAAATGTGCCGGCGCAGGCCCTCCAGCGTATTTTTTACTCCTTCCATCAGCTGCGGCGGGCGGCAGAAGGACAACGCGCGAAACAAGCGTGCAGTATCCTCCACTTGCGTTGCGGAGACGGTAATGCCCTTTTCCTCAAACAGGCGGCGGAAGACGCTGCGCAGTTCAACAGTCTGTAAAAGCCGGTCAGATTTCTCCGACCGGCTTCAGATAGTATTATTTGATTCTTTGTCAGCGCCAGATACAGGGGCAGAACCTGCTTCCTCTTCTCCGCGGTTTCATGGATCTTCCTGTCAGTGATCCTGAGAATCCATGCGGTCTGCAATTGCGTCCAGGATGGGCTGCGTCCATTCGCTCTGGAAGATCCAGGCCTCGTGCTGCATATCGAAGGGGATGATATCGGGATTGCGAAAGTGCTTCCTGTAGCGCTTCTCATACTTGGGTCCCATTTTCAGCGCATAGATGATATGTACAGTAGTTCCATCCACATGGATGTCATTTTCCAGGGGCGTCACATAGTCGGAATAGAATTCCCGGCTGACCGTTTTGGGATGCAGGGAGACCATGCTGCCGGCAAACTGGTCCATGAAAGCGTCCGTTTCCGAATCCATGTCCATGCCGAAGTTTTTCACAAGCATGTCCTTGAGCTTCTGTCTCTTCTTCTGGCTCTTTGCCGCATCCGCGATCCACCTTCCGACAATTCCTGTCATTATGCGGGCCACCAGGGGATTGCCCTGGTCAAGATCAGAGGATCCAATGAAGCCATGGTCAATATGGATCACTTTGCGCTGGATGAGCAGACCTACAAAACTGCCGCCAAGAGAGGAACCATAGGCGCCGTCCACACGGCCTCCGTGCCTCTTGAGGATATACCTCTCGATTTTTTTCGTCACAGTCAGCATATCCGTGAAGGGCCTCTCTGCCATCCTGTCGTCAAAGCCGTCATAATTGACACAGATCAGATGGTATTGTTGCGCCAGACGGTCGATCACCGTGTGGAAATCATTCGTCACGAGCCTCTGAACGTTTTCTGTTTATCCTGAGATTCTTAATTTTTGTAAGAACTCGGTTTTTGACCGTTTTCCTGTTCTCATCTCTGTCCCTGAAAAAATGAATTCTGCGGATGGTGCTTTTCATGAAACCGTTCATGGAATTTACCTGGTCATTAACAAAGCGGCCTTTTTCAATAATGCTGTTTTTGACCCGGCTGGATCTCTGCACGGTATTATCCACGATGCTTTCCATGCTCTGGTTAAAACTGTTGTCAACATGGACAACTATGCTGTCAAAATGATAGAGAACCGTCACTGTAAGCGTAAAATCGACCGCAAACACAAAAACAAAGCACAGAGACAAAAGTTCGATCAGGATAGGAATGATATGTCCGACAGCATTCTCTGTAAATGGCGCTATAGCATGCACAACCAGCAGCCCTGCCAGTCCAAACCCCATACTGGTAAAGAGGCTGATCCTGCCGTGAAGATTCAGCGGAAAGTCACTGTAATCCCACCAGGCTGCATGAAACAGCTTCTCAAGTCCCCAGGAAGTTATGTATTCCAGCCCCGCGCTTCCTATGAAGGCGATCAGGAAAATCTGCCACAGACTCAGTAGGATTCCATTTCCTATCGCCACTTTCATGATCACAGAAATTGCCACAGCTCCGGTACCATAAATCGGACAGGCCGGCCCAAACAGGAAGCCTCTGTTTTCCCATTTGCCGTTCTTGATCGTGCAATAAAGCGTTTCATAGATCCATCCCATGAAGCTATAGATAAAAAAGAGACAAATATATCTGCTCAGCCACATTGTCAGACGTGCCTCCTGAACAGTGATTCCCTCAGAGAAACATATTTATCGGCAAGGCAGACGATCCATGCCTCTCTGGACCTGGGGATTCTCTCCGGATTCAGAGGCCACATATGGGAATAAATAACATGGCTGGTTTTCTCATCGATGGAAAAACACTCTTTTGCGTTATCGCACGCCCTCTTCGCATGCGTAAATCCATGAAGTCTATGTGATCCGTCGCCGTCTTCGTGCCAGTCGTAAAGATAAAAATCATGAAGCATAGCACCTGTCAGGAGAACCTTCAGGTCCGAGTGGAGCGATAAGCGCCTGTCTATGGAGTAGCTCAGCCTGGCCACACTTTCGCAGTGCTCATAGGTAGAGACGTTTCCGTGCTGAATAAACTGTTTCATCTTCTGGACCTTGGCGTCCGCCTGTATTTCAGTGAGTATTTTGTCTATTTCCTGCTTGTTGTCCATTCAATCTCCTCACCTTGTTCATTTATGTTCAGGATTTTCATTATAACAGATATTCTGGAAACGTCGACCTTTTTCTTCTTTGGGGCTGGGATATGGGGACGGATCCGTCCCCATATCCCAGCCCCAGTGTCCCGGAAAAACGGTCAGCAGAGACTCTCATCTCCGCTGACCGCGATGCAGTTTTTATTCAGTTGCTTCCAGAATATAGAGTCTGGAATCGAAATCACAGCTGGGCTCAGGCCGATCTGCATGAGTTCGTCTCCGCCGCGGATCATTTCCAGGCAGGCTGTTCCAACCGCTTCCTTGTTGTCAGGAGCCATCGTCTGCACCTTTCTCCTCTCCCCCTTCTTTCCGATTCCCGGGGAAATTTCCTTTTCCGAAAAGATACTGGCAATGCTGTCTCTGTCTTCTCCGGGCGTCATCCCTTCCCGAACCCGGTAATCGAGATCAGGGTCCAGTCCCTCCAAGCGGATGCGGCGGAAGGGGCCGTTGACCTCATTGAGATATTTGTACCATCCGACGATGGCAGTCCTGCGATCGGGGCTGACAACCATCCAGGAGGCAAAACCGCCCTCGAAGGGACTCAGCAGGCGGTAAAAGGTCCCGAACTGCAGCAGATGTCTGTACCTCTTCATGAAGGCAACCTGATCTTTCACAGCCTTCATTTCCTCCGCTGACAGAACGGTGATATCCATCTCATATCCGAAGGTTCCGAAGCAGGCCACATTGGCGCGCGTGGAAAGCGGTGTGCTGCGATTGAGCTGGATGTTGGGACTGGCGGAAACATGTGCGCCGATGCTGCTGATGGGGTAGCACATGGAGGTTCCATATTGAATGCGTATCCTCTGTGCCGCATCCGAGCAGTCGCTTGCCCAGCCCTGGGGCGCATAGTAAAGCATGCCCGGATCAAACCGTCCGCCTCCGGAGGCACAGGATTCAA
>CACZFF010000014.1 GCA_902780385.1 uncultured Lachnospiraceae bacterium
GAAGGACTCCGTCTTCGTCAGAGAAGTAACTGTCACCTTCTGCCGAGAAGAGACCTTTCTTCAGGATACCGTCCTGGTCGAGGTAATACCGTTCATCGTCCAGTTCCAGCCATCCATAGTGGAGTGTTCCATCTGTGTAGTGATAAACAGTGCCGCGCTTAGTCTCGATCCACTGATCGTAAGCATAGATCTTATATCTGTTCCAATAGGTTCCTGCCGCCAGATTTCCTCTGCTGTTGGACTGCCCGCTTCTGTCTGCCGGCCTTTCAAAGTCATAGCAGAATCTGTAAGCGGCATTATACGCGGCTTCACTGGAGTTATCCAGGTTCATCAGGTATCTGTACAGGCTCGGATAATAACTTTTCAGTTCGTGTGTGAGATAAGACAACTGGCCGGCTATGGATTCGGAATCGAATCCGTGGTCCCAGCAGTAATAATCAAGGCCGTCCAGACGTCCTCCCATCCACTGACAGAGGCCATATGCGCCGCCCCAGCTTCCTGCTCCGGGATGAAAATTGGATTCATGACGGATATTTGCCATGATCCCGCAAGCGGCTGCAACGTTAAAGCCCAGTGTATCAGTCAGATAAAAGAAAGCTGTCTCCTCATTGCTCGCTGCCTTCGCCGGCATTGAGGGTGCCATAGCCGCTAAAGTGATCGCAGCGGCTGACGCGTTTTTCATAACAACTCCTTTATAATTCAACACCCTTGTCTTCACCGTAAAAACAGGGCAGAACAGACACGAATTAATTATAAAGTTTCCGTTTCTGTCTTGCAACGAGTTGTTATGCTTTCGCAATTATTTTATTATTTGTTTGTTAAATTTATAATTTCTTTATAATTTGTTGTAACTTTCTCAGTTAACATCCATCTGATCTTCCGCATCCTCCGCTCTGTCGATCAGTTCCTGAACGTCGATCCTTTTCGGGTCGAGCCCCATATAAGTATTGAACTCGCAGCTGTCGACAACGCGGCTGTTCTGAGCATCATAGACCACAAAATTAAGCCCGATCCTCTTTACGGCGTAATCTATGCCGTTGATCTTAATAGAGCAGGTCAGGTATCTTCCCGCGCCGCCGCCGGCTCCGGAAAGGCCTCCCTGGCTGATCACGGAATAAGAGGCGCCGTCCGGTAGTGTTCCGGTACAGCTCAGTTCCTTTTCACTGATCTTTTCGCGCTTTTTTTGTCCCGGGATCAGGATCGCGTAATAACTCCAGCGGTAGTGCCCGGGCAGGATCTCATCCAGTCCCAGATCAGTCAGCTGGTTCTGGAGCTCCGTATTGATCTCTCTGGTCCCGTCATCCCGGATGGTAAGGAAAATACTGTACTGGGGATTCTGCCTGAGGAGATCCAGATATTCATAGATATCTCCTGTCCGCAGCGTCATATCGCCCGTAACACGGCCGACCTCATAACGTCTTCCGGACTTTCCGTTCACATAAACATAGATGTTGCAGGATTTCAGATTGAGTCCCTCCGGAAGGTCCTTTGCATCCTTGTCCGCTTCTCGTCCTCCGGGGATGGCATCTTCGCTCTCCTCGGCGTATTCTGCTCCGTTTTCCCGGATCTCCTTATGCTCTTCCGCGTCCTCCTCTGCCTTCTCCTCCCCGGCTTCCTGGTCCGGAGGTGCTGCCGCAAGTACATATCCCGGCAGGACGCCGCTGTAAAGATTCTTTTTTTCCTTCTTCAGTTTCAGGCGGATCACGTCATCCGGATCATCATTGTCCCAGGCTTCCACCTCGACATTCTGGATCTTCTCATAGACATTTTTGAAATCCGAGACCGAGAGAGAAAGGCTCCCCTTTTCCTCATCGATATCGGTGATCGTGATCGTTGCTGACGGCGCCAGGCCCTGAGCGCGCAGAAGGTCCTCGTCATAAATGTCGATGTCCGCAAGTTTCTGCATAAAGGAACTCTTTTTGCTCAGAAGGTCGGAAAACTCATCCATTCCGTAGGTCTCAAAGAGAGTGTCCGTCTTACCGTAGAGGTTGGTCCCCAGTCCGAGACGGTCACCCTCGATGGTGACCCCCATGGCCGCCAGTGTGGTCGGCATGTTATCCAGGGTCGTGTATTCGCGTTTCCTGGAAGGATCCGCGGGTTCACAGGCCGCATTTATATAGGCCGTGTAGGTGCGGCGGTCATAGGAAGCCGGGACATCGATACAGAAATCGCTGTCCATGGTCAGATGGTCGCCGTTCAGGACGATCGTGGTATTGTCATAGAAATCCTGTTCCTGGATCCATCTTACGAACTCACTCACCTGACGGCTGGAACAGGCAAAGGCATTTGCGTACTGGTTGCCCTCAAAATCATCCCTGCAGAGCTCGCAGCGGAAACCGTCCTCAAAATGGGTATCCACAGTCAGCATGGAGAAGTTGAAAGGCTCCTCCTGACCGGCAAGCTCCAGAACCTTCTGCTTGGCATAGGAAAAGAGCTTTTCATCCTCATATCCCCAGAACACATAGTAGTCCGAAGGGATCAGGCCCTTCTCAATGGCCCACTTGTAGTCACAGATCTCATAATCACCGTGCTCGGTCCAGTAGAGCCTGCGTCCGCCGAAAGTCGCGTCGGAACCCAGCATGAAAGCCTGATTGTATCCTTCGCCGTCCAGGATGTCTCCCAGTGTGGTCACCCCGGAGAAAAAGGAATCCTGCGTATTCATCTTGTTGAAAGAGCCGCGCGCATCGGTAAACTCTTCACCCAGGTCCATTTTGAGAGGAAGACCTGCGGACTGTGAAAAGATACCCGCCATGGTATAGGTGGATCCGGGCATGACATGACCGCCGTTCAGAAGGCCGCTGTCCCCGCTGAAATTGTCCCCTTCCATGGAAAGCTGTGTCAGCTCGGGAATCACATCCTGCGCAAATGCACCTCCGTCCTTTTCATCCGTATAGGTCATTTCCATGGATTCAAGGTAGATATAAATGAGGTTCCTCTTCTTTTCCGGGAATGTGATCGCCGTCTTTTTGGGGTCTACATAATTGTCCTCGATAAAGGTGGAATCCTCCATCTGATCCTGCAGGAACTTGATGACATCCAGCTTGATCACGCCCACTGTCAGAGTGATGACAAGAGCGATCGACGCTCCGATGGTCGTCTGTTTGACAAATTTGCCGCGCGCCTTGGGGGCATGCCGCGTATGCACGATCATGGCAAAGATGCTGAGCATGATCAGCACAGAGGGCAGGATACACCTGGACGCATATTTTTCCAGCATACCGCCTCCCGTGCCTTCAAGGGGAGCGCGCAGATGGTAGAGGATCTCGTCCATTTTCAGTCCGGCCCAGGTCGTGAAAGCCCAGAACTCACTGAAAAACAGGAGGGCGGATATAGTGGCGGTCAATACCGCAATACCGGCGAAGATCTTTGTCTGTGAACGCGGGCGTGTGCGTTTTTTTCTTCTTTTCTTCTTCCTGACGTTCTCTTTTTCCCGGACGTCTTTATCATTCGGCATCTTATTTCCTTTTCTTAAAAAATTTCAATATACTCTTTTTCACTTGCAATGTCGTGTATTTCTGCTATAATACAGTTTGTGCTCAGCACAATCCCTTTGCAGGTGTAGTTCATCGGTAGAATACCAGCTTCCCAAGCTGGGGAGACGGGTTCGATTCCCGCCACCTGCTCTTTTGGCCGGCGTCTTCTGAAAACAGAAAACGCCGGTCTTTTTTTTTATCTTATGGGTCCTTGAATCTGCAGGCGGGGATCACTGCAGATCACAGCTTGAGCTGCTCGCGGTACTCCCTCTCCGTCTCACGCCTGATCGCTTTCTTGCGCAGATCATCGCGCTTATCATAGAGCTTTTTGCCCCGGGCAAGTCCGATCTCGATCTTGACCAGGCCTTTTTTAAAATAGACCTGAAGGGGCATGATCGTATAGCCCTTGGTCTGTACCTGTCCCTGCAGACGCAGGATCTCGCTCTTGTGCAGAAGCAGGCGGCGCCTTCTGAGCGGTTCGCGGTTGAAAATATTGCCCTTTTCGTAGGGACTGATATTCATCCCCTCGATATAGGCCTGTCCTCCGGAAATGGCAACATAGGCTTCCTTGATACTGCATTTTCCCATCCGGATCGATTTCACTTCTGTCCCGAACAGTTCAATGCCGCACTCATATTTTTCTTCTATAAAATAGTCGTGATAGGCCTTCTTGTTGTTGGCTACCAGTTTGTAAGGCTTGTGGTCTGCCATTCTCACGCCTCCTCCGGGCAGAACCCGGTCATTTTATTAATAAAGATAACTTTTACGCTGCAAAATAATCCGCCCCGCAAAAGTTTCGTTTAACGTAAACGGCACCCGTGAGGGTGCCGCCATCAGTTCGCAGTCCGTCAGCGGACTGTGGAGTATACATGTTACTCTCTTTTCTCCGTCAAAACATGCCTGTCAAAATAGACCTGCAGCCGGATGATCCCTGAAGATCCCTGAATCCGGAAATCCGGAATCCTCATGTACTGCGCAGAACCTGCGCGCGAAACACCTTTTTACAAAACAACTGCATCAGCCGGTCTGCGATACAGGCACAGGGAATCAGAAAAGATGCATGTTGAGCAGGATTGCCAGTACGAAAAAGACAATAACAAGACCTGTTGTGAACTTGACCAGAAATCCCTCCATCGTTCTGCCCTTATTCCTGCCCCAGTAGGTGTCACTGTTGGAGCCCGCGATCGCGCCCAGTCCCTGTGACTTGCCTTCCTGCATCAGGATCACAATGGTCATGATGACACTGATGATAATCATAATGATCGTCAGTAAAATACGTACAATACCCATTCCTCTTATATCCTTTCTCTGCAAAAGGCCGGCTCGCTTTTCAATTCCGGCACAGCAGCTTGCTTCGATTCAACGTCAAACAGAAGAATTTTAGCACACACTTGTTACTCGTGCAAGAATCTTTTCAATCTTTTTTAGACGATTCATTACAGCCGATTACTATTCACAGTCCCTTCGGAACTGTGATAGTAACTTGCGTTTGCCCATTCCAAATGCTCTTCGAGCATGGGCAAACGCCGTTTTACTCGGGTTTTTTTACTCGGGTTTTTGCATGAAAAAACACATGCAAAAACACCTCGAACGCGGAGACTGTGAATAGTAACGAACGCGGAGACTGTGAATAGTAACTACAGTTGTTACAGTATTTAATACAGTACACGCCCTCTCAAAGGGCGTGTACATGTCAGGCTGCGTAATTCTGCGCCGTATATTACCAGCTCCCGCCTTCACCATACCATCTGTCCAGAATTCTCTTGGCGATCGGGACCGCTCTGTCGCTTCCCACGCCGCCGTTCTCGATCAGGACAGTGATGCACAGATCGGGGTCTCCGTCCTCTCCCTTGTCGGCGTCGACGGCAAATCCGGTAAACCAGGCGTGTGAATTTTCCTCGTCTTCATCCTCTCCGAATTCAGCCGTGCCGGTCTTGCCGAAGGCCGTGTAGGTCTGTGTGCCGTCGAACTCGCTGGCTGTCCCCCATACACTGCTGCCGTCCTCAGAATTATAAGTCACTCTGGTGACCCCGCGCATCAGTCTGCGCACATAGGATGCTGTCTCCTCATCCAGAAGCGTTCCCGCTGTTGTTGCGGTATATTTCTTCAGCTCCCGGCCTTCCGCAGTGCAGACATTATCGACCAGGTAGGGGCGCATCAGGACGCCCTTGTTGGCCACAGCCATTGTGATCATGTTCATGTGCAGGGGAGAGACCTCCGTCCTGCCCTGTCCGATGGCAACCTGCATCAGATTGTGGGTGCTGATGTCTCCGTCCTCTAAAAGCTGTGAATGACTCACGCTGTAAGGAAGATCATAGGGCAGATCCTGGTCGAACATCAGCCTCTTGAGCGTCTGCCGGAAGCGGTAGAGGTCAATATCCTCTGTGACGATCTTGGCGAAAGCACTGTTGCAGGAATGGGCAAATGCCTGCTCCAGGTTCTGCTGATAGTGGTGCTCATAATCAAAGCAGTGAATGCTTTCGTCTCCGTTCTCATAAATACCGTCTTCACAGTTGAAGGAAAAGGTGTTGAAATTGGACGGATCCTCCTGCAGAAACTCGATGGAGTCCACGATCTTGAATGTGGATCCGGGGGGATAAAGTCCCTGAGTCGCACGGTTGACGAGCTGTGCGCTGCCGCTTTCATCTGTCCTGAGGAACTCCCAGATCGATGCTATTTCATTGGGATCATAGTCCGGTTTGGAGACCATGGCGAGAATCTTTCCCGTAGAAGGTTCCGTCACGATCACGGCACCTCTGTCATCGCCGAGTTCGGAGTAGACGATATCCTGCATCTGGACATTGAGTGTTGTATTTACAATGTTGCCGGGATATTTCTGCTCTTCTCTGTCGCAGGAAAGCTTGCTCTCAAAGGGAATATCCGAATGGAGCAGTTCATATTTCATGTATTCTTCTATACCGCTGCCGCCCAGAATGGAATATCCGACCACATGGCAGAATTCCTCTCCGTAGGGATAGACACGCGTATTGTCCTCTTCCGAATAGGCCAGAGTCTCGCCTCCGGAGGACAGGATCTTTCCCCTGAGGTTGTGCTCCTCGAGAAGCGCATCCCTGCCGTTGTAATCACTATCGAAGAGCCATCGCCTGTTGATAAAGGCGTAGCTGAAGAAATAGGCGGTCATGACAGCAAAGAGCAGGACAAATACGACCGCCGTAAAGACGATCTGGCGGCGAGCCTTTTTCCTGCCGCTCTCTACGATAATTCCGTTTCCGCTGTCCGCGTCGAAGCGGCGGCTGCCGGAATCCGGTATCCGGATCCCGCCTTCCTCCGGTACCTTCTGTCTCTTTTTCCACATAATTAGATCTCCCGAATGACGGTTTCCCGCGCCGGTTTAACCGGCATAGATCAAAGACTGCGGGACCGCCCTGGTCGCTGTATCTGTTTTATGAATCAAAAATCCCGTCTTCGGAGATTCCGTTGACCGGAAAGTTCTCCGGAACGTCGTCATACAGGCTGATATCATCCTCGTGATCAGAGAGCCCGTCCATATAGCTGCCCTGATGATCAGAGGATCCGCCGGAAATGTCCGCGTAGTCTTTCAGATCACCGCCGGTACTGCCATTGTATCCGCCGCTATTGCCCTTATATCCGCCGGGCACGTCCGCATAGCCGGCCGGGTCCCCCTGGAGATAACCGCTGTATCCCTGGGGAAGATCCGCATAGGCATTGGCGGAATGCTCCTGATCATAGCGCTGCTTGAAGCGAGCCGTCCTCTCATCATGAAGAATGAAGATCATCTCGATCATTCCGAACATGGTCAGGGTGGACAGGACCGAACTTCCGCCGTAACTGACGAGCGGGAGTGTGACACCGGTCAGCGGGATAAACTTGGTCTCGCCGCCGACCGTCAAAAAGGTCTGGAAAATATAGCAGACCGCAGCCCCGTAGGTAAAGAGCTGGAAAAAGCGGTTGGAGTAGGATCCGGAGAGGATCAGGATCCGGATAAAGCAGTTGATGCACAGAAGGAGCAGACACACTGCAAAGACAAGTCCCATCTCCTCCGTGATCGCCGAGAAAATAAAATCCGTTTCGACGTTGGGGATACTGGTCGGAGTGCCCTGTGTAAGGCCGGCGCCCCAGAGGCCGCCGTAGCTGATGGCGAACAGGGACTGGGTAATCTGGTATCCCATCCCATCGATGACAGAAAAGGGATCCCGCCAGATCCCAACGCGGACTTGCACATGATAGAACAGGAAATAACAGATGACTGAACCGACCGCACCCAGTCCGAAACCTCCGAAAATGACAGACCATTTTCCGGTGGCAATGAAAAGAACCATCAGATACACGATAAAGAAAATCAGGGCGCTGCCCAGATCTGTGGACCGTACGAGGATACCAACATGAATGAGCGACAGGATCGTGGCCAGCACAGCCTTCTCTTTTGTTACGTCCCCGCTCAATATACCTGCCAGCATCAATATGAACAGAATTTTGACGAATTCCGAAGGCTGGAAGGTAAAGCCCAGGATCGTAGACGTGATCTGGGCGCCGTTTGTCTCCCTGCTTAAGAGGAGCACTGCTGCCAGAGGAGCGATACCGAGCACAGCAAACACGATCCACATATGCCGCAATGAATCAAAAAACCTGCGGAAAAAGGGGATCACCAGCATGATCAGAAGGCCTGCCGAAGCCATGACAAACTGCTTGATCGGCTCTCCGGACCCGTACTCAATGTCTTCCATATTCCCGTAGAAGGCAATTCTTGAAATCGTGACAAAGCCTATTGAGAGCAGCATACAGATGTTGTTAAAGAGCATCATGTTGGCCATCTCGTGTACGATTCTGTACAAGACCATGAAAGAGAGCATGAACAGGATCTCCATGGCACACAAAATGAGCAGCATCCTCGATGCCGATCCTTCCGCCAGCCAGGCGATGGTCATATTCGCGTTGATCAGGAAACCTGCCAGCAATATGCGCTGGATGATCTCTATGGCCCTGCGCATACGTCCGGGCCGTGTCATCAGGCCCAGATAGGACAGAAGCGTAAAGAGCGCCAATATGCCTGTATTCACATATTTGGAAAGCGAAACTGCATATGCATTCATAAGATAAGATTCCGATTTTTCGTGCTATTGTGGTTTTGGACCGGACACAATCCGGTGCCGGCTTAGAGGGCACCGGTTTTATAATGGCCGTTTGTAAACTGTTCAAAGGGAGCTGCCGGCGCTTTCTTTTGGGCTGCGCCGCGTTTCTCTCCCTCATTTCTGCCTGACCTGTTGTTTTTTCCCGTATTGGGCAGGGCGCTGAAAAACTGCAGGATCCTGCGGGTCTCCCGGGCATCCTCTGTCGTAAACATGCACAGATGGACAGGAGCTTTACCGCAGAGGCCTCTCCCGGCAAACTGATGGAGCGAGAGGGGCACTGCATTGTAGATCGTGTTGGAGCAGATCCCGCAGCGGCAGCGCACGGGAAGCTGCATGCCCCGCCTGTCCTCCAGATACCAGAATCCGTCCTTTTTGCTGCACAGATTCTCTGTCTTGCGGACACAGCCGGCACTTTCCATCATGGGGATCCTGCCGTAAACAGGCAGGACGATCTTTGCCATGACCTCGTCCGTCCCGTCCGTTCCGTCCGTTCCCGCTCCTGTGAGAATTGTCTGCGCGGCGCGGACAGCCTCGAGTGTGCCGGACTGGTTGAGTTCCAGGGGGCAGACGATCCTGCCGCAGTCCTTTGCCAGGGCTGCCATGGACCTGCCGTTCCAGCTGTAAAGAGAGGCATCAGCGATGATCTCTCCCCGGTAATCCATCTGCATGGCCAGGGAAAGCTCCTCCAGGGTCCTGACCATAATTCCCGAATAGCCTTTTTCGGGCGCGGTCAGAATGTCCTGTCTGATCCTGTCTCTGTTATTGACGCGAAAAACCGGAGGAAGGACACATATATATCGTATTTTTCCGGAAACAATCTGCTTCTTTTGTCCCGCCTGCTCCGGTTTTTTCCATTTTACATCAGGTTTTTTACTCTTTTGTGTCTTTTGGATGGATTTTTCATCTTCCGATGTACGGGAAAACATACTGTCCGACGCAGGAGGATCAAACTCTCCGTCCACCAGAATGCAGGAGCATTCCGATGCGGCAGCCGCTTCCATCTGTTCCCGGGTCGAGACAAGGGCCCACAGCTCCCGGCGGAAGGGACTGTCCTTCCGCTCTTCCGCTCCGGATCCGGAAGCTGCAGCATAGCCGGATGCTTTTTGATGCCTCTGCCGGTCCTCGGACTGCAGGATCTTGTCCTGCAGCAGGGAAAGGACCTCCCGGCGCAGCGCATTGACAGCGCTTACAGGAAGGAAAATATTGTCGTCCATCTCTATTTCAAGAGAAGAAAAAGTAAAAAGACTGTCCCCGGTCCGGCAGAGTCTGCTTCGGAGTCCTTCTTCTGTCATGGGACTTGCGGACGCGGGCTGCACGACGGCGCCTGTGACATCTGCGCAGATATCCCCGGAGAGCAATGCGGTCATGCGTGCCGGTTCGCCTGTGCGGAAGACGGCTTTTCCCGTGACGGCACAGGAGGGGAGTCTGCCCAGATACTTTTTGCGGATCTCCTCCTCAAGGGCAGCATCGGTACCGGCATAACCCGGTTTTCCTATGGTCACAAGATTCCGGCCGTTTTTCGCGTGATAATAGCCCGTCCCCAGTTCTGTCCGGATATAGAGGCTTTTCAGCCTGTCAAGGTCTGCCTCTTCCACTGTCCAGGGAGTCGGTCTCCCTGCCTCTGCCCAGGCATAATAACGGTCAATATATTTTCTGTAGATCGCCGTGACGCCCGCGGCATAGACAGGCTTTTTCATCCTGCCCTCGATCTTGAAGGAATCAATTCCGGCATCGATCAGTTCGGGAAGGATCTGGAGTACACACATATCCTTCATGGAAAGGGGATAGACCTCTTTTTTGCGGGCATCTGGACCGGCCGGCTTTCTGTTTTCATCCAGGATCCGGTAGGGAAGTCTGCAGGTTCCTGCGCAGCGCCCCCTGTTGCCGCTCCTTCCTCCCAGAAAACTGGACATCAGGCATCTGCCGGAATAGGAGTAGCACATTGCTCCATGGATAAAAGCCTCGATCTCGATCGGCCGGTCATATGCGGCCGCATCTTCCGCCCGGAGTATCTCCATTTCTCTCAGAGACAGTTCCCTTGCGGGAACGACACGGCTCACGCCCAGGCGGCGCAGATAGCGGACAGCCTCCGATGAAGTCACCGAAATCTGCGTGCTGGCATGCAGGGGCAGGTCGGGACATGCATCGTGAAGAGCCGAAAGAACACCGATATCCTGAACGATCACACCGTCCAGGCCCGCCTCATACAGCTTTTTTACAAACCGGACAAGATCCGCGAGCTCATCCTCGCGGGTAAGGACATTGGCGGTCAGATAGATCTTTCTCTTGAGGACATGCGCCTGTGCCAGGGACTCTATGATCTCTTCCGCGGAAAAATTATCCGCGTAAGCCCTGGCGCCGAAGCGTTGGCCGCCCAGATAGACCGCATCCGCGCCTGCGCTGAAGGCACCGATCAGCGCCTCTTTGCTTCCTGCGGGCGCAAGAAGCTCAACTCTATGCGGATATAAATTCTCTGTCATTTATATTATACTCCTTCCGACTACGCCGGTAAGCAGGCATTCGCGACCTTACACGGTCACAGCCCGGTCAGGTTGTGACCGAGGAACGGGATGCCGCTTCCAGTTTCATCTGGGTCGCGACAAGTTCGTGCTTGAGGTCGGACAGATCCTGGCTGCGCTCCTCCAGGAGCTTCTGCAGCTGCCGGATCTCACTGCGGGCCTTGAAATAATCATCCGCCAGATTCAGCTGCAGCAGGACATTCCGCATGTCAAAAGGGACATTCCGATAGTCCTCATCGCTGCGGAGCTGTGCAATCTTTCCATTCAGATAGGAGGCGACCTCCTGGAGATACTCTTCGCTCTCGTTTCCGCTCAGGGTATATGTTTTTCCGCCGATGGTTACTTTGGTAGCATTCTTGGAAGCCATATTCTCATCTCCTGTCTTTTATAATCCGGTGCTGCAATGTCACAAAAATCACTGTTTACAGTCCCTTGGGGACCGGGACAGCAGGTCCTCAGAACTTCGGATCTGCCGGGATCACATAGCCCATATGTTCATATGCCCGCGCGGTCGCAACGCGCCCGCGGGGTGTACGGTTGATAAATCCATTCTGGAGAAGGTAGGGTTCGATGAGATCCTCCAGTGTGCCCGCATCTTCCCCGATGGAGGCTGCAAGGGTATCAATGCCTGCCGGGCCTCCCCCGAAAACCTCGATCAGCGTCAGCAGATAGCGGCGGTCCGCACGGTCCAGTCCCATCTTGTCCACTTCCATGAGATCCAGTGCAATATTTGCCACCTCTCCGGTGATCAGGCCGTCATAGCGGACCTGGGCAAAATCTCGGACTCTCTTGAGGATCCTGTTTGCCAGACGGGGCGTTCCGCGGCTTCTGCGCGCCAGTTCATAGGCGCCCTCCCGCTCGATGGCAACATTCAGTTTCGAAGCGGAATTCTCGATGATGGTGCACAGCTCGTCCGGCGTGTAGAATTCCAGCCGGTGGATCTCTCCGAAACGGTCACGCAGGGGCGCTGATAAGAGACCCGCCCTCGTGGTCGCTCCGACCAGCGTAAACTTCGGGAGGTTGAGCCGGACCGAACGGGCATCGGAGCCTTTTCCGATCAGGATATCAATGGCAAAATCCTCCATGGCAGGATACAGGACCTCTTCCACCTGCTTGTTGAGACGATGGATCTCATCGACAAACAGGATGTCTCCCTCTCCCAGTCCGTTGAGAACGGAAGCCATCTCACCGGGCTTTTCGATGGCAGGTCCCGATGTCACGCGCATCTTCACCCCCATTTCATTGGCGATGATGCCCGAGATCGTAGTTTTGCCAAGTCCGGGAGGCCCGTAAAACAATATGTGGTCGAGAGATTCTCCGCGCTGCTTTGCCGCCTGGATCGAGATCTGAAGATTCTCCTTGATCCTCTCCTGACCGATATATTCCTTTAAACTCCTGGGCCGCAGGGAGTTTTCCACCCTGGCGTCCTCAGAGGTAAATCTGGTTTCAATCGTTCTTTTTTCCATGCATGCCTCTCATGCCAGTGCGCTCCTGCGCAAGGGCAGCATCAACGTCTGTGTTTTACAGGTAGCGCAGTGCCTCCTGCAGAATGGCGCCGGTATCATCCTTTTGTGAGCACTTTTTGACCGCGCGGGCCGCTTCCGCGCGCATATATCCAAGTGCCATCAATGCTTCGATCGCGTCCGAAACCGGGGTGGACTCCTCTGCCGGTCCGGCATCCTGCCCGATCCCGGCAGAAACAGCCATACCACCGGAAGCAAAACCGGATTCGCCCTGGACAGCATAGGCGGACGAAATCCTGTCCCGCAGATCCAGGATCAAACGCTCTGCTGTCTTTTTTCCGACTCCGGGGGCGCGGGAAATCATCCGGGCATCTCCCGAGACAATGGCAAAGCGCAGGTCATCCGCGGACATGGCGGAAAGGAGGCTAAGCCCTCCCTTTGGACCAATGCCGCTCACAGTGATCAGCTGCCTGAACAGAGCCAGATCATCCCGGGATCGGAAGCCGTAGAGGGCAATCTGATCCTCTCTCAGATAGGTGTAAGTATAGAGCTTAACGGCATTCCCTGTGCCGACGGCAGAAAGCGCGCCGGATACCTCCGCCGAAATCTTTACTTCATATCCGACACCGCCGACATCGATAATGACCGTGTCCGCGTCCAGATATTCAATAGTTCCCGATAAAAATGCAATCATAATCCCTGAAAATAAGTTCTATAGCAGAAAAGGCGGCAGTCCGCCTTATAAACACTGACAGAATAGTTTAACCGAAAAAACGCTTTCATGCAACTATTATCGGGAGACAAAGAACCATCCCCTGTCTCCACCGTGTCTCCACCAAGGCGAAAAAACGCCCCCTTACCGGATTCCGGTAAAGGGGCGGATATTTCCTGAAACGAGGCTCTGTTCAATCATCAGTTGTTGATGAGCTTGTCCTCTTCCTTGTTCCAGCTGTACATCTTGCGGATCTCGCGGCCGATCACCTCAGCGGGGTTCTCTGCAGCGAGCTTGCGCATAGCCCTGAAGTGGACCTGCTGGCCTGCATTGTCGGACATCTCAAGCAGGAATTCCTTGGCGAAGGAGCCGTCCTGGATGTCTGCAAGGATCTTCTTCATAGCCTTTCTGGTCTCGTCTGTAACGATCTTGGGGCCGGTGATGTAATCGCCGTACTCAGCGGTGTTGGAGATGGAGTAACGCATTCCTGCGAAACCGGACTGATAGATCAGGTCGACGATGAGCTTCATCTCATGGACACACTCGAAGTATGCGTTTCTGGGATCGTAGCCTGCCTCAACCAGAGTCTGGAAGCCTGCCTGCATCAGAGCGCAGACGCCGCCGCAGAGGACAGCCTGCTCACCGAAGAGGTCGGTCTCGGTCTCGGTGCGGAAAGTGGTCTCAAGGACACCTGCGCGTGCAGCGCCGATGCCTGCTGCATATGCCAGAGCCATATCAAGTGCATGGCCGGTCGCGTCCTGCTGAACAGCTACGAGGGCGGGAGTTCCCTTGCCTGCCTGATACTCGCTGCGGACGGTATGTCCGGGAGCCTTGGGGGCGATCATGGTAACATCGACATCCGCGGGAGGATTGATCAGACCGAAGTGAATGTTGAAGCCATGTGCGAACATGAGCATGTTGCCTGCCTCGAGGTTGGGCTCGATGTCCTTTTTGTACATAGCTGCCTGCTTCTCGTCATTGATCAGGATCATGATGATGTCTGCCATTTTTGCAGCTTCTGCAGTATTGTAAACGGTCAGGCCCTGTGCCTCAGCCTTGGCTTTGGACTTGGAACCCTCGTACAGACCGATGATGACGTTGCATCCGGACTCCTTGAGGTTCAGCGCATGAGCGTGGCCCTGGCTGCCGTAACCGACGATTGCGATGGTCTTGCCTTCCAGCAGAGAAAGATTACAATCTTCCTGATAGAAAATCCTGGCATCTGACATTTCTTGTTCCTCCATTTGTTTATATAAAATTGTGTAACAATGTTACTGACTGTAAAAGACGATCAAGCGGCCATGTGGATGGACGTGCCCGCACGGACAGACACATGGACATTTGATCGGCCCACATACTTTTTAATCCCTGTCGGGGCCGTCCGAGATACCTGCGCCCAGGCGCATGTCATTGATATAAATGATATTCTTGGTGCCGCGTCCCAGACCTGCAACGCCGGTCCTGGCAAGCTCGAGAATCTCGTAGCCGCTGATCAGGCGGATAAAGGCATCAACCTTGCCGGAGTTGCCGGTGATCTCGATCATCAGGCTCTCGTTGGAGACATCGATGATATTACCGCGGAAAATATTGGCCAGAGCAATGACATTCTCTCTCTGGGAAGCATCCGCGCGGACCTTGATCATGGCCAGTTCGCGGTAAACACTCTCCTCAGGTTTCAGTTCATGGATATCGCGGACATCGACCAGCTTGCTCACCTGCTTCTCGATCTGCTCCATAATATCATCATCACCCGACGTCATGATCGTGATCCTGGTGATATTGGGATCGGCGGTCACGCCTGCGGTGATACTCTCGATATTGTAGCCGCGTCTCGAAAACAGTCCGGCGATCCGGCTCAGAACACCGGAGTTATTGTCGACCAGAATCTGAAATACTTTGATCTCTTTTTTATTTTCAGATGTGCTCATTGTTCCTGTTGATTCCTTCCAACTATTCATAACAAGGTATGCCGGATCAAAAATCATGGCATACACGCCATTATAGCGCTGTGTCGTGTTAAAGTCAATGTGTACAATTATACATTTTCTATCGAAAAACCCTCAAACAGGCCTCGAATAACCTTCAAATAACATTCAAATATGCCGCTTCGCAGGTCACTGTCACTCTCTAACAGGGCGTGACCGGTAAGATCATCCCGGCTCATTGCATTTGGTCATGGCAAGTACACCTGTGCGGGTGATCTCGACGATGCTGACCGATTTGAGGGTGTCCATGAAGACGGCAACACGCTCGGGGGTATCACACATCTCGATCATCATCTGGCTGCGCGACATATCCACGATGCGGGCTCCCAGGATCTGGCAGTTGTCCATGATATCCCTGCGGTTTCCGCGGTTGTATTTGATCTTGACAAGCAGGAGCTCGCGGTTGATACTCTCCGACTCGTCAAAGGTCTTGACCTTGATGACATCCAGTTTTTTATTGAGCTGTTTTTCAATCTGCTCGAGGGTCCGCTCGTCGCCGGAGCTGACGATGACCATGCTGGACACTTTCCTGTCGTCTGTCTCACCGACTGTGATCGAGTCGATGTTGAAGCAGCGCCGCCAGAAAAGGCCCGCAGTCTTACAGAGGACACCGGCCCGGTTCTCGACCAGAATGGAATATATTCTCTTCATAACAGTAAACCTCCAACTGCGCCTTCCTGCATGACCGCCTAGCAGAGCTCGTCGCGGTCAACATCCACCTCGAGGATCATGGATTTGTCCTCGGCAAGGAAAGCCGCCAGTGTCGAATCTGTCTTCAAGCTGTTATCCAGCTTCAGGTACCCGATTCCGTAGGCCTGCGCGATCAGGGACAGATCCGGTTTTGTGCCAAGATCGATAACGGAGTATCTGTCTTTGTAATTGTAGTGCTGATACTGGCGTACCAGGCCCAGCACGGTATTTTTGATAATGACGAGTTTGACGGGGATGTCATACTGTGTGATGGTCGCCAGTTCCTGCATGGTCATCTGGAAACCGCCGTCGCCGCAGACTGCCACGACCTGCCTGTGGGGAGCCGCCACCTTGGCGCCCATGGCCGCAGGAAGGGCGTAGCCCATGGTTCCCATACCGCCGCTGGTCATAAAGCGGCCGCCGCGGGCGATGTAGTTGGAACAGGACCACATCTGGTTCTGTCCGACATCGGCGACATAGACCGCGTCTTCCTTCATGGCATAGGACAGCTGACGGATAAATTGCACGGGATTGATGCCTGTGAGGTCTTTCTGGTGGGCCAGAATATCCTCCTCGCGCTGGAACATGCGGCGGCGCTTTGCATCGCGCGCATCGGTCTTGTAGCCGTCAAGCTGGTCGATCCAGTCTGTATAATCGGCCTTAAAATCAATCTTGTTGAATTCTTCAAACACGTGCCTGATATCGCCCACCAGGGGGATGGTGGGACCGGCATTTTTGCCGATCTCCGCGGGATCCACGTCGATGTGCACCAGGATCTTGTTCTCCATGATGAGATCGGGCTGGCTGATGGAGCGGTCCGCGACACGGGCGCCGACCATGATGACCATGTCCGCATTATTCATGGCACGGTTGCCGTAGGGCTTTCCGTTATTGCCCACCATACCGTAAAAGAGCGGGTGCTCCGTGGGAATGGCGGAAAGACCCATCATGGTGCTGACTGCGGGGATCTGATTCTTTTCCAGAAAACGGATGACCTCATCCGCGGCATTGCTCAGGTGTACGCCGCCGCCCACGCAGATAATGGGGCGTTTGGCACGCTCGAGCTGAGTGATCACCTTTTTGATCTGCACAGCATGACCGGCCACTGTGGGCTTATAGGTCCGCAGGTTCACGCTCTCAGGATAGGAGAAATGGCGCACGGTCTGCTGCTGGACATCGATCGGCAGGTCGATCAGGACCGGGCCTCTGCGGCCGGTATTGGCGATATAGAAGGCCTCCTTGACGATCCTCGGAATGTCCGCGGCATTGCGCACGATATAGCTGTATTTGACAAAAGATTCGCAGGCGCCGGAAATATCCGCCTCCTGGAATACATCACTGCCCATCATTTGGCTGTCCACCTGACCGGTGATACATACAAGGGGAATACTGTCCGCAAACGCGGTCGCGATTCCTGTGATCAGATTTGTCGCTCCGGGGCCGCTGGTGACGACCGCCACGCCGACTTTGCCTGAAATACGGGCATAGCCGCTGGCCGCATGCGCAGCACACTGCTCCTGACGGATCAGAACTGTGTGGATATCTGTCTGCAGAATACTGTCATAAAAAGGACAGATCGCCACTCCGGGATAGCCGAATACATACTCAACGCCCTCCGCAGCCAGACTTTTTACCATAGCATCCGCACCGTTCATATGCCCTCCTTTCCGGCAGCTTTCTCTATGCTGCCTTATTTATGTTAAAAACATGTGGAGACCAGCTGTGCAGATCAGGGCACAGCCGGTCTGCCGCTCATTTATTCCACGCGCAGGCGCTTGTAGCTCTTCTTGCCCCGCTGCATCAGGATCCCCTTCTCCAGAGTCTCTTTGCTGAAGACGGTGTCGATGTCGGTCACCTTTTTGCCGTCGACGCTGACGCCGCCCTGCTTGACATCGCGGCGGGCATCGGAACGGGACTTCTCAAGTCCGCTCTTGACCAGGGCTGTGAGAATGCCGAGTCCATTCTCCTCCAGGTCATCCTGAGTCAGGAGGACTTCCGGAACATTGGACATATCTCCTGCGCCGCCCGCTGCAAAGAGGGCCTTTGCGCCTTTCTCGGCCTTGACGGCCTCATCTTCGCCGTGTACCAGAGTGGTCAGCTCGTGAGCAAGGATCTCCTTGGCTGTGTTGAGCTGAGCGCCCTCCCATTTGTCCATCTCGTCGATCTGCTCGAGAGGCAGGAAGGTCATCATGCGCAGGCACTTGAGAACGTCCGCGTCACCGATATTTCTCCAGTACTGGTAGAAATCGTAGGGAGAAGTCTTGTCGGGATCAAGCCAGACAGCGCCCTTGGCGGTCTTGCCCATCTTCTTGCCCTCGGAGTTGAGGAGCAGGGTGATGGTCATGGCATGGGCGTCTTTGCCGAGTTTCTTGCGGATCAGCTCTGTACCGGCCAGCATGTTGCTCCACTGGTCGTCGCCGCCGAACTGCATGTTGCAGCCGTATTTCTCATACAGGCAGAGGAAGTCATAGGCCTGCATGATCATGTAGTTGAATTCCAGGAAGGAGAGGCCCTTCTCCATTCTCTGCTCGTAGCATCTTGCGCGGAGCATGGTGTTGACGGAGAAATGCACACCGATATCGCGGATGAACTCGATATAGTTTAGGTCGCGCAGCCAGTCCGCATTGTTGACCATCCTGGCCTTGTCCGGACCGAATTCGATGAAGCGGCTCATCTGCTTTTTGAAACACTCGCAGTTGTGGTCGATCGTCTCTACAGTCATCATGGAACGAAGATCCTGTCTGCCGGAAGGGTCTCCGATCATGCCGGTGCCGCCGCCGACGAGGGCGATCGGCTTATTGCCCGCCTCCTGCAGACGCTTCATGAGAAGCAGCGCCATGAAGTGACCGACATGAAGAGAGTCCGCAGTGGGGTCGAAGCCGATATAGAAAGTCGCCTTGCCGTTGTTGACCAGATCACGGATCTGCGCCTCGTCAGTCAGCTGGGCCAGAAGCCCCCTTGCCTGCAGTTCCTCATAGATTTTCATGTTTTTTTCCATCGGTGAATTATTACTCCTTTTATTTCTGCAATTTTTATTTCTGCATTTTATTTGCTTATTTATTTTTTATTTAAATCGATCTGTTCCGTGTTGCGCTTGAAGATATAGGTCTTGCGCTCGGTCCCGGACAGAAGGCGGCCGATATTGGCGCGGTGCCTGTACCAGGCCATGGCTGTCAGAAATCCCTGGATCACGATGATCTCCAGGAGCATGGCTCCCGATACACCGAATACTCCCATTCTGCCCTCGATGATCAGTTGGATAAAGAGACCCAGATATAAGAGGAGCGATCCCAGAGAGACAAATTTGGTAGTCAGATAGGGAACAAAAAACAGGAGGATTCCCACGGGAATAAAGCTCCAGTGAAAGCCGAATACGTATCCCGCCATGACGGCGACACCCTTGCCGCCCTTGAAATTCATGTAGAAGGGATAGTCATGTCCCAGGACAACGCCGGCAAAGGTCCAGGTCTTGAGCAGATAGATCGCTTCGGGGTGGGATTTTCCAAACAGAAAGCCCACAAGCAGAAGGGCCAGAAGGCTCTTGATCATATCGCCCAGAAAGACGATGAGGCCGGCTTTTGTTCCCAGTATACGCATTGCATTCGTTGTTCCTGCATTTCCGCTTCCATATTCGCGGATGTCGATTCCTTTGCTCCTGCCGAGGATATATGCTGTCTGAAAAATACCGAATACGTAACCAATCACCAGGCAGACGAAACGCAGCACTAACAGCTGATTCATATAATACCTCCAGAACTATAATCAATCGCTTTATTTCTTTTCCGTGCGTTCCCGTATTACAAATCGGAGAGGGGTCCCGCGGAATCCGAAAGCATCGCGGATCCGGTTTTCGATATAGCGCTGATACGAGAAATGCATCAGTTTTTTGTCATTGACAAAAAGGACAAATGTGGGCGGGCAGACACCTGCCTGCGTCCCGTAGAAGATCCGCAGTGATTTTCCCTTGTCAGAGGGCGGCTGCTGCATGATGCAGGCCTCCGCGATGATCTCGTTGAGTACGCCGGTCTGGATCCGCAGGTTCTGATTGTCGTGCACCATATCGATCATCTCATAGAGCTTGATCAGGCGCTGTCCCGTCTCGGCGGATATGAAGATCAGCTCCGCGTAATTCAGGAAGGAAAGGACCTGCCTCACCTTGTTGGTGAACTCCTTGACGGTGTGATTATCCTTTTCGATCAGATCCCACTTGTTGACGGCAATAATGACCGCCTTGCCGCGCTCATGGGCTATGCCCGCGATCTTGGCATCCTGCTCCGTGACGCCCTCGGAGGCATCAATGACCAGTACAGTGATATCCGCCCGCTCGACAGCGCCGACGCTGCGCGCGATCATGTAGTGCTCGAGGTTCTCCTTGATCTTGTTCCTGCGCCGGATGCCGGCCGTATCAATGAAAACATACTCTTTGCCGTGGTAGGCGATGCGGGTATCGATGGCATCCCTGGTCGTTCCCGCGATATCGGAGACGATCACCCGGTTCTGTCCGATCAGACGATTGATGATCGAGGACTTGCCGACATTGGGCTTGCCGACAATGGCGATGCGGACCGCGTCGTCGTCCTCCTCCGAAGCGGATTCATCGGGAAAATACTTGATCATCTCATCGAGCATATCGCCGATCCCGGTGCGGTTGGCTCCCGAAATTGGCCATGGATCACCGATCCCGAGATTGTAGAATTCATAGATGTCCGCCATCATTTTGGACGGATTGTCCACCTTGTTGACCACCAGGACAACGGGCTTTGCCGAGCGTCTGAGCATATCGGCCACCTTGTTGTCCGCGTCCACCATGCCGGTGGAGCGGTCGACCATAAACAGGATCACGTCCGCCATGTCGATGGCCAGCTGCGCCTGCTCACGCATCTGAGACAGGATGACATCCTTGGAATCCGGCTCAATGCCGCCCGTGTCGATCAGGGTAAAATCTTTATCCAGCCAGCTGCAGTCCGCGTAGATCCTGTCACGCGTGACCCCCGGCGTATCTTCAACGATCGAAATGCGCTTGCCGGCCAGGACATTAAAGAGTGTGGATTTACCCACATTCGGTCTGCCGACGACCGCAACGATCGCCTTTCTTTTTCTTTTTGCCATATATCTATTCCTTTCCGAAAAAGACGTTCTTTTCATTGTATCCGAGAAAGTCCTGCGTGACAAGTACCAAACTCATACAGCCCCCGTGCGGGCATCTGTCCGTAACGGGGGCTGTGATCATCTGCAATGATTGGTTTGCTGCTCCGGCCGGTTCAGCTCTCAGGGGCTGCGCCGGCTCTCTCGAGGGATTTTCTCTCTCTGGCGTTATAGGCAGTCAGGATCTCCCGGATCTTCTCGGTCTGTACCTTGATTCCGGAAATAGAGGCGTCATGGTTGAAATGATTGATAATCGTCGCCATATATTTGCTCATATCCGCCATTGCAAAATAGGGTCTGTCGAGAAGTTCCTGGGGCAGATAGGTAAGGTTGGTGGTGACCAGCTTGTCAAACCATCCCTCTTCATATGCTTTATCAAAGGCCTCAAGGCCGTCTGTAAACAGACCAAAGGTCGTGCAGATAAAGACACGTCCCGCGTGCATGTACTCCTTGAGCTGGCGGGAGGTGTCCAGCATGCTGCCGCCGGAGGAGATCATATCGTCGATGATGATCGCATCCTTGCCGTCAAGTTTTGTTCCCAGAAACTCATGGGCTACGATGGGGTTCTTGCCTCCCACGATCCTGGAATAATCGCGGCGCTTGTAGAACATACCCGTATCAGCGCCTATGACGTTGGCGAAATAGACGGTCCTGTCGAGTGCCCCCTCGTCCGGGCTGATGACCACGACATGGTTTTTATCGACAAGAAGGTCGTCCACAGTGTCCAGCAGGGCATTCAGAAACTGGTAGGGGGATACAAAATTGTCAAAGTTATCCAGCGGGGAAACGCTGGCGATCCTGGGGTCATGCGCATCAAAGGTGATGAAATTGTTGACACCCATATCAAAGAGCTCTTTGAGCATCAGTGCCGCGTCGAGAGATTCCCGGGAGCTGCGGTGATGCTGACGTCCCTCATAGAGGAAAGGCATGATGACTGTGATCCTGCGGGCTTTGCCCTGGATCGCCGCGATCACCCTCTTGAGATCCTGGAAATGGTCATCCGGAGACATATGGTTGATGAAACCGTTCATCTTGTAGGTGACGGTCCAGTTCATGACATCGACCAGAATGAAAACATCCTTGCCGCGGGCGGATTCCTGAAGGACCGCTCTGCCTTCTCCGGTCTGAAAACGCTCCAGATCCACCTCCATCAGATAGTTTTCCTGATAGTAGTCATCATGATAAGGAACTGTTTCCGTCTCACCGTCGGCAGGTTTACGGAATGACGAGATATAAGCGCTTACTTTCTCTCCCATTTCTCTTGCTGAAGGAAGCGCAATGATTGCGAGCGGAGCAACGGGCAAATATTTGTCTAACTGCTTATTAAGTGAACTTTCTGAAGCCATGAGCTCTCCTTCTCCGGCAGGTATCGACACGCACTGCTGGTTTACTTATTACGATGAATACAAAAAAACAGAAATAACCAAAGTTAAGGTAATCATAACGTTTACAAACATAAAGCGCAAGCAGAAAATCGTTACTATACCCGCACCTGAGTCACAGGGGACGGTTCTGAAAAACTCATTGCACGCAATGAGTTTTTCAGAACCGTCCCCTGTGACTCACCCTAGACTCAGCAACGTCCAATTGTCCCCGGAGACTTGAGGCCTCAGTCCTGAGCCTGTCTCAGCCCGCAGTCAGCGGATAAAAGGAAAGGCATCCCGGATCCAGCGTATGCCTGCCCCTGTCACTGAGATCACATCAAAGCGCATGGGGTCCTGTGACCCCCGCCCTGTACTATGCAGGTAATAAAGCGCGGTGCGGCAGATATTGTGCTGTTTAGCGGGGGTGACTGCCTCTTCAGGCTCCCCGCAGCGTCCGCTTGTGCGGTATTTGACTTCTATAAAAAGCAGCACACCCTCTTCCCGGGCAATGATATCGATCTCGCCGTCCCGGCCGCGGAAGTTGCGTTTCAGTATCTCCACACCCTTCTTCTGAAGAAAGCGGACCGCCTCTTCTTCGCCCATCCGTCCTGTCTCGCGTCCGGTCGGATGTTCTGAAAAATGTGCAGTCTGCGGGCGGCCTGCAAGGATCTTTCCCAGAAAGCTTCTGCGGTGGATCGGGCAGGGACCGTACTCCAGGATCGCCTGGCAATGGGATTTTGTGCCGTAGCCCTTGTGCCCCGCAAAGCCGTAGACAGGATATTTTTCGTCCATTTCCTTCATATAAGCATCCCTGGTGACTTTGGCAAGGATGCTGGCGGCAGCTATGGAGATGCACCTGGCGTCGCCTTTGATGACAGGCACCTGCAATATATCCATTCCGGGGATCGTCACTGCGTCGTTGACCAGGACATCCGGGCGGATGGAGAGCTGTCCGACAGCTGTCCGCATGGCTTCGTAGGTCGCCTGAAGGATATTGATCTCATCGATCCTCTCGGGCGGCACCATGACGACGGCCCAGGCCAGAGCCTTTTCCCTGATCTGCTGATAAAGCACTTCGCGGCGTTTTTCCGTGACCTTCTTGGAATCGTTCAGATAAGGAAGAAGAAGATCCTCCGGAAGAATGACTGCTGCAGCTGCGACCGGTCCCGCAAGCGGTCCCCGTCCTGCCTCGTCGATCCCGCAGATGAAACCGTGTCCGCCGGCGCGGCGCACCGCTTCGAGTTCAAAATCGCGCATCTGCTGCACTCTCGCAAGTTCCGCTTCCATACGCGCCTGTCTCTTTTGCTGCGCTGTCTCTTTCTGTGTCATATCCCTCTCCTGCGGCTGCTGCCGCTTTTCCCGCGGCCTGCGCCATTGTCTTTCCGTGCCGGTCTCCGGCTGCTGTCACCGTTTTTCCCGGCCGGTCCCCGCCTGCTGTCTCCGCTCTTTCCTGCAGGTCTGCGTCCGCTGTCTCCGCTTTTTCCTGCAGGTCTGCGCCCGCCGGCACTGCTTTTTCCTGCAGCAGAGCGGGAAGACCCGGCGGATCTGGCCGCCTTTTTGCGGGCCTCCTCATCTTCCTTTTCTTTCTCCTGTTTCCGGGCTGCGGCAGAAGCCAGTCTCTCCTCTTCCATCTGCTCCGCATCCTGCAGCCTGTCCAGGGAAATCCTGCCGATCCGGCCGTTTTTGCAGTCATCGATCAGCATGGCCGCCGCCCGGTCCGCGTCGGGTTCTCCCCCCTTCATCAGAAGGCTCCTCGCGCGGGCGATCCTGAGCAGAAGGGCATATCCGGGCGGAAGCATGGCATCCTGATCCTCTGGATCTGCGGCAGTCCCGGCATCCTCCTCAGAAGCTTCGGAAGCCAGATATCTGCCCTGCAGGGCGCCGGGATATTCTGCCTGCAGATAGTTGATCAGCCAGACCGCAAGTTCCTGCTTATCCAGGATCTCGTCCCGGATCGCACCGACCAGGGCCAGCCGCATGCCGATCACCTGGTTGTCAAATTTGGGCCAGAGAATTCCGGGCGTGTCCAGAAGCTCGACATCTCCGCCAAGACGGATCCACTGTTTGCCGCGCGTTACACCGGGCTTGTTGCCCGTCTTTGTGCTGGCCCTGCCCGCAAAAGAATTGATGAAGGTGGATTTTCCTACGTTCGGAATACCCGCCACCATGGCGCGCAGAGGTCTTCCCACTATGCCGCGCGCGCGGTCTTTTGCGATCTTTTCACGGCCCGCCTCCTGTACATAGCGGCGGACCACTTCCCCGGCCCTGCGCTCCCGGGCGTCGACTGCGACTGCCAGAATACCCTTTTTGCGGAAATATTCCGTAAACTCTTCCGTCTTTGCGGGATCCGCCAGATCCGCCTTGCACAAGAGGACAACCCGCCCTTTTCCAGTGCAGAGGGCATCGATGTCCGGATTGCGGCTGCTCAGCGGAATCCTGGCATCCACAAGCTCGATCACCAGATCGACAAGACGGATATTCTCTTCCATCATCCGCCTGGCCTTTGTCATATGTCCCGGATACCACTGTACATCCATGTAAATACTCTCCTGATAAACCTGCTGCAGGCTGAATACAAAACGCTGCACCCGGGTTTTGCGCCAAAAAGCTCGCAAAACACCTGTCATGAATTTCAGCCGTGTCTGTACTATAACTGCAAAACCATAAACAACATTGTGAAAATGAATATAGAAAGAGTGCCGCACCGAAACGGCACGGCACTCTGATAGGTGACCATTGCTCGAAAATAGTCGAAAAGAAATGCAAGGCATCTCTGTTCTTTATAAAACAGAAAATACTGCTGATTATTTCTTTCTGTCGTCGATTCTGGCTTTGACTTTCGCCTTCTTGCCGCTCAGGCCGCGAAGATAGAACAGTTTCGCTCTTCTGACTTTACCTCTGCGGACAACATCAACTGCCTCTACGTTAGGGGAGTGGATGGGCCATGTCTTCTCGACGCCGATGCCGTTGGAGATTTTCCTGACGGTGAAAGTGGTCCTTGCGCCGCCGCCCTGGATCTTGATGACTGTGCCTTCGAAGATCTGTACTCTCTCTCTGGTACCTTCCTTGATGCGGTTGTGAACGCGAACGGTGTCGCCTGTTGCGAACTGAGGCACCTCAGCCTTCAGCTGCTCTTTTTCCAGCTCTTTGATGATTTCGAAATTCATTATGATCTCCTTTCCACGCCGGACGTTCTTGCCTGCTCCGCTCCGGAAGCCTTCAGACCCAAAGGGCCGCTTCCATCATCGCTCTGTAAATAACGCGGATGCAATCGATCATCATCCGAACCTGTCGGCAGAGGACCGTCTTAAGTGAACAGAATGCGCGGCTTTTGCCGCAAAATAAAAAGCAACGTTAATAAACTACCATATCCCGCCGGATTGCGCAATACTTTTCAGTGCTTTTTTTTGTGTCTGTATACTTTATGGATGCCATTCCCGTCCGGCAGTACACCTTTCTGGGCCAGCGTGATAAATTCTGAACCGTCCGGACTGGTAATTGCGATTCCAACAGAAAATCCGTTCAGAAGATCCCGGGAATAGGGAACCGATCCGGTGACTGTGATCTCTTTATCCGGCAGAAGATCCGACAGCCTGAGGTCCAGGGTCTGCTCGCAAATACACTTCTTTTTGTTAAAGATATACATTCTGACCGGCCAGTCGCGGTACATGGGTGCCGCTCCGATATTATTGAAGGTAAAGTGGATCTGCAGTGTATCGTCAAGAAAATCCACCGTTGTCTGCAGGCGGCTCAGGTAGAGACAGTATCCGACATTTCTCAGGATCATCTCACTGCCGTTGGACTGCTGCTGCTCAGCATCGGGGCAGACAGGTCCGATATAGGACAAATGGCTGCTGCGGATCTGATCGAGGGTATCGGACAGATTGTCCATCAGAAGCGTATCCATGGGGATGGTATCCGTCATTCCGCCGCCGACAGGTGCTTTTTCCCAGACAGCCCCGGTGCGGGAGAGGTTTTCTGCCGTTGCCGCAGCGTCGCCGATCACATCTTTCCAGTTTCCGGCTGCCCTTGTGCCTTCTGCGTCATCCGCATCCGAAAGTGCTGCGGAAATACTGCCGCTCTGTAAAAGCAGGATATCTTCATCGCCGGAAAAAGCTTCTTCATACTGTTGTCTGTATTGCTCGAGCACCTGCCCGGAAGGTATGAGGTCAGTCGCGGATTCAGCCGTCGCAGACCAGTCTCCGTTCTGCCCTACAGACCCGATTTCCACGTAGGATACAAAGCTGTCCTCCGCACACCATGCCGCCAGGGCGTCCAGAGCTTCCTGATGTGCTTTCAGGAAGGTCTCATCCCCGTAATCAGGCGCATACCCCTTTCCGGAGGCGTCCTTATAATCGACTCCCCTGCTTATGCTGCACAGCCAGTCCGGAACATCCCTGTGGGAATGCTTTGAGGGAAGATCGCACACAAAACGCAGGACCGCGTGCCTCCCGGCCTGCCGGTGTTCCTCGATGTGGTATTTCTCTTTGACACCTTCCCTGTCGAAAACGCCTTCCTGCGGTTCCCACTCCGAGAAGGGAAGCATGATAAATACAAGATCTGCCCCTTCGCAGTCCTCTTCAAGCTCCGCCCGCGGCGCATAGCCGGTCAGCGGATTTGCAGGGACATTTTCCGAGGCATCGTACAGAACGATGTCGTACAGGTGGTAACGGCCCGGCACAATATAGAATAACAATCCCATGATCAGGATCACCTGCACGGCGATCAGGATATAGGGAAGTCTTTTTCTGATAAAAGGTTTCATACAAAAAACGCCTCATCGTTTTCTCGGCCGCACTGCTCTCTTTCTCCCGTCCTTATTGTGCTGGGAAGTCTTTGCGGTGCCCTTTGCAACCCTGTTGCCAATCCGTGTAAACATTCTCTCAATCTGCGTGAAGCTGCCGCCGCCGGCCGCTGAGACCGCAGCCTGTCTTCCCAGAAGCAGATAAGGGAGACGCCTTGTGGACCACTCAAGACGCAGCAGGACAATCACAAAGTAGACGATCGCGCCCGCCATAAATCCAGCTCCGAAATAGGCGGTATCGCCGTGTGCAGCCTGCCAGATGGTAAAAAGGTTTGCCGTTACGGCAAAAGCACCTGTCGCAGTGACTGAACCGATATAGTCCTCAAAATACAGGAGGATCAGCATCATGGCATTGGCAATGGCATAGAGACCATAGCCGACACAGAGGGTACGGAAAATCCCCTTGCCCAGATCCATCATGCCCAGGGGCAGGAAGTCCATGATAAAGCCGCCGAAAACAACAAACAAAAGGGTACTGATGATCTGGCGGTAACCGCAGTAGACCAGCTCCCGGCTGAGGACCTCGACCATCCTGTCCTCGGCCGCCTCGATATCCTTAATGGAACCTCCGTCATTGTAGAGACTGTAGTACTGGCGGTATTCCGGATAAAAGCGCACTTCCACCGAGGTCACGAAACTGATGGTCGTGATCAGAATGGAAAAAAACGCTGTCAGCGACGGGATATCATAGCTGGGCGCCGCATAGAAAAGACCCATGATCTTTCTGTGGAGAGGTCCGAAATACATGATCACAATGTGACCGTAAAGACCCAGATTCACGAATATACTGGTCAGTGCCAGGGCACGGCACTTGTCAAACCACTGCAGATAAGTAAAAGGGCTCCCCTCTCCGTGGGGAAAATACCCCAGCATCAATATGTAATACCATATGCTCATGATCCCGTAGGCCAGGATCACGCAGAACATCAGGCTGAGCACCGTGCCGTGCCTGAAAAAGGCCAGCAGAAGAGCCAGAAGAAATCCCGTCAGCATGGATGCGGCGAAGCCCAGGGCGATCGAGCGGTAATCCTTGAGCGCCGACAGATAATTCATCTGTGTCCAGACGACGATCATGGTCAGGGCGAACCACATGCTCACGATCATATAGACAAGCGGAACTCCGGAAAAAAGCAGCACGATGCCATACACGATAAAGCAGGCCGGCAGCATGACTGCCAGAGCACCGTAAAAAGAGGGCATGATCCTCTCCCGTTTCCCCTCATAGAGCATATCCGATATATATCTGGTGAGGATCATGTTCATAAAGCTGGACACAAACAGTGAGACCAGCAGACTGTATGTCAGCATACAGTTCATGATTTCTCTCTCCCCCTGCGGCATTCCCGCAATCTGAGAGACAAAGGAAATCCCCAGCAGAAGGCACACACCCATGACCATGGGACCGATCGCCACCGCGCCTGCATAAGCATATGCGCGGCAGAGATTCAGCATGCCTTCTTTCTGAAAAAGCCTGTTCAGGCTAAAGCCTATCCCAGCCATTACTTCTATCAACCTCCAAGCCTTATAGCGATCCGTTCCATCTCCGGAACACTTCGTCATAGGTATCCAGATAATTGCGGATCATATCTTCGTGGCGGAAGTACTTCTCCGCGCGCTGTTTTCCCGTGCGCCCCATCTGCAGGCGTCGGGCGCTGTTGCGGCACAGATCCTCCATTGCCCGCGCAAGCGCGTGCGGCTGCATGGGAGGGACACAGTAGCCGGCCTGTCCCAGCCTGTCTTCACCTTCGCCGTAGATCAGCTCCTTGCAGCATCCCACGTCTGTCGTGACGCAGGGACGTCCCGCAGCGAAAGACTCCAGGACCGAGAGAGGCTGTCCCTCGGAAATACTGGAAAGTACAGTAAAATCAAAGTCCCCCATATAATCCAGCACATTGATCGTGCCCATGAACACGGCATTTTTGATCCGCAGCTGCCGCATCAGTTCCCTGCATTCGAGGGCATATTCGGGATCATCCTCCGGTCCTGCGATAAAAAGTTTTACATCCTGAATATTGCGCTCTACTTCCGCGAAGGCATAGAGCATGGTCTTGACATCCTTGATGGGAGCAAGGCGCAGGATGGCTCCAATCTGGACTTTTCCGCCGGGCTTTCTCTCCGGGATCCCTGCGAAACGGTTATAGTGGATACCGTTGGCGACCGTCCTGCATTTGGAGGGATCCGCTCCGATCTCGACCTGGGTCCTGCCGGCCCTGGCGAAGAGACTGGTCACCATAGTAGCGCCGTCATAGGCGGCGGAGGACAGCATGTAGAAAAAGCTGATCCACATATCCTTGAAGTCCGGGAGCACCCAGTTTGCGCGAATGATCTCCTCCTCGCGCTCACGGGTATAGATCCCGTGCTCGGTAAGGAGAAAAGGCACCTTGTATCTGTATCTTCCCAGCCTGGCCAGAATTCCCGCATAGCCGGTCGCAATCGTGTGATATACATCCGCCTCCGGCACATCTGAACACATCACGTGCAGAAGGGGCATCAGCATGGAACGCACCGTGTGGAAAAAATCCGAAAAAGCCGTGTAGGGATATTTTTCCCTGCAGATATCGGCGAGGATATCCACAAAATACTCACTCGCCATAAATTCGGCCGGAGAGATCCCCCTGTCCTGGAAAATATGAAAGAGTACTTCCCAGTCGGGTCTGCCGCACTCGACCAGAGCTCGCAGAGCCTTGAGCTCCTCCTGGTCAAAACGCAGGGGACGTCCGGATCTGCGGCCGCGCAGGGTATCTGTCAGAGAGACCTCCCTGACTTCCACCACATTGTCCGGAAGCTTGTAGCGGAACTTCCCGTTCTGCGAGGGATCCGCATTGAGTGCCCACACCACAAACTCATGCTGCGGCATCGCCTGTATATACTGGTGCATCCAGGAGGAAACGCCTCCTGTCACATAAGGGTAGCATCCCTCCAGAATCACGCAAATTCGCATATTGTCAAACTCCATGCCGGAACAGCCGCGGTCTGTCTTCAGGCACCGCTCCGTCCGGCCATGCCCATATTAATTACAGAAAAACAATTTGTTACTGCCCCGGCCATCTGTTGATATTGATCGTCAGTTTCGGCTGGGCTGCTTTTACCAGATAGAGCCCGTCTGTCACCTCGGTGAGAGAGCCGCCGGTCACGTGGCCCGGTTTTCCCTTGTTAATGCGCAGGTAGAACCACGCCTCGTCACAGAAGCCGCCCAGGGAGATGTCGATCCTGTTCCCGGTCTCCTCGCGGCGGACCTGCAGGGCATCGTAGCGCTGCACGGCACCGGTCAGCTCACTTCCGGTCAGATTGCGGATCTGGGGCAGGGCTTTATTGAGCCATTCCACATAATCGGTGAGGCGTCGGAAAAGCTCCTCCCAGCCCATTGCTGCGCCGCGGTCTGTATCGAGGGTGTCATCCGGGTGCTGGAAATGTGTGTTGACACAGTGGAAATAAAGCTCACTCAAGGCCGCCGTGCGCATATAGTCATCCAGCACATAGCCGGAGATGATTCTGGGTGTCTGGACCATGCCGTCTTCCGTGACCGTGAAATCCTGATCATAGGAGACATCATTGTCATCTGGAAGATAAAGGCTGGCAATTGCCCGTATCTCGGGAAAATCCCGGGCAAGAAGGGTACGCCCCTCCCAGGAAATGATATTTGACGGCGGGACATACACGTGGAACTCTTCATCCGGGAAGAGCTCATGGCAGAAGCCGGACAATTCCGTCAAGGCGTCGCGCATGGCATCGACGCTGACCCACTGCCGATAGGAATCGTACTGTCCTATATAGTCGAAGTTTTCGGGAACCAGGGGCATGTGATTGTAGCCGTGGAAACCCAGTTCTCCGCCCTCACGCAGCAGCATATTGCCGAAATACTGGAAACGCTGAACATCCTTGTTGCGCGGGAACTCGCCCTCGACCCGGGCCGAATAATCCTCGATTACAAGACCTGTATAGCGGATATTATATTTTTTGGAGAGATTATAGACATCTTTCCACCAGTGGTGGGTATAAAAGTCCTTGATGTCCATCCCGTAATCGTGCTGGATGAACTGGCTGTCTCCCTCCGGAACAGGGGACGGGAAATCATCGATGTAAAAGGTGGAACCGTTGATGACCGGCCAGATGCAGTCATTTTCCAGAAGCGTATAGGCCGCGCAGTGAAATCCCCTGTATGCTTTTTCCAGAAAGCTCAGGTTGTCAAAAACGATCGTGCCGCTGCCCAGTGCCCTCCTCCAGATCAGGGGAGTATCGGAAGAACCGGCACTTTCCAGAAAGACCTCACAGTCATCGTCCAGGGTGACATCCAGGGACGAGCGATAGGGATCTGAAATGGACAGGTCTCTGCTGCATCCGGGCATGAGATCGCTGGTAAAATGCAGCCCTTCGACATAGGCAAGAGAATTGCCCATGGAAGTGATCCCGAAATGAGGCGCGACCGACATAAAAGTCTCTTCATTATAAGGAGGATAAAGAACGAGCAGGGAGTGTCCCTCCATGACCCAGTCCAGCAGTGAAGTCAGCCTGCTGCCCAGGGTGCTCAGATCTGTCACAGACAGGACCGCAATTTTCTTTCCGTCCAGGTCGGACTCGGCAAAATCCGATACCTTTTTTTCTTTATAGGGAATCCTCATCTGCGAGAGGATCGCGCTCATCTCCCGCCTTCCTTCCTTGCCTGTGGAATCTTTATCCCAGATCAGGATGGTCCCGGCGTTCTCCGGCACGACAGTTCCGGTCAGCTCGCCCTCTTCAAGGATGCGCACTGTGCTGTTCTTTCCTCCGTAAAGGACACTTCGGCCCACAGACAGGACAACAGCAAACATAAGCGCATAGATTACGAGAATCTCCAGCAGTTGCAGGAACCGCGGTTTTCTTTTTCTTTTCATATGTGAACTCGTATTTCAAAAATAATGTGACTATTCCGGACCACCGCTTTATGGAAGCGAGGGTCTTTCCCATCGGAATAAACAGTAAGATCAGGCGCTCCAGAAGTCAATCTGCTCTCTGGCGGCAGGCGACAGATAAATACCGCTCTTCTGCACATTGCTGATTATTTTCTTTACGCCCCTGTCATCCTGCGCCGCAGCTTTGGCGCGCAGGATCATCATGTATCCGTCTTCACCGTAGGGATCCATCGCCAGAATTCTTTGTCCGGCGGCTTCCGCTGCCCGGGTGTCGCCCTGCTGCAGGCAGATATTCCCGAGTCTCTTCAGGAGACGCATAGTCTCAGTCTGTGTCTTTTTCTTTAAAATCTTCTCTTTCCCATTTACAGAAGAGGACAGCCCGCGGCTTCCCGTCTCCTGCCATCCGATGTAATAGAGAAGTTTCTCCAGCATGCTACGGCAATGTGCCAGACGTTCCCCGCGCTCGCTGCTGTCGGGAATCCCGCTCTGCAGGTATTCCTCATCGAGATCCGCATATTCCTCAATGATCTGTGCACTGGCGGGATGCTGCCGGTAGAGTTTTTCCATTCTTGAAATGCGCTGGGAATACTCACTGCGGAGCTCCACCAGAGCAGTGACCGCATAATGGACAACCTCTGTGTCATCATTGACGCCCGCCGTACGCAGGGGCCGCACAAAAGGAGCAGGTCCTTCATGCAGGACAGAAAGAAGGAGACTTCTGCGCCGTACAGGCTCGCCGCTCTCCAGCACATCTTCGATAGGGAGGACGCCGGACATATCGTCATTGTCCATCCTGATACTCCGGTACACTTCATCCGTGATTCCGAAACGTCCGGTATCCGGTTCCTGGTCGGGCTTTTCTCCCCCCAGAATATGAAGTTCTGCCGCAAGGGCACAGACCGGACCCCAGAGAGGCAGCAGAAGGACAATGGGAAACATGGCGCTGGAAAAATGCATAACTCCCCTGCGCCGCGCCGTGATCATGCATACAGCCGCCACTATATGGAGTGCCATCAGTAAGATCGTCATGAAAGTGTCCTTTCCCGCAGTGCCGCATGCTCAAGAGCATCCTGAAACAGCCCGCATAGGATAGTAAAATGATTCATATACCAGAGACTGAGCTGATCCTGCTCAGCCTTTTCCAAAGTCACCAGGAAGGTTACCGGCCTGGTATCAACAGTATTGTGCTTCAAAGCCCTGTTATAACTGACCATGGAGGCATACATGGGCGCATTCTTGGAAAAATGGATATTTTTCCATGTCCCGCCGCCGCGCACTGTCCTGAGCATCTCCTCAGACTCGGATAAATTGAAGGACTGGCGTCCCCCGCTGTCCAGACAGCAGGACAGGAGAACCGCTTTTTTTCCGCCTGGATCAAGCTGGTAAATGGATACGGTATCATTGCGGAGGAGCTTGCGAAGTACCTGTACTGCCTCTACACACACAGCCTCAGGCGTCCTCTGGGACATCTGACGCACCGCTCCGTAGATCCGGCTGTAGCTGTCCTCCTCATTGAGGATCTGTGCCCATAGATCTTTTCTGTTGGCCACACTGGTGCGATAAGCCTCATTAAGGAAGAGGTACTTGTTGCGGATCAGCTCATTTTCCTCCATGACAGAGCGCATCTGCTGCTCCTTCTTCTGGTGGCTGTAACCGCTGATCGCGCCTGCAGTCAGATAGTAGACAAAAGGGATCCAGTTTTCTACATTGTAGAAGAGGAGGAGCCCCGAAATACCCGTTTCGTTATACCGCATGACAAGCATGGCACATTCCAGAATGGCAGCGGCAAAGCCCGCTGCGATCCCGTGCATCATGCCCATGAGGATGACAAAAATAACGCGCACATCGACAATTTTGAAATAGACAGATGCTGAAGTGATCCGCGCCAGATATTCCGCCACGATGAACATTATGATCAGATCCAGCGCCGTGCCGGCCACTTTTCCAAACTTCTGTATAAAAACAAGGGCCTGTTCTTTCAGGGGGCTGGATTCTCCCGCATCCTCGATCAGGGCACTGTACTGCTCCGCTATTTCCTCTCCCCAGTCCATAGAAACCGGAAGTCTGTAGATTTCTTCCAGAAGACCGTCGCAATCCGCTCTGTCCGTCCTGGGAAAGCGCATGAACAATACGCCGCGTCTGGTCCTGTTAAATTTTTCCGAAAACTCGACTCTGGCGTCAGGACGGATCGAAAGCAGGACTGTCCGGAGTCCATCCAGCGTTCCGGTCTCCGATCCCGCCTTGTAAATACCCGGGCAGAAGGTCTTTTCCGATGTCATGCGCAGCAAAAGGACTATAAGTTCCTGCATAGAAAGAACAGTAATACCATTTTCTGCGCTGCCCTCCAGGCAGACCGTCTCACCGCGGCGCAGAGCGCCGAAGACCCGGCTGAGACGTCCGGCCGCAAGGCCGGAGCCGGTCAGGAAGGGGAGCCTGACGACCATGATCTCCACCGGAGAAGAACCTTCTGCGGGGGAGGCCCACTTCCTGATCATGTCCCGATAGTCCGCAGGATCCGAACTCTCTGTCAGCACGATCATTCTGGAGACTCCATGATGACTGCACAGCTGAGCAATACGGTCGGTCTTTTCATTTTCATTAGAGGCATATCCGCCGTCAGCAAATTTCGTGACATGCCAGACAGCCCTGATCTCTCCAAGTTCAAAAACCTTGAGAAAATCATTGTCCGACTGATCTGCAGGAAACAGCCGCACTGTATCCGGCAGCACCTTCATGGCGCCGGCGGACTTCTGTCCGGTCACAAAAACCTGTGCTGTCTCCCCTATATATTGTAAAATCTCTTTTGAGAAAAGGCCTGTCTGGCCTGTTAAAAGGATTGTATCCATTCTCACTACTCCATGCCGCTGCAAAAGCACGACATCCGATACGCCTTTCTTCAGTCATCCGGTAAAGTCAGATTCACATGCGGTGATATATAGAATCGGAAACCGTTTTTATCACAATAACGGCAGATTTTTTTCTCTACATCTTCATCCGTTGTATACTCCAGCAGAAATACGTCTATATCCGCCTTTTTACACGCTTTCAGATATTCTGTGTAATACTCATTCTCCTTTTTCGGCTGTTGACCGAACTTGTCCTTGTCATAATCGATGATCCTGCTGAATACAGTCTCCTGATTCACACCCCGGATCAGATCTTCCCGCTCTTCATCGATCAGTCTGGAGACAAAGGTATCCGCCCCGTTGACCAGGACGGGGAGACCGGCCTCCTGATACATTTCCAGAATATTGATCAGGGCGCCGTAGACATCTTCTTTCATGGAACGGTACTTTTTCTTTGCCTGCACCTGGTAATAAATATCCAGGTTATCCAGGAAGAGTCCGTCCACCTCGGGATCATTGGCCCTGATCCTGTCAACAAGTCCGGAGCCCGTAAATTTCTGCCACTTCTTCTGCGTCACATCCACCCAGTATTCATCCGGCCAGTTCTCATACTTGAAAAGGCACAGATCCTTATACTTGCTGAAATAATCCCTGTTGGTCTCAATAGATCCCACATTGAGATAGGAATAGACCACATGGCCTCTGGCGTGCAGCTGGGCAAGCTGGTCCGGGCGAAGCTCCTGCGCATCCACCACCACCAGATCATATTCATCAAAAAGATTCACATCAAATGATTTACTGTCGATGCCCAGAAAGACACCGTAGCTCTCTTTCGAAGTATCACTGATTTCCACGTCCTCCGCGCCTTCCTCACCGCCGATTCTGCATCCTGTCAGGCTAAGCAGGGCACAGAGCAGAACAAGAAGCACAGACACGCACACTGCCCTCCTCTTTCTGCCGTCTCCGGACCGGTGTATATTTCTGCAGAGTCTGAATATCAATCTTTTCATCATCACCTGCGCCGTTCCTCCAGACGTTTCGCCCGCTCAATGCGCCTGCGGCGCTCTTCCATGATCTCAGGGTTGTCCTGTACAAACTTTTCATACAGATCCGGCCGGCGCTCCTTTGTAATCGCCAGAGACTGTTCAAAGCGCCACTCATCTACACGGGCATGGTCGCCGGAGAGCAGGACGGGAGGCACTTCCTTTCCGTGCCAGACAGCCGGTCTGGAGTACTGGGGGTATTCCAGAAGTCCGTTCATGAAAGAGTCTGTATCCGCGGAATCCGTATTTCCCAGTACGCCGGGGATCATACGGGACACCGCATCGATGATCATCAAAGCCGGCAGCTCCCCGCCGGTGAGGACAAAGTCCCCGATGGAAACCTCTTCCACGCCGATCTCTTCCAGAGCCCTCGCATCGATTCCTTCGTAGTGGCCGCAGAGCAGGATCAGCTCCTCTTCCTGTGCTAGTTCCTTTGCCATCTGCTGGTCAAAGACAGGTCCAAGCGGCGACATATAGAGGACACGGGCAGGTCTGCCCAGCCGCTCTGTGATCTGCGCCTGAACATCCGAACAACAATCAAAAACAGGCTGTGCCTGCATCAGCATGCCGGCGCCGCCTCCATACGTATAATCATCGACTCTGTTGTGCCGGTTTTCTGTATAGCTCCGGATATCGACTGCGGAAAACTCCACCAGTCCCTTCTGCGAAGCGCGGCCCAGAATGCTCTCACCCAGTGCAGCTTCCACCATTCCCGGAAACAAAGTCAGAACATGAAACCGCATCACAGATCCTCCAGTCCTGCCATGATATGGACTGTAATAAAGCCCTCCTCAGGCTGAACATCCAGGATACACTGCGAAATAGCCGGAAGAAGCAGGTCCTTCAGACCTTCTCTCTCGACTACATAGACATCGTTGGCACCTGTCTCGAGGACTTCCTTCAATGTTCCGATTTCATTGCCGTCCTCGTCGCGGACAGACAGACCGATCAGGTCTGCCACATAGTACTCATCCTCTTCGAGGGGGGCAGCGTCCCTGCGTTCCACCAGCAGGGGACAGCCGCGCAGGGCTTCCACGTCTTCGATCCGGTCCATGCCCTCAAAACCCAGGATCACAAACTGTTTAAAAAACTTCACGCTGCGGATCCTGAGAACGCGTTCGCTTCTCTTTTCCTTCAGGATCAGCTCCTTCAGGATCTTAAAGCGCAAGGGATCATCTGTTGTCGGGTAGACTTTCACTTCTCCCCGAAGACCGTGCGGAGTCGTGATCACACCAACCTGAAAACGTTCAGTCAAATCTTATCTCCATTCTCCTGTCTGTGATTAAAAGAATAGAATGAACGAAGGCGGCGCAGAAACGCCGCCCTATATCATTCATATACTATCCTCAATCGATATCCACATCGATCCGGTAATCTTCCTGCGCAGAGGCGGCTTTGACAACTGACCTGATCGCTCTTGCGATCCTGCCCTGCCTTCCGATTACCTTTCCCATGTCCGAAGGCGCCACATGAAGCTGCACCCGTATATTCCTGCCTTCTTTTTTCTCGGTCACGACAACTTCATCGGGATTATCAACAAGCGCTTTCGCAATCACTTCTACCAATTCTTTCATAGACAATCCTTCTAGACCCGGTACAAAATGTGTCGGATCTCATTGTCAGGCAATAGATATATAAATAATTGCGCATAAAAGGCGCGGAATTCTTATTTAATACCTGCCTGCTTGAACAGTTTTTTGACCACAGTTGTAGGCTGGGCGCCGTTCTTGAGCCACTTCTTAGCTGCCTCGACATCTACATCAACCGTGCCGGGATCAGTGTTGGGGTTGTAATGTCCGATCGTGTCGATCGCTCTGCCATCCCTGGGGGTAGAGGCATCTGCGACGACGATTCTGTAAAGCGGGACTTTCTTCTCACCGATTCTTGTAAGTCTGATTTTAACTGCCATTGTTTTTTTCCTCCTCGTTATAAGGCGCTGCTCATTTCCAGCGCTGTTTTATATGCTTTATTTATTTCAGAAGGGGAAACCTCCCCGTCTTGAACCACCCATGCCGCCGAACATACCGGAGAGAGGATTTCTCCCGCGGCGCCGGCCGCCCATGCCGCCCATCTGCTTCATCATTTTCTGCATCTGGGTGAACTGTTTGATGAAACGGTTTACCGTCGCGATATCACACCCGGAGCCCTTGGCGATGCGGAACTTCCGCTGAGGTGTGAGGATCTTGGGGTTGGCGCGTTCCTGCGGCGTCATACTCAGGATGATGGCCTCGGTCTGCTTGAGCTGCTTGTCGTCAACCGCTCCCTCGAGCATATCCTTGCTCATTCCCAGTCCGGGAAGCATGGAAAGGATGCTGGACATGCCGCCCATCTTGCGCATCTGCTTCATGCTCTCGAGGTAATCATTGAAATCAAACTTACCCTTGCGGACACGTCCGACCATATCGCGGCTCTTCTCCTCGTCCTCTTTATCGAGGGCTTCCTGAGCCTTGTCGATCAGAGTGAGCACGTCGCCCATGCCGAGGATCCGGCTGGCCATACGATCCGGATAGAACTGTTCCAGGTCGGAGAGCTTCTCTCCCATACCGATGTACAGGATCGGCTTTCCTGTCACCGCCTTGATGGAAAGTGCCGCACCGCCTCTGGTGTCGCCGTCCATCTTGGTAAGGATCACACCGTCGACGCCGACCTTTTCGTCGAAGGTCTTGGCCACATTGACTGCCTCCTGACCGGTCATGGCGTCTACGACCAGCACGGTCTGATGGACCGTGACGGCATCTTTAATGTCGGAGAGCTCCTGCATCATCGATTCATCGATCTGCAGACGACCTGCCGTATCCAGGATGACCACGGTCTCGCCGTTGTTCCTGGCGTGCTGCATGGCAGCCTGTGCGATCTGCGCCGGTCTTGTCCCGTCCTCAAGCGCGAAGACGTCAACACCCTGCTTCTCGCCGTTGACCTGCAGCTGTTTAATTGCAGCGGGCCGATAGACGTCCAGAGCAACCAGAAGCGGCTTGCGTCCCTTGGACTTGAACTTTCCTGCCAGCTTGGCCGCGGTCGTCGTTTTACCGGCACCCTGCAGACCCGCCATCATGATCACTGTGGCCTCTCTGCCCGGCTGAAGCTGGATCTCGGTCGTCTCGGAGCCCATCAGCTCCGTCATTTCCTCATCGACGATCTTGATCACCATCTGTCCGGGATTCAGACCGTTCATGACGTCAGCGCCGATCGCTCTCTCCTGTACCGAAGAGACGAACTTCTTGACAACCTTGAAGTTGACGTCTGCCTCGAGAAGCGCCATCTTGACTTCACGCATGGCGGCTTTGACATCGCTCTCTGTCAGACGTCCTTTGCCGCTCAGGTTGCGGAACACTTCATTCAGTTTGTCTGTCAGACTCTCAAATGCCATTAACTGAGATCCTTTCTGATCCTGTCTGCAATCTCACGGGCGCGGTCCGCCAGTTCTTCCCGGCTCTTTGCAGATTCCGCCGCCCGGCAAAGATCATCCGCCGCCGCGCTGAGACTCCGGAAGCGCCGGATCATACCCAGCCTGTTCTCGTATCTCTGCATGAGCGCTGTTGTCCTGCGGATAAGATCATGCACCGCCTGACGGCTGATCCCCTCCTGCTCCGCAATTTCGTTGTAGGAGAGGTTCTCATAGACCGCCTGCTCATAAATTTTCTGCTGATGTGCTGTGAGAAGCTGCCCGTAGAAGTCATACAGCAGCCCCTGCTCTACGATTTTTTCCATACCTGTGCTATTTTACTCATGCTGCAGGTGCTTGTCAAGCAAAAATTCTTGACTTTTTGACAAAAATACAAAATGGGGACAGCGGGAGACAGGGGACGGTTCTGTGTCTCCTCCGGGGAGGAGACACAGAACCGTCCCCTGTCTCCCGAACCGTCCCCTGTCTCCCCCTTCACCTCATGGGGAGTTTTCTTCACTGTCCTCGATATCAAGGCGGGCATAGAGGATCGCTTTCCCGGGGACACCTTCCATATCCCCCTCGGCACTGTATTCCCAGTAGGAATAGCTGTAGGGGAAGCTGGCGGTCTCCTCGTGGTCGATCACCCACCTGCCATATTCCGCCAGAGCTGTCAGATCGACCTGTGCGGCGCCGGTAAAAAGATTCATTCCCAGGATTGGATCTCCGCCTTTCTTCTCTATCATTTTACACAGCTGTCTCAGCGATTTTGTCCATGCCTCCTTGTCCGACCCGTCGTCGGAGAGCACCTCTGCTGAGTGGATCCTCAGCAAAAAGGCCGGATCAACAGCACCCTGTGCGGGAGCATGGCCGGAGTCCTTCCCGGTGTCTTCCGCCCCGGATGCATCTTCCGCATCAGCCGCACTTGCAGCGGCCGCTCCGTCTTCACCGGGGGCCCCGGTCTCTTCGCTTTCTCCCCCGGCAGGCGCCGTTTTCCGGATCCCGTAAAGATCCGCCATTTCTCCGACAGCCGCCAGGGCCTCCTGCATACTGTCTTCTCCGGGCGTCCCCTCTATATCCAGACACAGTTTGATATTGATCTCCCTGGCTGCAGCCTTCTCGCAGTTTCTTTCGAACTGCTGGTCCCGTATAAAGCGGTCATCATCGAGGATTCCCACTCTGATCGCAGCCTCCTCGATCCCGCTGTCTCCCAGGCGGTCCCAGTCGACTTTCCCATTGTTGTCCGACAGCAGGATCCCATGGCTGATCCGGGCAGAGGGACTTTCCCCCGTATACAGAACATTTCCTTCGCTCTGGCATAAAGCCCCGGCCGGCAGGGGATTCTTTTCCACAGCATCAGCAAGAGGGTAAAAATAATATCTTCCCCCGTTGACCACCACAATGCTGTCGTCGAAAATCTCCCTGAGCATCTGTGTTGTGCTCCTGCCCGATTCCAGGGAAGACTGGATCTCCAGAAGGAGATCATTGCGGGCGTTCGAGGCCGCGTTTTCCCGTATGGACTCGATCTGCCCCTTGGTATAAAGCTGGCGGACACCGTCCGTTCCATGTGTGCGCAGCCTGAAAAAGACAACCAGCGCAAACACCAGCGAAACGATGGTCAGACAGCACATGAAAATAATATTGACCAGATAAAGCGAATGCCTCCTGTTCGGATTATCCGCGGACTCCTGATTCTTATTCAACTGACTCATTTTTTAACCCTGACCCTGCTGATTACAGTCCCTTCGGAACTGTGACAGTAAACTGCCATGGCAGCGTGACTGCCTCCACCAAAAGAGTAAAAGTCGATTGCTCCGCATGGCGAGGCCATGCTCTCGCAATCGCCCCCATGTATTCGACAATCGACCCGCTCATCCTCCGGATTTCGCGTGTCTTTTTGTCTCATACATGGGGGTCCGATCAAATGTCTGCACGTATGTGCGTGCGAGCACGCCCATACGCGCAGCCGCTTGATCGAACTTTTACAGTAACTTGCGAAAATCCCATTCCATTTCGCCTGTGCGATTGTATATACCTCAGCTTCTGGTCTTGACCAGGCGCGGCTTAAAGCCGTTCTGCTCCAGAACGGAAATGATTTCCTTCTTATGTTCTGTGCCGAAAGCCTCGAGGGTGATGCGCAGCTCGACAGCGGCATTTCTGTTGATGCTCACAAACTGGTTGTGTTCGAGCTTGATCACGTTGCCGTTGGCCCCGGCGATCAGGCCGGAGACGCGGTGCAGCATACCGGGCTTGTCCGGAAGCAGGACGGAAACTGTGAAAATACGATCCCGCAGGATCAGGCCCTGCTGTACGACGGAGGACATGGTGATCACGTCCATATTGCCGCCGCTGAGGACGCTGACCACTTTTTTGTCCCTGCAGTCGATATGACGAAGGGCAGCGACTGTCAGAAGGCCTGAGTTCTCGACGACCATCTTGTGGTTCTCCACCATATCCAGGAAGGCTGTGACCAGCTCCTGGTCCGGAATCGTGACGATCTCATCAAGATTTTTCTGCAGGTAGGGGAAGATCCTGCTGCCCGGTGTTTTGACTGCCGTGCCGTCCGCGATCGTGTTGACCGTGGGCAGAGTGACCACCCTGCCGGCCTCAAAAGAGGCTTTCAGGCAGGCAGCCCCCTCGGGCTCCACGCCGATCACTTTCACATTGGGCTTGAGGTACTTTGCCAGGCAGGACACACCTGTCGCCAGGCCGCCCCCGCCGACGGGGACCAGGATAATATCCACCAGCGGCAGGTCCTTAATGATCTCCATCGCAATCGTTCCCTGTCCTGTCGCCACATCGGGGTCATCGAAGGGATGGATAAAAGTATATCCGTTTTCCTCTGCCAGCTTTGACGCATAGCCTGCGGCATCGTCGTAGACATCGCCGTACAGGACCACCTCGGCACCCAGTGCCTTGGTCCTGTTCACCTTGATCAGGGGTGTCGTGGTAGGCATTACGATCACTGCCCTGGCCCCGCACTCCCGCGCCGCATAAGCCACGCCCTGGGCATGATTGCCCGCAGATGCCGTGATCAGTCCCCGCTCCCTCTCCTCTTTGGAAAGGGTGCTGATCTTGTAATAAGCGCCGCGCACCTTATAGGCACCTGTGCGCTGCATATTCTCAGGCTTGAGATAAACCTTTCCGCCTGTGTGCTCACTGAAATAATCCGAATAGATCAGCTCTGTATCCAGCGTTACACGGCCGACCGCCTCACAGGCCTCCTCGAACCTCTTCAGCGTAAGGACCTCTCTCTCCTGCCCCTCTGTCTTCCCGGTTTCTTTTTCTTTCTGTCCCATTTTTTCACGTCTTTCCAGATGAAACTTTAATTGCAAATCAATCTAAATGATGTAAAGGTCTAAAGGTATCCAATGGCTCTGAGTCTCGTCAAGCTGCACAAACAGCCGAAGGGCCTTGGCGAGCGGCCGGTACTTGGCCGCTGTTTTTCAGCGGCCTTAGTACCGCTGCCAGCGAGGGTAGAGCGAAAGCGTGCCCAAGGCGTTTGTGCTGCTTGACGAGACGGTGTTCCCTTAACCACCTTTTGACCTCAATATCATCCTATGCTGCCTGTATAAGCAGATTTCCGACGAATCAATCCCTGTAGAACAGTGCATCTACATACTCGTCGGGATTGAACCTCTGTAAATCCTCGATCTTCTCCCCGACGCCGATGAACTTGACAGGGACACCGACTTCAGACTGGACTGCGATGGCGATGCCTCCCTTTGCCGTGCCGTCCATCTTGGTCAGCACGATCCCCGTAAGGTTGGTCACAGAGGCAAATTCCCTGGCCTGGTTGACGGCGTTCTGTCCGGTCGCGGCGTCCAGGACGACCCAGTTCTCACGATAACACCCGGGAAATTCGCGGGTGATGATGCGGTCGATCTTGGAGAGCTCGTTCATGAGATTCTTCTTATTATGAAGACGTCCCGCGGTATCACACAGGAGAATGTCGATCTTGCGCGCTTTTGCAGCCTGCACGGCATCATACACGACACTGGCGGGATCCGATCCCTCTTTGCCGCCGATGATATCGACACCGGCGCGGCGCGCCCACTCTGTCAGCTGTTCGTTTGCCGCGGCGCGGAAGGTATCCGCGGAGGCGATCAGAACACGCTTGCCCTGGCTCTTATAATTGGCGGCAAGCTTTCCGATGGAGGTCGTCTTGCCGACGCCGTTGACGCCGATCACCAGGACCACTGCCGGACCGTTTTCAAAATCATAGGCGTCTTTGGGCTGTTTCATCCTGTCGCGGATGCCCATGATCAGTTCCTGCCTGCAGTCCGCCGCGTAGCGGATGCGTTCCGCGCGCACTTCCTCGCGCAGATGGTCCAGAAGATCCTCGGTGGTCCTGACACCGATATCCCCCATGATCATGGTCTCTTCCAGCTCGTCATAGAATTCCTCAGTCACCTTCTCATAGGAGTTGAAGATCTGCTCCATGCCGTCTGTAAAATTTGCTCTTGTTTTCTTCAGGCCTTCCTTGAGTTTATCAAAAAATCCCATTCTTCCTCCTGATTCTCATTCCTTTAAAAAAATCCCGGTCTATGAAATATCCCGGTCTATGAAATATCCTCGTCACTGATCAGGTCCACGCTTACCATGGCGGATACGCCCTTCTCCTGCATGGTGATGCCGTAGAGGCGGTCGGCCTGTTCCATGGTCCCGCGGCGGTGTGTGATGACGATAAACTGTGTCTTCTCTGTCAGTTTGTGCAGATACTGGGCAAAGCGTCCCACGTTGCTCTCGTCGAGTGCCGCCTCGATCTCATCGAGAAGGCAGAAGGGCGAAGGTTTGAGGCTCTGGATGGCAAACAAAAGGGCAATGGCCGTCAGGGCTTTCTCTCCGCCGGAGAGCTGCATCATGTTCTGGAGCTTTTTGCCCGGGGGCTGGGCGATCACGCGCACGCCTGCCTCGAGGATATCCACATCCTCCATGAGTTCCAGCTTTCCGCCTCCGCCGCCGAACAGCTCCCTGAAAACGGCGTCATAGGCCTTCTGAATGTCCGCGAACTGTTCCCGGAACTGTCTGCGCATGGCATCGTCAAGTTCCGCCACGATCTTTTCCAGAGAAGCGGCGGCTTCGGTGAGGTCATCCACCTGGCCCTTGAGGAAGGAATATCTTTCCATGAGTTCCTTATATTCATCGATGGCGCCGACATTGACATTTCCCAGGGCTTTGATCTGTCCCCGGAGGGCGGCGATCTCTTTTTTCATCGCCGCAAGGTCTGTGAGTGCCTCATCGCGCTGGGAAGCCGCATCCGCGATGGTCACCTCGTATTCCTCCCACATATAGGAAGCCTTCTGTTCAATGGTCTCTTCGAGGCGTTCGCGTCTGGAAGTCAGACGGAAGACTTCCTTATCCAGCCCGGCGATGACTTCCGCCGTGCTCTCGCGTTCCCGGGAAGCCTCGTCCTGCTGATCCTGCAGGTCATCGTTCTGCTGCCGCAGTGTCTGCAGTTCCTCTTCCTCTTCGATCTTGATGTGATCGGAATCGGCCGCCTCCTGCCTGAGGCTCTCGATCTTCTCTGTCTTCTCTTCTATCTCCCTGCGGTCATTTTCAGCGCTCTCGAGGACCGCCTGCAGCTGTGTCTGCAGTCCCTCCAGTTCGCGCCGGATCCTCTCCGCATTCTGCTGCTGGAAGCGCAGCGACTGTTCCGTGCGGCTTCGTTCCAGTTCCAGAGAGGCGAGCGCGGTGCTGTCGCGTTCCTCGTCCTCCTGTCTTTTGGCCAGTTCCTCCTGCAGCTGTGCCGCGGCAGCAGTGAATTCCTCTTCTTTTTTCTCACTGGCAGCCAGATCCTGCGTCGCAGCCGTCTGCTGCGCGGCAGTCTCCAGTGCCCGCTCTTTGAGGGCGCGCAGTTCCTGGCGGAGGGACTCCACATTTCCCGTGGTCTCGCGGAGCTTTTCCTCCTCCTGCTGGATCCGTACACGAAGTGTGTTCTGGCGGATGAAGGTCTCCTGCAGAGTGCGCTTGTTTTCATCAAGTTTTCTGCGCAGGACGTTACGGCTCTCCTTTGTATCCTCGATCGCCTTTTCCTGTTTCTCCATCTCCTCTTTGAAGCGCTTAGTGCTCGCGGTCAGCTCCTCGATCTCACGTCTTCTTCCCAGGAGACTGCTGGCATTGCGGTAAGTACCGCCGCTGATGGCGCCGCCGGGCGCAAAAAGCTCGCCTTCCAGTGTCACCATGCGCACACCGTGTCCATTGCGTCGCGAAGCAGCCACTGCGTGGTCGAAGGTGTCCACGATCACAGTCCTGCCCAAAAGAGAGACCGCCACATCGGCGCAGCCGGCAGCAGGTCTCACCAGGGAATCGGCCGTGCCTATGACACCCTCCTCACCGAGGATCTTGTGTCCTGCCAGGCTCCTGGAATTCCTGATAGCCGAAAGAGGCAGGAAGGTTGCCCTGCCTGCTTTTTCGCGTTTGAGGATGGTGATCATGCGCCTGGCCGTGTCTTCATCCTTTGTGACGATATTCTGTATACTGCCCCCGAGCGCAACTTCGATGGCTGTCTCGTATTTTTTATCTGTGGAGATCAGATCCGCGACGGTTCCGACAATGCCGGTTTCCCTGGATCTTTCCTGCATGACACGTTTTACGCTGCCGCCGAAGCCCTCATAGCGCTCCGCCAGATTTATGATCGCCTCGAGTTTGGATTTCTCCTGATGCCATGAAAACTGTGCCCGCTGCAGCAGGGCGTCTGCATCTCCCAGCGAAGTCTTGTGTGCCGCGATCTGTTCCTCTATATCCTTCTGCCCGTCCTGAAGGGCGCGGATCTCGGTACCAACCTGCCTGAATTCCTCCTTGAGTGAAAGAATGGCGTCATCCGCCTGGGTCTTTTCCCCGCTGACAAGAGAAAGTTCCTTTTCAACTTCCTCCCGGCGCGCCTCCTCCTGGGCCTGCAGTGTCTGCAGACTGGCCAGTCTGGATTTGACCGTCGCGCGGCGGTCCATCTCCTCGAGTATGCCTGCCCGCTTCTCTTCCAGTTCCTCCCTCAGGCGCTCTACATCGCCGGAGGAGGCTGCTGCCGCTTCTTTTGCAGCGGTGTGGCCGGTCTCCAGGGTTTGGAAAGCCTCCCTGGCGGCATGGATCTCTCTGGAAAGAGCCTGCTCCTGGGCAGTCCTCTCCGCGATATCGGCATTCAGGATCTTCTCCTGCTCCGACTGCCGCACAGTGCGCTGACGGGCACCCCGGATCTGCTCTTCCAGGACCTTGATATCCCCTTCGATCCGGCCGTGCACGATGCTGGCGTCCGTGATCCGGCTGCGGACCGCTTCGATCCGGCTCTCCAGCTCTCTCCGGTTCTCCTGGAGATTTTCGATCCGCTGACGAAGTTTTTCGCTGCGTGCCTTTGCATCCTCCAGGTCCGAAGACGCTGTCGTCTCCTGAGAGGTCAGCTCCTCGAGCTGGCGGCTGCTCTTTTCATTTTCTATCAGGAAAGCATTGATATCCAGACGTTTCAGCGCGTCCCGGCGTTTGAGATACTCTCTTGCCTTTTCCTGCTGCCTTTCCAGTGAAGGGATCTGTTTTTCCAGTTCGCCGACAATATCCGTCAGCCGGGTGAGGTTGTCCCGCTCACTCTCAAGCCGCTTGAGCGTCTGTTCTTTTCTGTGCTTGTACTTTACGATACCCGCCGCCTCATCAAAAAGCGCGCGCCGGTCCTGGGGCTTGTCGGAGAGGATCCTGTCGATCTGTCCCTGTCCGATAATGGAGTAACCCTCCTTGCCGATTCCGGTATCATAAAAAAGTTCATTCACATCGCGCAGACGGCAGACTGTCCCGTTGAGGAGATATTCACTCTCACCGCTCCTGTAAATACGGCGGGCGACAGTCACCTCCCGGTAATCGATGGGGAGCGCGCCGTCAGCATTATCCAGCGTTATGGCAACATAAGCAAAGCCAAGCGGCCTGCGCGCCTGTGTCCCCGCGAAGATGACATCCTGCATAGAAGACCCGCGCAGCTGCTTGACTCTCTGCTCTCCAAGCACCCACCGGACCGCATCCGCAACGTTGCTCTTGCCGCTTCCGTTGGGTCCCACGATTCCGGTGATGCCGTTATGGAATTCAAATTTGATCTTGTTTGCAAAGGACTTAAAGCCCTGAATCTCAATACTTTTTAAATACAAATCCGTTACTCTTCCGTTACTTCTTCTTCCGGGCTTTCAGCTGAGGAACTGTTCCTGAGCCTGTTTTCTGGTCCTGGAGCCTCCCAGAGCCGCATAGGCAGCCTGCTGCTCCGCCGCTTTTTTCGAACGTCCTTCTCCCACGCCGCAGTGCCTTCCTTCAATGATGGCGGCGACACGGAAACGTTTCTGATGTCCGGGTCCGCTCTCTTCGAGGATCTCGTAGCGCACATCATGGCCCTCCCTCTGGGCACGCTCCTGCAAAATCGACTTTGCATCATAAAAAAGCTGCTTGTCCTCGAGATCCGAAAGAATAAAGGTCATGATGAACTGTCTGGGAACCTCGATCCCGCCGCTGTCCAGATACATGGCGCCGATCAGCGCCTCCATGACATCGGATGTGATGGAATCCTTCTCCCTGCCGCCGCTTGCCTCCTCGCCTCTGCCGAGGCGGATGAAAGAGCCGAGAGAAATATCTCTGGCACAATAGGCAAGTGCGGGCTCACAGACAAGAGATGCCCTCAGCTTTGTCAGTTCACCTTCCTTTTTACCGGGATAGGTTCTGTACAGAAATTCGCTTGAAATCATCTCAAGAACAGCGTCTCCCAGAAATTCGATCCGCTCATAGTCCTTCAATGTCTGTATTTTCTGTTCGTTTGCAAAAGAAGTGTGTGTGAGAGCGCACTCAAGAAGATACCGGTCCCTGAACCTGTATCCAATCCGTTCCTCCAGCACTTCCAGTGGTGCCTGTATCATGTTTTCCTTTCATAGCGGCTGATCACAGCCTTTTTCTTATTCACCAATCGCGTTCTTAATCAGTTCAAGAGCCTGTCCGACGGTCGTGACATTGGAAGCAACATCCGAGTCCACTGTGACATCAAACTCTTCCTCAATCCCCATGATGATCTGGGCAACATCCAGAGAATCCGCACCGAGATCGTCGATGAATGTGGTATCCATATCAATATCACTCTCATCCACACCCAGTACATCAACAATAATTGAACATAATTTCTTGAACTCCATATCCATTTCTGTTCTCCTCCTCCTGTGTCAGACAAATCCTGAAATGTGATATAAATGGTGGCCCGGGAATGCCGGCGCCGCATTATCGTTACTGAACTGTGATATTATAGCCTATATTCTCAATTTTCAGATGCTGCCGTATTCCCGGAAGCATCCTTTTCAGATGAAGCTGTCTCTTTTTCATCCGCCTTTTTGGGCTGTTCCAGTCCCATCTTCTCGATGAACTGTCCGTTGATATCTTTTTTCTTAAATAAAATACACTGCTCGATGGCATTTCTGATCTCGACAGCCTCCGAGTTGCCGTGGGTCTTGACCACAAGTCCGCGCAGGCCGAGCATAGGCGCTCCGCCGTAGGAAGTGATGTCGAATTCCTTGAGCATGCCCTTGAGCGCGGGCTTGATCATCAGTGCGCCCAGTTTGGAGCGGAGCGTTGACATCAGCGCATCCTTGATCTTGTGGATCAGAGTGGACGCAAGTCCCTCATACAGCTTGAGGATCACGTTTCCTACAAAAGCATCGCAGACCACGACGTCAGCCTCTCCGGCGGGAATATCCCTGGCCTCGATATTGCCGATAAAATTGATGCCTTCGCATTCCTTCAGAAGGGGATAGACCTCCTTGACCAGAGCATTTCCCTTCTCCTCCTCCGCGCCGACATTGACGAGCGCGACACGGGGATTCTCAACACCGGTCATATTCTTCATGTAGATGGAGCCCATCTGAGCAAACTGGACCAGCTGGGAGGGACGGGCATCCATGTTGGCGCCGCAGTCCACCAGAAGAACCGGTCCCTTTGCCGTGGGCATAAGCGGTGCCAGCGGCGGGCGCTCGATCCCGCGGATCCTGCCTACCAGCAGCTGTCCGCCGGCAAGTGTTGCTCCCGTGCTGCCTGCAGTCACAAAGGCATCACAGGTGCCCTCTTTGACCAGCTTCAGGCCTCTGACGATCGAAGAATCCTTTTTTTTGCGGATCGCGTTGACCGGCGGCTCCGACATCTCAATAATCTCCCTGGCATCCAGGATCTCCAGCCTGTCTTCAGGGTATTTGTATTTTGCAAGCTCGGCGCGGATGACCTCTTCCTGACCTACAAGCGTCACATGAAGACTCTTTTTCTTCTCCAGTGCCTCTACCGCAGCCTTGACAGGCTCTGCGGGAGCCAGATCTCCGCCCATCGCGTCTACTGCAACTCTGACATATTTTCTGCTCATCTCTATCCTTTCAGATCCTGCCGCCGGCAGGGGCGGCATTACTTGCTCCGCAAGTTTACAGGGAAAAAACCACCCTGGATTCTGTCATTGAAACTGTAAAAAAGCAAGTGCTTTCTATCATTTAATATACTATCACGACTCATATATTGCAAGTAGACCCTTACAGCGGAGGATTTAAGCAAGCTTCCGACGCGTCGCCTTCCGGAACAATGTGCATGGCTCTGTTTTTCGCAATTCGCCATGCCGACAGGTCCGCAGCCTTCGGCTGCGTGCATGAAGAAAGCCTCCCGCTGCTGAGAAGCAGCGGGAGGCCTGCCATAAATCTGTTTAATGATCCGGTCTGAACCAGTTGTCATATGTCATTGGATATATGATCAGTCCTCGACCTGGATGATCTCCTTCTTGTTGTAGGAGCCGCACTTTGCGCATACTCTGTGGGGAACCATAAGGGCGCCGCACTTGCTGCACTTAACCAGAGTGGGAGCGGTCATTTTCCAGTTAGCTCTCCTTTTATCTCTGTGGCTTTTCGAAGATTTATTTTTAGGGCAGATCGACATGATTAACACCTCCTTCTTTCAAAGAATCACACGAAGCCTATTATATGGACGCCGCAGCGATTTGTCAACAGGAAATTCTTTACAAACTGAACAAACTTACAGTCCAAACTTGCAGTCTTTTATAGCCCTTATACAGCTGCGGTTCCGCAGCTTCTGTTCAAGGCACGATCGCAGACCACGTGTTTCTTTGCAAAAGTGTAAACGGTGCAGGCAGAGCCGTCCCCGGCGTCCCGCCCGGTGTCTCCCCGGTTGAAAATGAGTCAGTCAGAACCGTCCCTCGTGACTCATGCTTTTACAAAGAAGGGAGCGTATTTGGCGGCCAGGAGAATGGCTTCCGCCATGCTGATCTCGCTGACGATGCCCTTGCCGGCGATATCGAAGGCTGTGCCGTGGTCCACGGAAGTGCGCAGGATGGGCATGCCGTTGGTGATGGAGATGGTGCGGTCAAAATCAAGGGTCTTGGTCGCGATGTGGCCCTGGTCATGATACAGGGACAGGACGCTGTTGTAGCGGCCCAGGGCTGCCTGATGGAAAACGGAGTCCGCGCCGATGGGGCCGGTCACGGGATAGCCTTCCGCCTTGAGCTCTTCCACGGCAGGTGTGATCTCGTTGACTTCCTCCCAGCCGAAGAGGCCGTGCTCGCCGCAGTGGGGGTTGAGGCCGGCAATAGCCATGGTCCCCTCTGTGACGCCCAGGCGCCTGAGGGCTGCAAGACTCTCCTTGACACAGGCCTTGATGTTGTCTTTTGTGATGTCATCCAGCATAGCCCGCAGGGATTTGTGACGTGTCAGGAAGAAGACACGAAGACCGTTTGTCTCGAACATGGTAAGAGGATCGGGTGTATTGGTCAGGGCGCCGAAGATCTCGGTGTGGCCGATGAAAGGAACTTCCGCGGCGTGCAGGGCTTCCTTATTGATCGGTGTTGTAGCGACGGCATCCGCCTCGCCGTTCATGGCAAGCTCGATGCTCTTCTTGATGTAGGCAAAAGCAGCCTTGCCGCACATAGCCTGGACAAGGCCGTAGGAGAACTGGGACTGGTCGATATTATCGAGGTCGATCAGGTTCAGGATTCCGAAACGATAATCGCCGTCCGCGGGTTTTTCCACGACATTGATCTTGAGGTCTGCGCCCACGATGCTGATCGCTTTTTCCATGACCTGACGGTCGCCGATCACGATCACATTTGCTGCATCATTGACTTTTTCCAGCGCACATGCCTTTGCCACGATCTCAGGGCCTACACCGGCGGGGTCACCAATGGGTACTGCAATCATAGGTTTTTTCTCTGCCATTTTAATTCCTCCCTTAAATATCTGCAGTTTTAAAAGTCATCTGGGTAAAAAATGTCCGCAGAGGCCTGGCTTTTCGTCACAGTACACGAACCCGTCAAGGCCATGTTCATGTAACGTATTTTCTGATTTTAACATGTTTTACTTACAAGCGGCCAGACCGCGCAGACTTTTTCAGAACAAATCTGATAAACAAAGATCAGATAAACGCAAATCAGATAAACAGCTTCTCCTTCAGGTAATTGACACAGACGTTGAGGGCGGTCTTGTCGCCCTGGCTTCCTCCCTTTGTGATGAAATCCAGGCCGTCGAACTCTCCTCCGCTGAACTGACCGTAGGCGGCCAGGGGCAGAACCTCATCCTTGAGGTCAAGTCCCGCCGCGCCGAAGTGCCCGCAGAGAGCCTGGGTCACATCGCCGCCGCAGGCATACAGGCCCTGGAAACGGGGCTGCTGCCGAAGAAGACGGACCGTGATCTCCGCCAGCGAGTTGTTGATCATATCCGTCACTTCCTCCATGGAGCAGTTATATCTCTCCATATAAGGGCGAAAATCGATCCTGTTTTCAAGATAGATCCCGTCTCCGACGACAGAGGAAGTTGTATATTTCTCCGCTTCTTTCAGGACTTCGCCGACAACACGGCTGATCTCCTTCTCCCTTCTCTCCTCTCCTTCGAGAAGTTCCCGGGTCCTGACCATCACGTTGTTGGCTTCCTGGGTCAGCCAGAATTCCTCCAGCTGGGCAGTGGTGCTCGAGTTAACGCTGCCCACGACGACCAGGATATGGTTCTGCCTGCGGTCCATTCTGGGTTTGATGATCTTTCTGGCCAGGGATGCGGTAAAAGCACCCGGATCCACAGCGATGATCTTCTCCCCGCTCTCGATGCAGGCGTCCGCGATCAGATCCAGATCCTCCTGGGAGACGCAGTCAAAGGTGAGGATGCGGCTGCCCGCCTGATGGCAGGTTCGGATCTTTTGGGCCAGGGCATGTACGCCGTCCATCATCTCGCCCATGCGGATGGCTGTCACCTGATATTTGCTCTGTTCCCGGAACAGCCTGTCCACCTCGGAAATCCTGACCGGGCATTTGGGATCCAGGGCGATATTGGTCCTGTGAAGGGGAGTTCCGTTCACCAGCATATAATTGCCGATGACGATCCTCCCGGAGGAGGGAAAGCAGGGAGCAGCCACTGCGATATAATCTTCTCCCAGACTGTCCAGCATAGCGTCTGTCTCGCTTCCCAGATTTCCCCTGAGCGTAGAATCGATCCTCTTGCTGTAGACAAGAACATTGTCATTCTTCAGAGCCTGAGATGCCTCAAATACTCTCCTGTATGCCGTCTGAGCATCTACGCCCCTGCTGTCAGTGGGATAGAGCAGGCAGTCGCACTCCTTCATCTCTTCCGGATCATTATTGTCCAGAGACATGATCGTCGCTGCCCGATACTGCATTTTTGTCAGAAGGACACCGGTCGCATTGGCGCCTGTCAGATCATCTGCCACTACTATACATGCAGCCATATTGCCTCCTATTATTACATTATTAATGATTATGACTCTGTGCCTGCAAAAATATACCAGGCGCATGAGCCCGTATTTTCAAATATCCCATGCCCGCAGATAGTTCCCGGGCATGGGATAAATCATATAGTCGCCTGTGCGCCTGTATTTTGTATCTCACATGTTCCTGTAATTATCAGTCTGTTTCCTCAGATGTCTCAGTTCAATAATGCATCTGCATAGAGGTAATCATGGAGTCGGCAGAACGCATGAGGACAAAACCATGATCAGTGCATGAAGATGCTCAGGACGAGGATCTCGACAACACCGACTGCCCACGCGATGGTGGAAGTGATGGACCAGATCTGCAGCTGATCCTTGGCTTCGCTGACGCCCAGTGTACGGTTGACGACCCAGAAATAGGAATCATTGAAGTAACCGAAGAAGAGGGAGCCGACGCAGCATGCGATCGCGCCGAGTGTGGGGTTGACACCTGCCGCGATCAGGATGGGCGCGGAGATGGAGGCAGCAGTTGTCATTGCAACTGTACCGGAACCCTGGATGAAACGCATTGCGGTGGAAATAACCAGAGGCAGGATGATGATCGGGATGGCAGTGTGGGAAAGACCTTCTGCCATGAAGTTGCCGAGGCCGGAATCCTTGATGATCTGGCCGAGGGCACCGCCGCCGCCGGTGACCAGCATGATGATACCTGCGGACATCATACCCTTTTCCATCTCTGCCAGAGCGGTAGAACGGTCAAGGCGATTGCCGAGTGTGAAAATAGCTACGATGAGGCCGAGGCCGACTGCGATGATGGGCTGGCCCAGGAAGATCAGGACGCCCATGATACCGGTCTTCATGCCGAGTGCGGATGCAACCGTGTTGATCAGGATCAGAAGGATGGGAAGGAGCAGGGGCATGAAGGACTCAAGTGTTCCGGGAACACCGGTCATATCCATGCTGAAAGCACCGTCATAATCGGGTTTCTGATAAGGTGCAGCATGAGGCTCGTCGTTTTCATCGAGGAGCCAGTAATACTTCTTGGCAAGGACAAGGCGTGCATAGAGGATGCAGGCGATGGCCATGGGCAGTGCCAGAACGATCGCGAGAAGGATGAAGAAACCGACATCGATTCCGAAGATACCGCAGACGCCCAGGGGGCCGGGTGTGGGCGGAACCAGGGAGTGGGTGATGACCAGGCCTGCCGCCAGGGAGACGCCCAGAGCGATGACAGACTTCTTGGTTGCCTTGGAAAGAGCCTTTGCGATGGGTGCAAGGACGACGAAACCGGAATCACAGAAGATCGGGATGGATACCAGGAAACCTGTGAATGCCAGGGCTTCTTCTTCACGTCCCTTGCCGAACAGCTTGAGGAAGGTGTAGGCCATTCGCTTGGCCGCGCCGGTGACTTCGAAGATCTGTCCCATCATGACACCGAAGCCGATGATGATACCGATGCTTCCCAGCGTGCCGCCGAAGCCCGAGGTAATGGAATTGATAATACCGAAAGTCTTTCCGTCTTCCAGTGTGATGTTCAGGAGCGGCATGCCGCCGATGACACCGACCAGGACCGTTGTGGTGATCAGAGCCAGGAAGGCCTGGATCTTTGTTTTCAGAACCATGATGATCAGAAGGATAATGCCGATCGCAAGGGCGAGCAGCATTATCTGTCCGCTTAATCCGTTAACCTGAATTATTCACGGACAAGTCTATAAACAGACTTGAAACCGCATAGTTACTGCAATTTTTAATGTTTTTGCTTTCATCTGAAAAGTGAATAGAAAA
>CACZFF010000015.1 GCA_902780385.1 uncultured Lachnospiraceae bacterium
TATACCTGGCGCATTTTGTAAAAGTTTCCTTTGTTTTCAAGGGACTTTGGTTTGTGTACCCAAAATTCGGCAATCAGTTAATGATTGCATTCATACTTCTTGCGCATGAAAGTGTTTTTCATGCTGTCTTGCGCATGAAAGTGTTTTTCATACTGTTTAGCGCAGGGAATGCAGTGCATGAAAAATTTTTACTGAAACGTCAAAAGAAGCAGGAACGTAAAACATGGGAATAATCACTGTCCTCTGGGAAAAATGGGTCGAATTCCGGCGCGATTTTTATAAGATCACGATGGCTGCGATGATCTCGCCGCTCATGTATCTGCTTATTTTCGGTTTTGGCATTCAGACCACCTCCCACGGCGAACCTTATCTGATGTTTTTGATTCCCGGCATCGTGGCCATGTCAACGATGACGGGCAGTTTTGGTGCGGTAGCCCAGAACATGAGCGTTCAGAGACTGTACGAAAAGGCCCTGGACCAGGTCATGGTCTCGCCGACCCCGCTCTGGCAGTTCATCACCGGGCAGATCCTGGGCGGTGCCCTCCGCGGCATGTATGCGGGCATTGTCATACTGCTCCTCACCCTTCCGGTGCAGAACGGACTGATCTTCAACGGGTGGAGTTTCCTGATCATGTTCCTCAACGGAATGGTCTTCTCCACCATCGCCCTCGTTCTGTCCTTTCTGTCCAAAAGCTATGCGGACACGCCACGTTACAATGCCTACATCATTACGCCCATGTCCTTCCTCTGCAACACCTTCTTCTCAACGGACCAGATGCCCGGCGTCTTCCGCAGAATCGTTGGCGCCCTGCCCCTCTCACAGGCAAGCGGCATGATCCGCGCGATCTCCCACGGCGAGGATCCGGGAACCATGGGATTTATAGTTCTCCTGCTATACCTTGTGGTTTTCTCACTGATTGCAATGGTCTACATTTACCGCAAGAAGACACTGTAAAGGAGCCGGAGAAGACGCAGAAGGGATATGAAAAGCATTTTCTCCCGCAAACCGCCCATTGAGAAAGTACTGAGAAAAGCGCCGAAAAAAGCATTGAGAAAAGCACTGAAAACATCATGACAGAGAATCGGGAAATGATAAAAACAAAAACGCAAAAAAAAGCTGGCCGGCTTAATGACCGGAATCATCTGCCATATCTCGGGACTCACCGGTTACAGGGGGCACTTCTCCCCGCAAGGCGCTCTTCCTTTTTTGACATTCTGCTCCTGTTTTCGGTTATGCTTTTGATCCTGCTTTCCCTTCCGGTCATGTATGTCCGCGCGGAAGAAGGATATGATGAAGTGGCGGGCCCGACATCGATGGGAAAGACCGAAGAGAATCTGGCGGTCTATGGAATGACCCCGGTATCCGGAAATATGATCAAAGACGGGGAATATATTGTCGGAACGGAATGCTCCTCCTCCTTTTTTCATATCGAGGAAGCAAAGCTCACGGTCAAAGGAGGGAAAATGACAGCCCTGCTGACCATGTCCAGTTCCAGCTACCTGCTGGTCTATCCCGGAACTGCAGAGGAAGCGGCAGCAGCCCCCTATGAAGACTATATTCCTTCCGTCGAAATAGATACCTGGGATACTTTTACAATCCCGGTGGAAGCGCTCGATGCGGAGCTGGACCTGGCCGCTTATTCGAAAAAAAAGAAGAAGTGGTATCCCCGAAAGATTCTCTTTCACGCAGCCGATATTCCGGCAGACTCCCTGCTCTTTGAGTATCCGGATTATGACCGGATCAGCCAGGCACTCACTCTTTATGAAGAGTTCAGCGAATTCGGAGAGGGAGAGGAAAGCGGAGCAGGGGAAAAAAAATCGGAAAGCGGAAGTCCGGAAAAGACAGGAAGCGGATCCATGGAAAATTCAGGAGTCGGGACTGCGGAAAAAACAGGAGGCGGAAGTACGGAAAAACCAGGGGCTGAAAAAAGAGAGCAGAATACGGAGCCGCAGGCTCTTCCGGTCGAACTGCCCGACGGGGAATATTCCGTCGAGGTGAGCCTGGCAGGGGGCAGCGGCAGAGCCTCCGTTACGACACCGACCTGGATGATCGTGCAGGAAGGCAGAGTTTATGCCAGACTTCTCTGGAGCAGCCCCTATTATGACTACATGATCCTGGACGGCAAAAAATATCTCAATGAGACAACAGACGGGGGATCTTCCTCTTTTACCATTCCCATCACAGCAATGGATGCGCCCATGGAGGTCATCGCGGACACCACCGCCATGGGCGACCCTGTGGAGATTGACTACACACTGACTTTCTATGAGGATACAATCGGCAGTAAAAGCCGCGTGCCCCAGGAAGGCGCTTTGCGGGTGCTCGCGGGCGCAGCCGTCTTTATTATCGTCGGCGGTATTGTGAATCACTTTATCAAGAGGAGACGTCGGTAGAATAAAAGCGGCAGACACGCCTGCTTTCGGCCTCTGATTTTTAGCGGCCTAAGTACCGCTGCCGGCGAGGGCAGAGCGAGAGCGTGCCCAAGGCGTTTGTGCAGCTTGACGAGACGGTGTTCCCTAAATTACTTTTTGACCTTAACATCATGCAGAGATCCTGCTTGGAGATAGGAGTATAGATTGGCACAGGATGAGAAAAAACTGATCATCGGCAGCCGGGAGAGCCTGCTGGCCGTCAGACAGTCGGAGATAGTACTCGACTATCTGCGCGAACATTTCCCGCAGATGCAGATCGAACTGGTAACGATGAAGACAACGGGAGACAAAATCCTCCATAAGCGCCTGGATGAGATCGGCGGAAAAGGGCTTTTTGTCAAGGAACTGGATCAGGCCCTGCGGGACGGCAGGACAGATCTTTCTGTCCACAGCCTGAAGGACCTTCCGGCGGAGATCCCGGAGGATCTGCCTGTCATCGGCTTTTCCGGGCGGGAGGATCCCCGTGACGTGCTTGTGCTTCCGGAGGGCATAGCTGACATTTCGGAGATGGATTTCTCAAAGCCCATAGGGACGTCTTCGAGGCGGCGCACCCTGCAGGCGCAGGAACTCTTTCCGCAGGCGGGCTTCGAGAGTGTGCGCGGGAATGTTCTCACTAGGCTTCGCAAGCTCGACGAGGGACAGTACAGCGCCATCATCCTTGCTGCAGCGGGACTGCGGCGGCTCGGCCTGGAAAACAGGATCAGCAGGTATTTTTCAACAGAAGAAATGATTCCCTCCGCAGGACAGGGAATACTTGCCCTGCAGGGCAGAAAAGGAGTGGATTACTCCTGCCTGGACGGATTTGTCAGCGCGCAGTCTGCCATTGCGGCTGCAGCAGAGCGGGGCTTTGTCAGCGCCCTCGGCGGCGGATGCACGTCTCCTATTTCCGCCCACGCAGAGTTCGACGGGGTGGAGGTCGACAGGCCGGATGAGTCCTGTAAGTCTGGTGAGTCAGGTGCCTCCGGTGTTTCATGCGGTTTCGGATCGGACGGGCTTGCCGCAGGCATAGGGACGGATGCCGTCAGTTCAATGACATTGAGAGGGTTTTACTTCGATGAGGAAACCTGCAGGATTTATCGCAAAAAGATTACTGTGAAGGTTTCGACTCCTGAAGAAGGGCGTGCTGCGGGCAGAGAACTAGCCGCTTCGATCATGGCAGACATGAAGACACACAAATAAGTCTGTTTTTACAGAGGATATATTTTATGACAGGAAAAGTCTGGCTTGTAGGAGCCGGTCCCGGAGACCAGGGACTATTTACAATCAAGGGACTTGAAGTCCTTCAGAACGCAGAAGTTGTCGTCTATGATGCCCTCATCGGTGACGCAGTGCTGTCACTGATTCCGGACCAGGCGGAAGCGATCAATGTCGGCAAGCGGGCGGGCAATCACCGGATGACCCAGGAACAGATTAACCGGACGCTTCTGGAGCAGGCGCTTGCCGGGAAAAGGGTCGTGCGCCTTAAGGGCGGTGATCCTTTCCTGTTCGGCCGCGGCGGGGAGGAACTGGAGCTACTGGCTGAGAACGATATTCCCTATGAAATTGTGCCGGGAGTCACAAGTGCTTTTGCGGTACCGGCCTATAACGGCATTCCCGTCACGCACCGCGATTTCACATCCTCGGTGCACATCATTACAGGCCACCGCCGCTCTTCCGGAAATACACACAGCGTCGGCAGGGCAGAAGTCTCCCGAAATCTGAATGCTCCCGGAAACGCCGGTTCCTTATCTGATCCTGATGGTCTCGGCATAGACTATGAGGCACTTGTCCGAACCAAAGGCACGTTGATTTTCCTGATGGGCTTGTCGACACTGCCGGTCATTATGCGGGGCCTTCTCGATGCGGGGATCAGTCCCGATACACCTGCGGCAGTTCTGGAAAGAGGGACGACAGCCGGACAGAGGCGGGTTCTGGCGACAGTCGCCTCACTGGAGGAGGAATCAGGCCGTGCACAGATTAAGGCACCGGCTATCATCGTGGTCGGTGAGGTCTGCCGCCTGGCGGATACTTTTGCTTGGGTGGAAAAACTCCCTTTGGGAGGGAAGAAGATCCTGCTTACCCGGCCCAAAGAATTGATCTCCGGTATGGCCGGACGCTTGCGGAAAATGGGTGCCGAGGTTCTGGAGATGCCCTCGATTGAGACCGTGCCGATCAAACCGGATCCCGTTCTGGATGAATGCTTTAAAAAAGATCCGGATGGATCATGCGAGCCATGGACAAGAGCAGGCAGGATCGATTGGATGGTTTTTACTTCCCCAACCGGCGTGCGCATTTTTATGGACTGGTTTTTGTCAGACCATGATATCCGCGCCCTGGCGGGTATACGGTTTGCCGTCATCGGGGAGGGCAGCGCCAAAAAGCTGCGCCAGTATGGAATCCGCCATGATTTCATGCCCACTATATATGATGGAGAGACACTGGGACGGGAGCTTGCACAGAAAATCCGGATGGAGAGAAGCGGAGAAAGCGGATGGTCAGAGGAGCCCAAAAGCCCTCAAACCCGCGTCCGCGTCCTGATCCCCCGCGCCGCGATCGGCAGCAGGGAGCTTGTCGAAGAACTGGAAAAAGCCGGGGACATCGACATTCTGGATATTCCCACCTATACGACCGAATATGTGAACCGGGGAATCGTCGATGTCCGGGAACAGATCGAAAAAGGAGAGATCCACTATGCTGTTTTTACCAGTGCGTCCACAGTGCGCGGTTTCAGTGCAGTGATGAAAGATGCGGATCTGTCCCGGATCAAGGCAATCTGCATAGGACGCCAGACCAGGGCGGCTGCCCGGGCACAGGGTATGGAGACACGGATGGCGGAGAAGGCGACGCTGGATGCCTTGCTTGAAGCAGTCGTGCAATGTGCCGCGGAAGACAGAACATGATTATCCGCAGGCAGGAATGAATAAAACGACAGAGCATAATTCATAAGTCAGTCAAGATAAAGGACAGGACGTAAACAGGCCATTATCAGAAGGAGGAAAGAAACATGGATTTGACAATCAGGCCCAGACGGCTTCGGGGAAGTGACACTTTGAGGCGCATGGTGCGCGAGACAAGACTAGACCCCGCTTCACTGATCTATCCGATGTTTGTGATGGATGGGGAAAATACCGTTGAAGAGATCTCGGCGCTGCCGGGACAGTACAGATATACGGTCGACCGCATGGAAGAGGAACTGATCCGGCTTTCAGACGCCGGTGTAGATAAAGTCATGTTTTTCGGAATTCCTGCTGTCAAAGATGAGATTGGTTCTCAGGCCTATAACGCGGAAGGTATTGTTCAGCGCGCCCTGCGCAAAGCCAGGAAAGACTTCCCCAACCTCTATCTGATCACCGATGTCTGCATGTGCGAATACACCTCCCACGGCCACTGCGGTATGCTGTGCGGATGTGATGTCGACAATGACAAGACCCTGGAACTGCTGTCCATGACCGCCCTCTCCCATGTCGAGGCCGGCGCGGATATGGTGGCCCCCTCCGACATGATGGACGGCCGTGTGCGCGCTATCCGCCAGACACTCGATGCAGCCGGTCACACCACGACACCGATCATGTCCTATGCAGTAAAATATGCCTCCTCTTTCTACGGACCTTTCCGTGAGGCTGCGGGCTCCGCCCCCTCTTTCGGTGACCGCAAGAGCTACCAGATGGATTTCCACAACCGCCATGAGGCGATCCGCGAAGCCCTTCTCGATGTGGAGGAAGGCGCGGATATCATCATGGTCAAGCCCGCCATGTCTTATCTCGACATTGTCCGCGATGTCCGTGAGAAAGTAGAGGTTCCCGTGGCAGCCTACAGCGTGAGCGGAGAGTACGCCATGATCAAGGCAGCCGCCGCAAACGGCTGGATCGATGAGGAAAAAGTGATGTGCGAGGCAGCAGTATCTGTCTTCCGCGCAGGTGCCTCCGTGCTCCTCACCTACTACGCAAAAGAACTCGCCTCCTGCATCCGCAGCGGAAAGATCGGATGAGTCACGAGGGACGGTTCTGCTTGACTCATTTTCCATGAGTCACGAGAGACGGTTCTGCTTGACTCATTTTCCATGAGTCAGAGAGAACCGTCCCTCGTGACTCACCTGTGCCCGATTGTCCCGGGAGATTCACATAACCAATAGATCGGAGGTCATTGACCCGTTTATGTCAACTTTAATTTCAGCCGATAATTCCTGGATGCTGTTTGCAATTCTGGTTGTGATTGCTGCGGTTTCCATTCGACTCGAACAGCGCTTTTTGTGGGCGGCCAAGGTGTCTGCCTGCGTGCTCTGTCTCGTCTTTGCTATGATTCTGGCAAACCTTCGCATTATCCCGACAGACGCACCCGCCTATGACTTTATATGGTCTTATCTGGTGCCCCTCGCGATCCCTTTTCTTCTGTTTCAGGCGGATTTTCGAAAAATCTGGCGGGAGAGCGGCAGGATGTTCGGCATTTATATGCTTGCCAGCTTCGGCACAGCCGCGGGCGGCGTCTTCGCCTATCTGCTATTAAAAAACAGGATCGGCGTGGCGGATGCAAAGTCTGCCCTGGCCATGTTTGTCGGCACCTATGTCGGCGGATCTGTCAATCTGGTAGCCATGGCGGATGCCACAGGAGCCGGGAAAAACCTGGTTTCTGCCTCCATTGTCGCGGACAATCTCCTCATGGTGCTCTACTTTTTTGTTCTGGCAGCACTGCCCGCCTCCGGATGGATCCTCAAGAATTACAGGCATCCCATTATCGACCGCCGGGCTCGGATCGAGTCATCCGAAGAAGAGATGGCGGAGGTGAAAAAACACCATCAGACTCATAAGAGCAGGGCGGCAGAGTATTGGAAGGCACGCCCGGTTTCCCTGGCAGACCTGGCAGCCGGATTCGCGGCTGCCTGTATGATCGTCGCGGTCTCCAAATTGCTCGCCTGCTTTTTTGAGGGAGCCATTGCGGGCGACAGCTTTGCAATCTCTCTTCTGCGGGGGCTTCTGGGCAATCAGTACCTGCTGATCACGACCATCACCACCGCGCTGGCAACTTTCTTCCCGGGGTTTTTCGGCAATATTTCCGGTGCTCAGGAGATAGGAACCTTTCTGATCCACATTTTCTTTGCGGTCATCGGAGCGCCGGCCTCGATCGCCCTGATCATCAGGGACGCACCGCTCCTTCTTCTGTTCGCGGCGATCATCGTCCTCATGAACCTTGTTTTTTCACTTGCCTTCGGGAAACTGTTCAGGTATTCCATTGAGGAGATCACGGTGGCCTCCAATGCCAACATCGGGGGTCCGACCACAGCGGCGGCCTTTGCCATCGCCAAGGGCTGGCACACCCTGATTTTCCCTGCGATTCTGGTCGGCACACTGGGATATGTGATCGGAAACTATTACGGGATCTTCCTTTTTACCTCACTTTGATCAGTTTTGATGTATGATGCTTTTATAAACAATGCTTTGACATACTGTTGCTGAAAAGAAATCATTGAGCCGCATGCCCGTTGCGGCAGGGAGCAGAGTTTGTTTACTTTGGTGATCGGCGGAAGCGCCAGCGGAAAAAGTGATTATGCGGAGCGGCATGTACTGTCGTTAAAAGGGGATGGCCCGCGGATTTACATTGCCACCATGGAGCCTTTCGGAGAAGAGGCACAGGCTCGCATTGCCCGCCATCATGCCATGCGCAGAGACCGCGGCTTTGAGACAATTGAATGCTATCGCAAAGCGGGAACTGTCCGCCTTCCGAAAGGCTGCAATGTGCTTCTCGAGGATCTGGGAAACCTTGCGGCAAACGAACTGTTCGGCGCGGATTTTTCACTGACGGATAACGGCACAAACCCCTGCACGGATGATATTTGTGCACTCCTGTCGGAACGAATCACTGCAGATATTGACAGTCTTCGCTCACAATGCAGCCATCTGACGATCGTGACAAACGAAGTGTTTTCCGGAGGAAAAGAGTATGAAGGAGAGACCCTTACATACTTACGTCTGCTCGCAGCGCTCAACAGAAAACTGGCGGCGCGGGCGGATCTGGTTGTGGAAGTGGTCTGCGGACTGCCGGATGTACTGAAAGGCCCGAAGACGCTGTAATGATAATCAAGGCTGATGTGACAGCCCCTGAACCTGCCGTGAAAGGATCACTGACAAAAAACCGTACAGGAGACAGGAAAATGATTTTTGTGACAGGCCCGTTGTTTGCGGGAAAACAGGAATATATCATGGAAGCTCTCGGCTGGGATGAGTCGGATTTTGAGACCTTTGCAGTCCGGGACGTTCAGGACCTGGCAGCGGATCTGAAGACGGACCAGCTTCCTGCTCTTGCAGACAGGCTGGCAGAGAAAAAAGTTGTGATCGCGACGGAAATCGGCGGGGGTGTCGTTCCCGTTGACCCGGCAGACAGAAGAAACCGGGAATCGGCGGGACGCCTGGCCTGCCTTCTGGCAGAGCGCGCGGACACTGTCATACGGGTGTGCTGCGGTCTTCCCCGATTCCTGAAAGGAAGGGAAGTGTTTCAGGGTTTTGACGAAGATCCCTGATGGCAGAGGAGAGGGATCCTGTTTATAGCTAAGACTCCTGACAGGAGAGGAGAAGTATCCTGCTTATAGCTAAGATTCCTGACGGGAGAGGAGATGTATCCGGTTTATACTTAGGACTCCTGACGGGAGAGGAGATGTTTAAGGTTTATGGCTAAAAAAGTATTTTCCTATGCCTTTCTGCTCGGGGCTATGGTCCTGCTGATTTCGGGGGCTATTTTTTTCGCTCTGCAGTACAGGCAGACCATGGATGATGCATATGAGACCCTGCGGGGAGAAGCGTCCTACGTAGAAAGCGGTGTAAAGATCGGCGGAGTCGAGTACCTGAAGAGCCTGGACAACATAAACCGCATCACCTGGATCGGAACGGACGGCAGTGTGCTGTACGACAGTGAATACCCGGATCTGACCGCCAATCAGGGAGACTTCAAGGAAGTGCGTCAGGCAATGGAGACCGGGAGCGGGAGCGGAATCCGCCGGTCTTCATCCGGCAGGACGCAGACAATGTACTACGGACTCTTGTGCGAAGATGGAACCGTTGTGCGGTTGTCGCGCCCGGTCAGCGCTGTACAGCATGCTTTTGCAGTTGTCAGCCTGATGATCTCCGTTACAGTCCTGGTACTGATCCTGATTTCAGCCCTGATCGCCTTCCGCATTGCCAAAACCATCGCGGAGCCCATCAACGAGATGGATCTGGATGATATTCCGCATTCCAACCCCTATCCAGAGCTGCAGCCCCTGGTGGAACGTTTGGAGGAACAGAAAGAGGAGATTGCCAGCCAGGCTGTGGAAAGAGAACAGCTGCGCAGGGAGACAATGGAACAGCAGGCACAGGAACAGGAGCGGATGCGCCGCGAATTTTCCGCCAATGTCTCCCACGAGTTAAAGACACCTCTGACGTCGATCAACGGATTTGCAGAACTTATGCGCAGCGGACTCTGTGATGAGGAAAAAATGATTGAGTTCGCGGGTGACATTTATCGGGAGAGTCAGCGCCTCATAGCGCTTGTAAATGACATCATCCGGATATCCGAACTCGATGAGGGAGCGATCCATACTACCACAGAGAAAGTGGATATCGTGAAAGCCGCGGAAGACACGATCGACATTCTGCAGCCGGCTGCAGAAAAGCGCGGGATCTCTATTACCCTGCAGGCGCCTTCCGGGGAGGACGGCTCCCGCCTCCCTGTCCGTGTCATCGGCTCGGACTATCTGATCAGAGAAATGTTTTACAACCTGTGTGATAACGCCGTAAAATATAACCATGACGGCGGGGATGTCTTTGTGACGATTCGGGAAGATGAAGGGAATGCGGTTATTTCTTTTGCTGATACCGGCATTGGAATTCCCAAGGCAGAACAGGACCGTGTATTTGAGAGATTTTACCGCGTCGACAAGAGCCACTCCCGCACTCTGGGAGGTACCGGACTCGGCCTTTCCATTGTTAAACATGCCGCGCAGGTCCAGAATGCCTGTGTCGAAATGGAAAGCGAGCCGGACAGAGGGACTACAATTACGGTACGTTTCCCCTTCGACAATGAAAAATTATAAAAACAAGTGTTGACAAGAAAGAGTAGTTGTGTATAATTAAATTGTACACAATCAAATAGCGGATAACGCTAATTCAAACATGTATCACGAAAAACATAAATCTTATAAAAAACCTGAAACACATTAAAAAGCCCGAAACATATCAAAATACAAAACTGCCTGTTTCAGACAGGCGGGTCAGACAAAGCAGAACAGAACACATAACACATAGCACATAGCATATAGCATGGCAAAAGAAAGGAAAGGTACATTATGGTCCATACATTTACAGCTGATAATTTTGCAACTGAAGTTCTCAACAGCGACATCCCCGTATTCGTAGATTTCTACGCTGACTGGTGCGGCCCCTGCAAGATGATGTCTCCCGTGATCGACAAACTTGCGGATGAGTTTGACGGCAAGATCAAGGTCGGCAAGATCAACGTTGACGATGAGTCCGAGATCGCTGCACAGTTCGGCATCATGAGCATCCCCAACATGAAGTTCTTCAAGGGCGGCAAAGTGGTCGACGAAGTAGTCGGTGCAATCCCCAAGGCAGCCATGAAGGCAAAGTTCGAGGCCAATGTCTGATCCGCAAAGAAAGGGGCGATCAATCAGCGAAATCAGTAAATAAGTAAAACAGTAAAACAGGAGAACAGGCATGCATGATTTGATCATTATCGGCGCAGGCCCTGCGGGTCTCTCCGCCGCTATCTATGCCGCACGCGCGGAGCTCGATTATGTTCTGATCGAGGAGAATTTCGTGAACGGCGGCCAGATTATCGATACTTATGAAATTGATAACTATCCCGGCCTTCCCGGAATCAGCGGCATGGATCTGGCTCAGAAGATGGCAGATCATGCAGAGAAGCTGGGGGCGGAAGTTGTCAACGCCGCAGTGGAAGGCCTTGATCTGGCAGGCGATGTCAAGAAAGTCATGACTGACGAGGGCACCTTTGAGGCAAAGGCAGTCATCATTGCTTCCGGCGCTTCCCACAGTCATCTGGGTGTTCCCGGTGAGGAAGCTCTCGCCGGACGCGGTGTTTCCTATTGCGCAACCTGTGACGGTGCTTTCTATCGCGGCAAGACCACAGTCGTGGTGGGCGGCGGCGATGTCGCTGTCGAGGATGCTATCTTCCTGGCCCGCGGCTGCGAGAAGGTCTATGTTGTTCACCGGCGCGACGAGCTTCGTGCTGTGAAGACCCTTCAGACCGCACTCTTTGCCCTTCCCAATGTCGAGATGGTCTGGGATTCCAACCTCAAATCCATCAATGACGGCGGCAATGGAAAAGTGACATCCGTGACGGTCGTCAACAAATATGACCAGTCCGAGCGCGTCATCGACGCCGACGGCGTTTTCATCGCAGTCGGTATCACCCCCCGCTCCGGCTTTGTCGGAACCGGCGTTGAGGCCAATGCGGGCGGCTATATTGTGGCAGGCGAGACCTGCGAGACCAGCATCCCCGGTGTTTTTGCCGCAGGCGATGTCCGTGCAAAGCAGCTCCGCCAGGTCGTGACCGCAGTGGCGGACGGCGCAAATGCTGTAACCAGTGTCCAGCGCTACCTGCTCGAAGCCGGTAAATAATATTTGGTGTCTCTGTCACCCCTGTTTATTGCATACATCTTTGAGCAGGGGTGATTTTGCATGCACTTTGCAGTTGAATTGTCATCACACTTTGTTTATAATCTGCTGTGGAAAGAAGGTATGCGAAACCTTTTTCCATCATTTTTAAATAAAAGGGGAGCTGGCAGTAAGCCGGCTGAGAGGAGACTGTAATTGTTTCGACCCGTAACCTGATGTGGATAATGCCAACGAAGGGAAATGTTTTCGCCTGAAATGCGGGATACCCTGACTGGTATCCCGCTTATCATTGTGCAGACATATATTGTCAAAGATTTTCACTTTTGCAGATGTATGCGCTTAACGATTGATCATTGTGCAGACATACGAAACTAAAAGAAGAGGAGACGTTAAGAAAATGAGTAATCAGTCTGTAAATACGAAAAAACTTGCGCTCACGGCGATTTTTGCCGCCGTGGCGGTTGTCGGATCTATGTTTTCATTCCCGGTTTTCGGGTCGAAATGCGCGCCGGTTCAGCATCTGGTAAATGTCCTGTGCGCAGTTTTTCTGGGACCCGGCTGGGGACTGGCGGCAGCCTTTATCGCCAGCGTGATCCGCAATATCACTGGTCTGGGAACGCCTCTGGCATTTCCGGGAAGTATGTGCGGCGCTCTGCTTTCGGGACTTCTCTACAAGCAGTTTAAAGTCCTTCCCGCAGCCTGGGTCGGCGAAATATTCGGTACTGCCGTGATCGGCGGAATTCTGGCCTATCCCATTGCTTCCGCAATTATGGGAAACGCGAACGCAGCACTTTTCACATTTGTTGTGCCCTTCCTGATCAGTACTGTGGGCGGAACCATTATCGCGGCCATTATTACACTGGCGCTGCACAGCCGCGGTGTGATCGGCCGCCTGCGCGAGGAGATAGAGTGAAATCAGGTTTGCCAGCCTGCGCGAGGAAATCGAATAAGAATCGCGATAAAATCGGTCGGTTAAGAATAGGGAAGCACAGGGAATGGATTGGAGAGCATCATGGGTTTGAAACTGGAGGACTGCATTTTATATGCGGTCACGGATACGAGCTGGCTGCGCGGGCAGACACTGGCTCAGCAGGTGGAGGCTGCTCTGCAGGGCGGCGCCACGATGGTGCAGCTCAGGGAAAAGGAACTGGAGGGCGAGGCACTTGAGCAGGAGGCGAGGGAAATCCTCGCTGTCTGCCGTAAGTATGGCGTACCCCTTCTCATCAACGACGATGTCATGCTGGCGAAGAAGATCGGCGCAGAAGGTGTGCATGTAGGCCAGAGCGATATGGCGGCGGCGGAAGCCAGGTCCATTCTGGGACCGGATGCCATCATCGGCGTCACGGCAAGAACGATCGAGCAGGCACAGGCTGCAGAAAAGGCCGGCGCGGACTATCTGGGCAGCGGCGCTGTGTTCGGGACTTCTACGAAAAAAGATGCAAAGCCCCTGGATCCCGCCTACTTTCAGCAGATCTGCGAGAGTGTTTCTATTCCTGTCGTCGCGATCGGCGGAATCACAGCGAATAACATCCGGCAGCTTGAAGGCCGGAAGATGAGCGGCTTCGCCATCGTCAGCGGTATTTTTGCCGCGCAGGATGTAGAGGCACAGACAAAGAAGCTCTGGAAGGCAGCACAGGAACTGTGCCTGCCGGGCGGGCCCGAAAGGCTCCGCGCCCTGGTGGAAAAACGCCGTCCGGTCGTCCAGTGCATCACCAATATTGTGACAGTCAACGACTGTGCAAATGCCCTGCTGGCCATTGGCGGGTCCCCCACCATGGCACATCACCCGGAGGAAATGGCTGATTTCGCAGCTGTCAGCGATGCCCTCGTCTGCAACATGGGAGCCACAGAATCCCTGGTTGCTATGATGGCGGCAGGCATGGCATCGAAAAACGGCCGCCCTGTGGTCATTGATCCCGTGGGATGTGCTTCTTCGGCATTCCGCCGCGGAAAATGCCTGGAACTGATCAAGGCAGTGCAGCCCTCCTGCATCCGTGGAAATGCTGCGGAGATCAAGGCGCTTGCAACCGATCATAATACAGGCAGGGGTGTGGATGACCTGGAAGCGGAGACGCCCGACGCAGCGCGCTCTGCCATGGACCTTGCGCGCAAAACAGGCGCGATCGTAGTCGCTTCCGGCGAGACCGACTATATTGCCGATGGAATCCGGCTCTATGAAGTAAAGGGCGGAACAGCTTGGATGTCCAGAGTGACCGGAACCGGCTGCATGCTCAGTTCCCTCCTCGGCGCATTCCTTGCCGTTGAGAATTCCGCGTTGAGTGCCGCGGCCTGCTGCGCCATGATGAATACCTGCGCAGAGAAGGCACTTGCGGAAACGGCGGGCAGACAGGGCGGTACCGGCACTTTCCACATCTGCCTCATGGATGCCCTGTCCGGCATAATCCAATAAAGAAATCCAATAAAGTCCGATAAAGTCCAATAAAGACCAGCTCTGAGGCGGTTTTGAGTCACATGAGACAAGCCTGAATGAGTCATAGGGGACGGTTCTGAATAACTCATTGCGTGCAATGAGTTATTCAGAACCGTCCCCGGCGACTCATTCAATAATGTCCCCGGCGACACAAAACCGCCTTTAAACTTGCTGTAGATGATTTGCTGTGGATTTGGTAAAATATTACCATAATCACACACAGTCCTATCAGGGCCGCAGGAATTGTAAGCGAGTCTTGCTCCAGAGTACAGCAGAAGAGGCACCGGAAAGGAGGGCGCGGATGAACAGAGTCATGATTACAATCGGCAGGCAGTTCGGCAGCGGAGGACATAAGATCGGCGAATACCTCTCCAACCGTCTGGGAATGTCCTATTATGATAATGAATTGATACTTCTTGCCGCGCAGCGCGGCGACTTAAAGGTCGAGCACATCCAGGAGATGGATGAGATGATCCAGAATCCTTTCCTGTATGAGAAGCAGGATGCGGTCGTTGAAGATACACTGGAAGAAACGGTGTTTGAGCTTCAGCAGGAGGTGATCCGGCAGCTGGCAGAGAAAGAGAGCGCTGTTTTCGTCGGACGATGCGCGGATGAGGCGCTCAGGAAGGCAGGATACAAAGTGCTCAGCATCTTTATTTCGGCGCCCCTGAAGCAGCGGATTGCCAGGACCTGCCGCGTGCAGGGAATCAGTCAGGAAGAGTGCGAAGCCCTGACCGAGCGCAAGGACAGTTCCCGCAAAGCTTATTACGAAAAGCACACAGGTCGGACATGGGGCGTTCCGGAGAACTATGATCTCTTCTACGACACCTCCAAAAACGATATCTCCTATATAATTGTGGATATCATCAAAAAATATAAGGAGATGATCAGCGAGTGAGAACGGGCCCCCCGGGCTCCGGAAAATTGAAAAGTACGTGAAAGAACAGGCTGCAGCATCACCAGATCATTTTGGTGATACTGCAGCCTGTTTATTCTTCATCGCGCAAGACTCGCGAGCGAGTCTTGAATACAGCTTTTTCAGGAGACCTTGTCTGAAAGGTCAGGTGAATATGTTTCTGCTTCCCCCCGGGAAATCTGGCGATTTATGAAACAAAATGATAGGAGCCCATAATGAGTCCGGCAAAGATCATGATGAGGATCGTGATCGCACCCAGGAGAGCGTCAAAGGCCAGGACAGCGAAAAAGCGAAGCCAGGCATTCCGGATCCGGCTGATGCCCATGACGGACCAGACGTCCAGATAGTTTCCGGTGAACAGCAGCATAATGAAAGTACATATAGAATAAATAATCCGCTCGACCCAGGTCTGGAAGCCAGGCTCTATGCCTTCTGCTGTAAATCTCAGGCAGATTGAGAAGGCAAAGGTATAGATAAACACTGCCATGAGTATATTCATGGGCTTTTTGCTGCGGAAGCCCGGGATCCAAAAGTTGTTTCTGTAGGTATTGCGCTCATATTGGTCCGGATGGCTGCGGCAGGAGGCCAGCGCACTTTGCAGTTCTTTTACGGATCTGTAGCGGTCTTTGGGGTCGATGCGCGTACATTTTTTGATGACTTTTCCAAGTCTCCCGCGGTGCATTCTGTCCTTGGGCAGGACACCGGTCACCAGTTCATTGAGCAGGACGCCGGTAGAGTAGATATCGGTCTGTACACTGGAGGCACCGAAACCATATTGTTCGGGGGCAGCGTAGCCCACGGTCCCGATCTGCTGTGTATCTTCTTTTTTCATCGGATCTGCCTGCCGGGCTGCATTCATGTCAAGCAGGCGGATGCTTCCGTCGGCTGTCCGGATGATATTGGAGGGCTTGATATCCCTGTGCAGGATCGGCGGATTTGCGCTGTGCAGCTCCAGCAATATCTGGCAGAGCTCTTCGACAATGGTGACGGCAGCGTCCTCTGTAAAAATGTTTCCGTTGTCGAGTATCGTGCGCAGAGTCTGTCCGCTGATATATTCTTCTATGACGATCAGACGTCCGTCCTGCTCTACGATCTCCACAATCTCGGGTGTCCCCTTTACATGGTGGGTGTACAGATACTCATAGACATCCGCGTTATAGGTCTCCAGTATTTTTTTGACATAGACTGTCCCGGTCGCAGTGTGCTGTACAAGTGTGATGCCATGCTGCGGATTCAGTACTGCAATTTCCTGGTAACAGGACAGTATACACGCATCAGTTGTTGTCATTAAAATCCCTCCAGACAAATATACGGGTTTTGAGAGGGCAAACTCCTGAAAGCCGCGAAAGCACATATGGCTCAGCCTCTATTGCATGCCCGCTGTAGTAATTAAAGTGTATCACAAAGGATATGGTTAAAGATACATATATACATTCTCGACAGGAATCGACCGGGCGCATAGTTACTGTCCGCGCACTTTCGAAGGCGTGGATATGTAACGCTGCGTTCTGCTGTTCCAATGCGCTTTGCGCACAGAGCGGTATCTGTGAAAGCAATCCCGAGAAAACACCAAATAGATAAAATAATTACAAAGTACAAAAACTGTATCGTGATATAATATACTAACTCAAAACCAGACGGTGTCGGACAGCAGTCACGGGACTGCGGTGTCCGGTGAAAAGGGAAACAGGTGAGAGACCTGTGCGAACTCGTCACTGTAAATGGAAATGCGGACTGCATCGGGAGAAATTCCGGTCACTGGAAACGGGAAGGCTGCAGTCTGATGAAATCCATGAGCCAGGAGACCTGCCGGCTGTGTATTATCCTGCACCCTCGAGATAAGGGAAGATAATAAATACCGTTCTCAGCAGCTGATCATTGTCTGATCGGTTTTCACTCTGAGGCTGAAATATGCCTGCTTTGTCTGAATGAAAAAATGCAGCTTTTTTACAGATCTGCTGCGTGCTATTTTGCTGTGGCCGGAATTATCTCTATGCGGGATGATCCGGCTTTTTTTCTGCGGTAAATATTCCTTTTCACCAGGGATTCCTGCGGCACCTGTCTGCAGATCACCATGCAGCAATAAGGAGGAACGGCATGAAAAAGAAGGCAGCAGCGGCAATCTTGTGTGTGGCAATGTCAGTGGTGATGGCAGGATGCGGTGGAGGAAACAGCGCTTCTTCCAACGCATCGGAGAGCACGACAACCGTCACCGGCTCAAAGGGTGACGAATATGTAGTCGACAAGGAAGCAAAGACAGTCGAGACGGATTCTTCCAAGAGTGACTATGAGCCCTATACGATCACCTTGAATCTGGAGCGCTCCGGAATCGGCCAGAACATGGAAGAGACTTTTACTTCCGCTCCGGAGAAGGTCATTGCGGACGGCGACCAGATGGCAGACTTTTTCTTTGACCTGGGCCTGGAGGACCATATGGCGGGCTTTACCCGCGGCGCCTGCTGGTCGACGGTCAATGAATACCCGGCGAGAGATACCGTCACGAAGATCACGGATGACGGCGTCAACCTTTCCAATGCATCCAAAGAGCAGATTCTGGCAACGGGATGTGACTTCATGATGGGGTGGGATTCCCTGTTTTCAGAAGACCATTTTTCCGTGGATTTCTGCCTGCAGAACGGTATTATTCCCTACTTCCCTTACTGCTGCTCGGATTCCGCGACCTTTGATGATATTTATAAGGATTACGAGGTGCTGGGCAATGTTTTCGGTGTCCAGGATCTTGCAGCTGAGCGCGTCCAGACTATGAAGGACACACTGGCATCTGTCGAAGAGACACTGGGCGAAGAGGTCTACGCAGATCCGATCAGGGTATTTGTCTATGATTCCGGCGAGGAAGCTCCCTTTACGGCCTGCCAGGGTGTGCCCGGAGATATGATCAAAAAGGCCGGCGGGATCTCCATTTTTGACGATATCGACAAGGGCTGGGCGACACCTTCCTGGGAGGAAGTCGTGGAGAGAGATCCCGATGTCATCCTGATCCTTGATTATGACTACGACACCGAAGAGAAGACCGAATTCCTGAAGACCAATGATTTCACAAAAAACCTTCGCGCAGTCAAAGAGGGAAGGATCTATTCCGCGTGCTGCTCTGATATGCAGGGATCTGCGGGTTCCGCAAAGGCTGTCGAGATTATGGCCAGGCAGTTCTACCCTGAGAAATTCGAAAAATAAACTGACAGAAGGTTATTCAGCCTATATTCCCCGGGAGTACTCCACACGGAAGTCTGATGGAACTCCCGGGGAGTCTGTTGATTGATGCTGATCTGTATAGATATCTGCATAGGATTTTCCGAACAGACATTTTCTGCAAGGCTCTTGTTAAGGAGATTCAATCCATGCCAAGAATTAAGGATGCTTTATTTCCTCTTCGAAAAAGGTCCCGGTATCTGCTCTTTTGTGCGGTCATGCTGGCTGTTCTTTTTGTGCTGCTGATACTTGCAGCAGGTCTGGGAAGTGTCTCGCTTCCTTTTGAGACGATCCGGTCGATCATTGTCAATACGGTAATGAAAAAAGAAGTTTATCCGGTGACCTGGGAGGAGAGCGCCGAGACGATCCTGCTGGGAATCCGTATTCCCAGAATTCTCACAGCCTTCATCGTGGGCGCGGGACTGACACTATGCGGAATCCTGATGCAGGCTCTGACCAAGAATCCTTTGGCGGATCCCTATGTGCTGGGCATTTCCCACGGCGCATCCGCAGGCGCAGTGTCTGTCATCATGTACGGCTATCTGAAGTTCCTGGGCGGTTACGGGACAATGGTGGGCGCTTTCTGCGGAGCGGTCATTTCCATTGCGCTGGCACTTAAGATTGCCGCCATCCGCAACAAGGTTACTGCGACACAGCTGGTCCTGGCAGGAATCGCGGTTTCCGCTCTCTTCGGCGCCATCACCAATTTCATGATCTACCACACCAAAACAGGTTCGGATAAGGTAAAAACCGCGACCTACTGGATGATGGGGTCGCTCAGCGGTGCCTCCTGGGAAAAGCTGAAGTACGCGACGATCGCTTTCGTGATCTGTCTGATATTCATTCTTTTTCTCTCGAAGGGGCTGGATGTCCTGCTTCTGGGGGATGACGTGGCGGTCACTGTCGGTGTCAATACAGAGCGGCTGAAAATGGGAATCATCATTCTGGCAACTCTTCTGACAGGCGTCATCGTTTCCATCAGCGGAACCATCGGCTTTGTCGGCCTGACGATCCCTCACATCACCAGATCAATTGTGGGGACAAAGCACAAACGGCTGATCCCTGCCTCTGTTCTGGTGGGCGGCACATTTCTTGTCGCAGCCGATATCATATCCCGTGTGGCTGTAGCCCCGGAGGAACTGCCGATCGGCGTTGTATCCGCCTTTTTCGGAGCACCGTTTTTCCTGTATCTGATCAGGAAATCCCACGGAACATTTGGGGGGTGAAAAGGATGAAGCTGGAAGTAAAAGACATCACGTACTCAATAGACGGAAAGCTCATCGTGGACGGCGTCAGCCTGGGCATCAGGGAGGGTGATTTCGTCGGCCTGGTCGGCCCCAACGGCTGTGGCAAATCCACCCTGCTTAAAAATATCTACAAGGTTTACAAGCCCGACGCCGGAGCGGTGTTTATCGACGGAAAAAGCACGGCGGACATGAGCAGCAGGGAGACTGCAAGAGAGATGTCTGTCATGCAGCAGGAAAACAACGTTGAATTCGACATGACTGTCTATGACATGGTCATGCTGGGCCGCTATGCGCACCAGAAAATGTTCGGGACCGACATGGTGAGTGAAAGAGAGAAGGTCTTGGCCGGAATCCGGGAGGTGGGCATGGAGGGCTTCGAAGAGCGCAGCTTCCTCTCACTTTCAGGCGGTGAAAAACAGAGGACGCTGGTCGCCCGTGCGCTTGTCCAGCAGGCAAAACTCATTATTCTGGACGAGCCCACCAATCATCTGGATATCGGATATCAGTACCAGATCATGAATATCCTCAAAAGGCAGAACCTCACTGTTTTTTCCTCTATCCACGACCTGAATGTTGCGGCCTGCTACTGCGACCGGATTCTTTTGATGAAAAAAGGCAGGATCGTCGACGCAGGAACTCCGGAGGAAGTCTTTGTCCCTGACAAGATCCGGAATCTTTTTGGAATTGATTCCTCCATCACGATCAACAAAGCAACCGGCAGACCCAATATCATGTTCATTCCGCAGGTGTAAACACACAAAAATACGTTTATTATCGCCTTTTCTGCAATGGAAAAGTGTATAATCAGGGAGAAGGCCTGATTTCGCCTGCAGCAAGGAGAGCAGATATGGAAAAAACGACCAACACCCTGACCAATATTTTGAAAAAAACGAAACCTGATTCAATCGGTGAATACGTCAAGGCAAATGCGGAGGACGTTTTCACACAGGAGAATCCCTTTTCGACCTATATGCGGGAATGTGTCAGAGAAAAAGGCCTGCGCTTTCAGGAAATATTTCTCCGTGCCGATCTGTCGGAAGGATACGGCTACAAGCTGATTTCCGGTGAGAAACACACCCGCCAGCGGGACACGATCCTCAAGCTCTGCCTGGGTGCCGGCTTCTCTCTGCAGGAGACGCAGCGGGCCCTGAAAATTTACGGGATGTCGCCTCTCTATGCGCGCTTTCCCCGGGATGCGGTTTTTATTTCCGCCATCAGTGCCAAAATTTATGAAATTTCCGAGATCAACAGTCTCCTTGCCCGGAACGGACAGCCTCTCCTGCGCGGTTCCGAAGAAATGCAGAATGACTGAAGCGGAGAGTACGATCTGCCCCCTTCAGAAGGTCTATACAGCAGTGATGTGTGAGCAGGTTCAACAGGATAGAAAAACTTGCAGGCAGAGATATTTACACTGCATATAGACAAAATTAAAAAAGAATATACTCGCTAAAAAGAGGTCAGGTACATTGGTACCTGGCCGCTTTTTTGCTGGCTTTTCAGTTTTGCTTGACAGTATTATCTTTTTGGAAAGAAGCATGCTATACTTGACCTGGCGCTGTCAGTTGTTAATGTACGGAAGAATAGACGAGAGGTTGGGATGGATACTATTCAGGAGACGGATGAAAAGGTTACGCTGCGACAGGATGAAACTGTGAGGCTGACTCTGGAGGGCGTGAGCGCAGGCAGTGGCAGCAGCCTCTATGCCTTGCCGGCAGGGACGGTTCTGGATGGGAGGTACGAAATCCTGCGGGTGATCGGGCAGGGCGGCTTCGGCATTACCTATGAGGCAGTCCACATCCATAAGGGGAACCATGTGGCCGTTAAGGAGTATTTCTGCAGGGATCTTTGCGGAAGAGATACCACACAGATTGAAAAGACCGGATGTAATGTCTATGTTCTGGACGACACCATGCAGCAACAGTTTCGCTCAGATCTGGATCGTTTTCTGAAGGAAGCGAGGACGCTCCATGATTTTGCATCGGATCAATCTATCGTTACGGTTCTGGATTACTTTGAGGCAAATGCGACAGCCTATATCGTGATGGAATATCTGGACGGCATGACGCTGCGCGAACTGATTCCAAAAGAAGGATGCTGGACAATGGAAAAGATCGTCCGGTGCTTCAGCCCTGTCATGGAGTCCATGGAGCGTGTGCACGATGCAGGCGTCATTCACCGGGACATCAGCCCTGACAACTTGATGTTCATGCCGGACGGCACGCTAAAGCTTCTGGATTTCGGTGCTGCCAGAAAATTCAGCAATATGCAGACGACCCACTCCGTGATTTTCAAACCCTATTTTTCCGCTCCGGAGCAGCGCGATGAGAAGGGGGTTCTGGGAAGCTGGACGGACGTCTACGGGATGTGCAGCACGATGTATTTCTGTCTCATGGGAAAAGAACCTTCGGATGTGCTCTCCAGACTTCTGCATGACGATATGGTACGCCCGTCTTCGAAGGGCGCCGACGTCCTGCCTCAGGCAGAACGGATCCTGATGAAGGGTCTGGCGCTCGACAGGCATGTGCGTGTGCAGAATATGGGAACACTGCGGACAGAACTGGAGAAGGTCTATCCCCCCATTACGGAAGATGAAAAAGAACGCAAAAGAGTGCGCAGGAAAAGGATACAGCAAATTGCAACTGCGGCTGCAGCTGCGGTCGTGCTGTGCGCAGCAGTCATCGGTTTTATTTTCCGCACCAGGATCAGGTTTCATTTTATAGAGACGCGGGAAACCGTCCTGAACGGAGATGACATGACCCCTGAAGAATTTGCCCACAACAGTGAGAGGGTCAGGGAGCGCGTGGCTGCTCTGGCAGGAAAAGAAGGATATCTGTGGGAGAAAGAAGGGCAGCGGATCCGCTTTATCGTACCGGAAAAAGTGTATGAGGGACAGGATCCCGAAGAGTTTGTCTGGGCAGGGATCAGCCGCCGGATGGTTCCGCGCATGAATATCAGAGATCCGGAGACACAGCCAGGGGCGATTACCTTAGGTCAGGACAACCCACTGGAAATACTGCATCAGGAAGAGGATATTAAGGAACTCAAGGAGGTAGAAGGGGGACAACAGCTGTATTTTTCCGAAGAGGGAAAGAAGCGTTTTGCCTCTATTCTGGATGTTCCGGATCTGTCTGTTGAAATTGTTTGGGATATGTACGATGAAGAGACCGGAAAGGGATTTGAAAGGTTCTCTTACGATGTAGGGTTTACCCTTGGAGATGGAGAGAGCATCCTGCTCCCGGACAAAGTGGAAAGCGATCACAGGTTTTCTTTTCCTCTTATGGTTGATCTGTATACGAAAAGTCCGCTGTCAGCCCCATTTAAAGCGCAGTCCGGCTGGACGACAAGATGGGAGGATCCTTCCAGCACAATGCTGCCCGGTGAATATCAGTGCAACGTGAAGGAAGTTCCTGCACCATCCGTTTCAGTGCGCTATAGTCAAAACCCCTGGGACGAACCTGAAGAAGAGACAGGATATGACGCTTCGATTCTGAGTTTCCAGGCAATCCTGAAAAACAGGCTGGACAGTATGGGCCTGCCATATGCCGTCGGTGTAAATGACTACAACCGGTTTGAATATGTAGTCCGGCTGCCGCTGGAGAGTATCTTTTTCGAAGAACTGGCTCATTTAGGGGAGAGGCTGAACCTCTATCTGGGAAGTGACCGTAAGAGGAAGGAGCTTCTTTCTTCAAGTTCGGGGAAATTTGAAATTCGAAAAGGGAAAGAAGAAAACACTTTTGAAATCGTGTTGATGACGGCAGACCGTGAAAAAAAGTATTTAACGGAGACACTCCAGACAATGCAGGAACAGGGAAAGAAGGATGTGTATCTGTACTTTGATCGCATTGAAGTCGCAGCGGGTGATCTGGAGGCTGCGCAGAAGACGTTAGCGGAATCCGGAGAGATCAGGTTTACCCGCTGGCTGTTTCCCCGGCACTCCGAAATGACTTCCGACACGGAGCATTTTGCAGGATTATTATCTGCTTTTGCAAAGCAGGATCCACAGGACAACTTCTATATGGGGGAAATGGAAATATGCGGTGAGGACGGGGAGACTCTGTATTTTGATGAGCGGCAGCCGGAAAAGGTATATTTCGGAAGAGTAGAGGAACTTGTCAAAAAGTGGGAGGATGAGAATGAGGTCCGGGAGAGAACGGACATGAGCATTTACGGAGAAGAGAGATCCCTGGGTATTTCCTATTTCGAATGCCCGGTAGAAGATCCTGCAAAGAGCCTTCTCCCTTTTATAGAATTATATGAAAGAGAAGATCTGGGTGCAGGCGGAATAGACGTTATATCTGTCTATTTGTATGACACAGAAAGGGGAGGGGAGGATTCAATCCATATCTCATTTAGTCTCCATTCAGATTTTGAGACAAATAAAATGCGGATCAACAATATTAATTCGTACAGCATAGGTATCAATTCAGACATTCTTACAAAGTGGGCGGATCTGCCGGACATCTATAACAGCTATATGGAAAACACGCCTTTTTGGAAAGAAAAGATTGCCGAAGACAGAGAGAAACCTATTTTCACCTTGTATCAATATTGATTCACGAGTATTGAAAAAAACAAGGCAAAAGAGAAGCGGGGGACAGCTCTCTCCATTTGCCTTGTTTTCTTCTTTTCTGCCTCGTTTTCTTCTTCAGGACTACCTGTCCTCTCTTTGTATCCGGGGAAGAGCCGCCGGGGAAATCTTCTCAGATCCCGAGCTCAAATTTCAGCTGGGGTTTCAGGGGCGCATAGCCGCGCATCTCGAAGTCATCGATGGTGATTTCCTCGAAGACGCAGCCTTTTTCCTTGTGCAGAAGAAGGACGGGCTGCCTGTTGTCGGCCGAATCGTCTTTAGGAGGATCATTTTCCTGTGCTTCGAGATCTTTGGCACGCCGCAGCATCTCATGAGCGTTATCGATGTGACGGTCATAAATCTGCTCGTTGGCGACAAAGTGGGTGAAAACACCGGGTTCCAGGCTGGTCACACAGGCGATCATCATCATAAGTGCCGCATACTGGATCTCATTGATCCCGCCGGCACCCGAGGCTGTCAGCATATCACCGCTGCGCTGGATCATGCTCATATCCAGATATTTGCCGCGCACATTCCACATGGTTAGGAAAGCACAGGGAGCAAGACCGGGTGTTTCGTGAAGGTCTGCCTCCTGCCAGAGAGAGACAACCTTGCGCCTGCCGTAGGGGTCTTTTTTGATATCCTCAATCAGATTGTGGATCAGGTCATAGCGCTTGACCGTCGCCCCGTAGCGCTGTCCGATCGTCCCGTCGCCGATATCCCACGGATCCCACCAGGTCACACCGTATTCCTTCATTTCCGACAGCACATTGGTGGGGTGTTGATAAATAGTAAAAATCTCCCGGATACCTGTCTTCCAGGCCTGGTGCCGCAGCGTGCAGATTGGAAACTCTCCTTTTGACAGGTCATATTTCCGCATCACATGATTCACGCTGATCGTGTGGGCAGGAGTTCCGTCCTCATATCGGGGCCTCGGATTCTCATCTAAATAGCCGTTGTCCAGAATGTTCTTTATATCATTTACAAGATACTTGTCTGCTTTTGTCATCATAAATGTAATTGCCTCCCGTTGTCGGAAACAGTTCCTGTCTGAAAGATACTACTGATTTATATTTTTTTGAATTGAATACAATATCCAATCCCTGTCAGATATTTAATTAATGAATTGATTGTTGTCCCAGCCCCTTTTTCAATACGACTGACTGCCTGTTGGGATAGTCCTGCAGCATTAGCAACATCGGTCTGGGTCATGTTCTCAGCTTTTCGTATTTGAATAAGTTGTTCCTGTAACGCAATCCGTTTTTGAAACGCTTCGTATGCTTTTCTTGCTTCTTCGTTATCATTCACCAGTTCATTTAATTCTTCCAGTTCTTTATTCAAATCTGCCTTTATTAATGCCATGTCATGCCTCCCGTCATAAAAGTCCTTCGGCTTTTGCGCGTTTTTTGGCTTTTTCCAGTTCCTGCTTCTCTGCCTTTCCTTTTTGTTTTTTACATATATTCAGGAAAAAAACTGACTCCTGATTCTGGATTACATACATTACTCTTTCTTGAGAAATCTTTATTTCCCACAATTTTTTATATAGCTGGCGGGTCACAAGCAGTGAAAATGCATCCACACCTTTTTCCCGAATTAACTGACGAACAGCAAGAATCTCTGCCTTAGATGGAGCAGAAAGAGCTTCGACATATTCCATAATCAGGTTTTTGCCACCTGAAGTGGTATAGTCATATATATTCATCACACCTCCATGATACATCGATTTTGATGTATTATCAACTTCAATTCATTCTATGATGTAAAGGTCTAAAGGTATCCAATGGCTCTGAGTCTCGTCAAGTTGCACAAACAGCCGAAGGTTCTTGTGCAGCTCCGAAGGAGATGCTGCGTGCCAGGTACTTGGCCGCTGTTTTTTAACGGCCTTAGTACCGCTGACAGCGAGGGTAGAGCGAAAGCGTGCCCAAGGCGCTTGTGCAACTTGACGAGCGGTGTTCCCTTAACCATCTTTTGACCTCGACATCGTTCTATTACATTTCTTTATATAACTATTATGAAATAATTCGATTATACGGTTATATGCGTATATAATAACCTCTTGATGACAAAAGTCAAGAAACGTATTCGATAATGTTCCAGGTCAATTCACAGATTTTTCACTTAAGACTTGCTTCTTCTAAGGTTCATTTGAAGTAGGCCGGATAGACTGTAACTGCGGACAGGAACTCCAGTACAGTAGGAAGAAAGGCTTCAGAAATAAAGGCAAGTTAGAAAAGAGGTGAGACAGTCATGAAAAAGCATACCTGGACGATCGTGTTTACCTGCTTTCTGTTGGCATTTACAGTTTTTCTGGGCATGGACACGTTCGTCCTTTCCAGTGTCTATCAGACAGATGTCACCGGGATGAATACGGAAATGTTCCCCCAGGCAGAGGTCAGCGTCAACAGGGCCGGAGAAGACTCGGAGGAGAAGGATCAGACGGCTGGGGAAGAACAGAAGAATCAGACGGCTGGGGAAGAACAGAAGAATCAGACGGCTGCAGAAGACGGAGACGGCGAAGAAGATGACGATTCCGAAGGAAGCAGTTCCGATTCCGTTTCCGGCGCAAGCCCCCAAAGGAAAAATCCCGGCAGTTCATCGAAGCACAGGCCGGGCAGTTCTTCGAAGAGCAGAAGCTCATTTGACGAGGAAGAAGCTGCAGAAGAGGCGGCGGAGGTGACGACGGACAATGCGGGAAACTCTGAAACCTACGAGGATGAGAACGTAAAAATCACCTATACGCAGTACACGACAAACGGGACGACGATTCACGTCGCGGATGTCCGGCTGAGTTCCGCAGAGTATCTGAAGACAGCTTTTGCCAACGACACCTATGGCAAAAACGTGACAGAAGCAACCTCGTCGATTGCGGAGGCACACGACGCAATCCTGGCCATCAACGGGGACTATTACGGTGTTCAGGAAAAGGGGTATGTCATCCGGAACGGGATTGTTTACAGGGACAAAGCCGGAGACAGCCAAGTATTGTGCATCTATGCTGACGGAAGTATGAAAATCATTGATCCCTCCACTGTGACAGCGCAGGAGCTGGTGGACCAGGGTGTCTGGCAGGCCTTTTCCTTCGGACCGGGACTTGTTGAGGACGGAGAGATTTCTGTTTCCCTTGATTCAGAGGTCGGCAGGGCAAAGGCCAGTAATCCCCGCACTGCAATCGGTGTCATCGATGACCTGCACTATGTCTTTGTGGTTTCTGACGGACGGAGCAGTGACAGCGAGGGCCTTTCTCTATATGAACTGGCAAGCTTCATGGATCAGCTCGGCGTGCAGACAGCCTATAACCTGGATGGAGGCGGCTCCTCGACAATGGTTTTCCGGAATCAGATCATCAATAACCCGACCGGCGGCTTCGGTGATCGCGAAAGAGAGGTGAGTGATATTGTATACATTGGATAAAAATGAGATAATACACTATGCTGATGAAATGCTGCATGATGCTTTTCTTTTTCTTGCGGCCGGGATTGCCTGCGCGGCGTTCGGTCTGATCTACGAGATTTTCAGCCATGAGGTCTATTCATTTTACATGATCTACGCTTTTCTGATCCTTCTCGTACCGGGAACGCTTCTGAACCTGGTGATCGTATGGCGTGCGGTCAGGAAGGAAAGGTATCTGCGCATTAAAGAGGCAGCAGCACGGGAAGCAGCACGGGAAAGTGCTGAATTGCATTACGCAATAAGCAATGGGACAGAAACACAGGTCAGCACAGGAGTCTTTTTCCCGGGACGTTTTACCAGGCATGCATGGAATTCAGGGCTTGCAGCCCTGACGGTTGGCTCAATTTTCAAGGGCGTACTGGATATTTACGGGACCACAAATAAACTGATTGCAGTCTATCCGGCTGCGGCGGCTGTGCTGATCAGCGCAGCAGTTATTTCCTGTTCAATGTCCTATGCTGCAATCAGGAAAATGCGCAGAGAGACGGAGACATCGTCAATATAACATCGTCAATGTTATTGTACCTCTGAAAACGTGCATGCTAAAACAACGTATCAGTGCATTAGATCATTAGCAGGAGAAATCGTTACATGTACACGCCCTCGATAGGGCGTGTACTGTAACGCGAAATCCAGGGAGAAGCCGATGGCAGAAATGATTGAGCAGACAGATTTTCAGATTTTAGACTGGATACAGGCAAACCTGCGGAACCCGTGGCTGGATTGGATCATGCCGAAAATTTCTTTTCTGTGTAATGGGGGCTGGTTCTGGATTGCCCTTGCGGTCCTGTGTCTGATCTGGAAAAAGCACCGGCGGTGCGGGATGAATATAGCAATGGGACTCATCCTCTGCGGACTGTTCGGAAATATTCTTCTGAAACATTTGGCTGCACGATCGCGACCATGTTGGATTAATACTAATATAGATATGCTGATCGCGATACCGAGAGACTATTCATTTCCCTCAGGACACTCGATGGCAAGCTTTGCTTCAGCAGTTGTCCTGCTGCAATATGACAAGCGCATCGGCATACCCGCAATCATCCTCGCGTCACTGATCGCTTTCTCACGCCTCTACCTGTACGTGCACTTTCCATCGGACGTGATCGTCGGCACCCTGCTGGGAATCCTGTTCGGAATCCTCGCACCCCGGATTACAGAATATATATACAATGCATACAGTGATTACAGGAAACGGCACACCGGCTGAGGAAAATTGAGTCAAGATCAGTCACGATGAGTCACGGGAATGGGTTCTGGTTCAGCCGGGCCACTGGAGACTAACAAGCATTCAGAGAGATAACGCTGAAAGAATATAGGCCGGAAGATTACAGGCTGGAAGATTCTGCGCTGACATGAAAGGCACGCCTTTCATGTCAGCATTTTTTTGCGCTTTTCCTCTTGACAGGGAAGTTATACAGGAGTATTCTTTAAACAAACATATGAATAAATGCTCATATGATAAAACAAAAAAGAAAAGCACGGAATTGTCGTTATAGAGGGCTCAGAATGGAAAAAGAAAGCAGAAAAATAATGCACGGCGTCGAATGCTGTGATATAGAAGAAGTTCATGCGGACAAGGTGCAGATGGTGAGTGAACAGATGCCTCCGGAGGACAGGCTGTATGACCTGGCGGAGCTGTTCAAGGCCTTCGGCGATACGACACGCATCCGGATCTTGTTTGCCCTGTTTGAGGCGGAGATCTGTGTCTGCGATCTTGCGGCATCTCTGGGCATGACTCAATCCGCGATTTCGCACCAGCTGCGGCTTCTGAAGCAGGCGCGGCTTGTGAGCGGGCGCCGGGAGGGTAAGCAGATTGTCTACTTCCTTGCCGATGATCATGTGCGCACGATCATTCAGCAGGGCATGGACCACATTATGGAATAAGAAATCATGAGAAGTCATTAGAAGCCATGAGAAATCATGAGCAAGCATTAGTAATGGGAATGGAAATCACGATAAACAATAAGCAGTAATAAGCACCATCTACCAGTCTCAATCAAAAATCTCAGGAGGGGAATCATCATGAAGAAGACTTACAAAATTGACGTTGACTGCGCAAATTGTGCCAACAAGATGGAAGAAGCGACAAAGAAGACACCCGGCGTCAAGGATGCGGTCGTCAACTTCATGGCACTCAAGATGAAAGTGGAGTTTGAAGAGGGCGCGGATGTCGACAGTGTCATGCAGAAAGTCATTGAAAACTGCAAGATCGTAGAGGACGACTGCCAGATTTTCCTGTAAAGGCATAAATCCCGCTGTCGCTCAGGAGGCGGCATTATGATGAAATCTATGACAAAAAAACAAAAAGAACTCCTGCTCAGGATCATCGCGGCGGCTGTGCTGATGGCAGTACTGGCCATCCTTCCGCTGAAAAAATATCCTCTGCTGCGTTTTGCCTTGTTTCTTATTCCTTATTTCACAGTCGGTCATGACATTCTTCGAAAGGCGCTCAAGGGAATCCGGAATAAGCAGGTATTTGATGAAAACTTCCTCATGGCGGCTGCAACCGTGGGCGCCATGGCACTCGGCGAGTATACCGAAGGCGTCGCGGTCATGCTTTTTTATCAGATCGGCGAGCTCTTCCAGAGCTATGCGGTCGGAAAGAGCAGGAAGAATATCAGTGAGCTGATGGATATACGGCCGGATTACGCCAATCTGGAGACAGAGGACGGTGTGGAAGAGGCTGACCCCGACGATGTTGAGATCGGCAGTATCATTTTGATCAAACCCGGCGAGCGGGTGCCAATCGACGGTGTGATCGTGGAGGGAACGTCCTCTCTGGACACGGCTGCACTTACGGGCGAATCTCTTCCCCGGGACGTCGCAGCAGGCCAGGAGATCCTCAGCGGATCGATCAATCTGTCCGGTCTTCTGCGCGTGCAGACCACAAAAGAGTTCGAGGAATCCACCGCCTCCCGAATTCTGGATCTGGTCGAAAACGCGGGTACACGCAAGGCCAGGTCAGAACAGTTTATTTCAAAATTTGCCCGCTGGTACACGCCGGCGGTCTGCTACAGCGCTCTCGCACTGGCCATTCTGGGACCTCTGGTCAACATGCTGATCTTCCGTGTCCCGGGGAACCGGGCTCTCTGGTCCGACTGGATCTACAGAGCACTGACATTCCTGGTCATCAGCTGTCCCTGCGCGATCGTTGTCAGCATTCCGCTCACATTTTTCGGCGGAATCGGAGGAGCCGGCAGTAAGGGCATCCTGATCAAGGGCTCCAACTTCATGGAGACCCTGGCCAATGTACGGACCGTGGTCTTTGACAAGACCGGTACACTCACGAAAGGTAATTTCGTGGTCACCAGAATCTGCCCGGCAATGTACGGCGGAGTTGCTGCAGAAACTCTTTATACTTCGCGTGAAAACACTGGGAATAAGGAAGCTGCAGCGGCTGAGTCCGGCAAAGCTTCTGAAGCAGGCGACAGGCTTCTGGAATATGCGGCCCTTGCAGAGCGCTATTCCTCGCACCCGATCAGCCGCAGCCTTAAAGAGGCCTGGCAAAAAAGTCTGGAAAAACGCGGACAGGGAATTGCAGATGACCAGAGTAGTGATTTATCTGCTGCCCGTGTCGGTGACACGGAGGAAATCAGCGGAAAGGGGCTCATCACGGAAGTGGACGGTCTTCGCATCGGCGTCGGAAATCTGCAGCTGATGAGGGATCTGGGAGTCACGATCACAGAGGAAAATGATCACTCCGATGTGGAAATCGGTACCATCGTGCATGTCTGCGCCGGAAGCGAATACCTGGGTCACATCGTAATTGCGGATGAGATCAAGCCAAATGCAGCAGAAGCCATCAGTGACCTTCGAAAGACCGGTGTCACCAGGACTGTCATGCTCACCGGTGATGCAGAGGCCATTGCATCCCGTGTTGCGCAAAAGCTCGGCCTCGACGAATATCACGCAGGCCTTCTGCCGGCGGACAAGGTCACCCGGCTGGAGCAGCTTCTCGATGAGATGGGCGGCGGGAGTTCCCGGGAAGTTGTGAACGATGGAAGCATTGATGGTAACGGAAGCAATGCTGACAGCGGCAAAGATAATACAGGCAGTTCCGCTAAAAACGGAAATAAGGGTAAAAAAGGAACTCTTGCCTTTGTCGGTGACGGCATCAACGATGCCCCTGTTCTTTCCCGTGCGGATATCGGAATCGCAATGGGTGCCCTTGGCTCCGATGCAGCAATCGAGGCGGCGGACGTGGTTCTCATGGACGATGACCCGATGAAGATTTCCCGCGCGATCCGCCTTGCCCGCAAGTGCATCCGGATCGTCAATGAAAATATCTGGTTTGCCATCGGCGTCAAGCTGGCCTGCCTCCTCCTCGGAGCGCTGGGTATTGCCAATATGTGGCTGGCTATTTTCGCTGATGTAGGAGTCATGGTCCTCTGCGTCCTCAACGCCATCCGTGCCCTGGTCTGATTTTATACAAAATACCATCAAAATGCTTCTCTTACTTGATCATCCGGACTATCATGATTATCTGGTTCAGAATCTTGATAAGAATCTTGATTAGAAAGCATTTTGATGGTATTTTTTTCGTTGACGAAACAATTTGTCATAAACGAGAAGAGCAGGGGATAGTTTTATAAATAAAGGTAATTAACGGACTTTACAACAGGATTCGATTCACTGAAATTTGGAGGATGTTTACACCATGATGCTTCAGGATATTTACCCGCACTCGCTGCACAATCAGTATACAGAGAAATCCGATCCGCTTCCCGAGAGCCCGGTCTTTGTTTTCCGCAAGGCAGACCTTCTGGTCGTGGAGAGCAAAGAGGATGCTGTGCTCGAGGATATAGATCAGAGCGGTGAGCACGGCAAGATCAGCATGCCCGGCAAAGGCGTGAATGAAAAAGGCTTTTATAAAGAAAGGGGACGTTATCTGCGCCTTCCGAAAGTTGAAGAGCTCGGCACACAGAGGGAGTACACATTCCTCTTCACCATGGATGGAAGCGCCTTTTTCCTGCTGCGCGATGACCTGGCCGACGAAGAGATTCCGCAGGGATATGTGTTTAAAAATATCCGCACTATGCGGTCCGAGGCTTACGGTCCCCAGCACCGTCTTTTTGCAGCGATCACAGCCTACCAGCTTTCCAACTGGTACCGCGATAACCGCTTCTGCGGAACCTGCGGCAGCCGGACGATCCATTCCGAGACAGAGCGCGCCGTGAAATGCCCTTCCTGCGGAAGGACTATTTATCCCCGCATCATCCCTGCCGTCATCGTAGGTGTCATCAACGATGACAAGATCCTTCTGACCAAATATGCCGGCCGCGATGTTCCCTTCTATGCCCTCATCGCCGGATTTACCGAGATCGGCGAGACCTTCGAGGAGACTGTTCAGCGCGAAGTTATGGAAGAAGCCGGCATCCGCGTCAAGAACATCCGCTATTATAAGTCTCAGCCATGGGGAATCGTCGATGACCTCCTGGCAGGTTTCTACTGCGATGTTGACGGCGATCCGACCATCCATATGGACAAGAATGAGCTCAAAGAAGCCGGCTGGCACACCAGGGATGAGATCGTCCTTCAGCCCACTGACCACAGCCTCACCAATGAGATGATGACCAGATTCAAAAAAGGACTCCCCTGCTGATGAATAAACCCGGGGCAGCCGGAAATACTCCGCATGTCCGGGAGGGTATTTGTAAAGTGTTGACATTGGAACCGTCTCCTTGACAACCGTGAAGTGTTGTCATAGGAACCGTCCCCCTGACAACCCCTGACAAATAAAAAGACCGCCTGCCGGAGTGCTTTCCGGCAGGCGGTCTTGTGTTTACTGATGATTCCCGGCAGGATGATTAGTAGTAGACAGGGGTGAGCGGATCGCCCTGGGTTGTGTAGGTGACTCCGTCAAAGGCGAAGGTGTCGATGTCATCGCGAATGATGAATACCATGGTCTTGCCGGTGTTCAGGTGAATACGGGAACCGTCCTTAACATAGTAGCTGGTGTGCTTGTGCACGCCCTGGCGCCACCATTTGCAGGGGACGCAGCGGCCATTGGTGAGGACGTAGGCGGTGCGGCCGTGGGAGATGGTGTTGAGGTTGACGTAGCCGTGGTTGCCGACATATTTGAAATGGGCTTCCTGGATAATGACATTGTCAAACGCCATCTGCTCGCCGGTAATGCCATCACACTGGGGCTCGCCGTAGAGGTATTTGTAATACTTGTGGTCTTCTTCATTGTAGACCAGGCTTGATCGGGTGACAGGGAAGGCTCCGCTCATGTCGATGGTCGAAACGGGAATGGAGTTCTCGTACTGCTCCAGCGTCTGGCGGTCATCCGGGTCATTGAAATAGAACTGTTTGTCCACATAATACTTGGGACGGATTTCGAGAGAATAACCTGCTGCCGCACAGGCATTTTTGACGCTTTCGGCATCTGTGAATGCGGTGTGTTCCAATGCCTTGCCGTTGTCGATGCGGTAATATGCACCGTAATCGCCGCCCAGGACACCGCCGACACCGTTCAGATTATCGAGGTCTTCGCGGCTGGTGACATCGATCAGCCAGTCGATCGGGCCGCCGAAGTGGAGCATGATGGCATCGTAGCGCATGGCCTCCAGCACGAAATAGGAACGTGTGCTGCGGATATTGCCGATCAGACTCAGATCATGCCAGTCCTGAATGATACCCATCTGACGGCTCATATCGCCTTCTTCGATCATCTCATAGAAGACGTCTACTTTGTTGAGGCCATACTGAGGCTGCGCTTCATAGTTGATGGGATACATGACAGCGATCGGACGCTGTTTTTCAATCTTGGAGCTGACCTTTTCATTGGTTATGCTGCTGCGGGTGGATTTTTTCTTCTTCTTTTTTTTCTCGGTTTCCGCAGGTTCAGCGGCTGTGGAAGGTGTCGATTCCTCTTCAGCGGTTTTTTTGCTGACGGCGGCTTCTTCTGCCTTCGCTGTGTCTTTGGCTTTCTCTTCAGAAGCGGCTTTTGCCTGTTCATCCGACTTTTTTTCACTGACTTCGGAAGGGTCCGCAGTCACAGTCGTATAGCCGCCGCAGCCGGATAGGGCCAGACACAATGCGGCAGACATCGCCAGAATAATGGTTTTTGTTTTTTTCATGTGATTGTTCCTCTTTTTGGAGTCGCTGTTTTTTGAGTGTTTTCCGAAGTCAAAGTGCGTTATTATCAGAATTGGAAGAATAGAGAATTCTGTTACGGGGCACACGCTGAACAGGTATGTACGGTGACGGATCTCAGGAATACACCGGCTGAGACCTTCGGCACAGGGCTTATGCCGGAATGAAAGGCCTGCTGCGAAAACGGAGATTCTGTTCGGAGATCCTGATTTGGAAAAAAACTACTTTTATTATAACCGAATGAGGGATAAATGGCAATGTGCGCAAATAATTCGGCCGGTTCGCAGTCAACCAGTATTTACAGTACACGCCCTCTCGAAGGGCGTGTACATGTAACGTTGCGCGCGGCGATTCCAATACGCATATGCGCCGCCGCGCGCCGTACAACTCGGGTTTTGCGCGAAAAACACGCGCAAAACTCCTCGAATTTCAGGTAGGTCTGTAACAACCAGTAACCGTTCTCTATGTATTTCGTCTTCTATTGATAGGAAGGAACCTGAGGAAACAAACGACAGCTCTCAGAGCAATCGACTTTTACTCTTTTGGTGGAAGCAGTCACGCTGCCATGGAAATTCACAATGCGGAAGGGAGAAAAAGATGAAAAAAACCGACAGCGGAAGGATCAGAATGATGAAAAAAGCAGCTGCCTGTGCCCTGGCGATTGTTTTTCTGCTCAGTGCCTGCGGTATGGCAAAGAGTCAGAATTCAGCATCTGAAAGTGCCTACAGCACTAATGAGACGGGCAGCAGTTATAACTCTTATAAAGAAGAAAGCTATGATTATGATGTCGAAGCGGAAGAGAGCATGGATTTTGCGGAGGATGACGCAATGCCGGCCGCTGCAGCCGGGGGCTCGGACGCAGGAGGGGACACCAAAGCGGACGAGGGCGGCGAGCAGGCTGACCTGGCGTCCGAAAACCGCAAGATTGTCTACAGCGGAAATATCTCCCTGCAGACGCTTGAGTATGACAGCTCTTCAAAGAGCATTCATGACAAGATCAACAAGTACGGCGGCTTTATTGAAAGCGAGAATACCAGCAACGATGATCCCTATTGGTATTACAGGGAGAGGTCCGGATCGTCCGCAAGGCGCACCCGCAGGAATCTCAGTATCACAGCCCGCATCCCGGCAGAGAAGTTCGATGCCTTTATGGAGGATCTGAAAAATGACGGCCAGGTGATCAATACATCTGTCAATGCCGAGAATATCAGTGTTTCTTATGCCAACCATGATGCATCCCGCAAGGCACTTGAGATCGAGCAGGAGCGTCTGCTCAAAATGATGGATAAGGCGGAGTCGATCGAGGAGATGATCGCTGTCGAGGAACGCCTGACCGAAGTGGAACGCGAGCTCGGAAATGAGAGGACGAAACTTTCCGCCATGGACCGGGACGTCAATTTCTCTACGATCTATATCAATCTGGAGGAAGTATTTGAGTATTCTGAGACCGTGGTGGAAACCACCTACGGAGAGCGTCTGAAACGCGCTTTCGACAATGCGATTGACGGATTTGTGGTCTTCTGGGAAGATCTGATTCTGTTCATTGTCGGCTCTTTCCCCTTCCTGATCATGCTTGTGATCATTATTGTTGTGATCGTGAAGCTGGCCCGCCGCGCACAGAGGCGCAGAAAAGAGAGACTTGCCGCATGGGAGGAATCCCGCAGGGCAGCAGCGAACGGAAGTGTCGGCGGCAATGGTTATCCCTCCGCCCCGGGCGCAGTAACTCCCTGGGATAAACCGAAGAGAAACGGGCGGGGTAAAGGACTGTTCGGACGGGGCAAAAACACAGACCATGGCACAGCGGTCCAGCCTGCCGCACCTGCCCGGCCTGCAGATCAGTTTGATCAGTTTGCAGATCAGTCTGCAGCTTCTTCAGCATCCGCAGCTTCTGACCAGCCGGCAGACCGGCCGGCAGCGAATCCTTCACGTACGCCTGCTGACAGAGAAAAACCGGAATCCTGACCTGATTTTCAGACTGCCATGAATACAGAGACGTATACGGGCATCAGATCATGCCCTGTAACCTGAAATTTTCCCCGGGCGGTTATTGTCAATCCCTTTTGAGGACTTGACAGTAACCGCTTTTTTGCTGCAACCGCATTTCAGGCGGGCCTTTACAAGGCTTGTATGCTGTTCAGGGAATTTTATAAAAAATCAACACTCATCACAGTGCAACATATGGTATAATCCTCTTACACTTCAAGACTTCAAGATGACGAGAGTAGAGAGGAGGCCGGATATGATTAAGATTGTTTCCAAAAATCTGATCAGGGAAGATAAGGTAGAGGAATTCAAGAGCCTTATGAAGGAACTGGTGGAGAAGTCCTCCGCCGAGGAAGGGTGTATTCATTATTCCCTGAACGTGAGCAGAGAGAATCCCAGGATGTTCGCCTTTATCGAATTCTGGCGTGACCAGGATGCAATTGATAAACATAATGCGACAGAGCATTTCCAGAGGCTGGTGCCCATGATGCGCGGCATGAGAGAGGATTCTGCTCTGGATATTTTCACAGAATTGGAATTCTGATCCTGCTGAGGGGGTGACCGGGCGACCGGACGCGGGGTGCAGCCCGTAGTATGACGAAAGGACACTTCAAAGCTGTCTGTTTATCTGCAGACAGCGGAATCCATCGAAGGAACTGAGGATCCGAAGGAGTTGAAGGTCCGACTGAACTGCAGAGATGGAAGGCAGAGTTCACCCGTATAGTTCAGCAGAAAGAGATTTATATGAATAATATAAAGAATCCTGATCAGGATGCGCAGAGCAGGGCAGAAGAACGGCGGCAGGCAGAGCGCCGTAAACGCCGTGCCAGGATGCGCGAAGAGCGGGCAAGGGCAATCCGGCGGCAGAGGATCCTGGCGGTTTTCGCGGCATTTGCCGTGATCCTCCTTATTGCCGGCGGAACACTCCTGAAGCAGAAAGCATGGGCACAGAGTTCCCTTTCCGAAAAAGTGCTTGATTACAGAGATACAGTCAAAAAATACGCCAAGAAGGAGAAGATCGAAAAATATACCGATGTTCTTCTGGCGATCATGATGGCGGAGAGCAAGGGTGAGGGCAGCGATGTCATGCAGTCCAGCGAATCCAAGGGACTGGAAAGGAATTCCCTCGAGCCCGAGGAATCGATCGAGCAGGCCTGTATCTATTTTGCCGCACTCATTGAGATAGCGAAAAATCTGGATATCAAGGATGACAAAGCCCTGATCCAGTCCTACAATTTCGGGCCGGGCTACCTGAATTACATCGCCAAGCACGGCAAGAAACACAAGGAATCCCTGGCGATCGAGTATGCAAAGGAACATTCCGGCGGTGAGAAGGTTCGATATATGCATATCTACGCCATCAAAAAGAACGGCGGCTGGATCTACAAGTTCGGAAACATGTTTTATGAGGCGATCGTAGAGGAATATATGTGATCTGATATGAAAAACCTCTGAGTGCAAGCCTTGCCGGGACAAGACGTACAAAATGCGCGATATGTGTAAATGCGGAATATCCGCATCTGCATATATCGCGTTTTTATTGTGTGTTCTTTGAAACACTCATTGTTTAGAAGGGTTTTTTTCAGTATAATTGTATATAGATTAACAGAGAATTAACCGGAATATTATCGTTTTTTACAAGTATTCCTACGTATTCTGCGAGCCTTTTTGTGGAATCCGGACAGAAACTTGATGGACCGCAAACAATCAAATATCTAAAGGAGAGAAAAGCATGAGTTATCAGGATCAGTACAGACAGAAGCTCGTGAGTGCAGCTGCTGCAGCTGCAGTCGTCAAATCCGGTGACTGGGTTGACTATGCGTGGACAGCTACGACACCCAGAGCAGTGGACAAGGAGCTGGCAAAGCGCCTTCCGGATCTCTATGATGTCAACTTCTACGGCGGAATTCTGCTGCGTGAGCCCGAGATCTTCAAGATCGAGGATCCGGCAGCACATATGACTTGGAACAGCTGGCATATGGCCGGTTTCGAGCGCAAGGCGATTGCAAAGGGGTTCAGCTTCTATTGCCATCTGAAGTATTCCGAGCTTCCCCGCTACTATTTTGAGAATGTGAAGTCTGTCGATGTGGCGATCATGCAGGTCGGTCCCATGGATGACAAGGGTTACTTCAACCTGGGCCCCAGCGCCAGCCATGCTTACGCTGCCATTGGGGTGGCAAAGAAGGTTATTGTCGAAGTCAACGAGAGTATGCCCATCTGTCTCGGTGACCGCAGCGCTTATATCCATATTGACGACGTCGATATGATCGTTGAGACAGATAATGAGCCTATCTATGAATTACCGCCTGCACCCCCCGCCACAGAGATCGATCAGGCTGTTGCCAAACTTGTTGTTGAACGCATCCCGGATGGCGCATGCCTCCAGCTCGGCATCGGCGGTATGCCCAATGCCATCGGCAAGATGATCGCGGAGTCCGACCTCAAGGATCTGGGCATCCACACAGAGATGTATGTCGATGCATTTGTCGACATGGCAGAGGCCGGCAGGATCACCGGTGCCAAAAAGAACTTCGACCGCGGTCTGCAGACCTTCGCATTCGCCGCAGGCACAAAGAAGATGTACGACTATCTCGACAATAACCCCGAGATCAAGTCCGCTTCCGTCGACTATGTCAACCACTATGACAGAGTCGCCAGGCTCGATAATTTTATTTCCATCAACAATGCAATCGATATCGACCTTTACGGGCAGGTCAATGCGGAGAGCGCAGGCACAAGACAGATTTCCGGTGCCGGCGGTCAGCTTGACTTTGTCCTCGGCGCTTACGGCTCCAGGGGCGGCAAGACCTTCATCTGCATGTCCTCCACCTTCAAGAACAAGGACGGCAGCATTGCAAGCCGCATCCGTCCTACTCTTGCACCCGGCAGCATCGTGACCGACGCACGTCCCAACACCATGTATGTCGTGACCGAGTACGGCGCAGTCAACCTCAAGGGCCTCAGTTCCTGGCAGACCGCCGAGGCTCTGATCAGCATTGCACATCCTGATTTCCGCGACCAGCTGATCGCCGAGGCAGAGAAGATGCACATCTGGAAACGCAGCAATAAGCGCTGATCGCGGATGGCTGACTGACAGATTCCTTGAGAGTAAGATCTTAATGACAAATCCGTCACCTGATTAATCTGATACGTTTTATCCGATATCTAGTCAATATCTAATATAAAAACCTCTCTCTTCTGATGAAGGGAGAGGTTTTTTGAGCAAAAGTTATTGTACAAATAGGGTATGTACAAAAACGAAAAGAATGTACAAAAATCAAATTGCTTTGTTCACTTCTTGTTTTCTGTGCCGGGAAGCCTGGCTTCTTTACAAATCTGACAGAAATACCTTTTATTTTCTTAGCCCTTGTCTTTTTATGCGGGTCAGACATGATCTTGATGTGCGATATTTAGAGCGGAATAACAATGTAAAAGAGTATGGAAAAAAATTTATGCACAATTGTATAATGCAATATGTCTGTACACAATAGTAAGAAATTTTAAACGGGAGGTGATTGATTAAACATTGTTCGAAAGCCATAGCTTCCATATAATATACGCAAAGAATATATAACATTTAAGGTATGAGATAGCACTGCAACATCACAGGCTTTAACATTATTATCTCTGCAATGCGAGAAAAATAATACTGACGGAATTACTGCCATGACAATACCTTATCCATTCGAGAAGCGTATATTTATACTGCCTTCAGGTTATTTATGGAGGGCATCATGGAACACTGTATCGATGGAAGGACTATCGCGTTATTTACGGAAAAACTGACGGAACTTGAGAGAAGTTCCTTGACCGTGGAGAAATACGTTCGGGACGTCACGACATTCTGGAGATGGCTTGGATCAGACGGGCGCTTTGACAAAAGCAATGTGATCCGTTTCAAGCAGATGCTCCGGGAAAAATACAGGCTGAGCAGTGCAAATTCCATGCTCTCGGCACTAAATAAATTCTTTCAACTGATGGGGTGGGAGGACTGCCGGATCAGGACCTTCAAAACACAGCGCGCTTCTTTCAGAAATGAGGAGCGAGAGCTCTCCATAGAGGAATATCGGAGACTTCTGAAAGCTGCGAAGGAAAAGGGAGATCTGCAGATCCTCAGTATCATGGAGACCATCGCTTCAACAGGAATTCGCATCAGTGAGCTTCAGTTTATTACAGTTGCTTCGGTAAGTACCAGGCGTGCACTTGTATCCCTCAAGGGAAAGACACGGCAGGTGCTGATTCCTGCGGAGTTGTGCAAAAAACTCCGCCGTTACTGCAGGGAACGGAAAATCACTTCAGGCAGCATCTTTGTTACCAGAACCGGGCGGCCTATTGACCGCAGCAACATACTTCACCGTATGAAAGCGCTTAGTGAAGATGCCAAAGTGAACCGGGAGAAGATATTCCCCCATAATTTAAGACATTTCTTCGCTGTCAATTATTACAAGACGGAAAAGGACATTGTCCGTCTCGCTGACTTACTCGGACATGCCAACATTAATACAACACGGATTTACACACTGATCAGCTGTGAGAGTCAGTTGGATATATTAGACAAAGTTGAAAAAAGCCTGCATGCAGTATAGCTGACCGTTAATTACATACACGGCCGGATTTTGAACAATAAAAAATACCCCATAATTACTATTATGCGGTAGATGAAAACTCTTGCAGTGCATGCCCTCTTCTGCCGTCTCCGGCAGATCCGCTTCTTCGGAACATTTTACAGCTCAAGATTATTGAAATTTAAAATAGATATAGAAATTGGAATAGAGATATAGACACAAGGATATCAAAATATGCACAAAAGCGCAATCTAAATCCAATTTTCGTATCATGAGCCAATTATAAAGCCCTTTGTGTCACAATAACCGTCAAAAGGTAAATCTATAACAGTAAAACTCTGACTTTTTTGCAGTTCGGACAGGACTGCCGCTCTTTGTGTGCCTGTTCCGGCAGCCAGACATACGGCCTGGCCGGGGCTCAGGTCTTGTGATCACTAAATCGATTACTAAATTATAGAAGAAACGTCTGCCCGAAAGGGCTTTTTTTTATGCCCGAAAACCATTATCTCGTTTCTGTTCGCATAAGCTTTACCGCATAACCCTTGCCCCGGAACTCTGCCGGGATCTTTCACATCTCTTGATTACCGCATAATTATCTCCCGCCGGGATTTGTTCTGATCTTTTTTCAAAATACCTATTTCTTAAATATTTTTGCATACAACAAATAGTCCCCGCCGCCATACCCTTTCAAAAAGTACTGTCGGCTGCCGGGACTGTATTTGATTCTAATGAACATGATCAGTGAAGCCTTTCTTCCTTATATATGTAGGGCTCACCTTTACGAATGAATGCTGTCTTTGAACGATTTGCTGTCATAACAGTTGCTGCATCAAAGGGGCAGCCCATTCTACTGCATAATAGTAATTTTGCGGTAAACAGCAGAGCGGCAGAAAACCCTTCAGGATTTTCGGACTGCCTGGTGAGTTATAGAACTGTCCATGTGAGTATTCTGTTTGACTACGGAATTAACCACAAGTGTGAGAAAAGAGGAAGTGGCTAAATTGAAACATTCAGATTATCTCAAAAAGAAAAAAACCAGAGAGACCAGAAAGAAGATTATTTCCGTGATTTCGGCAATAGTCGTTTTCATCACGACTTATGCCCTGGTGCTTCCTGCTATCACACTGGATGTTTCCAGAGCCAGCCGGGAGCCGGGCATCGCATTTGAGCAGATGCAGTTCAAGGCGACTGCTTCTGCCGCCTCTGTGACCGCGGCGGACAGCACTGTGGAAGAGGTGCAGGTGGAAGAACCTGCCGCCGAGGAAGCTGCAGAGGAAGAGGCTATAAAGGAAGAAGCTGCTGAGATCCCCGAAGAAGAGACCTCGGCTGTTTCTGATGAGAATGAGAAAGAAGAAGCGGAGCAGGTTGTAGAAGAAGCTCCGGCCGAGTCTGCACGGGAAGAAGCTCCCGCCGCAGAGGCTGAAGAGGTTCAGGAAGAGGAAGATAAGAGCGCAGAAGAAAAGGCTGATGCAGAGCCTTCGTCTGAGCCTGCCCAGGAGGAAGCTCAGACTGCCGAGACACAGAAGTCTGCAGACCAGGCTGCTGTTGACCAGTCCGGTAAATCCGGCACCCAGGCGACAGAGGCAGCTGCAGCTGCCTCAACAGAAGAAACAGCTGCGGAGTTCCAGATTCCCACACTTGATCCCATTGACTTCGATGAGATCCTCACAGGCAAGACAGACTTCTATTTTTACCATGTAGAAAAAACAAAAGAGGATGAGAACATCACTTCCGATTCAGTTGATGACTGGAAGAAGGTTGGTTCTGATACTGTCCTTGCTCCGGAAGATTTCGTTCGCGTCTATCTTTCCTATGAGATCCCTGCAGGCTCTCTCAACGAGACCAATGCGGAAGCACGCTACAGGCTGCCCGCAGGCCTGGAACTGAGTGACAAGCAGATCAAGGATATCAATAAATATGAGAACGGCATCGCCGCCTCCAAATCCGGCAGCGAGCACGACAAATATCTCGGCGCGGAAGCTATTGAAGGCAGCCGCACCCCCAACGAGAAAGCAGGCGACGAATATATCTCCGCGACTGTTAAGGCAGAGAAGGTCTACAAGGATGGCGAATATGTTGGCCAGGATCTGATCTTCACCTTCATTCCCTACACCGTCGAGAAGAACCAGATCTCCTATGACGAGGCGGGTAAACTGACCTCGGAAGGAAGGAATGTCAAAGGGTTCTTCACTTTTGATCTGACAACTGCACAGATTGATTTCGAGAAGACTGAAAAGGAGACCGTTGAGAAAGAAGACGGCACAAAAGAAGAAATCCAGTACAGCAGAGCGGAAGTTGTATTCGTAAAAGAAAACAATAAGAAGAATATTGACGAGATCAGCCGCATTCTCACTATGGCTGGTCCTTCTGAGAAGGAAGAGCCTCAGGTACAGGAGCCGAAGACTCTGATTAGTAAGGGTGAGGGCAATGACTATACTGTCACTGTGTCCTATACCGATGACGCACAGATCCCGGATAACGCAGAACTTGCAGTCCGTGAGATTGAAAAAGATACCGACGAATACGCATCCTACCTCGAGCAGGCAAAGGGTGCTGTTGACGAGAACAAATCTGTCAACGAGGCGAGATTCTTTGACATTACTATCGTGGCTGACGGCGAGAAGATCGAACCTCAGGCTCCGGTAAACGTACAGATCACCTTTACAGGCATCGAGCAGACCAATACAGATGATACACAGCTTCTCCACTATAAAGACGATAAAGAGGTTGAGGTCATGGATCAGGCTGAGTTCAGTAAGTCTGAAGAGCCTGAGAACGAGACAAAGGCGGTTGACACCGTCCAGTTCGAGACGGACGGATTCTCTGTGTACGGTATTGTGGGAACGGAGACGATTGAGACTACCGTACTGACTGCAGATGGCGAGACGTATAAAATCACTGTCAACTACACAAAGGAAGCAGAAATCCCGAGCGGTTCAGAATTAGTTGTTCGCGAGATTCTCCGCGGCACTCCGGAATATGATGATTACAGAGCGCAGACGCAGGATGCTTTGGGTACAAGCGATGTTCCGATTGCAGAAATGGAGAACAGTGATGAGACTGCAGTAGAAGAAACTGCTTTCGATGAAACAATTGCGGACACAACGAATCCTGTTACATATCAGGTTGTAGGAAATGCCCAGTCTGAACTGACCTTTATCCGTCTGTTCGATATCAGCATCATGAATGGTGAAGAAGAGGTTGAGCCGAAGGTTCCGGTAGAGGTTGTGATCACCTATGTGGAGCCGGTGAAGATAAATGATGGAAGCAAGCTGGATATTGTTCACTTTGCTGAAGATGGAGTTGAAGTTTTTGATGAAGTTATTGTAAGTGAAGATGGAACAGAGATCAAATATGAGGCTGAAAGTTTCTCTGTTTATGGAACAGCTCAGAGTGCTGTTGGGGCAGGAGATTACATTATCTATAGGGATGGGAGTCAAAATGATTATGCACTGAATTATAACAATGGAACTCTCGGAAGACAGTCTGTAAGTATTTCCGGGGGACAAGTGTATTCTGCGCAAGATAATGTGGTCTGGACCTTTACAGCGGTGACCGGTGGCTATAGGTTAAGTTATCAGGTTGGAAATACAACATATTATCTTCGCAATAACAATGGGACTCTTACTACAACGACTAATGTAAATCAGGCTTCTACGTGGACTTATAACAACAGAAGGCTTACTAGCGGGAATCGTTCGTTAAGATATGATAGTGGGTCATTTTCATTAAACAGCAGTGGAAGCGATATTTATCTTGCAAAAATAGCAGCTCCGGCGACCATTACCATTCACTATGTGGATGAATCTGGTACAGAAATACTTGAGTCTCAAATACTTCCAGACAGCACATCAAGTGGCGTAACTGCAATACGTGACATCGTTGCAACTAAGGCAGGTTATACATACCACAACACATACCTTACCAGTACTTCTGGGACACAGATCGTTCCTGAACTGCGTGGTGCAGGTGGCGGACAATGGGAATATCAGGTCTACGGACAGCAGGCATATACACAGTTCAGCGGGGATACTGACATCTATGTAGTATATGGCGATGCATATGGCGGTGGTTCCGGAGGATCCGGAGGAGGTGGTGGAGATGATGATCTTCATATTGATACCCCCACTGCAGGAAAAGTTGTTAGAGGCAATACAGACGGAACATTTACATTATCACTTTCTATCACAGGTGAAGGCGATCAGGGAGACAGCAGTAAAGGTGCAAATGTTATCGTTATACTGGATACGTCTAACAGTATGGATGGAAATGTCAGTACAGGTGGTACACGTTTCAGCAATGCAGTAAGTGCAGCGCAAAATGTATCATCAAACTTGCTTGGAATGAACACGGAAGAGAATCCCGAGCTTGTTGAGATGTGCTTAGTTGAATTCAATAAAGATGTAGTAACAAGTGGATGGTATACAGAAGCAGGAACTGCAAGTGCGCAGGGGACATATCCCACAGGTACATTTAACAGAAAAATTGCAGATGCATCCAGAAATTCCGGTACAAACTGGGAGGGTGCTCTTCAGGCGGCAATTACAGCTGCTAATGGCCATAACGATGGAGATGATACATATATCATTTTCCTGACTGACGGTAATCCAAGCACAAATGCTACAAAAACTTCCCGTTATGATAACGAGGCTAATACAAACACTAGCAGTCCATACTATTATAGACTTTCCGATAACTATATGTGTGCAACAGACGAAGCACGTCAGATCGTACAAAATGGATGGAATTTCTACTCTGTTGGCATGTATGGAAACGTTGATGTTCTGAGGTATCTGACAAACTTTGCATACTATGGACGTAGCGTCAACCAGACAGAGAATAAAGATACGCAGGGAACATATTATTATCCAGCATCTGAAACCAGCACTTTGATTGCTGCCTTAAATGATATTGCAGATGTAATTTCTAACAGCTTGGCGCTTGCAGGTGTTGATTTTAAAGATGGTATCGGTCAGGATGTTACGCATCATTCACTTAGTACAAATGTCAGTGGTTCATTGGGAGGCGTAACATACACCAAGTCGGGAGGTACGACAGGCAGTTATAGTGTAACAGTAGATAAAGACGGTAATGCAACATTTACTGTTGGAACGACATCTGTTCCAGGAACCATAACGACAAAAAGTTATAAAAAAATCGTTGATGTTGAAGGCGGTGATCCGACAGAGCAGGACGCAAGTGCTGAGGTTTATACGGCGACAGTAAATGGCACAACTTATTATATGCCGATTGCGACATTGTCAAATGCTGAGACAGATGAGGGTGATTTTGAGTGGGATCTTTCTCCACTCGGGACACTTGAGAAAAATGCGACCTATACTGTCAGCTTCAAAGTATGGCCGGATCAGGATGCTTATGACTACGTAACCAATCTGAATAACGGAATCAGCGGATATTCATGGGATTATGAAAATGAAGTAGAAGTGAAGAATCCAAGTGGCTCTACTGCTTACTATACTGACGGAGTGTCACAGTATCCGAATATTGTACGTTATCCGAATGATACATTTGCTGCAATGTCAAATACCTATCAGACGGTAGATTACTACATTGCAAATACAGAAACGAGCGGTGATGAAACATCAACGACTTATGAGAAAGGCGAACCGATTGCCCTTGATATTCCGGATCCGATGAATCTGGTTAGCTCCAGTTTCAGCGTGAGAAAGTCATGGTCTGACAGCCTAGATACATCACAGTTAGATAAGCTGATTGCAGATGCGGAAGCAGAAGGAAAAGTATATGGCGTTACTTTAAATCTTCTGGAAGATGGCGAGTTCTATAAGGCATATATATTTACTCCGGTAAAGAACACAGAGACTGGAAAATATGAATGGCCTGCACAGACAATCAATATTGCCCCGGCATTACTTACAACAACGTATCCGGGAGGCGGAACATATAATACCGTAACAATTGACGGCGACACTTATTATGTTCTCAATAATGGACATCAGTACATTCTGGAGGAAACCAATACAGATTCTCACTTCGAGTTCAATACAATCTTGTACCATCCAGCACTGGTGAACGGCGTATTGAAGAACGTAGAGTTCGACGTTGATGAACACGGCAATATTGTAAATGGCTCCACAGGTACAGTTGTCGGGACTGTTCCACTTGTCGAGTTTGAAGGTGAGAATACCCTTCGAGGCGGCATTAACATCTATAAAAAAGTGGTTGAGGAAGACGATACTGAAGTCGAAGACAATACAGATGTATTTGATGCTGAAGTTACTTTGACAGTTCCGATGAAAGATGGACAGCCTGATTTCTCTCATGTTGAAAACTATTACGATACAGATAACGTTACAGTGCTTATCCCAAGCGTAGCTTGGTATAGGTACTATGACGAAAATAATAATGTAGTTTACGATGATGCGTTGATCGATGCAGGTATTCTTGAGGATTCCGGACAGACTTCAGAGTATGGAAGAATTGGTCAAGGTGAAAACTACGATGGAAGTGGATGGTTCTATCTTGACTTTAACGACACAACCGGAACGGTAACCGGAACTGTTAAAATTACACCACAGTATACTTTGCGTTTCACAAATATGGCTGCCGGGACTACCTACGATCTTACTGAAACAGATACACAGGGTATGCAGCCCACTTATGAGTTCTGGCATGACAATGCTGAGTCGAATGAGAAAATTGTTATTGGTAATGCTGGAAACAATATTCGTGTGACCAACAAAATCGTTAACCGTAAGGTGATCGTCTATAAGACAGATGACAATGCCACATCACCAAAGGCACTTGCAGATGCAGTGTTTACGATTAATGGCGAGACCTTAACATCAGGTCAGGATGGTTACACCGAAGTAATTGAACTTCCGACAAGTAATACTCCATATGACTTGATAGAGACTGAAGCTCCGGCAGGTTACAACAAACTGACTGAAGCGGTAAAAGTAACAGTTTCATCCAGTGGTGTTACTTATCAGCAAGGCATGGGACAGCCGCAGACAGCAGAAAAAGATGCTGATGGGAATTATGTAGTTCATGTTACGAATAACTCTGGCTATGAACTCCCGAATACCGGCGGCTCTGGTACATTACCTTATACATTAGGCGGTATCGCCCTTATCATGGCATCCGCTTTGATGTACGGCTTCAGGATGAGGCGTAGAGAAAGGAGGTTAAACTAACAGCCTCTGATCTCGACGAATAAACTGACGCCGAAATCTGAAACCGTGATATTACAACTTAATAAAAGGCTGCCTCGACGGAAACTGTCGAGGTGCCGGAGAGGCAGTCCAATAAAACCAGCTGTGGTTTGAAACAGCAAAGCCCTTCACGGGCTGGAAACCTTTTAGAAAGTCCTTGAAGGGACGAACGAACAAGAAAGGATGAACAATCATGAAGAAAATGAAAAAGATCTTCGCTCTGCTGATTGCCATGGTCGTATTCGCTGCAAGCATTACAATCACTCACGATGAAGACACCTATGATGCCAATACAGATTCCGCTGCCCGTGTTTACCAGGCATATAAGATTTTCGATGCTGTTTATGATGATCTCGCAGGTGAGAATACCCAGGATGATAAAGATGCTTTCTCATATGATCCTGATGATGCAGCAGTTGCTTACACCATGGCAACAGACAGCCCCTGGGTGGATGTCATGACTGATGATGAGCAGACATGGTTTGATGTAAAGCTGTCTGCTGATGGAAGTGTCTATGTTGTAACTGCAAAGGATAGTTATGCAACTTCTGCTGATGCTAAAGATTTTGCTGAGTATCTGCAGGAGAACATGCCGGATGACGCAGCTTCCACTGAGGTTACAGTAGACGGTGCTGCAGCTGAAGTTGATCCCGGTTATTACCTGATTGTTGCTAAAGATACAAAAGATGGTGTTACAAGACTTGCGCTTGTTACCACAGATGTGGAGATGGTAGAAAAGAACACCTACATCACTGTTGGTAAGACAACTGCCAGAACCAGCTATAGTGTTGGTGATCTGATTGAGTACACAGTTACTGTTAATATTCCTGATGATACAGCTCTGACTCAGACCGATGATAATGGTGACTATGTTGCAGGACACGGCCCGATCATCCTTCACGATATTCTTGACAGCCGCCTGACTTTCCAGGGAGAGATGAAGACTGCCTCCATTGGTGATGATGAGTATGAACTTGTTTGGACCGAGGATACTGCCGCAGCTAACCACACAACTAATCAGGATGATGGCTGCACCTTTGAGCTTATTATCCCTGTTACTGAGGATCTTCTTGACGAAACTGTAACCTTCACTTATGAAGCAGAGGTCAACAGCACTGCAGCGACTGACACTGGTCTTGTGAACGAACTTGGTGGCGAGATCAATGGTTATAAGACTGTTCCCGAAAAGCCGGAAGTTTATACATTTGACTTCGATTTTATCAAATTATTTGATGATGAAGAAGATGAAGAGCTGACAGCAACATTTGAGCTTCGTACAGATGCTGATGATGAGACTACTGCCATTTCCTTTATCACGGATGCTAATGGAAATTATATCAAGGCGGACAGTGACGATGCAAATGCGAATACAACCATTACCATGACAAATGGTAACCAGCTCAATTTCCTTGGATTTGAAGCAGGGACATATTACCTGGTCGAGCTTACAACAAGTACTGGTTATAACCTGCTGGATGGCCCGGTTACTGTTAATATCGAAGATACTTCTACAGATACTGTAATCAGTCATGAAGTGACTTACATTGTTAATGGTGAGGAAGCAGAGGGTGTTGTAACTGTAGAGAACCATAGTGGTACAGTTCTTCCTTCCACCGGTGGCATCGGTACCACAATTTTCTACATCATTGGTGCAATCCTTGTAGTTGGTGCTGGCGTTGTTCTGGTAACCCGCCGTCGTATGAACGCTAACTAAGTAGAAGTAACCTACTAAAAAACAGTGGTATGAAATAGGTCAATCACCTGATCAAACCAAAACAAATTAAAAAATGAACCCCATCAAAAAAGGGAGCGGAGGCCACGGCCTCTGCTCCCCGGGGAAATCATTTACCTACACAATCATATAGCATAAACCGGAATCAAAACGACAGGTTTAACATTCAATCCAAGTTTGGTTCCTACAACAGCAACTTGACAACTTTTATTTTTGAGGATCTCGATTCGGGAATTAAGGAAAGAGCTGTTTCTTTCTGATCCACTTCAGATAATTCTTTTTGAAGTCACGAATCGAGTTGAAGAATTCAAGTTCGGATTTGCTAAAGGCTCTTTGTTCAGCTTTAATTGCCAATAGTTCTAATGTGCAGATCATATCAGCGATTTGGAACAGGCGATAATCAACTGGAAGCACCTTTCTGTATTCCACAGACAAAAAGTGAGAACTGAACACAGATGTAATGATCTTTGTTAACTGAGTCTGACCGTTATCGTAATAGATGATGATTTTATCAAAACTGTCAAAATAACATTTGCTCCGGTCGAGTATTTCGCCGAACTTCCTGGAGATACGAGCTGTAAGAGTGATTTCATCCGGGCAATCATGCTTTTCAATTTGGATGCAATCATAATAGAGTGGCATCTTACGAGCGAAGTTGAACAGAGCTGAGAAAAGGCGTTTGCGTACTTCGGGTCGTTCATTCGCATAATCTGCTTCACGACGAACCAGAGGACCTGTGTGCAGAGCATGTTTGCCATAACCATGATAGTCAAGATGCGTCTCAAAAGAAGATAGATTCTGAGAGATATCATTCGATTGGTCGTGGTAAACGAGTGCAACGAGATAATATGGAGCATGTGGCTCATATGTTCCAAAGTCACCGGATTCATCAATAAAAATACTGAGAGTCTTGGTAGACATTCTTCAATCTCCTTAAAAAATAAAAGTGGCGGGGAAATTCCCCGCCGATCGGTGGGACCAGGGTCTTACGACCAGCCCCATAAGGTGTCTAGCACCATTTGTACTAATATTATAACTATTGGACAGACTCTTGTCAAGGTGTAAAGTAATATTACTTGACGCGCACTTTTGAGTTTTGTTCCGACAACTGGAAAAGCTAATAATCATGATGCGAGCGGTCATGAAGTTGGTACAAATCAAGTTGGTTATGATTTCGTAATTGACATCAACAGTCTTGCTCTTGCAGTATGTCCCCTCTGATCCGGTATAAAAAAGATTATGTGACAATTATTCCCCTTGAAGCTCCTCCTGTTTCGGGGGATATTGTTCTATTTGCAGATTTTACCAGGGACAGGTATGTAATGCACCGTGTCTGGAAGGTCAGGAAAGGGGAAGCGCTGACCTGGGGAGACAACTGTGACCGTACGGACGGATGGATCCCTCTGGATAAAATCTGGGGTAAGGCCTTGCAGGTTGAAAGGGGCAGGAAGACGATTCAAATGAATGCTCGAAAAGGACTTCTCTGGGCGTCTTTCTGGCATAAGGCGGGCAGGGTTTACCGCTTTGTGTTCCGCATTAAAAAAGCTGTTCTCAGGCGTATGAAGCAAATAGTCTTTTGAAATGGGTACCGGGTTCCGGCAAGAGTGTTTATGAGCGGAACAGCGAACAGATGGTAGATGGATGAATTTCTGTATCATGAATCATGGAGGGGTGTTGCATTACTATAAAATTGCCGAAGTGGTTTTGAAGTCCGTATACTCTTTGCCGTCTTTTTCTGCTTTCGCTTGTGAGTGCGGGACGGCAGATGTGGAATTGGGCATGACGCAGGAATTGCCGCTGCCGGGCACCGATCAGGAAGCCTGGAGGAGTGTCCATCAACAGGCGGTTGACTGGGCAGAAGGGTCTGCCTGCCTCGGCCGTCTGACCGCCGGGGGAGCACCTGAAATAAACGTTAATCTGCCAACCGAAAGAGCCTCGGCGCGAGGCCGGGGCTCCCGGGTATTTGATAATTATTCCGATCATTTGATCAGATTGTCTTTCGACATCAATCCGGGAAATGATCATTTGAACAGTTTTCTCATCCTCCGGGACGCTATATACCTGACAATGCTGAACATTGATACTGCTGGATTATAAGACGGAAGGAAAACAATGAGTAAAAAGATGGACCTTACAGGGATGCGGTTTGGAAAGCTGACGGCTCTCGAACCTACAAATGAGAGAAAAAACGGCTACACTGTTTGGCTTTGCAGGTGTGACTGCGGTAATACTGTGCATGCGGCGTCGCGCTTTCTTAAAAATGGCTGGATGACTTCCTGTGGGTGCGTGGAAAAAAAGCCGCGATATGAAGACCTGACCGGAAAACGTTTTGGAAAACTTCAGGTCCTTTCGATAGCACCGGATCGGGATATCCACGGCCGTATACAGTGGAACTGTGTCTGCGACTGCGGGAACAGAATCGTTGCGCCTGCCGGCCAGCTGGTGAATGGTTACAGGCGCAGCTGCGGATGTCTCAGCCGCCCGCCTCTCAAGGACTGGATCGGAAAACAATTCGGGGAACTGACGGTGACCGCCTATGACGGAAAACGTGACAAAAAACACTACTGGAAATGCAAGTGCAGCTGTGGGAATGAGACAAGCGTCTGTCAGTCCAGCCTCATGAGCGGACATACTACCAGCTGCGGCTGCCGCAATACGCCTTTCGCAGCCAAGCACTTCATCGAGGGGACCTGCGTGGAGAATATCCGCAGCAGGCGGATTGCCAAAAACAATACCAGCGGTGTCCGCGGCGTCTACAAATCAGAACGCAGCGGCAAGTGGTGTGCACAGATTACCTTCCAGGGAAGGACCCGTTACCTGGGCAGTTTTTTCACACTGGAGGAGGCAGCCGAGGCGCGCAAAAAAGGAGAGCAGCTATTTGACGAGTTCCTTGCGCGTTTCGACATGGCACATCCCGAACAAAAGAACGGAAAGATTCCGCCGGAAGAGATCCGCACAGAGACCAAACACATCGTACACATTTTGCATTCGGATTCGGATGCAAGGAAGATTCCTGTATGAATATTGTTTACTGAACACAAACGTAGAAAAGGCAGGGCGTCAGCCCTGCCTTGCTTCATGATATTCATATGATATTCATCCGCTATTGCGGGAAAGATGTTTCCTGCAGCAGAACGGTCTTGTGAATGCGCTGCTATGACCAGCGGATCAATCCAGATCCTTGTCAACCTTCAGGACAGCGCCGGTAAGGGGATCGATGTCATATTCATATTCGATACCGTTATGGAGGAACTCCACCTCATAGACCAGGCCTCCATCCTCACGATCAATCTTTGTTATAGTTAACATTATACCATTTTTTTGTCACAAAAGAGTCACACAAAACAACCGTCTCTGTCCCGTCACCTGGAAGACCGGAGGTTGTTTTTTTGGCTAGCTTTTGTGCAGGAGAGCGTTTCATGGTATAATTATCAAAATTTTGATACGTGAATAGTAAAATAAACAGATAATCGGGAGGGGCTCCATGGATCTTGCAACATTGCTGGTACAGGTTGACGATGTCTTATATACCTGGCTGCTGATCTATCTGCTGGCCGGGAGCGGTATCTATTTTTCCATCCGCACGCGCTTCGTGCAGATCAGGCGTTTCAAGGATGCCATGAACTGTATGATGGAAAAGAAAGAGGGCGACAAGGGTGTTTCCTCTTTCCAGGCGCTGATGATCGCCACTGCTTCCCGCGTAGGCACGGGCAACATGGCGGGCGTTGCTACCGCGATCATTATGGGAGGTCCCGGAGCAGCTTTCTGGATGTGGCTGATGGCGGTACTCGGTTCTGCATCTGCATTCGTAGAGAGTACGCTTGCACAGATATATAAAAAGAAAGAAGGCGATTCCTTCAAGGGAGGCCCCGCCTACTATATCGAGCGTGCCCTCCATGCCCGCTGGCTGGGAATTATTTTTGCAATTTCCCTGATCGCAACCTTTGCCTTCGGTTTCAACGGCCTGCAGGCCTACAATATTGTCTCTGCCTTTGAAGTCTATGTGGGAAATCTGCAAGAAAGCATCCTTCCGACAGTGATCGGTGTCATCCTTGCAGTCTGTGCGCTGGTAATCTTCTTCGCAGGCGACGTCATCGGAAAGATTTCCTCTGTCCTGGTGCCGGTCATGGCTGGCCTCTATATTCTGATCGGTGTCTTTGTCATCATTACCAACATCACCCGGATTCCGTCTGTGCTGGCGCTCATTCTGGCAGATGCCTTCGACTTCAAGGCGGTTTTCGGAGGTTTTACCGGATCCTGCATGGTGCTGGGTATTAAGCGAGGCCTCTTTTCCAACGAGGCCGGTATGGGCTCTGCACCCAATGCCAGTGCCTCCGCGACGGTTTCACACCCTGCCAAGCAGGGTCTGGCCCAGATCATCTCGGTCTACATTGACACCCTGTTGATCTGCTCCACGACCGTCTTCCTGATTCTCCTGACCGGAGACTGGGCTTTCAGCGGCTATTCGGGTATCCCCCTCCTTCAGCAGTGCGTTTCCAGAGTCATTGGTCCCATTGGCATCCACTTTGTCACAGTCATTGTCTGTCTCTTCGCTTTTACCTCTATCATAGGCAATTACTTCTATGCGGAGGCAAATATCCTCTTTATCACGAAGAACAAGACTGCCATGACGATCTTCCGCATCGCCGCAGCCATCATGGTCTTCATCGGTGCCGGCAACAGCCTGGATGTCGCATGGAGCCTTGCGGATATCACCATGGGCCTGGAGGCTGTCGTCAATATCATTGCCATCGTCCTCCTCGGCCGCATAGCCTTCGCAGCCCTCGACGATTACGAGAAGCAGAAGAAAGCAGGCCTCGACCCTGTTTTCTACGAGGGCAGCATCGGGCTTAACGATACGGATGTCTGGAAAGAGTGTGGTCTTACTCCAGATACATCTCCTGCAGGACAGCCCGGTCCCCGGCTGTAATGCCAAGTCCTTTTTCGAAGAAGGATGGCATATCGCCATACACTGTTTTTACTGTATTGTAGAAGGAGAACAGGAATTCCTCATCGACGCCGAAGAGATAACTGAGAGACTCATCAGCGAGCGGGCTGTCGGTGGCAGCTTTTTGCTTTATGCTGTCACATAGGTTTTTGATTTCGCTGTGCAGGCATTTTCTGGTGTACAGGTAGTCGGCAAAGATTTCGCTGCGGGGGACACCAAGTGCTTCCTCGACAAGGACCGCACCGATTCCGGCGCGGTCTTTTCCTACGGTGCAGTGCCAGAGGACCGCCCGGTTATGGGGTTCTTTCAGAATCCTGAGGAATTTTGAGTAGCCGGCAAGCTGTGTTTTGCCCGTCGCCATGGAGCTGTAGAGCTGACACATATAAGTGCGGGCCTGGGCAGGTTTGAAGAGCAGGCGGGTAATGATACTCTCGTCGGCCTCTGTTTCACGGGTGATACCGGGCGTGAGTGAATCTACGAGGGGGATGTGATAATAAGCTGTATCAGGGATGTCCCGGTCCGGCTGCCTGGTTTTCTCGCGCGTCGTCCGAAAATCCGCGATCACGCTGAGGAGACCTGAGAGCTGATCGAGATCCTTGTCGGAAATCGCTCCCAGGTGGCCGCAGCGGATCAGGCGCCCGCAGCGAATTGAGCGTCCGCCCTCTGCGGGCATCCCGCCCAGATCCCGGATGTTGGGGAGCTGTTCATATGATAGTAAAGTACTTGGCATGCCGGCAGGCTCCTTTCTAACTGAACACAGGCATTCGTGCAGTTACGATGCCCATCAGGCTTTTCCTCTATGTTTATTCATCATTGTATTGTAGCGGACTTGTCGGGAATGTCAAATGGGCCTGTCATCTCAGAAAACATAAGTATTCGGGATGGAGCGGGCGTGAAAACTGTCGTAAAAGTCTGAAAAATCCAACAATTTAATAAAACAAGCTGAATTTATTGACAATTTGATGCTAAATGGTATAATAGTTACATCAAACAGATAGACGTTACCCGGGTAAAAAAAATACAATTGTCGATTGAAACTGATGTCAAGTCAAGGAGCAGTTGGTTGTTGTAAACGTCTTGAAGTATTTTATTTAATTTCATAAGGTTGATCTCGATCAACCTGGCCGGTAGCAAAGGAATCTGGGTAAAGGAGGTACGGACCGAAGTACAACTAAACTTTTTCCACCAAACAAACCAGAATCTGAACTGTTGGAATTTATGAAAGGAAGGTACGGACCAATTATCTAATAAGTCTTAGCTTTATAAAGTTCGTATCGGAAATCATCTGATCACTGCAGATAGTTCGTGAAGGGGCAGAATTTGCAAGAGTAACGTGATATTTGCAACAGAAATGTAGTTTATGTATTTTTCAAAGAACGAATTTCGTTGACGGGATGTTGACCCCGCGATGATATTTGTAAAACAGCATCAGAGAATCACAATAGGTGTTTGTGAAGAAGTGATTAGTCTTAGACAAATCCGCTGGTGTGAATTCGGAAGATGAAGAAGATAGATAATCTGCAAGATCAGGATGGTTTTCAAGAGAGTAACTGAATATAATATCAGTAGTAAGAGAACAAGAACATCCTATTGAGTGATGAAATTAGTTCCGGGTACCTTCTGCAGACGAGAAATGCAGGAGAGAAATTAACTGATACAGTATCCAGTCTCTCAAAAAAATAACTGAATACGGAGGTAAGCACCGTTGGACAAGAATTCCTGAGAAGGGATGTTGATCGCAGGCAGGACAAGCCGGACAGCATCCCTTCTCTGTTGCTGTGCAAAGAGTGAAAAATATTGCCGATGCAATATTTTTCACTCCGGATGTTTGTGCCGGAGCACAAACATCCCCTGATGTCAACGAGAAATCGTCTTTACGAATTTCTCGTTGACGATGCCTACGCTCTGAAGTGCTCCGGCATGTTTCGGAAGAGTGAAAAAACGCCAATTTCAAAGCCCTTATACGTAAGGCTTTGAAATGCGTATTTTTCCTCGGGGCAGCTCTGGCGAGCGGCATGGTCGTAAAGGGTGCTGAAGCCGGAATCTCCTCTGAGTGTTCACCTTATTCGCCGGTTTTCAAGTTAAAACTGCGTGAACACATCTGCGGCCGAACCGGCAGAAGCAGGCGTGACTTGTAACGTGTTCACACAAGATTCGCTTTATTTACACCTTTGTTTTGTTTTCTTTAGAGCGTAAATCTGTTATATTATCGCAATATGGATGAAAACAGAAAGTCAGGTGCCGCAGAAATCCCAAAACCCCCAAAACCAAAAAACAAAAACCCAAAAACTAAAGTTCAAAAGCCCGATATGACCGGGCATTTGCGGACATTTGACGATCATCACACATGACCAGGAGAGAACAATTATATGTGTGGAATATGCGGATTTACCGGAGATCTTGCCGGATGGAACTTGGAAAAGAATACAAGTGCAGATGCGGCGCTGCTCAGCAGGTCGTCACAGAACACAAAAGTGAAAATCACCGGACACCCGGAGAATGAGGAGGGACGCAGGCAGGTCCTGACCAACATGATGAACCGGATCATTCACCGCGGACCTGATGGTGCGGGGCAGTATATCGACAGCGGGATTTCGATGGGATTCCGCCGTCTGTCGATCATCGACCTCAAGGGAGGTGACCAGCCTATGGCGACGGCTGACGGGAGCAGGGTCATCACCTTCAACGGCGAGATATACAACTACCGTGAGCTTCGCGAGGACCTGAAGATCAAGGGACATACCTTCCTGACAAACTCGGACACTGAGGTGCTGCTGCATGGCTACACCGAATATGGCCCCAGGATCCTGAACCGGCTCCGCGGCATGTTCGCCTTTGTGATCTGGGACGCACGCCGCAGGGAGCTTTTCGGCGCCCGGGACATGTTCGGGATCAAGCCGTTTTACTATGCGGAAATCGAAGGTAACTTTGTCTACGGCTCCGAGATCAAGAGCATACTGGAGTATCCCGGATATGACCGCCAGGTCAATCTGCAGGCACTGGAGCAGTACATGTCCTTCCAGTATTCTGTACTGCCGGAGACTTTTTTCAGAGGTATCTACAGACTGCCGGCCGGCCATTACATGGTCTGGAAAAACGGAAAGCTCAAAATCCACAGATATTTTGACCCCATGCTGACCCCCCGTCCGGTCGGAAAAAAGAGGAGCATTGGGACAGCTGCGGCATCTGATAAAAACGATGGCAGAAACAGGGCAGATAATGCCGGACAGACCGACGAAAGGAAGAGCGCGGATCACGCGCACAAGAGGCTGGTCAACCAGATCGACCGCGCGGTGCAGGAATCCATTATGTATCATATGGTAAGCGATGTGGAGGTTGCCTCCCTTTTGTCCAGCGGTGTGGATTCTTCCTATGTGGCGGCCAATTTCGGCGGAGCCAAGACCTTTACAGTCGGTTTCGATTACGAGACTTACAATGAGATCCCCTACGCGGAAGCCCTCTCCAAAGAGGTCGGGATCGAGAATTACAGCAAGATCATTACGACAAAGGAATACTGGGAGGAATTCCCCAGGATCCAGTATTTTATGGATGAGCCTCTGGCGGATGCCTCTGCGGCAGCCCTCTATTTTGTCGACCGCGAGGCGTCGAAGCACGTCAAGGTCATTCTCTCAGGTGAGGGCTCTGACGAACTTTTCGGCGGCTATGTGATTTATCATGAACCGCTCTCCCTCGACGCATACCAGAAGATTCCGAAGGTCCTGCGCAGGGCGGCGGCCAGTGTGGTCTCCAGGATTCCCGGCCACCCCAAGGGCAAGGGATTTATCATGCGAGGCTCCAAGTCCGTTGAGGAACGATTTATCGGGAATGCCAATGTTTTTACCGTGAAGCAGAGGAACAAGGTGCTCCGCCATACTTCCCCTCATTCGGATCCCAAATACTTGACCGCTCCTTTTTACAAAAGAGTGAAGGATCTGACGGATACGGAAAAAATGCAGTACATCGACCTCAACTTCTGGCTGCAGGGAGATATCCTGCTCAAAGCGGACAAGATGAGCATGGCGCACGGTCTGGAGAGCCGGGTCCCCTTCCTGGACCGCGGTGTATATATGGTCGCAAAGGATCTTCCTCTGGAAGAAAAGATCAGCGATACCAATACCAAGACCGCTTTTCGTGAGGCGGCTCACCGCTATATGCCCGCGGCGGCTGCCGAGAAGAAGAAGCTCGGCTTCCCGGTGCCCATCCGTATCTGGCTGCGCCAGGATAAGTATTATAATATTGTGAAAAAGGCTTTCTGCAGCAAAGAGGCAGAGATTTTCTTCCACACGGACGAGCTCATGAAGCTCCTCGATGCCCACCGCGCAGGAAAAGAAGATTACAGCCGTCACATCTGGAATGTCTATACCTTCCTGGTCTGGTACCGCCAGTACTTCGTGCCGGGTGCCTGCGCAGTCTCCCTGGAGGATGAACTTGCCATGGAGCACATGCATGAAGACAAAAACCACGAAGTGCTGAATGCATAGGGTTGCCTTTTGCGGCTTTGTGTGGGAAAATTGAAGAGCATCGTGAAAGCATTTTTCTTCAGCAGCTTGCTTAGGCGGGGAGGACAGTTATGGAATTTGGAGCTATCATTGGTCTTGCGGCATTCGGAGTTATGGCACTGATCGCAGTTATTGTGGGAATTATCGCAGCGGTTTCTACCGTTTCCGGTATTGATACCCGTGATAATGAAGGGGATTGATGCAGGATTGATGAAATAGAAGATAAAGAATCCGGGTCATACAGGATTTTTATATCGTTTAATACGGACCGGTTTCCCCGGCAAACAGGGGAGCCGGTCTTTTTCCTTGCTCTTTATGACGATCGGGTGTCCATGGTATAATAAGGGTGTAACCTTAACCACCTTTTGACCTTAACATCATAATAATGAATCGTACATCTGATGGTTTTTCCCGCACTCTGCGGGACAGCTTTTTGAGAGACGCCAAAGAGGCGGGCATATGAAAGTGTATAAAAGGATTGTGTGCCGAGTGCTGCCTGTGTTAATGGCGGTCTTTTTTGCTGCCGGCTGCAGGTCTTTATCAAATCCGGCACAGCCGGAACAGGCCGTTCCTGTAGAAACAGATACTGCAGAGACAGATTCTGTAAAACAAGAGACCGGGCAGGCAGAAGCGGGAGAAGCAGATACTGCAGATTCTGATTCTGCGAAATCGGATGCCGCACAGACAGAAGCGTCTAAAACAGAAACTGCGGAAGCGGTATTTGCAGAGGAAGGGTCTGCAGAAACGGATGATTCAAAGCTTCCTGTTCCGGGAATCCCGGATGCCTTTGACCCGGCCATGGTGCCGGAGTACAGCGGGAGCATCTGGGCGGATGTAAATGAGGATGTTCCGTTTTTTGACGAAAAGCAGATGGAGGCGGCCCGCCGGATGGCAGGGGCTTTATCTTTGCAGGACGGGCAGGGGTATTCCTACCAGGCTTATGGGGAACTGGATGCCCTGGGACGCTGTACAGGTGCCTGTGCGCTTGTGGGAACAGAGACGCTGCCGCAGGAAGGACGGGGAAATATAGGCATGATCAAGCCCACCGGCTGGCACACCGTAAAATACGACGGGATTGAGGGCAATTATCTGTATAACCGTTGTCATCTGATCGGCTTTCAGCTTACAGGGCAGGACGCAAACGAAAAAAACCTGATCACGGGGACTCGTTCCATGAATGTGGAAGGGATGCTGCCCTATGAGGATTCAGTTCTGGCCTATGTAAAGGGAACCGGCAATCATGTGCTGTACCGTGTGACTCCTGTCTTTCGGGAAGACAATCTGCTTGCCGACGGAGTCCTGATGGAGGCAAGATCGGTAGAGGATCCCCTGGTCCAGTTCTGTGCTTTTTGCTATAACGTCCAGCCCGGCATAGAGATCGATTATGCGACAGGAGAGAGCTCGGGACCTGAATTTTCCGGGAATCACTCTTCTGAAAATGCGGCTTCAGGGCAGACCGGAAATACCGGGACCGTAATCGTCCGGAGCGGGATGGAGGGGACGGAAGCGGAAGAGAATGAGCAGGACAAGAGTGTACCGAACCGCTCAGCGGAGGGGGCGCAGGACCAGGCAGATATTGGAGAGTGGAAGTACATTATAAATGTAAGTTCCCGTAAATTTCATCGACCCGGCTGTGAATCCGTACAGAAAATGAGCCGGAAAAACAGGCAGGGATTTAATGGCTCCCGAGAGGAGCTGATCGAAATGGGGTATGTACCCTGCAAGAACTGCAATCCATAGCAGAAAAGGAGAAAAAGAATGAACGAACAGATGCTGGAAACTTTTTTAAACAGACGCAGTGTCCGCAGCTATACGGGGGAAGCTGTTCCCATGGAAAAACTCAATCAGATCATCATGGCGGGGCTTTCTTCGGCATCCAGCAGGGCAGCGCGCCCCTGGGATCTGATCGTTGTGAGAGACAAGGATAAGCTGATCGAGATGTCCGGATGCCGCCTGAAGGGTTCTTCCCGCATGCTGGCAGGAGCGGATGTGGCTATTGTCGTGGTCGGTGATGAGGAGCGCTCCGATGTCTGGATCGAGGACTGCAGTGTGGTGATGGCCAATATGCATCTGATGGCATCTGCGCTGGGCGTAGGCAGCTGCTGGATCCAGGGCCGGGACCGCGAGGCGATTGACGGGGAGACCACTGAGGATTTCCTGCGCCGGATTCTGCAGTTCCCCGCGGAATGCCGCCTCGAGGCGATCCTCTCTCTTGGGATGCCGGATGAAGAACTGCCGGGCAGAGCTCCGGAGAGCCTGCCTTTCAACAAGGTTCATATTAACAAGTATTGACGGCTTAATAGGTGTTGAACAGTCTTTTCAGATAACGGTCTTTTTTGATGAAAAAAACGGCAGCTGCCGGGAACATGGATGTTCTGCGGCAGCTGCCGGACCTGATACTGAGTTGTTTTGAAAAAAGGGTATTTAATTTTTTGAAAGAAAGGGATTACTTCAGAGTCGCATCCAGGGCGTGCTCAAGAGCTTCCCAGTTCGCCAGAGAGTTCTTGTTTGAGGTGATACTCTTTGCGGCTTCGGCACAGCCGGCGTCTTCCAGGATCGGGCTGATCTCATCATAGGAGTCCAGGAGCAGGCTGGCATCGAAAGAGATGGTAGACCAGTTGGCCTTCAGGTTTTCCTTCTGGGAATCGGAGAGCCGGTTGACTTCTGCTTTGACAGTGTCGGCAAGGATCGCGGGATCCGCGTTGGCCGCATCGGCCTCGTTTGCCCACTGAAGGAGCAGGACGGCAGCTGTGGCGGCGCGAAGAGAACTGCCGGCAGACTGTCCCCATCCGGTACATTCCACGAGGGCTTCCGAAAGAACAGATTCTTTCAGTGCTGTGTCGGCTGTATCACGCCCGGGCAGGCCGTCTTCCATGGATTCAGCTGCAGCGGTTTCGGCTGCAGTGGAATCAGCGGCGGCGTTTTCCGCGGCTGCAGCAGATGCGTCTGCAGTTTCGGAAGCAGCAGCTGTGGCAGATGCCGCAGCATTGTCTGTTTCAGCGGAAGCAGCTGCACTTGTATCGGCTGCAGCGGAGGTCTCCGCGACAGTGGAGGCATCTGCAGGTACAGGAATCGCAGTGGTTACGGTTGTTGCCTGAGGGACATCCGAGGGGGCGGAACTGGTATGCGCTCCCCCTGAGCAGCCCGCAGCGGTTACGGCAATGGCGGCGGACAGAGCCATGGCAAAAGATCTGTGAAGAAGAGTATGATCGTGTTTAAACAAAATAGTATCCTTTCTACATTCAAACGAATATTCAACTGAATGGTCTGTTTCCGGTAAGCTTTTAATCTTTTACAATTTGATTGAATTCCATAATATCACAGTTTTGCCGGCTGTCTATGAGAATTCTGTGTAAAATCTATGTCGTTTTTTGTGCTGCAGTTTTACCCTGGCGGGAGAGATGATCATATGCTCAGAGGAAATTTTCATACACACACGATATTCTGCGACGGCAGAAATACGGCGCAGGAGATGGCGGAAAGGGCCGTGGAGATTGGTTTTACCCATCTGGGCTTTTCCGGGCATATGGATTCGGAAATCAGGATGGAACTGAAGGAGTATAATAAGGAGATCAGCCGCCTGCAGAAGACCTTCCGCGGCAGGCTGGATATTCTGCGCGGCGCGGAACTGGATGTGCTCTTTCAGCCGCGGGATGAGGAGGAGGCCGGACTTCTGGAACAGATGGAATATCTGATCGGGTCCGTGCACTATGTGCAGGGTGCAGATGGAAATTTTTTTGCGGTGGATGACACAGCGGAGCGCCTGACAGAGGGCTGCAGAGAGCATTTCGGCGGTGATTATTATCGGCTTGCAAGGGCATATTATGACCTTGAGGCACAGGTCTGTGACAGGCTGCACTGCACTTTCATCGGTCATTTTGACCTGATCACGCGCTTCAACGATGACCTGCATTATCTGGACGAATCGGATCCCCGCTATTACGGGCCTGCGCTGGAGGCCATGGAATATCTCATCTCAAAGGACATTCCCTTTGAGATCAACTGCGGGGCATATAACCGCGGCCGGAAGGCGGAGCTTTATCCGAACCGCTTCCTATTAAAAAACCTGCAGGAATTCGGCGGTGAGCTCCTGATCAACTCGGATGCTCATCAGAAGGAGCTTCTGGACGGCGGCTTTGACCATGCAGTGCGTACGGCCATTGACTGCGGATTTACACACACCAATTTCCTTGAACATGGGCCGGATGGAAAAATCGTATTCCGGCAGGTTCCGCTGGATGGGGAACTTTTTTCGTGAGGGAAAACGCAGTCTGTGAATTCTGTAAATAATGAAGGAATCTGAGAATCTGGGAGACACGCAGGAGTTTTATGAGAAGAAAAGGATATTCTGCACTGCCGGTGGTCTTATGGATGACACTGGCACTGATCATCTGCGCAGTACTGTTCCGTGATGCGCAGACTACTGTTGAAGAGGAAGAGCCACCCGATCCCTGGCAGCTTGTGTCTGAGGAGACTGTTCTGAAGAGACCGGATGGTTTATCGGGAATTTTGTTTTCCGCTGAAGATGCCCTGATGACGGACGGGGGCTGGTTCGGGCTGGTCAAAAAAAAGGATACAGGTATCTTTTATGCCTATGTGCCCGCTGAGATGAACGGGCCGCTGCATGTGTTTTTTGACAGTGAGGGAAGCCTGAAGATCAAGGGAGACGATGTTTCCGGAACCTTTTCGTCCGGAGATGCCCTGCCGGTTTTTGCAGAAGGGAAAGAGTATGCCTTCTCATATTCCTGGCCCGGCGATGAAGGCAAAGAAAAGGAGAGCGGGACCGCAGTCTTTTTATATACGGAGAATGTGCCGTCCATGTACATTGATACGGAGAGCGGCTCCATGGATGCGGTCGACAAAGACAAAAAGCACCGGACAGAGGAGATGGCATCTTATCGGATCTTTCAGACAGACGGGGCGCAGGATGCCAGCGGAACATGTGTGATCAAGGGAAGAGGCAACAGCACCTGGTCTCTGGCAAAGAAACCCTATAACCTGAAACTGGAGAATGAAAATTCTCTTCTGGGAATGGACAGCTGTTCCAAGCTTGCATTGATCGCGAATTTCTGGGACTCTTCCCAGACACGGCAGTATTATGCTTTCGAGATGGCTGAGAGGCTGGGACTTGCCTACACTCCGCAGACACGTCTTGTAAATGTATATCTCAACGGACGTTATCACAGTCTGTGCCTTCTCACGCAGAGGATCAATGCCAACGGCGGATCAGTACATGTCACAGACCTTGATGAAGAAAATGAAAAGATAAACAGCGGAGACGAAGATCCGGAGACGGTCGTCATGGATACCGATGAGGAGGGAAACGAGGCGATCGCCTATGCTTTCCGCAAGGAGCCCAAGGACATCACGGGCGGCTATATCATTGAGTTTGACAACCGCTACGAAAAAGAAGAGGTCTGGTTCAAGTCCGAGACGAGATACCTGGTTTTCAAATCCCCGCAGGCCCCTTCCGTGGGGGAATATAAATATATGTCCAACTATCTGCGTGAGGCGGAAAAAGCCCTTTTTGCAGGCGCCGTGCTCAATGACAAGGGAGAGGCAGCAGAGGACGAGATCGACCAAGAGGACGGTGTCAATCCCGATACAGGAAAAAACCTCTGGGAGTATTTTGACATGGATTCCTGGGCCCGCATGTATCTCGTGCAGGACTTTACCGTCCAGTCGGATGACGAATACTACAGTTTCTTTTTCTACAAAGCGGCAGGGGATCCTCTCCTCTACTGCGGTCCGGTCTGGGATTTCGACCTGTGCCTGGGCAACATGAACTGCGGCGATTATTACAAGACTTCCGCACAGACTCTGTGGCTGCGGGACGGACGCAAGCGCTGGCTCCACAGGATGGAACAGTTTCCGGAGTTCCGGGAGCGTGTCGCGCAGATTTTCCTCGAGGAATTCGAGCCCATCATCCGGGACATCATGGAGAATGAATTCGAACAGAACGTGGACATGCTCGAAAAGGACACCAATCTCAACTACCTTCGCTGGGGCAAGGACCTGGTCTATCGGGACCGCATTGATCTGGTCCGGACGCTGATCCGGGACCGCCTGGAGTTTATGCATGATTACTATTCCGACCCCGACAGCTACTGCAGACTGCTCTTCCATTTTTCATGGGGGGATTTTTCCTACTACGTGAAAGAGGGAGAATCCATGGGATTCATCCCGACCGCGGATTACGGGGAAAAACAGACGACCACCCTGCGTGAAGAGGACGGTCTGATCATCGGCTGGCAGGACACCGAAAACGGCGAATACCTGCAGGAATATACAGTCATCACCGGAAACCGCGAATTCGATCCTGTCTATGAATAAAAATAGAGTGTCAGGTGTCTGCAGACTTCTTAAGTTTTTAAAAGTGCATAAAGAGAAGCCATTATTCTATACAAATTCACATATGAGGGAAGCTATAATATATCCTAAAGACGGATATATTTGAGTTTGTTTACAGGAATATTGAGAGTTTGCATTTTGAAGTGAATCCGAGTTTGAGACCGGAAAGGGGGAAACAGAGTATGCATGACAGAAAGACACTGGCACAGGAGCTTGGTGCGGGCGCGCTTAACAGCAGAATTGAAGAGGTTTATGGCTGCACAGGGCAGGAGACAAATGATTACGCAGAGCGTCTGGTAAGGGTGACGGAAGGTTTTGACAGTACTTTCCCTGAGAATGACACGGAAGAGCTCGGCCTGTACAGTGCACCCGGGCGTACCGAGATCGGAGGCAACCACACTGACCATCAGTGCGGCTGTGTTCTGGCGGCAAGTGTGAATCTGGATGCTGTGGCAGCAGCTGCGCCCAACGGCAAAAATGTGATCAGGTTCTTTTCTGAAGGATACGGAATGATCGAGGTTGACCTGGCGAGCACAGATCCTGTGGAATCCGAGAAGGAATCCACCGCATCCCTGATCCGGGGTATGGCGGCACAGGCACAGGCCCGCGGCTTTGCGGTCAGTGGATTTGACGCTTATTGCACCAGCAGCGTGCTGGGCGGCTCCGGACTTTCCTCCTCGGCAGCTTTCGAGACGCTGACAGGCGTCATCCTCAATGATTTTTATTGTGACAACACTTTTGACGCTGTGGAAATCGCCAAGATGGGCCAGAAAACCGAGAACAACTGGTTCGGAAAGCCCAGCGGCCTGATGGATCAGTCGGCATCTTCCGTCGGCGGTGTTGTAGCCATCGATTTTGCAGATGTGGAAAAGCCCGTCGTTGAGAAGATCGATCTCAATCTTGCAAAGGAGGGCTATGCGCTCTGTATCGTCGATTCCCGCTCCAGCCATGCGGATCTGACAGATGCCTATGCTTCCATTCCTATGGAAATGAAGAGTGTTGCGGCACTTTTCGGCCAGGAATATCTTCGCGGCATCACAGTGCAGCAGCTCATGGAAAAGACCCCGCAGATCCGCGAGACCTGCGGTGACCGCGCCTTCATGCGCGCCATGCACTTTGTGCTGGACAATGAGCGCGCACAGCAGGAGGCAGCAGCACTCCGCGCGGGTGACTTCTCCGGATTCCTGAAGCTTGTGAATGAATCCGGTCACTCCTCTTATGAGTATCTGCAGAACACAGCTGTGGAGGGAAGTGTCCGCAATCAGGCGGTCAATGTAGCCCTTGCACTGTGTGATGTGCTTCTCGGCGGCCGCGGTGCCCATCGTGTCCACGGCGGCGGTTTTGCCGGCACGGTACAGGCATTTGTGCCGCTCGACATGCTCGAGACCTTCCGCAGCGGCATCGATGCAGCCATCGGAGAGGGCAGCTGCCATGTACTTTCCATCAGACCCGTCGGAGGTGCTGTGCTGTAACTCTTGAGATAATGTACCGGGTAATGGTACTGAGCAAGGAAGCGGAAGGGCTGCCTGATATGCATGCAGATGCGGGTCTTTGGCCCCATGCATGAGACTTGATTCCCCGGAACTATAGAAAAACTGCTGTCCTTTGGCGGAAGTAAAAAAACTGCTGTCCTTTGGCGGAAGTAAAAAAACTGCTGCCCTTTGGCGGCAATAAAAAACTGCTGCCCTTTGGCAGCAGTTTTTTTACCCTTCCGACCATGCCGTTCTCCGGATTGAATTCGGATCCGCATCAGAACGACTTCAGACGGATCAATAAACAGCGAGTCAAGCGGCTGCGAGTATGGTACAAGAATGGAGGTTTTGAGACAGTTGAGTCAAAACCCGGATTCATGTATAATTTTGTTTATATTTCCGGCATCCAGTTGAGTTTGGACGGGAAGCTCGCGCAGAAGCGCTTTGTATTTCGTTGATTTCATCGGAGAAAATACGTTCACTTTTTTCACCTTGGGGGTTCCAGTGTAAAAGAGTTACTGCACAGAGTTGGATTATAGATCTATATCTTAAATGCTGCAGTGCTGAAACTCCGGGAGATGTTAAAGAGAAGGGGCGAGAATGGGAAAAACTGAAAGGAAAATCATAGGTTTGATCCTTGTGCCATCCCTGCTTGCACTGATTCTGCTGTCGGGCACCTGGTTCGTTTCGAGAAGTTCGCATCAAACGCCGGAGGGGAGTGCTGATGCCGGACAGAGCGAGGCGGTGGAAAAGACCGGGGCAGAGACAGGGCAGGCCGGCGGAAAGTCCGGACAGACTGGAGCAGAGTCTGAACAGAAGACAGCGGAAAATGGTGATACCGGTGACGGGAAAAAGATACCCCCGGTCCCGGAGCAGGAACTGATGCAGCAGATCGCCTTCACTGCAGGAGGCCCGAAAGAAGCGCAGCGCTCTGTGCCTGTACAGCTGGATACTTCGATTCTCGGCGGAGAGAAAGGTGTTATGTGCTGGGCGGTTTTTCTCCCCGCGGAAATGTCCGGTCATCCGAGAATACGCTTTTCCGCGTTTAAATCGGTCTCCATGAAGGCGCTGAAGGACGGTGAATACTATCAGGGAGCCCGACTCGGTCCGGAAAGCAACAGTTCCGGCAGCCATGACAGCAATACTGCATCCGGTGAAAATACGGACCGGGATAATACGGAGCAGATTTATTTTTCCGGGGATGAAGTCTCCGGGCTTGAAAACGGATCTGCTTTTTCTGTGACGATGGAAAGAGAGGATGGAAGCACATATTCGGATGTGCTTTATGTCTTTTCCTGCACAGGAACCGCAACGATGTATCTGGATACTGAGAGCGGGAGTATGGAAGCCGTGGACGCAGACGCTGCCAAGCAGACAAGGGAAAAGGCGTCATTTACAGTCTTTCTTCCCAACGGAAAGATGGACAGTGAGGGTGAGTGTGAGGTCAGCGGCAGGGGAAACAGCACCTGGCACATGGTGAAGCGCCCTTATAATGTGAGTCTGGCGGAAAAAAAGAGTGTTCTGGGAATGAAGTCATGCAAAAAGCTGTGTCTTCTTGCCAACACGTTCGATATGACAAATCTGCTGGACCGCATCTCCTCGCAGCTGGCCCTGGAGCTTGCGATGCGGGACACACCGGAGGGGGAATTTGTCAATCTTTATCTGAACGGAAAGTACAACGGACTTTATTTTCTCTCCCAACGGCCCAGGACAGGCGGCAGTGTCGAGATCGACAAGCTGGACGACCGGATCAAGTCGGCAAACGGTCAGAAGCAGGGCAGCGCGATCCCCAAAAGAATCGCACTGCACAAGGAAGGGGACAAGCTTTACAAATGGGCATATTCCTGGCCGGAGGAACCTGCGGACAACACGGGAGGCTATCTGCTCCAGCAGTCTTATAAATATGATGGGGAAACCTCCTGGTTTACGACTATCCATCGAAAGATCCGCATCATGTCACCGGCTTACCCCACTGCGGGGGAGGTCAATTATATTTCGGACTATATGCTCGCGGCGGAACGCGCTGTGTACAGCGAGGACGGAACAGATCCTGAAACGGGGAAGAAACTGACGGATTATCTGGATGTGCCATCCTGGCAGGATATGCTCCTGCTGGAAGAGTATTTTGTTGAATGGGACGGGGAGCGCTGGAGCTTTTATATCATAAAAGACCGGAAGGATCCTCTTCTGCATTGCGGGCCTATGTGGGATTTTGACCACTCCGCTGGCACAATGCTCTACGGCACCTACCCTGAGACGGCTGTCTCCACACTTATGTTCCGGGATTCCCGGGACGGCTGGCTGCACACTCTCCTCAAAAATGACGAATTTGCCGATGGCCTGTATACTCGCTGGCGGGAACGCTTTTCCCCTGCGATCCACAGGTTTCTGGACGAACGTATGGAGGAGGAAATCGCGGAAATCGAATCCGCTGCCTACATGAACAACATCCGGCGCTCAAATGACCTTGATTTTCGGGAAAAGACCGCCTCCCTCACTGACTGGCTGCAGCGCCGGGTCGCTTTTCTGGATTCCTACGTGGGAGAAGGAAGCGGGAATATAATAAATGCTGCGGAAGATACGGGAAATGATACCGGAGAAGCTGCCGGAAAAGAAGGGCAGAACGGAGAGAACCGATACTGCCGTGTCCTGTTTAAATTCCCCTGGGGTGACCTTTCTCACTATGTCCTGCCGGGAGAAACGCTGGGATACCTGCCCCTGCCCGAGTACGGAGAGACGCAGATTCCTTCACAGATTAAAAAAAGAGAAATCATCGGCTGGCTGGACGAGGACGGCAATACGATCGGTGCCGATATCTTGATCGACCGCGACCGGACATTTACTGCAGATATTGCCAAAAAATAAAAAAAGACACACAGCAGAAGAGTACTATTTCACTGGCACCGTACTCCTCGCTGTGTGCTTTTTTTGATATTATGAAGTTTCAGCCGGAAACGATCTCCATACAGAGCTCCAGCCAGGAACAGCCGCAGCAACATTTTTCCAGAAGCTCCTTTGACATGATCGGAAGCCGGAAATGATCACAGCTTTCACTATAGCCGCAGGTAAGTCTGTCAGCGCTGCCTGCGGGGAGTTTCCAGGTGAAGGTCCGGCCAGGTGATGCGCCTGTGAGGGCAGAGACGAGTTTGTCAAATCGGGCCAGATTTTCGGATTCGCAGACACCGTCCCTGCAGTGAGGGCAGGCTATACACAGATCGTCAGCACTGTCAGTGAGCTCTATAGGGACTCCGGCGGAGGTCTGCAGCGATGCGATCACGGAGGACATTTTTTCGTGAAAACAGGTGCTATAGCCGTGACCGCGGTAATTCTGTATGCACAAAAGGTGATGCGGGCGAAGATGAAGGACAGGAGTCCTTTTGGGATGTATCTGTGCCATCGCTGTCTCCGAAATCAGACTGCAGGCTCTCCTGCGTAGACTGCCCTGCGGATTGCGGTCCCCACGGGGAGTCCAATCATCACAACGGCCGCCATCTTGATGAAGTCTCCGGGAATGAAGGGGATCACGCATGCTGCAAGAGCTGCCCGGATATCCATTCCTGTGATGGCGACAAACCAGACTGTTCCGAGGGCATAGAGTGCGATGGTGCCGGCGATCATGCCTATGATCATATAGAAGATTTTCAGAGACTTTTTCGCGTTGGAGCCGAATCTATGATAGATGAGGCCTGTAAGCCATGCGCAGGGAATATAGCCGATGATGAATCCGCCGGTCATGCCCAGCACATTTCCAAGCCCGCCTGTCCATCCGGCAAAGACGGGCAGCCCTACGGATCCCAGAAGTACATAGATCAGCTGGCTGACCGCGCCCATAGAGCCGCCCAGCAGAACACCTGACAGCATGACAGCAAAGGTCGCAAGGGAGATCGGGACACCGCCTGCCAGCGGAATGGACAGGGGCGCCAGAATGCAGGTGATGGCAGCGCAGACCGCGCACAGGACCAGGTTTCTTGTATTTGAAAAAGAATTATGTTGAGACATTGCAGGCCTTCTTTCTGTTTGTTTCCGGATTTTCTCTGCGGAGATGTGTCATTAAATGCATTTTGCAGGAAAGGACACCGCCGGAGAAGATAAAACATAAGAAGCGAATAGGCGATGCCCTTTCCAGAGCTTTAAAAGCGACTTTAGAATACACGGAATCTCTGATATTGTCAACTGAAAAACGGCAGTAAGTTAACAATAAGATTAACAATCGGACTGCTATTTGAGAAGACTGCCGTGATACTGATCCCGGCTGCTCCGGCTTCGACTGTACCGATTGCTTAAAAAAGAGTCCGTGAAAAAAAGCCCTGGAAAAAAGACTTGGAAAAGGGATTTGGAAAAAGGACCCGGAAAAAAGCCTCTGAAAAGATGCTGAAAAAATGCTGGGTCAGTTGTAAAAGTAAATTCCACCTTGTAAGAGTAACTTCCACCCGGATCAGGTTTTTCTCGATCACCGAGAGGATCAGCTGAAAATTTTCGCC